>JANXEU010000022.1 GCA_025058055.1 Candidatus Calditenuaceae archaeon
GTCGTGCACTTCTCTCGATTCAACCCCATCATCGTTTGGAACGGTGGTAAAAAGGGCTACCCGACCGTAGCCCCGGGAGGGATTCGAACCCTCGACCACCGGCTTACGAGGCCGGCGCTCTACCGCTGAGCTACCGGGGCCCCATGCTAAGCAGTCTAAGCTCTATTTCTACGTCGCCGCGCGAACAGTGAACGCTCCGATAGAGAGAGTGCGTGGAGTGGTGACCGATCTCCACGCGCGAAAGAGGAACGTTGAGGAGACGTCCTTTGGACCACTCCTTTACCTCCACGTCAGCTGATCCGTGTGACGGTGACGCGTGAAGACGCTTTCACGCCCTGCTGTTCGGGGAGTCCCTGGGACTTCCGAGACCTAAAGCTACTGCGCCATCGGACTGCTGCGCCACGTAGCGGTGGAGTTGGAGAGACACGGTGAGAAGCCTTCAGCGAGGGAGGTATGCCAATGCTGCGCGACGATGCCTAAGAGCTCACCGGAAGTCGATTTAAGAAGCGTAAATATGAAGTCACATGCCGGATGTCGCGTGGTGAGGACAGGTCGTTACTGGGTCAGGGACATACGACTTGCCTCTGACGGTATGAGAAGGATAGCTTGGGCCGAGCAGAGGATGCCGGTCATGGGTGTGATCAGGAAGAGGTTCGAGAGGGAGAAGCCGCTGAAGGGGTTTCGGATTGCGGCCTGCCTTCACGTAACGAAGGAGACTGCAACGTTGGTGAGGGCCCTAGTCTCTGGTGGGGCCGAGGTCTCCCTCTGCGCCTCGAACCCCCTGAGCACGCAGGACGAGGTAGCAGCGGCGCTGGTCGAGGAAGGAGTCGCCGTCTACGCCTACAGGGGGATGAGCGAGTCCGAGTACTACGAGTGTATAGGAAGGGCCCTCTCCGTGAGACCCGAGATCACCGTTGACGACGGTGCTGACCTGACCGTCACGGTTCACAAGCTTGCTCATGGTGTTCAGAGCCCCGAGCTGGAGAGCGTCCAAGTCGGAATGGGTGATGAGCGGCTTGATGTGGAAGACATCAAGGGCGGGACCGAGGAGACGACGACGGGCGTCATAAGGTTAAGGGCGCTGGAAAGGGAGGGTAAGCTGCTCTACCCGATAATCGCGGTCAACGACAGTCCAACCAAGTCGCTATTCGACAACCCTCTCGGGACAGGGCAGTCCACAATCGACGCGATCATGAGGTCGACCGGGATGCTACTAGCAGGTAAGAGGTTCGTGGTGTTCGGTTACGGCAGAGTCGGTTCCGGAATAGCAGCTAGGGCCAGGGGCATGGGAGCGGAGGTGATCGTCGTCGAGGTGGACCCTGTGAGAGCGCTTATGGCCGCGATGAGCGGGTATAGGGTCATGAGCTCCAGGGACGCCGCGAAGATCGGCGATGTCTTCGTGACGGCCACCGGCAACATCAACGTGATCAGAAGGGAGCACGTGGAGCTGATGAAGGACGGTGCAGTGCTGGCGAACGCCGGCCATTACGACGTTGAGGTCTCGCTGAAGGACCTGAGGGCTATGGCTGAAGTTGTGGAAGAGATAGCTCCCAACGTCGAGAGGTTCAGGATGAGAGACGGTCGCTGCCTCTATCTGCTCGCCAAAGGCAGGCTCGTGAACCTCGTTGCCGCGGAAGGTCATCCTTCAGAGGTCATGGACCTCAGCTTCTCCCTTCAGGCGCTCTCAGTTGAGCTGCTTGCGAGGGAGAGAGAACTACTTCCGTCGAGAGTATTGGACGTGCCTCCGGAGGTGGATCGCGCGGTGGCCAAGCTGAAGCTGGATTCGATGGGCATAACGATAGACGAGATGACGGAGGAGCAGCTGAGGTACGTCACCGAGTGGAAGCTCGGCACCTCTTGAGCTCAAAGGCTCTCGTCAGGTCTTCTTCCTCCTCCCAGTTCTCTTAGCTGCGATCAGCCCGATCTTCTGGCCCGGTGGTGCGGTCCTCTTCACTGGCTCGGGTCTGCTCAGCTTCCCTCCCGAACCCCCTCCGAACGGGTGCTTGACCGGTTGCATCGCGACGCCCCTGACTCTGGGCCACGTGCTGAGCCTGTGTCTCGCCTTCATCCAGTGGAACTTCTTGCCTGCCTTGAGGAAGGGTTTGTCGGGCCTACCAGAGCCTGCAATTACGCCGATGATCGCGAAGCATTTGCTGTCCAGCTCCTTGAGCTTCTTCGAAGGCAACCTAACTATCGATCTGTCGCCTGCGTGGGAGATCACCTCAGCGTACGCTCCCGAGCCCCTCACCAGTTTGCCGCCGTCGCCGGGCCTGAGCTCAACGCACGAGATCGATTGTCCCTCCGGAACTGTACCTATGGGTACGATGTTACCTGTGGCCGGGTTAGCCCTCAGACCAGCCTCGACGACCTGACCGACCTGAAGTCCCATCACCGCGGGCACGTAGAACGTGTGGCCGTCCATCTTGATCTCCGCAACCGGATAACCCCTTCCCACGTCGTGGTGAAGTTCGACGACCTTTCCCTTGACTACGTCCGAACCGGCGAAGAGATGGCTCGGATAGCCTAGCGCGAACTTCCTCTGGATGCTCGCCGTGTAAACTGGAGATCCCAGCCCTATCCTCTGGGCCCTAGTCCGCTTGGGCACTCAGATCACCCCCAACCTCGTCGCGATCTCAGAGGCCTTGTACTCGGGCTTCAACCTCACGAAGGCCTTCTTCTCGCCGTACGGCGTGATCAGCGTGTTCACACTCTCTACCTTAACTCCGTAGAGTCTCTCGACGGCCCTCTTCACGTCCGCTTTGGTTGACTCGACCCTGACAATGAAGGTCAGCTTGTTCTCCCTCTCGATGAGGTAGACGGCGTCCTGTGTGGTCACGACCGAGACTATCACGTCATTCGGGTCCACGATCACCGAACCTCCTCTGAAGCTCTGAGAGCGCTGAGGCAGTGAAGACCGTCAACCTACCCGGATGGCCACCCGGTGCTAGGTGTAGAACGCTCAGGTCCTTAGCGAGGACCACGTCCACACCCGGTAGGTTTCTGACTGCCCTCGAGACGCCCACGTCCTTCGAGACCACCAACAAGGGCCCCGTCCTCCCCTTGTAAGTCCTGCCCCTCTTCTTACCCTTTCCGGCCCTTACCTTCCTCTCTGAGGCCCTCTCGAGCTCCTCGGCCATCCCGAGGCTCAACAGAAGCCTCCGGAAGTCGGCGCTCTTCGTGACCGACTCGAGGCCGTCCTCCACGACTATCGGTAAGTCCAAACCCTCTGGGACTCTGTGCCCTCTCCTCCTGACGCTCTCGGTGTCGGCGGTGAAGGCGAGCGCCGCTATCGTCGCGCCCCTCCTCTCCTTCTCGTTCAGATCCTTCCTCAGGACCTTCTCGGGTACAGGCGGATGCGTGGGCCTCCCACCGACAGCCGACGGCACCCACCCTCCGGCCCTGCTCTTCCCGGTACCAGACGTCATTATCCTAGAGATCCTCGCGATCCCGAGGCCGACGCCGAGCGACCTAGCGGAGTACTTGGCCGCTGACCCCTTCCACGAACCCTTAGGCTGAAGCGAGTGAGTTCTGAGGTGAATGTAGGCCCTCCTCACCAGATCCTCCCGGCGGTCTGCGAAGAAGAACCAAGGAAGTCTGACCTCGCCAACCTTCTCGCCGTTGATCGAGTAGACGGAGACCTTCTTGACGCCCTCTCTCATGATGGCTCTCTGGACGACCGTCACGCGGCGGTCACCTCTATCAGCTGGTCACTGAAGAGGATGGACGTGAGCTTGGGAGCTCCGAGTCTGTACGAGGGTGGCTTGGCCGGCTCCCTCAGCACGACCGGTCTCTTCGGAGGCCCCATAACCGACCCCAGCAACACGACGGCCGGCGACCTCAACACGGTGAAGTGCGGGAACCCGCCTTTCGGGGTTAGGGGTGAACCGTCGGGCAGCACAGCCATTATCCTCTTGTTGAACTCGGTCCTCTCATGGAAGCCGTACTGACCTGCCCTAGGGACGAACCTCGTGACGTACGTGGGTTTCCTGCCGCCTATCGCTCCGACTGCCCTCCTCGTCTTCCTCTGCTTCCTCGGAAGCACCTTGATGCCGTGCCTAGCGACGACGCCTGTGAAGCCGTGACCCTTCGTGACGCCCAGCACATCGACGAACTGACCCGGTGAGAAGACCGACTCAACGCCGACCTTCTGACCCATGAGGTCCTTCAGGAACCTGTACGCCTCCTCCGGCGACCCTGAGACGCCAACCTCGAGGACGAAGGGCCTCTTCTGCTCGAGGCCTGCCTCCTTCGGAACCGACGCCACTATGGCCCTCAGCTCGGTCGCTCTCGGAAGGTCCCTCTCGAACTGTGAGACGTCACCTGCCCCCGCCCTCACTCCTCTCAGCCGGTCGAAGAACGGAGGAAGCCCTCTCGCGATGATCCTCTGAGTCTCTTGAGGCTCGCCGCTGGAGTCTGGTTTGAGGAGCTTGGCCCCTATGACGTAGTTCGCAGGTACCGCCACGACGGTCGCTTGACAGGCAACCTCTGTGCCTTTCGTCAAGGAGCCGGGAACGTCGTCAACGTATCTGACCGTCAGCGAACCCGCCTTGTAGCCGACTAACCCCAGGAGCTTCGGTTTGTCTGACCACTTCGGCCAGTAGTCTATGGTAGGCAGGAGATCCTTGGCCCTCCTCCTCGGCGAGTACGCCAGCGATCCGCGTCTAGGCGCCGACCATTTCCTGTGGCCCATGTTCCGTTCCTCGTGTTTTACCCGTTGCTTTTTCTTAAACCCGTTCCCCCATGTTCGGTGAGCGCGCCCTCATTTCCAGACTCGAAAGGTTCGAGACGCCCCTGACGAATTTCGCACCGAAACTAATATCACTCACCTGATGATGGAATCTGCGGTGACCCAGGCGGTATCGTTCGAGAGGCTCTACCTCACGGACAGGATGACGAGGGTGCTGTTCGCCGAGCTCCTCGCATCGACCTCCGTGGTCGCGGTCTTGATGGCCTCGATCAATTACCTCTCGCCGGAGGGGGCCCTCCTGATAGGGTTGATCGTCGCAGTCATCCTCCTGAACTGGGGTCGCTGGGAGGTGGCAAGGAGGTCGAGGAAGTTGGTGTTAGCGGTCATTATCCGGACGTTCTTCACGCTTAGGTTGGAAAGTAAGCCTGCAGTCCCACCGTTCGGATCGGGGTCGAATTCGCACACGTCATCATCGAGGGGGTATCTAGTAGAGGCCAAGACCAAGGATACGGTGATCAGGTATACGGACCACGAACCTCGATCGGAGGGCGAGCGTATATTCATGATCCTCGACGGCAAGGGCCGAGTACTTGCGACCTCTAAGATCGGTAATGGAGTTAAGTTGGACCTCCTCTTGAGACTGAGATAGCCCGCGCGGCGGAGATGAGGCTCAGCGGGTGCACTAGGTTCTCGTACAAGACTCTCCCTAGGATAACGCCCTTCACGCCTACCGATGAGAGCGTCCTGACGTGTTCGACGGTAGAGACACCACCGCTGACGTAGGTCATGCTGAGCTGCTCAGGGTCTAACGCGCTGAGCGTCTCGAGGTCCGGGCCCAAGAGCGTTCCGTCCCTGAATGTGGAGGTGGCTAGGACGTACCTGATCGAGAGGTTCGTCACCAGCTCGTAACCCTTCGATAGCTCCATGTTTGCCGCCGAGCTCCACCCCCTTATCAGGATGCGACCTGTGTGGTCGTAATCGAGGGCCGCAACGAACCGCTCGGGAGAGTGATCGCTGATCAGCGCGGCCACCACATTAGGCTCCGTGAAGACCAACGTCCCCAACACTACCCTCTCAGCTCCGACCGAGAGGACCTCCTCAATGGATCTCCTGTCTCTCATACCTCCTCCGACTTGGACTCTGATCCCCCTGAACTCTTGAATGAGTCTCTTGATCAGCTCTATGTTGTTGCCCCTGCCCATCGCCCTGTCGAGGTCTACGAGGTGTATGCCGTCGAAACCGTAGTTCATCAGTCTTCGTGCCACCTGTAGCGGGTTCGTCGAGTAGACGATCGCGTTGCTTATCTCACCTCTCACCAACCTCACGACGTTGCCCTCTAAGATGTCGATCGATGCCCAGACCTCCATTCGCTTGGACTCAGAGCCTCCAGTTAATAGCGATCATTCGAGAGTCTTTTTCGTGGGATGAACTCAAGGGTTCTCAAGGCCGGCATACGGGAGGAGGTCTGGAGGATGATGGAAGAGAGAGGTGTGGCCTCCTTTCCCGTGCCTGTTAGAGGGAGAATACCGAACTTCAAGGGAGCGGAACGGGCCGCCGCTCTTCTGGCTGCGGATCCCGAGTTCGAGGAGGCTAGGGTCGTCAAGGTGAACCCCGACTCGCCTCAGTTAGCAGTCAGGAAGGAGGTCCTCAGAAGTGGGAAGACGCTGGTTATGCCGACTCCGAGGTTAAGGGGCGGCTTCCTGCTGATCGATTCCCGAACCGTACCTAGGAGGGAGCTTGAGCGTGCGGCCACGATAAGAGGTGCCTTCGTCTACGGAAAACCAGTACACCCTAGTGAGCTCCCTGAGGTCGACCTCATAGTCTTGGGATCGGTAGCAGTCACCGAGGATGGCTGGAGGGTCGGGAAGGGCGAGGGTTACGCTGAGCTGGAATACGCGATCCTCAGGACGTTCGGCAAGGTGGAGGAAGGCGTCAAAGTCTACACCACGGTCCACGAGCTCCAGATAACGGACTTCGTTCCCGTCGAGCCCTTTGATGTCGCCGTCGACGCGATCTTCACCGATAGGAGGGTGATACGTTGCCCACAAAGGCGTAAGCCCGATCGGATCTACTGGGAACTACTAGAAGAGGAGAAGCTCTCGGAGATACCTCTGCTCAGGGAGCTCCGTAGGAGGAGCTTTGGTTAGCTACCTCTCATCTCCGCAACGAGCTGACGGTCAGGAGAGGGCCTTCCTGCCTTGACCTGTCTATCAGGTGACCAATGCCTATCGACACGGGGAGTGGAACCGTGAAGAGAGCGATCAACTCCAGCGGCCTCTCGATCAGAAGGAACTCGTTCATTCTATCGATAGCTGTGACCCAGCTGTGATCTCCTAAGGATGAGGACAGCACGTAGAAGCCCATGAGCTGCCACAATCCGAAGATCATCGCCGAGCCGAGGAGTGGGGCTGCCGCTGAGCCGGCCCGTCCAGCACAGACGCCCGCAACGGCGCCAGCCAAAAGAAGCGATAGCAAAGGATGAACTCCGTTACCCGTCGATACGACGAAACCATATCTTTCCAAGGTGATGCCCTCGCCCATGAGAGCCGATAGCGGTGCGAGGTGAAAGGTCAACGACCTGTAGACCTCGGCCACTAGGGCCTGCTGCAAGTTCGGAAAGGGATAGGACGTATGCCCCGAGAATAGGCTTCCTAACCCTACGACCGTGAAGACGAACCCGACTAGGCCCCTTAGAGTTCCGCTCACGGAAGTGGACATACTGGTCCGATCATTAAGCCGTGACAGGGCAGCGAGCTGCGGATATTCGCGTGGAATTCCGACGGTGAGGCCTCTGAAGTCCCTTCCATCGAAAACAAGTTTATTCGTCGTTGATGGTGCGTTGATCCGTGAGACAGGGACGCACCAAACTCCTCTATCTCGACGACAGCTACCTCAGAGAGTTCGACGCCAACGTCCTCCAGGTGGCCGAAGGTGGGGTCATCTTGGACTCTACCACCTTCCACCCTACGGGAGGTGGACTGATCTCCGACATCGGAGAGCTTCAACACAGCGGAGGCACAGCGCACGTGAGGGAGGTGAGGTTCATCGATGACGGCGTTGTTCACGTCTGCGACGGCGAGTTGCCCCAGAGAGGCATGCAGGTACACGGAGTGATCGACTGGGATCGGCGTTACAGGGTCATGAGGGCACATACAGCGCTTCACGCCCTCTCAGCTGTAGTCGCGAGGGAGACAGGCGCGTTGGTAACCGGGAACCAAGTGGGTCATGAGGACTGCAGGGTTGACTTCGCGCTAGAGGGTCTCGACAGAGAGCTGCTGAGGAGGATGGTCGATCTGACTAACTCGGTTCTCAAAGAGGGAAGGAGGGTGAGTGTGAGATGGATGAGCAGAGAAGAGGCGCTCAGGATACCTGGCATCACGAAGCTCGCCGATAGACTGCCTCCCGAGGTCCCAATGCTCCGGCTCGTCGAGATAGAGGGAGTAGACCTTCAGGCCGATGGTGGCCCACACGTCGCGAACACGCGCGAATGCGGCGAGATAGAGGTGCTTGGGTTCGAGAGCAAGGGGAAGAGGAACAAACGGCTCTACTTCAGGGTCGTCCCGTGATGGTTTGTTTGCCCAGAACCATCCTCGCGAGCCTGTAGTGGACCTCATCAACCATGCTGCCGTCGAGCATCGTCGAGGATCTTCCTTCCGACCTAGCGGCCTCCAACGCGCTCACTACTCTACGAGCCCACTCGATCTCTTCCCTAGTCGGTGAGAAGGCTTCGTTTATCACAGGCACCTGATCCGGATGAATCGCAAGCTTTCCGTCGAAACCGAAGGCCCTCGCCTCAATTGACTCCGTCCTGAGGCCCTCGAGGTCCGAGACTCTCGCGTAAGGCGTGTCGATCGCGAGCTGGCCGTGCGCCTTAGCCGCTATCGCGACAAGCGCTCTCGCTACCCGTATCAGGTCCCTTGACGGGTAGATCGTGCCCATGCTCAATGCGAAGTCGTACTCACCGAAGGCGAGGCCCGTGATCGAGCTCCATGAGCTAGCGATCTCCGCGACGTTAAGGAGGGCCTTCGCGCTCTCGATCAGCACCATCACCTTCACTTCGGCTTTGCATGGCTCCACGACCTTCCGCAGCGACACCACAGAGTATGCATCGTTGCACTTGGGCAGGACGATGACCTCGCATCCCGCCTCCAGCGCAGCAACGACATCGTCCCTGAAGTGATCCGTCCCGACGGAGTTCACTCGCACCATCACGCGGACGTCTGAGTTTGACCTCACGTGCTTCACGGCTTCCCCTAGGGCCCTCCTAGCCTCACCTTTCTTCTCCTCCGGTACGGAATCCTCGAGGTCAAGGATCACCGCGTCCGCCCCGACGAAGGGTGCCTTGGCCACGTACCTCTCCACATGTGCGGGAACGAAGAGCAAACTCCTCATGCCGCTCACAGCCCTCCCGTCACCGATTTATCTCCTCCGTGCAATCTCTTGGAGAGTTGGTGAGGGTATCGGCTTCGCTGGTGAAGGAGAAGGTGAGAGGGTGGCCGAAGCTGGAGGAGACGATGGAGCTACTGGAGAGCAACGACGAGCTTCAGGACATGCTGTCCCTCTGCAACGAGATGGTTGTCAACCGACTCTATTACAACGACCACGGGCCGACGCATGCGAGGATAGTGGCCGGCTCGGCGCTGGAGATCGCCGACATACTCGACGGTGCTGGGGTTAAGTTCTCAACGGTCGGTCGTGATGATCTGACCGAAGAGGACGCGAGGATCATCACCATGATCGGAGCCTATCTCCACGACATCGGCAACATGGTTCACAGGGTGGATCATCACATCACAGGTGTTTACATCGCAGACAGAGTGTTAAGGGAGATACTTCCGAAGATCTACGGTAAAGGGAAGGCTGAGAGAAGAGTTCGTCAGGAGGTGCTTCACTGTGTCCTCTCCCACGACGAATCCGTTCAGGCGCTCACCGTCGAGTCTGGGATCGTGAAGGTCGCTGACGGCACCGACATGTCTGGTGGAAGGGCAAGGGTACCGTACAGACATGGGAAGTCCGACATTCACGCACTCTCAGCACTCGCGATAACGTCGGTGGAACTCAGCAAGGGGAGTTCGAGGCCCCTGCAGATCGACGTGAACATGGTCAACGAAGCTGGTGTCTTTCAGGTCGAAGAGGTACTCGCAAAGAAGATCGCCACATCGGGCATAGAGGACCTGATATCCGTCAGGTTGTTGAAATCCGGTCAGCCATTCAAGGTGGTCACCGATTTCAGGAGACGGTCAGTTTAGCTCGATCTGAACCTGAGACCGGGGCCTGCTCATTTGACGAACGTTCATAGAGCGGCCAGCCGTATATTTTGTGGGTGACCCTCGATGTTTGGTCTCTCAGAGTTGAGGGGCCTGTACGTCTCAAGGGGCATAGCGACCCTTCATCCTATCACGATCGTCAGGGGTAAGAACGCGAGGCTCTACGCCGACGACGGAACCGAGTACATCGACTTCACCAGCGGCATAGGAGTCGTTAACCTGGGTCACTGTGACGACGAGCTCGTCTCGGTGGCCTTGGAGCAGCTGAAGAAGCTATGGCATGTCTGCTTCGCTGTAGCTCAGTACGAGCCTTACGTCAGGTTGGCCGAGAAGCTTTCCAAGAACGCGCCGACTGGTCCTAGGAACAAGGCAGTCCTCTTCAACAGCGGCGCTGAGGCCGTGGAGAACGCGGTAAAGGTCGCGAAGCTCTCCACTGGAAGGCCCTTCGTGATCTCGTTCCTCAACTCGTTTCACGGCCGGACCTACCTCGCCCTCACCGCGACCGGGAAGTATCAGCCCTACAAGTTCGGTCTGGAGCCCTTCATGCCGAACGTCCTTCACGCTCCTTATCCCTACTGTTACCGGTGTCCCTTCAAGTCCTCCTATCCGGAGTGCGGACTGACGTGCTTGGATTACCTCAAGAGGTGGGTCTTCGGGACCCAAGTCTCACCGGACAGGGTCGCGGCAGTCCTCTTCGAGCCTGTTCAGGGCGAGGGAGGTTTCGTGGTACCACCGGCCGAGTACGTGCGGGAGCTCAGGTCGTTCCTCGACAGACAAGGTGTGCTGCTGGTGGACGACGAGATCCAGACCGGTATCGGTAGGACGGGAAAGCTCTTCGCGGTAGAACACTTCGGCGTAGAGCCTGACCTGATCACGCTCGGCAAGGCCCTCGCTAACGGTCTGCCGATCTCCGCGGTGGTGGGGAGGTCAGAGCTGATGGACGCGGTCCATCCCATGGGCCTGGGAACGACCTTCGGCGGTAACCCTGTCGCTGCGGCCGTTGCCTGTAAGGTGCTAGACGCGATATGGGAGAGGAGGCTCTTCGAGAGGGCGTCGAGGATAGGAGAGATCATCTCTGCGCGTGTCAATCAGATGGCTGAGCGTTTTGAGATCGTCGGCGACGTCAGAGGCATCGGCGCGATGAGGGCGATCGAGTTGGTCCGCGATAAGAGAACTAAGGAGCCGGCTTCCGACACGACAGAAGCGGTCATCGAGGTAGCGCGGAGGAAAGGCCTCATACTACTGAAAGGGGGACTATACGGAAACGTGATCAGGCTTCACCCTCCCCTGACCATCGAGGAAGAACTACTCGAAGAGGGGTTGAACAGGCTTGAAGAGTCGATCGGTGAGGTCCAGCGCCGTAATGGTAATACCATAGAGCGTGCAACCTGTAAACTAAAAAATTCAGGAGATATAGGTGGGTAGGGCTTGATGGCGGTAGATCCCGTCCAAGAGCTCAAGCATCTTGTCAAAGGGCTCGCGGAGTGCGCGTCGATGTACGGCGGCATAGCGATCAAGGTAAAGGAGCCCACAAATTTCCCTTGGAACGAGGTCTTCAGGAGGCTCCTCTCCATGGGCCATGAGGTATGGGTACAGTTGGAGGAAGGAGATCTCGTGATATATTCGAGACCGCCAACTGAGTGAGAGAACGATTCGTGCTCAGCCCTTAAGTGCTACCTTGTGGAGGTGGCTCGTGTGAAAGTGATGACCAACGCCGCGATGGCCCTAGCCGTGATAGCGCTCCTGCTGATCGGTTTGGTGGTCCTGCAGGTGGAGAGCGTCGGGACTTCCCTCGAGTCGGTTCGACTTAGGTTGGATTCGGTGGTATCGAACATCAACGCTGATCGGCTCGACTTCGCGCGGACTGTCACGGTCACTGCTACACTCACGCTCACGCAAACGCGAGAGGCCTCATCTCCGCTCCCAGCACAGCTTAACATCACGGAGCTTTTCGAACGCGTGAAACACTCAATAGTGGTCGTCAGGGTCTACGGGCGGTTTTCGTCAGGAATAGGGTCTGGTTTCGTTTATGATGATCAAGGTCACATCATTACCAATCAACACGTAGTATCAGATGCGGTCTCGGTTTACGTGGACTTCCTTGACAGGACCACGCTCCCCGCGCGGGTCGTAGGGTTCGACATCGACACAGACCTCGCGGTCGTAAAGGTTAACCCGCCTGCTGGCATGACGCTCTCTCCCCTCTTTCTCGGAGACTCCAAATCCCTCAGAATAGGAGACTTGGTGATAGCTATCGGCAACCCCTTCGGGCTTCAGGGCTCAGTGACGGTCGGTATAGTCAGCCAAAAGGGAAGGCTCCTTCCCTCCGGAAGGGGTTATCTGATACCTGGGGTGATTCAGATAGACGCGACGATCAACCCCGGCAACTCTGGAGGCCCTCTTCTTAACACAAAAGGTGAGGTGATAGGTGTCACGACGGCCATCGAGACGACCACCGGCACCTTCGCGGGAGTAGGTTACGCGATACCGTCCTCGATCGTGAAGAGGGTCGTGCCTGAGCTGATCGCGAAGGGGAGCTTCTCCCACAGCTACATCGGAATCTCTGGGAAGGAGATCAACTCGATGGTGGCGCAGCAGCTGGGTCTACCCTTCAAGATGGGGCTGCTGATAGAGACCGTATCGCCGAACAGTCCTGCAAGCGCCGCAGGGCTGAGAGGTGGAAGCCGTAGCGTCAACATCGCCGGTGAGTCCTATTTGGTGGGCGGAGACCTGATGGTAGCGGTCAACGGTCAACCCATCGCGTCCTTGGACGACCTGCTCAACTACCTGATCGAGAACACCTCTCCTGGCGACAGGGTGAGGTTCACGATCTACCGCGACGGTCAAGTGAGGAACGTAGAGGTGGTACTTGGGGTAAGACCTTGAGGCGTCTTTATATCGCGAGCGTTTATCGAAGTTGAGAGATGTCAGCGGAGTTCAGGATAAGGAGGGCCGTTCAGAGCGACTTGGAGCCGCTCTTGGACCTACTCATCAGGAACAAGAGGCTCAACGAGGAGTTCGACCCGATGCTCTCGACCTCCAGCGAGATCCGTTCTGCCGCGCACAAGTACCTCTCCGAGGCCCTCTCAGATCCCAAGTCTCTGGTTTTAGTCGCTGAGGACCACCGAGGTAAGATGCTTGCTTTCCTCAAGGCAGACCTCATCGAGAGAGTGTTCTACTCTCCCGAAGGTGAGGGCGTGATAAGGGAGTTCTATGTCCTTCCCGAATACAGAAGGAAAGGGCTTGGGAAGTTGATGATCGACGCCGCGGTCAAAGAGCTTGTCGAGATGGGCGCGGGCATCATAACTGCAGAGTTCCCCTCTCAGCACAAGATCGCCGTTACGTTCTACGAGAGCATTGGCTTCAGACCCCTTTTCAGCAAATACGCGAAGGAGCTGACCAAGTGAGCAGGCAGCAGCTGCGGCCGCCGGGATTTGAACCCGGGATCTGCGGGCCGGGGCCCCGCCGTCCTTCCAGGCTAGACGACGGCCGCCATGAGTGATTGTCGATGAGCTTGAATATTAATTGCTGCAGAATCCTGAGATCGAAAACGGGTGTGAGCGGCCATCGTCTCCTAGAAGTGATCGCTGTATATTTTTAAATACGCTGAGTTACGGACATGGCCGGAACTACTTTGCAGCTCAGGGACCTGATAAAGAGGAGGCCCTTAACCGTGGACGGTGGTGCGACCATTCGTGATGTGGTCAAAATAATGGCCTTGGAGGACGTAGGTTTCCTGATAGTGAAGGAACGAGAGGAGGTCGTCGGTGTTCTCTCCGAGCGGGACGTCATAAAGGCGCTCGCTGAAGGCGAGGATTTAGGGAAGAAGGTAGGTAGTCTCTGCAAGAGGGACGTAATCACGCTCAGGGACAACAGCACTTTAGAGGAGGCCGCGCAGCTCATGGGTAAGCAGAGAATTAGGCACATCGTTGTCGTTGACGTGACGGGAGAGGTCGTGGGCGTGGTCTCCGTGAAAGACTTGCTAGAGGAGCTCTTCTCGCCTGGGCCGATGGGAGAGTGAGTACGTCTGAGCGGAGCTGGCCGATGTTCATCCTTTTCGAAGGTTGGGACGCGGAAAATCGGGTGAGCTTCACCCTCTTTCAAACGCAAGCTGATTTCGTTCGATGTCGCACCGCCATACCGCGATCCCGTAGGCCGCTGAACTGCTTAAATTCAACGCAGAGCTTTGGGTCCTGAATTGAAGTACAGGCTGATGGACATCTTGGCCTGCCCGATGTGTAAGTACTTTCCCTTAAGTCTGAGGGTGTTCTCCGCTGAAGAGCGGTACAATCCGAAGGAGTTCAGGAAGTGCGAGTTGTTTTGTGGTTATCACGGCAACTTAGTGGAAGAGTTGGGCCATGAACCTGATTGCAGGTCCTGCTGGAGGTTTGAGGTGGTCGATGGGCTCCTCACCTGTCCGAAGTGCAAGAGATGGTATCCGATATTCGATGAGATACCTATCATGCTGCCCGACGGGCTGAGAGACAGAAAGCTCGAAGCTGATTTCGTCAAGAAGTGGCGCGATAGGCTGCCGAGGGAGATCGTGGAGAGCGTGGGATGAGGAGCTGCGACGTGCTGGTGATAGGCTCCGACCTAACGGCATCTGTCCTAGCACACCTCCTCTCCGTGAAGGGATACCGGGTGCTCGTCCTCGAACAAGGGCATAGGCTCGGCGGTCCTCATCCCTATCTGACGCTGCTCGAAAGAACCCTCAGGTCGTTAAGTCTTCCGCTTGAAGGAGCTACGGGCCGGTTCGTGAGGTTGAAACTTCACGTCCGGCTCGGTGAGAGGTCGCTGATGCACGGCGGCAGCGACAAGCTGGCACCGCTCGACGTCAGAAGGGCCTGCGAGTTCTTGATCCCGGACGATACTCCGGTCCTCTTCAACGCGAGATACAAGCTCGCGAAGTCACGGGACGGGGAAGTCAGATACAGCGTCGACTCCATCGACGGCGAACTAGAAGGAACTGCGACGGTGGCCGTGAGGTCCGTCCCTTTGTCTCCAGTTAAGTTCTCCGAGGTCGAGGTCGTCTGCGGCGATGAGTTCCTTGAGGGAACGCTTCGGATTTCAGGGTCTGGAGTCTCGGTCACCGTACCGTTGGTAGGTCGATCTTCCCTTCATGTCGGCACACACAGATCTGGCCAGAAGGCTTTAGCCAGATCATCACTCACGATGGATTCCAACCGCGACGATGTCCTTGCTCTATCGGTCGGAGAGGCCGCCTGTGACCTGATGCCTCCGTGGTCAGGCGATTACGCCATCGAGTCTGCTGTGGTCTCCTCGAAGGTCATAGAGCGATCGATCTCTGACGAGAGCGGTTCGGGAAACGCGTTGCTGCTCGAACACAGGATGCGATCTGAGATGAGGCTCGGGGTGCTAAGGAGGATAGCTGGCGGAGGTGCGTGGGACCTAGATCTGAACGAGCTTCTCGAAGCCCTCTCGCCGAGAGCCATTCAGCTGTAGACCTTAAACCCCATAAGTGGTGCGACCTCGTTTACGCATCGCCTGCAGAGGTAAAGCCTGTACTTCCTGATCACGCCGACGGTCGTTCCACACCTCTTGCACTTCGCCACGCCCTTCCCGAACTTCCTCGCCTTCGCTGGCTTCAGCTTCGCCATCGCACCCCCACCGCGCTCTGCTATTATTAAGGCTAAGTCGTTGCCGGAGGCATTTTCGCTAACCGATTCGCCGACCCACACTAACTGCTAGCATCAAAAGCTCCCACTCGAAGTCCCTGTCCGGGTACGAATTAATGGGCGACTTCGTGATTCCTATGACTCGTCCTACAAAGGGGAGAAATCGACGCATCCGAGTGACCAGAACAACATGGCCAATACGAGGGCACATTCCGCCTTATTTCGGCCGTGAGTCGCGTTCCTTTGAAGGGTCCGAATTCGCAGGAACCTTCATGACAGTATAAGATTTAAATATCTAAGAAAAAATAAGATCCCGTGCGGAGCCTGCCCGCTACTGCCTTAATAATTTTTCTATTATCGGTAACAGCGCCCCTTTCGTACGCACCCACCGTCGACGCAATAGACAATCTGGACGAGCTCTTTGAGGCCATCTCATCGAGGCTGCCGAGTTTCGCTGGATTTCACTACCGTGACGGGACCTTGGTGATATCGCTGGCCGGTGCGGATCCGGCAGCTGCGGATGCGGGAGTCATGCAGGTGGCTACGGTCACAGCGGTCACTCAGCTTGCCGAAGTGGCCGAGCAAATACAGGAAGGCCGATACACCACCGAGACGGTCCGGTATTCGTTCCGGCAGCTGGCACAGTGGAAGCAGGCAGTCCTTTCGAACCATCAATTGAGAGACATCGTGACAGCGCTGGACATCGACGAGGTGAACAACAGGCTGTTCGTCGGCGTCTCCTCTCCCGGACACGTCGAGACCGTGAGGAGAATACTGAGCGAGCTCGGCCTCCCGCAGGATGGCTACTCCGTCGACCAGCTGGTCATCGAGCCGATGGTTGGGCTCAGGGACCGTGTCAGACCGGTGATCGGTGGACTGCAGATAGCCTTCAGCTCTTACGTGTGTACTCTCGGGTTCATCGCGATAAGGAACGGCGTCCCCGGATACGTCACCAACGACCACTGCACGAACGTGTGGGGGCAGGTGGAAGGCACGACCCACTATCAACCAACGGTAGCCACGAACAACCTGATAGGCCAAGAGACGATAGACCCGCCTTTCTTCACGACCTCTCCATGTCCCTCAGGCTATCGCTGTAGGTACAGCGATGCGGCCTTCGGGGCCCTCCAGAGCGGCGTACCCTATTCGCTGGGCAGGATCGCTGGGACCGCCGGCACCGGCTCTCTCAACATAGTAGGAGAGTGGAGAATAGTGAGCGAGGCGTCGCACTCGGTCGCGGGACAGACCCTGAACAAAGTCGGGAGGACGACGGGCTGGACGCAGGGCCAAGTCACCCAGACGTGCGTTGACGTCGGCGTTTTCGGCACTGACATCGTTAGGCTCTGTCAGCACTTCGTTTCGGCCGGTGTGGGAGGAGGTGACAGCGGTTCACCAGTCTTCGGAATAATCGACAGTTCAGCGGGGACCGTGGAGCTTCACGGGATACTTTGGGGCGGTGACTCTGCGGGGACGTTATTCGTCTTCAGCCCCATCGCGCAGGTCGAGCAGGAGCTGGGACCGCTGGAGACCTTCCAGCTGGAACAGTCGATAACCGTCGTCAGCCCGAACGGTGGCGAAATCTGGATGATTGGCGAAACCCGACAGATAAGGTGGAGTTCCCAAAACGTCGTTGGCAACGTCGACATCCTACTATCGCGTGACGGTGGGACCTCTTGGACGGTCCTCTTCCTCAACACACCGAACGACGGCATCCAAGACTGGACGGTGACCGGCCCTCCGACCTCCTCTGCCAGGATCAGGGTCCGCAGCGCGAGCAACCCGAGCGTTTACGACGACAGCGACAACGTCTTCACGATCATGGGGTCAGGAGGGCCCAGCATCACGGTGCAGTCGCCGAACGGTGGAGAAGCGTGGGAAGTAGGGACGACCAGGACGATCACGTGGTCGTCGTCGCAGATCTCCGGGACCGTGAAAATAGAGATATCGAGGAACGGCGGAGCGACCTGGACAACAATCGTCTCCTCGACCCCCAACGACGGATCCCACCAGTGGACCGTCACAGGACCTCCTACACCAAACGCGCTGATCAGGATCATCAGCAATCAAGCTCCGACGGTTGGAGACACCAGCGACTCGACCTTCTCGATAGTCGACACGACACCGCCCTCGATAAGGGTGATCAGGCCCAACGGCGGCGAGTCGATCAGGAGGGGCATGATCTATACGATCAGGTGGTCGGCCTCTGACGCGGGCGGCATACAGTCAGTCCAGGTCTACTACTCCGGAGACGGAGGGGCTAATTGGCAACTCATAGCGTCCCTGA
>JANXEU010000018.1 GCA_025058055.1 Candidatus Calditenuaceae archaeon
CACGAGCTCCAGGGCGTAGAAGAGGCTGAGGACCTCTGAGAGGGCTACGAGAGCATGGGCGATCAAACCCTTCGCACCGGACCCGAGCTCCGCCTTCAGCCGCTCCATCACCGCGAGCAGCGACCTTCGGTTGAACTCGACCCCCTCAAGGGTGACATATCCTGTCGACCGGAGCCTCTCGAGCCTCGACTCGATCATACCCCTGATCTTCGACCTGACCTTCTCGTACTGCTCGGGGAGGGATACGGTGACCCAGCTGACGTCGACGCCGGGGATGTATGCCCTCACGTCCTCATCCTCCTCGGTCCTCCACTCGATCCTCTCGATCCAGAGGTTCCTGACCAGCTCCCTCACCTTCTCTGGGTCGGAGCCCGGGGAGGCAGTCAGCGCCAGTATCAGGGGCCACGGACACACCCTGACGTACTCGTTCGCTATCCGCGTGTAAGCATATCTCTCCCTCGATCGGTGACACTCGTCCATGACAACCAGCGCGAACTCTTCAAGCCTCACCAATCCCTTAACGTGATCGTTCCAAACCGTTTGAGGTGTCGCTATAACAACTCTTATCTTAACATCGGACCAGTACCGTTCCCGTTGACGGGTTTCCCCGGTGAGCGCAGCGACTTCGTTGTCCTTCAGATCAAGATGGGAGCGTAGGCTCGAAGCGTGCTGGAGGACTAGCGGCTTCGTAGGTGCCATGAACAGCGCTCTGGACCCTGGGTATCTGTGAAGGACCTCCGCGAGCACCAGCTCCGCTATCACGGTCTTCCCGAGGGCAGTCGGTAAGACGACGAGCGTGTTCCCTTTCAGGGCCGCCTCCGCGATCCTCTGTTGGTATTCCCGTTTGAGGAGCACTCTTTTCTTAACCAGCGGGTGCTCTACGAATTCCTCCATCGTCTCGGTGCACCTAGTGATCTCTGACTAATCGGTTTCGATTATTGGTGTTTTCTGACGCGAGGGCGATGACCTCGACGTGTGTCACGGCACACCTTTTTACCGGTCTTATGGAGAATAATGGGGATGAAACGCGTACCTCCTAGGGCCGTCAGACGGATGCAGGAGAGGCTTCTGTCCTCATCTGGGATATCGATGAACGAGCTCGGAGAGGCTAACGTGCTCTTCGATTTCGGCGGTAAAAGGATCAGGATAGAGGGGGCTAGCATCGTCGAGCTCGAGAGCCCTGTGGGCAAGGTTTACCAGGTGTTGGGAGGGAGCGTCGTCGAGGAGGTATCGGAGGAGAGGTCTCAAACAACAGCGACGACTCCCGAGGTCAGCGAGGACGACGTAGCGCTCGTTGCTACCCAAGCCGGAGTCTCCGAGGATGAGGCCCGAAGGGCTCTGATCGAAGCCGGCGGCGACCTAGCGAAAGCAATACTCTCCCTTAGGACCAAGAGGTAGACTCACACGCCAATGTAGTGAAGCTTCACGTGCTCTTTTAGCAGCTCCTCATAGAGCGTGGCATAGCCACAATGTGGACAGACGTGAAGTCTGGAGTTCTGGACGCCGACATCACCTATCGCTAGCTTCACCGATTGAGGATCGGTAACGAAGATTCGCAACACCTCACCTTCAATTTCAACACGACAGTGGTCAGATACTCCCAGCTCCTGAAGTGCATTACGAACCATCTCGAAGAGGGCCGTCGGACTGGGCTTCGCCCAGGAGACTGAGAGGTCTAAGGCCACCGACCCTTCCCTCGCTACGGCGATCGCGCCCAACTCAACTAGACGCTCGGTGAGCTTCCCCGCGAGAGGTACCTCAAGGCCCTTGAACCCCTCGATGGTCACGTAAACGACGTCCTTCAAGGGTACCCCTCTCTTAATGCGGAGGTCTTGAGTTGTGAGTGAATGACTCTTATCCGCTCAACCCCTCCTATTGACTTGATGTACTCAGCTACCTCCTGCTGGACAAACTGCTCCCACGGTCCACCCTGAAGGATCAACCTCCTGATCTCGGTTCCGTTTAACTTCTCTCTCTCGTAGAGTCGCGGCTCCCTTACCTTAACACCAGCGTTCTCGGCCAGCAACTTCACGAAGGGGTTATTGGTGTAAAGCGTCTGGAAACTCGGAACTGTCGCGACGAGCCTGCTCATCCAGAGGTGATGTTCTCCGATGTCAGGAACCGGTATAGCGATTACCCTCGAGAGATCACGACCCGAGCTTTTAACGCCGATGCGAATCATCTCGACTCTCTCGCCCGCGGTGAAGGGGTTCTCAGGAGTGAAGCTGTACTGTGAGCTGCCTATCGCAACGACGACTTCGTCGTATTCCGACAACACCTGCTCGACCGCCTTCATGTGTCCTACGTGAAAGGGCTGGAACCTTCCTATCAGCAGTCCCCTCTTCGGGATTGCCAACCCGTGCTCCTCACACGGTCGGTCTTTAATTAACAAGAGCTCGGACTCAAGGACCTGTAGCGCTCCTCACAAGACATTGACCACAAAATTATTAACGCCGTGAACTCGAGGGTTAGAGGCCCATGTCGGTCTCCTATGAGGTCCCGGGTGGCCTGCATTACTCAAGGAATCACGAGTGGGTGAGGATGAGGGGGAGGCACGCGATAATGGGGGTTACCGATTACGTGCAGAAGAAGCTCAGGGAGATCCTCTACGTTGAACTACCTAACACGAACACGAAGCTGACGAGGGGTCAGCATGTAGCCACGATCGAATCTGTCGGAGGAAGCCATGAGGTGAGGGCCCCCATAACAGGAAAGGTGGTAGAGGTGAACGCGAAGCTGATCGATAGCCCGGAGCTGATCAATGAGTTCCCGTATGAGGACGGCTGGCTCTGCAGGATAGAGGTATCAGACCCTACCGAGCTCGAAGACCTCATGCAACCCGATGAGTACACCAGGTACTTGGAGGAGCTAGAGCTGGAGGCCGGCGAGACTGAGTGATCGAAAAAGTCAAATCATGACGTGAGGCTCTCAACCAGCCTAAAGGGTGTCTTAATCAGGGGCAACAGAGTAGCTATTTTGATGTCTCTCGCCAGATGGAAGAGCTCATCGACCACCTCTTGACTCAGGGGAACTTCGGTCGAGGTGGCATTGATCTCGGCCTGAGCTGCGTCCTTCACTCCGGCTATCGCAACCACATTCTCTCTCTCGATGAGAGCTCGCAAAGCGATCTGTGAGACCTCGCAACCGTACTTCTTGGCTAGCTCACGCATCCTCTCGATCAAAGGCTCCGTTCTCCTCAAGTTGGCCGTGTCAAAGAGCGGGTTGATTCCCCTGACTAAGTCCTTGGGCCTCCTGTGAACTGAGTACTTCCCTGTCAGTAAACCCTGAGCGAGTGGGCTGTAAGCTAAGACAGTGATTCTGTCGCCGAACGTAGAGAAGTTGCTCTCCGCAGCCTTTCTCTCTAACAAGTTGTACTTCACCTGATTGGAGACTATCTCTTGGGACTTCAGGGACTCTTGGGCCCTCTTGAGTTGTGAAGGTGAGAAGTTGCTCACGCCTATGTACCTTACCTTCCCCTCCCTCACGAGCTTCTCCATCGCGCTCATCGTTGACGATATCGGGACGAGAGGGTTCGGCCAGTGGACTTGATATAAGTCAATGACGTCAACGTTCAGCCTCCTGAGACTCCTCTCACATGCCTTTAAGGTTCCGTTGTAGGTCGCATGAGTGGGCCAGACCTTCGTCGCAATCAGAACTGACTCCCTGATGTCTTTGATCGCCTTACCGACTACCTCCTCGGAACGACCACCTCCGTAGATCTCAGCGGTGTCTATCAGGTTGACGCCGATCTCTACGGATCTTCTGATGGCCTGAACCACCTGCTCCTCTCCGTAACCTCTTCCCCATCCCCACTCCCTAGCACCTATCTGCCACGTACCGACGGCGATCTTTGAGACCCTCTCAGAGGTTTTCCCGAGCGTCGTATACAACATCTCTCTCACCGCTTTCTCCTAAAGAGCAGCCCGAGTATAGAAATTATCGAAATAGAGGTGGCAAAGACGGTGAGAAAGTATATCACTACCGGTATCATCACCAAGGCCCAAACCTGTATCCCTACGACGTCCGAGATCAGCTCAGCGAGCAGAAGAGCCTTAGGTTCGGAGAGCCGTAGCAGCAGAAGTGCTAGATAGGGGGAGGTGCTTAACGCCGCGTAGGGCACCACTTTGATCCGTCTTCTGATGAGGAAGCCGCCGAGGACTCCCGTCATGAGGGGGCCGAGGGACCAGACGCTTTGATGAAAGATTAGCAACGAGGCCGCAGCGATAGGCACACCCACTAGGACCAGTAAGTTCTCTGATTTCATAGTCCTCCGCTCTTGAAGGTCAGAGTCATAAGCCTACCATCGACCTCGTTGGGAGAGTCGGGCAACTTCAACTCGTGATACTTGGAGCCGTACCACTCGTCGAAGGAGTCGGAGTAGTGCTCGGAGATCGGGCTCTCGCTCTGTCCTCCAGGATAGACTCCATAGGCGACAACTCTGCCCTCAACGAAGGTGACGATCATCCTCCAGCTAGGCCCAGTCGTCACGTAAACTTGACCCTCACCCGCCCTAAGGTCATAGGGGAAGCCGGCGTTCATTAGAGTTCCAGAAGACCCGTCGAAGGGCAGAGGACCGATCGAGAGCGCGTCTAGAGAGCTCAGATGACCGATCCTCAGCTTGTGAACCTTTCCCCAAGTCCACTCCGATGGGTCGCCTCCCAGTTTCGAGCTTAACCAAGTGACCGCCCTTGAGAAGGCAGACCTCGCCGTCATGAGGAGATCGCCTCCAAACCAAGTGCTCTGAGGATCGTTTTGGATCAACCAGACCAGAGTCGACTCGGGGGGCAGATACCTCTTAGTTATCCCCCTCTCTGCGAACCTCCTACCGAAGGCCTCGTCATAAAGCGCTGAGAACCAAGCCCACCACACGGTTGGTCCTGCTAAGTCCCTATTCATTTGATAGTCCCACCTCCTCAGCTCTTCGAGGGCCTTCCTTTCCAGTTCGCTCAATCCGTCGAACCTCATTGCTAATTCGAGGAGCGGGGGAACCGTCGAAGCCGCGAACCACAGGTAAACGTCGTTCTGATAGTTCGTGAGGTCCTCGATTGAGTGCAGCTTCTTCGACGAAAGTAGAGCGTGAATCCTCTGAGCCCTCGCACCAGGATCGTACCAGCCCGCGAGGATGTAGTAGGGATAAAACTTGCCGGTGGTCTGCTGATTTGGGGCCGCGGCATATCCTGTCGTCGGGTTCACAACCTTTGGAACGAGCTCAAAGGGAACATAGCCCTCCCACTCGAAGTCCCCTGTCCCGTTCAACACAGACCTTGAACCTATTACCTTGACCGACTCGCCTGATGGCAGATTGACCGTTCTGTATGGGAAGAGGCCTGGAACGATAATTCCATAATTTCCGTGTCTATCGATGACTGCCCAATTCTGAGACGGCACGTCCCAGTACTCTAGGGCCTCATAAGCTTCTGTTAGCGATTTGGCTCGGATCACACGATAAGCAGCTACGGCCTCCCTCGTGACGCCTGTGCCGTCGTTCTCGAACCCTGAGATCGCGGTCCATCTCAGCGATACGTGCACACCTCGATGGTGGAAGATAGGCCCGTGGACAGTCAGGTTCACCGTTAACCTGTAATCTCTATCTGCTCCGACCTCAATTACCTCCTCAAGGCGCAACATGTCCCTCCACTCCCCTCTGAAGTAGAACCTGGAACCCTGCACCTTCTCCAGGTAGAAGTCTGTAACACCTATCTGTGAGTTGGTGAGGCCCCATGCCACGTGTTCATTGAAGCCGATAATCACAAACGGTATTCCCGCTAGGGTCACTCCTCTGACGTTCAGCTCTTCAGCTACAAGGTGTACCTCGTACCAAAGAGAGGGGAGGGTGAGTGGAAGATGTGGGTCGTCTGCGAGCATCGGTCCACCGGTTGCCGAGAGCTCAGGAGATATTACCCAGTTGTTACTGCCGAGATATGACTGCGAGAGCTCCACGAACTCCGAGAGCCAGTCAACTAACTCGAAGATCTTCCTCGAGAGCTCTTCATCGGTCAGGTCGAGACCGCTGGCCCATTTTCCGAACCAGTCGAGCGTCCCCAGCTCATCGGGGTTCACGCTTAAAGAGAGCCCACCGACCGATCCATCTCCAGGGACGACTGTCGCGTTCTCTGAGTAGTAATGCCTTACCGGATACAACTTCATGACTTCTAATGACCCTATCCTACCGGCAAGGGCCGTTAGAACGAGGGGGTACCAGAAGCCGGTGAGCGTCCAACCCATATACTTCGCCCAAACGAGTGAGTCCTCGGGTCTCCACGGCTCAGGCTCGTAACCGAGCAGTTTGAACATCAATGGGACCCTTCCTGAAACCCTCATTTCCTCAATCGCTGAGTTGACACCCTGTGCGTACGCCGTCAGAAAGGAATAGACTTCGGGATGGTTCTCGCTCAACCATTCCGCGGTCGACCTCGCGGACCTGTGAAGGCCGATCACACGCATCACTACATCGCTTTTGAGCGCACTCTCTCCCACAACTTCTGCTAGTCGTCCCGACGCGAGCCTCCTCTGCACGTCCATCTGCCAGAGCCTGTCCCTCGCGTGGAGGTATCCTAAAGTCATGATCGCGTCCAGCTCATCAGACGCGAAGATATGGGGAACGTTTCTCACGTCGTAAACTACTTTCACTTCTGATCTCAGTCCAGACAGCATGAGAGTAGCATCGCCTGACTTCACTCTTTCCGTTTCAGTCCAGATTCCTTTCATTGGATGAAGCAACCCGAATGGCCCCGAGGCGAGCATCAACGCTATAACCAGCGCTCCCGAGAACGCTGAGACGGCTAAGTCTATCCAAATACGGCGGTTCATCGTGCTGACATCCCTGACCTCAGAAATAAGAAAATCTCCCTTTGATCAGTAACTAGTTGTTACCACTGGTTGGCTTGGTTGAGGGGAGAGATTCTGGCATCGAGAAGAACGCGATGACTTGTAGGATTTCTGCTATCAAAATGAGGATGAAGCCAACCAATATTATAGTGAGCAGGGCTCCATAGAAGTACAGTTTTCCAGCGGTACTGAACATCGAGACCCTGAGCTGTGCGTTGATGCTATCGTAACCGCGCCTAAGGTAACGAGCAGAGAAGATCATTATCAACCAAAAGGCTATTAGACCAACAACAAAGAATCCTAGCACATCAGTTAACAATCTCGTAGGATCCCCTGGAAATACTGCCCCAGTACCCGTGAACGCAAAGAACACACCAACTCCGAGAATAACTCCGGCTATGATGGAGCCTACCACTGCGAGTATGACCGCCATTAAGACGTTGTTAAAGATAGTTCGATCGTTAACGGTTTTAGATATTTTGTCGACAGACACGAGAATCAGTATCCACCCCACGATGCTTAATATGAACCCGAAGTTCGGAACCACTCCAAGGAGAACGAGTATGGCACCAACTCCACCAAGCGTTTTGGCCTCGGATAACTCAGTCACGGTGAATCTTTTAGCAACTCAATAATAAATTTTCGTTCAAAAACTGAATCAGATCAGGGAGCGATTAGGAACGAGCGGTGCCCAGAAGCCTAGCAAGTTCCTGGGCCTCCAGAACGTTCCCTTGAACCCTCAGCTTCCCCGAAAAGAAGAGCTTGGACGGATCGGCTTTTCCTGAGAAGACATCGACGAGGTCTTGAGAAGACGCGATTATAGTCGCCGTGGGATTAGGAACCTCTCCACCACTCACCTCTAGTGATTGCCTCTTGATCGCAAGGAAGAAGGGTTGGCCGTCGGGGGGCCTGAACTGGAAGCTCTTTTCAGACTTAGTCAGGTTTGCTAAGAGGTTCGGATCGGAGGAAACTCTTTCGACTAATTGACGGAGGACGTCTATCGGGGTACTCACGTGATTACATTTGCCCGGTGTCTATTAAACTATATTTGCAGAGAATCGACACACCCCGACAACGGCGTGCAGAGATCACTATCAGTAGGCTCAAGCTCATGTAAGGGAGTTCGTTCATAAATGGTCTCTTGATGAACCTATTTTGTCAAATCATCTAGAGAATCCAATTCCGTCGCAGGTGATCCTTGCGCCGCGTCCGTCTAGTGATTCGACTCTGAAGCCAGCACCGACGACCTTTTCTGCGATCATTATGGCAGTCCTCGTGTGACTAGTGAGCTCTGAGACTCTGTATATGGACCGACCGTCGGCCAAGGAAACCCAGATCACCAATTGGTCACCTAGGTGACTGTCCACTGGTGCACCTGTTCTCAACTGTCTCACACACTCTTCAACGGCCTTATCAGCTACTCGCTCCGCGGGTACACCCTTCTCACCCATTGAGTCGAACCCCATCGCGAGTCCGTTTTCTAAGTTCAGAACGATTATCAAACCAGTTCCAGGATCGGACGAGCATTTAGGATCGTGCTTCTGCAACGCCTCAGTCACAATCGACACGTCCGTCGCAATCGTCCTCTTTAACGATTCCGCGGCCCTTCTGGACATCCTCTCAACAATGTGCTCGGGCAAGTTGCAGCTATAAGCGAACACTCTCACCTCTACAACGCGACTCTCCTCGACTTCTATTGGTCTCAACTTGTTCACGGGCTCTACTCTTGCTCTAACCAGACCCCCGCCTCGTGGGTAGAAGCCCCTCCTCACTAGCTCGATCTCGGCTCTGACGCCCATCCTCCTCAGAGAGGGCATCAATACCCAGTTCAGGTACTCAACAGGCGGGGCCATCGGGTTGTTCGTACCACCTCGTAGTTCCAGTTCTACAGGGCCCGTTGCGAAAGAAGCAACAGGGAGCAGAGACTGAAGCATCAGCGTCGTGCTCCCCGCGGTCCCCGCATCGATTACGAACTTCCCAGATTTCGGCTTAGAAGGGTGGTACTCGATCTCAGTCGAGCCTATTCTCAGCCCCTCGACTCTGCCTCGAGTGAGCTCCACGACCCCACGAACGGCCACCATGTGTTGCGGCCTCAACCCCGGCGGGCTCCTTTTCGCCCTAACGTTCACCACGCGAACAGGTCTGGAGAGTAACGCAGCTGCTGACACTGCCATTCTGAGGATCTGGCCTCCACCCTCACCTACCGAACCGTCGATCAATAGAGGCTCTTCCAAGACCTCACCTCCTTGCAGCGCTTACGATCGACACCACGTCACCCGACTTCAGCCTGTAGTCTGAGGAGAGCCTCATCTTCGTCCTAGCGTCGACAGCGTAAAGGAACGATTCGCCTAGGTCCGAATGAATCTTGTATGCGAGGTCCCTTGGAGTTGACCCTTCTTTGACGAGGTAAACGTCTGGAAGGACACGACCCTTTGAGTCGGTGAGCGTGTTTGGGTCCTCGACCGGAAAGACGGGTACGTACTTGAGGACCTCGAGGTAGACCTTGTCGATCAGCCTCTGAACCCCTGTACCTCCGTTCCGAGCCATGAAATCCGCAACCCTCTCGAGGGCCCTACGCTGGTCGGTGGTCAGCTTCGCGGTCTCTAGCACCTCGAAGGACTCGTCACCGGGAGAGTACTTCAAAACACCTTTCTTAGACGCTAAACGAAGCAGTTTCTCAGCCTCAGCGCTGCACGGAACTACATCGTAACCTGCATCGACCAGCCCGCGAATGCCTTCTCGCGACGTGGGGACGTCTGCCTTGTTGGCAGCTATTATCATAGGCTTCGTCGACCTCCTCAGGGTCCTCACGTAGAGAAGAACGTCTTGCTGAGTCCACTTCGAGGGCGTAGAGCCGTCAAGTTCCGCTGACTCAAGAGCTGCCTCGGCGGACTGCTCGTTGATCCTGAGGCCCGACATCTTCCTGGCGACTTCTGCTTGAAAGGTAGACTGCTTAGTCTCAACGAGTCTCACTAGCCTGTTCCAGTCTTTCTGGAGGAGATCTGCCATCCAGAGGTCCATCTCGTCCTCGACCATCCTTACGTCTTCGACTGGGTCATGGCTGCCAGGCTGGACAGGGTTACCGTCATCGTCGGTGCCTCCTGAAGCATCAACCACAACGATGAGTGCGTCTGCCTGTCTGATCTCGTCGAGGAACTGGAGACCCATGCCTCGTCCTGCATGGGCGCCCCTAACTATTCCAGGACAGTCGATTATCGAGATCGGAACGAACCTCATGCCGTCGACACAGAGTGAGTTGCCGGGGCTGTCCTTAACACCGAGCTCCCTGCAGACGCACGTTACTCTCAGGTATGTCACACCTCTGTTGGGCTTCGTTGTGGTGAAGGGGAAGTTGGCGGCAGGGACCTCGATCATGGTAAGCGCGGTGAACAGCGTGCTCTTGCCGACGTTCGCCTTTCCCACTATACCGGCTAGCTCCACCCCAATTCACCGTTTACCTACCTCTATTAGGGGATCCCTCTAACTGGCACCGTAGGATGACAACTCGGTTGAGCCCCAAGGCTTTGATGGTCTCGATAGTGATAGTAATAACCGTGCTCTCGCTGCTCGGAACGTACCTACACGGCCTGATAGCTGGCGTCAGGGTTGCGCTCAGGTTCATACTGCCACTGATAGCAGTCGCGATCGCGCTGATGGTGATATTGACTTTGTTCTCAAGGGCCGATTCGGGAAGAGAGAGCTGAGGTTAAAGGTGCTCTGCGGCGTCCTGCTCGTGAAGCGAAAGTGGCCTGACTATGTGCCGCCTTGCCGAGACGGCGACCTCGTAGAACCCCTCAACGATCTCCCTACCGACCTTCACACTCACCTTGTTCAAGTCGGGGCCGTAGAACCCGCATCTCCTACACCTGTAGCCTTTGCCTTTACCGACCGACTTCATCGATTTCCTGCAATGGGGGCAACGTGGCGCCCTCTCAACGATCAGGTCTGCCAACCTGAGAACCTTGAGCTTCTCGAGGTTGACAGTTAGCCCCTCGGGCTTCTCCTTTACAGACCCGAAGACCACGACCTCGTCGCTCAGTACAAGCTTCGAGACGACTCTCCTGATCTCACCTGTAGGCTCGTAGACGGCAACCACCACGCGTCCGCTACCATCAGAGACCTCGAAGAACACATGACCGCCTTGCGTCACTGTCGGACTTCGCACGACACGTCCCCTGATGACGACTGAAGTCAGAGGTCTGATCGATCCGATGTCGCAAGTGACGTAGTGTAAGTCCGTGGCCTGATTAGTCCTGAAGACCTCGTAGAACTCGATGGGTTCACCGAGCTTCAGCGTCGAGAGAGCGTAGGGGAGGACGTCGGGGTTCAGACCTCTAATCCCAAGAAGCACGGGGCAGGGAGTGTGTGGAGTCACTCTCACTTCGTCCTTCTCGTAGTCGTAGTTGTCGAACGTTAGTTGTCCGAACATCCTGTCCATCTCCTTAACAGATTCGGGATCGACTAACCTCTCTTTCCCCCACATGACCTTAGACCTGTAGGCGAGGAGCTCGTAAGTGGTCAGAGTTTCCTCGATGGCTCCAACAGCAGCAACGGCACCGATTAGTCCCCTCGACTCGCCGACCGCCCAATAGTCAAGCGAGTTGGACTCGCACAACTCGACCGTCTCTTCGAGATCGACCAGCTCTCTCACAGCCTTAAGGTAGAACTCGTGAAGATGAGACCTCGTCTCAGCATCGAACGCCACCACTCCCGGATCTGCTCCACGTCCAGTGTCGGCGAGCTCCATCACCGTCTCTACGACGGTGTCCCAAACCTCCTCGAACCTTGGGGGCTCCAGATCTAGCGGAATGCACACAGCAGCGTTACCTCTCGTCTTGAAAGGACAGTTAGGGTTCAACCTCACCAGCCAAGGGTAATCGGCCCGCCTCGCGCCAAGCGACTCGGCTCTCTTCATCACGACGGCCCCCACATACGTTGTGCACATCGAGTGCTTGGAGTCGGTGTCATCGATTCCGATGTACACGCGCATCCCGAGTATAGAGTCGCTCAGCTGTATATCCGCCTTTTCTGAAAAGGCCCCTCGGACGGAGAGCTGCCACTTCTCGTGTGGTACATGGCTTAAAGCCCGGTTTGTGGAGACCAGATGGAGCCGAAATGAGCGTAATTGAGGGCGACGCGTCTCTGGTCGTCAACGGGTGTTCCTTCGTCAAGAAAGCGTTCTATGATCTACGCGGAGAGAGCTGGTACATTAGCGAAGGCGATGTCCTCAGGATGGGGCTGTTACCAACGACTCAGTTCAAGTGGGGAAAAATTACCTCCGTAAAACCGAAGGCGGTAGGAACCATCGTAGAAGAGGGCAGGTCCTTGGCCTTCGTTGAGGCAAAGAGGTTCGTAGGCCACGTGCCCGCGAAATTCAGAGTGGAGGTCTCGGCGGTCAACGAGGAGTTAAGGAATTCACCTCACCTCTCGCAGACCGACCCATACGGTCTCGGCTGGATAGTGAAGGTAAAACCGCTCGAAGAAGGTTACGCGCTTAAACTCGAGCCTTTCCACGCGGTCGCCGATATCCTGCTTGAGGAGGTCAAGAGAAAGGGAATAGTTTGCTTCAAGGAGGTGCCCGACATGGTGATGGCGGCAATCGGAGTCGAGTGCAGTCAGGCGTTGATGGTGCTCTCCGAGAGGATAGAACAGGTCTCTCCAGGCCAGATCATCCACTTGGTTGCAGAGGGGGACGAGAACTCAGAGCGAGAAGTCCGAACTTGGTCGACCGTAACTGGGCATGAACTCCTCGACTTCATGAGGGAGGGAAGGCTAGCTCACGCATTGATCAGGAGGCGTCACTGAATCTCTTTCATTAGGAACCGGGGATAGGTACAGTTCAGGATGGGCGTGGCTCTGGAGTCGGAGGACCTCTGGAAGACCTATGACGGTGTCAACTGGGTCCTGAGGGGAGCCTCGCTCGAGGTTGAAGAGGGCGAGGTCTTCGCGATGTTGGGACGGAACGGTGCTGGAAAGACGACCTTCATCCGGATTGCCAGCACACTGCTGAAGCCCAGCAGGGGCACCGTCAGAGTGTTGGGACGCGACGTCATGAGGGAGGCTAAAACTGTGAGGAGGAGGATCGCAATTGTCCCACAGGAGGGAAGGCCTTCCAACCTCTCGACGCCATGGGCTCACGTCTACTATTACCTAATCGCAAGAGGGATGACCCGTCAGGATGCCGCAAGACGTGCAAGAGAGTACCTCGAGGCGATGGAGCTCTGGGACGTGAGGAACGTCATCTGTGGAAGTCTCTCAGGCGGATTGAGGCAGAGGGTTTACGTTGCTATGGCCATGGCCACCGAGGCGGAAGTACTTTTCCTCGACGAGCCCACCATCGGCCTTGACCCCATTTCTAGAACGACCATGTGGTCTCAGATAAGGAGGTCATCGGAGGAGGGCAGGACAGTTATCGTGACGACGCACAACATGGAAGAGGCTGAGACCATCTCAGATAGAGTCTCGATCATCAACTCAGGCAGGATCGCCGTGACCGGAAGTGTCGAAGACGTTATGAGAACAGTTCGGTACCAGTACAGAGTCGACGTTGAGGGGGCCGTTGATGTTACTGAGCTCCGAGGATACGGACTTGTGAGACGGATCGGTGACCGGTACAGGGTGTTAACAGAGGGGACTAAGGCGAGGGAGCTGGCGGATCTCGCAATCGAGAGAGGATGGAAGGTCAACGTCGCAAGGACTTCGCTCGAGGACGCGTTCGTTCTCTTGGCGGGTGGTAACGTTGAGAACGAAGCGGCTTGAGCCACTTCTCATGTTCGTGAAGTCGATATACGCGTCAACGATGCTCTTCGGAGTGATACCTTTCAAACAGAACCCGTTCTGGTCTCTATCTCCGATGTTGGCGCCGATGGCCTTTCTACTCTTCCTCTCGGTTTACGGAATTAGCGAGATCATTCCCTACGCCTTGATCGGCGGCATGATATCGATCGTTGTAGCGAACTCGATCACGATGGAATCGGATGCCGCGTTCAACAGACTCATTCTGAGGATTGACGCGATGTTCGTCCTGACTCGGGGAGGACTCATACCTTACGCGATAGGTCTGGCCTTGGGTAACCTGATCAACGCACTGCCCGGCATACTGGTCTTCGCACTCCTACTCTGGGCCTTAGTAGGACTCGGCGACGCCGGGAGCTGGGGGGTGATGTTGGGGGCCCTTTCGATAACATGGGCAGTGGTCTCGATGTTCGGTTATTACATCAGCACGTTCGCCAGGGACATCAGAGACTTATGGGTCTACTCGCCGATATTCACGGGGGCATTCTCGTATCTGCCACCCGTCTTTTACCCGCTGGAAAGGATTCCAGTGCCAGAGCTCAAGTTCCTAGCCTTCCTTTCACCTACCACCTCGACCGCTCGGCTAATGCAGGGTGCCATGGGTCTGGTGAGCCTTGGTTCCGCCGAGTCGATGATTCTCTGGTTAACTCCCATGATTCACGCATCAATCATATTCCTACTTCTACATCTGCGGGTCAGGAAACCGCTTTAGCAGCGTAACCTGCAGACCTCACGGTGATAAATTGGGAGTTACCGAAGTTGAGCGTGGAGTTCACGCTGAGGCAAATAGGTGTGGTGAGGGTCGATGCGACAGAGGAGGAGGTCAGAGAGAAGTCAGGGGCGTTGATCGGGCGCGTTGAGGTCTTCGAGGCCTTCGAGGACGGCCTTCACGGCATCGACGAATACTCGCACCTCTTCTTGATAGCTTATCTGGATAGGGTGCGATACAGGTTGCTCAGAGTAAAGCCGAGGAGGCTGCTGAGAAAGGGGTTCAGGGAGGAGGAGTTGCCGGAGCTAGGGGTCTTCGCGACCGACTCACCGGTGAGGCCGAACCCCATCGCGCTGACCTTGGTCAGACTGTTACGAAGAGAGGGAAGGGTACTGCACGTCGAGGGATTGGACCTCTTCGACGGGACACCGGTGATCGACATTAAACCCTACAGGTCTGATTACAGAGCTAAGGAATACTCGGTGCCGAAATGGGTCGGATACGACTCGCGTCCCGAGATCTGAGCGGTCACTGACCTGATAGGGCCCTGACCACTAACGACCTGAGTTGTTCGTCAAACCTCTTCAACTTGTAATCTATCGTCGCGTCGATTACCATGCTGCCGTCTGGCCTAGAGGCCCTCACGCCTCCGATCACGGCAATCGGTTTACCGGAGACTGTGATCTTGACACCTCTCTCTTTGGAGAGTTCCCTTGCTACAGACTTAACGGCCTCCAAGTCATCGGCACAGGTCTCCGCGATCACCTCGTCCGTACCCAGGGCGTCAACCGCCTCGTTCAGACTCCTCCTTAGAAAGGCCCTGTAATCCTGGGACTTCCTCATCGATCTAACTCGCTCAGTCGCTTTCGAGATCGCGAACTCAACCATCCTCTCGATCTCTTCGAGATAGGACCGGCGCGCCTCGAGCTCCAACTGACCTATCCTCCTCATCATCTCCGACTCGACCTCACGGTTGACGCGCTCCAGTTCCGCCCTCAGCTCCTCTATCGCCCTCCCTCCCTCCGACTCGAGCCTTCCGAGAATCCTCTTACCGGCCTCGTCGAGCTTGTTCTCGTATTCTATTAGGGCTTCTGAGACGATCTCATCGATAAGCGACTCTAGAGTCACCGGTGCCGACATCACGGCATCAAACATCGGCATCCATTTAAGCTGATATCCGAACCGTTCCTACTTAAGGGCGCACATGGCGGAGCCGAGCTTCACGAGGTCACAGACCCACCTTTATGAGCCCGTTGAGGCGAACACCTTGGGTTGAGAACCAGGCTCTTCAGATGTACTAATTGCGATCTCGAGGTTAGGTTGCAGGCGTGGAAGGCGGTCTGTCCTAGATGCGGTAAGCAGTACACTCTTGCATCAGTCGAGGAGTCCATTCCGAAACCATCGCCCAAGTTCGCTTACGCTTCATCCGCCCTTTTAGCCCTCTCTGGCGCCTTCGCGGCCGCGCTCGCTTTACCGCTCTGGGGTTTTGCGTTGGCTGCGTCGATGCTGGCCTCTATTGCCGTCTTGACGAGGTCTCTAGGAGGGCACGTTGTGGGAGCTGCCGCAGGGATAGCGATCGGCACGGTTTTCGGGGTCCTGATCTCGATCAACGTCCCAATTCTCGCAATGGGTTTAACCTCATCAGCGCTCTCCGTGTACGACGAGCTCGTTGTTTCGGGGGCGAGGAGGAGGTCTTTTCAGGTCGCTAGCGATTAGAGGTCACCTCGTGAGGAAGACTCTCAACCTCTTGCCCTCCGTCAGGGCCGTGATAATCGCCCTCCCTGCTTCCGTGTCCTTCGAGACCCTAACTCTTCCTTTCTTCCCAACAGTGGCTGTGAGCAAGTACTCGTCGTCGACGTACACGCCCACCGGCTTACCGGCCTCAACGTCCTTTACTGTCAAGACGAAGGAAGCTCCGACGTCGCTGATGGAGCAATCGACCTCTTCTCCCACTGCCACCGGAAGCGGGATTATCTTCACCCTGAAACCATGGGCCCTCTCGATCTCTCTGAAGGTCCTGCCGAGGGACCTGGTGACGTCTCGTATTTCAGACCTTTCAACCATTACAGATACCGAACCATCTGGGGAGCGCTCGACCCGGAAGTCGCTGACGCCGGCACTTGTTAGGAGATCGTTGATCTTGGAGATCGCCTCCTCCAGCGCCCTCGGTTTGATCGCGACGACGACCCTCTCGTCGCCGAACGTGTAGATCTCGTATTCCAATTCGCCGGTCTCGAAATCTCTCACCTCCACAATGGGTCGCACTAGGTCTTCGTTCTTCATGCCCTTCGGTAGCCTGACGACCAACGAGAGCTCGTAAACCTTCTGAACTCTGCCTTCCCTCAGGAAGATCACAGTGTCGACGACGTTGGGGAGCATGCCGAGCTCTGTCCTCTCGAGGAAGCGCTGTATTGCGTCGATAGGATCGCTTGCATGAATTACCCCCACCATTCCCACCCCCGCGAGCCTCATGTCTATGAAGACCTGGAAGTCCCTAGGTCGACGCATCTCGTCGAAGATGGTGAAATCAGGCCGTACGAGAAGTAGAACCTCCGCTGTCTTCTCGAAATCACCCTCTAAGGGGCCGTACTGAGTGATCTCCGGCCCCACCAGTAAGTCCCTCGGTGATTCCAGCGTCTTAACGACCTTCCCTAAGTTAGAGTAGAACTCTGCGAGCGATGACGCGAACGTTGTCTTGCCGGACCCTGGAGGGCCCGCGATGAGTACACCCTCAGCTCGTTTGGAGAGCCTCGAGATCAGCCGATCGCTGAGGTTGTAATCCTCCAGCTTCAGCCTGACCAGTGGCCTCACTATGGTGAGCTCCAACTCGTCACTGAAGGGAGGCTTTGCCACTGCAAATCTCAAGTCTCCTAGCTGCGCCACGACCGCACCTTGCCTCACGATCTCTAAGTAGCCGTCCTTGGAGGTCCTCAGGGCCGTGAGGAGTTCGTCGACGAAAGTCTGTACTTCGTCCTGAGAGAGAGGCTCGTCCCTGAGCTTGACGAGCTGGACTTTGCCCAATGCGCCCGTCTTTGCGATCGGAGGAGCTCCGACCTTCAGATGTAGGCTCATGGTGTTGTGGGTCATGAACTTCATCACCGATAGCTCGCCGACCTCCTGCTTCCTAGGGACATAAACCGCCTCGACGCCCTCGGCCTCTGCGACAAGAGCTTGGACGTAGTCGGACGTGTAAAGGATAGCCCTCTCTCTCCTCGCAACGTCTCTGATTAGGGCGTCTATCCGTCCGCCCCTCGCTAGTCTGATCTCCTCGAGGGTTGGCCTCTCTCCTGCGAACCTGACGATCACCGAGGCTGTATGACCTATCTCCCTGATCCTCTTGATCTCCTCCAACCCCACGAAACCCTCTGACCTTCCTCTGGAGGCCTGTGCCTGTAACTCGTCAAGGGCAGGAACCGGTATGATGATCTCACAGTCCCTGAGCTCGCCACCCTCTATCATTCGCGAGAGGACTCTGTTAATCAGGAGGCTCGTATCGGGGACAACCCTTCTCAGCTGACTCTCCATTTCCCCTCATCCCTCGAATTACTCGTTACCGACATAATAAAACGGTGAAGCCGGCAGGCCGTCACTTCCTCTTCAGTACGCGTGCCCCCTCCAGTTCCATCGAGCAGGCTATCGCGGCGCCGACTATTGGTGAGTGTTCCCCGAAGACTGGGTCCTCCATCACAGGCGACTCGAGCATCAGGTACCTCTCCATCATCGGAAAGACGTCGTTGACGAAGAAATCCCTGTTACCGAGATACACAGATCCGCCTAGAACGAGGACCTCAGGATCGAGAACGTTGACAGCTGATGCGAGACCTGCCGCTTGAATGCTGGCGAGCCTCTCGCAGAACGCGGCAGCGCCTGGGTCTGCAGCCCTGTAGAGCCGAAATACCTCGGAAGGGTCTCGTCCGCCAGAATCGACGTAAGCCCAGAGCTGCGTTGATTTCGGTATGTGACCGTCTTCGAGCAGCCTGCGTGCGAAAGCGAGGACGTTTCCGCCCGAGCCATAAGCCTCCCAGTGCCCTTTTCCTCCACATCCGCACGGCAGGTACCCACTCGGATCGACGACCACGTGTCCCAGTTCCATAGCGTTACCTCTCCGTCCCAAAAGAGGTCTTGAAGAGAGAACGCAACCAGCGCCGATGCCTGTGCTAATGGTAACGTAGAGGAGGTCTTCGACACCCTCAGTCCTCCTAGCCCACCATTCGGCGAGAGCCGCGGCGTTGCAATCATTGATCAGATAAACCTCTTCAACGAGACCCAACTCAATAAGGGGACTAGCCACGTCAACTCTAGACGGTCTCCCTACGACGTTGGGTGCCTTCAGTATCTCACCGGCAGTCGAATCCAGAGGACCGATCGAAGCCACTCCAGCCGCTCTGTGTAACCTCACTCCAGCGATGGTGCTCATCAAGGCAGACCTCAAGGCCTCCGGTATCGCATCGCTGTAATGAGTCTGAGGAGTGGGTACCTTCGTGAGCTTGATCAATTTCAGGGAGCTTATATCGACCAGCCCGACCCTTAACCACGTCGCACCTACGTCTACTGCCAATACAGCCTCCAATCGCCGTCACCTAGTCCGGCCAGCTCCATGACTTGTACAGCGAGTAGACCTCACCACGCCTGAAGAAGCGGTACCTCAGATCTGAGAACCTGTAGGGAGTCCTAGGCGCTTGCTCCTCGCACACCCCCTCCTCCTCTGTGACTTTGAACGCAACGACGTCTCCGGCTCTGGAACCGTAGGGCCAGCTGGCTGAGCTAATTGCGGAAGCTATGAGGGACGCTGCGTGGTCTACAGCACTCTCACGGTCTGCGAAGCATCGAGGGAGATCCGACACCTCGTCCGAGGGAACCCAACCCCTTCCCTGCACGAACAGAATGATCCTGTACCGCCTCATTGGTTTTCGAAGGCAAGGGTCTCTCATATTGATTAATCCTCCGATACTTATTTTACTGCGATATACGCTCTACGAGCGTGACGCTTATTGATGGAATCGACTCGGTGCGAGCATCTAAGATAGAGGACCTCTTTGAGTTGGCATCGAGCATGAACGACGTCATCAACCTCAGCATAGGCGAGCCCGACGCCGACGTTCCCGATGTCCTCAAGGACGCGGCAGCCAGACACATAAAGAACGGAAAGAACAAGTACGGACCTTTGAGGGGCATCCCTCAACTGAGGGAGAAGATAGCAGCGAAGTACGCCGAGAGGGGGCTCGATGTGAAGGTTGAGAACGTGTCTATAACGATGGGAGCTCAGAACGCGATCTTCGCAGGTTTCGCTTCTGTACTCAGAAGCGGAGACGAGGTGATCGTCTTCTCACCTGCCTTCCCTACTTACGCCGCTGTGGCCACGCTCATCGGCGCGAGGGTTCGATTCGTCAATACCACCCTGAACAACGGTTACGTCCCGGATCCTGACAGGTTGAGGTCGGTCATCAACAGCTCGACACGAGCGATCGTAATCAATTCGCCCTCTAACCCGACTGGTGCGGTCTACGATCGCCGGCTGATGAGAGAACTGATCGATGTGGCATCGGAGGCAGGCGCTTACGTCCTCTCAGATGAGGTATACGAGGAGTTCGTATACGAGGGGAGTTTCGTTAGCGCAGCCGAGTTCGCAGACTCATATGACCGCGTGCTCGTCGTCAACAGCTTCTCCAAGACCCTCTGCATTACGGGGTGGAGACTGGGATATCTCCTCGCACCTCAAGAGCTCTCCGAGAGGATCGGCAAAGTCTTGTTGTACGGGCACACCTGTCCACCTACCTTCGCGCAGTACGCGATCCTCGACGTGATCGACTCCGATGAAATCAAGGAGTTCGTTAAGAGGAGCAGAGAGGAGTACCTTAGGAGGAGGGACGTCGCGGTTCTGGCACTCAACTATCACGGCATTGAGGTCTGTCCTCCCAAAGGGGCTCTCTACGTCTTCCCTAGACTACCCGCCGGACTCGATGACGACGAGTTCTGCCTCTCACTGCTCAATAGAGAGAGGGTCGTTGCGGTCCCGGGAAACACGTTCGGCCCTGGAGGAGAGGGTCATTTCAGGATAAGCATCACTAGTCCTGCTCAGATCATCGAGGAGGGCGTCAGAAGGATCGGGAGGTTCGTTAGGGAGTACGTGTCCTCAAGAGGGGTCTGAACGCCTCAACTTTCTCAACTCCTCCTCAATCCTGCTTACGTCTTGTGACAGTGCTCTGTACATGATCTTACCAGCACGATGGCGCTCAGCAAGTCCCACTTCGACGAGAAATTCTGCGTGAGACAGCGCCTCAAGTATTGCCAGCCAATGGTCTACCGGACCTAGCTCGTCGAACTTACCTCTAGACCAAGTCAGCCCTCTGGCAATCCCTACAGCATCGACCCATCCGTTCATCGACTCCAGCGCCTCGCGCAACCTGAACTCGTGATGTTTGAAGACGTAATCCACTCGAGACCTCACGTCGCTGAAATGTTCGCCGTGGGCAGGCAATACGAGCGTCGGCTTCAACGACTCGACCTTCAAGAGGGACTTCAAGTACGATCTGAAAGGAGCGTAACCAGGTATCGGATAAAAGGGGACGTTTGACGTCTCTCTCGGCAATAAGTGATCGCCTGAGATGAGGACTCTGTTGAACTCGTTGTACAGGCAGATGTGTCCAGGTGTGTGACCAGGTGTGTGCACAACCTTCCATCTACCGGTTCGTCCCTCGATCACTTCGCCGTCCTCGAAAGTTCTAGGTGAGTCGGGGAAAAGCTGTAAACTCCTGGCGAAAAAGGATCGCACCGTATCATAGATCTCGCCCTCTATTCCAACGGCTCGTAAATACGTGGAGTGACCGTTTAGCGCTCTTCTCGTTAACTCGATCAACTTCATCTCGTTTGAGTGCAAGCTAACCGTAGATCCGAAAGCCTGCACAACCTGCTTAACCCCTCCTGTGTGATCGTAGTGGACGTGTGTCAGTATCACCTCGCTTACGCCATGATTCTCAGTTACATCGTTCAATGCCCTGACAAGGTCCTCGGAGGTCGCAGGAAAACCCGTGTCGATAAGCGTCCACCCCTCGACGGTCTTCAAGAGATAGGCGTTGACGTGGTCCACATACTCAGAGCTTGATTTCATCCCCAGTCGCCACAGATCGGGAAGGACCTCGACTCGTTCTACGTTCAACCGCCAGTTTTCTCAGCATCTCGCTAAAAAACAATTAGACATCGTTCAACAGGCCCTCACCGGGCCCGGCCCTAAGAACTCCCACGTTCCTCTCCCTGCTCCTGATCATCGAACCTATCATTCTAGCCGCGTCTTCTACCTTCACACCCCTCATGACCTTTCCTCTGTGGTCCCTTACCGAGACCGTTCCTTCCACGGACTCGCGCTTACCGACGATTGCCACGAACGACGCCCTGAGCCTGTGAGCCTCCCGTATCCTCTTCTCGAGGGTACCCTCGTGCCAGACCTCCGTCCTGATGCCGTCTCCGGCGAAGACCTGAGAGACTTTAGAGGCATAGTCCGCGTCTCCGGCAGTTACAGGTAGCACCACGACTTGAATCGGCGATAACCATACCGGCAACCTTCCGTTGTAATGTTCGATGAGAATGCCGATGAATCTCTCTAGGCTTCCGAGTATAGCCCTGTGAATCATGACGGGCCTCTTCTTCGCGTTGTCCTGATCGACATACTCTAGCCCAAGCCTCTCAGGCATGAAGAAGTCCAGCTGTACAGTCGTGCACTGCCATCGCCTACCGAGCGAGTCCTCTACGTCGACATCGATCTTCGGTCCGTAAAACGCCCCCTCACCCTCCTTAACCTGATAGCTTACACTTAGGGAGTCCAACGCTGCCTTGAGATCCGACTCGGCTAACTCCCAGATCTCCGGTGTGCCTATGAACTTATCAGGTCTAGTCGATAGGTTAACTTGGAGCCGCGCGCCCAACGTCTGCTCGAGGACCTCAAAGGACACTTCGAGTATCTCTCTTACGACCGACTCGACTTGGTCAGGCCTAGCGAACACGTGTCCATCGTCTTGTGTGATGCTTCTGACCCTAAGAAGCCCGGTTAGCTCTCCAGCTTGCTCGTTCCTATAGACGGTTCCGAACTCCGAGAGCTTGACTGGGAGCTCCCTGTAACTCCTCGACTTGCTGGCGTATATCATCGCGTGCCCAGGACAGTTCATGGGTTTGAGGACGTACTCGTCGTCGCCGAGCTTGAAGTGAAACATCCTGTCCCTGAAGGTCTCGTAGTGACCGGTCTTGTACCAGAGAGTCGACCTGAAAAGGTGAGGAGTCCAAACCTCCTGAAAGCCGAGACGAAGGTTGACCTCCCTGATTAGCCTAATGAGCTCCTCTCTGATCACCGCACCTCTTGGATGAAAGAGGATGAGCCCCGGCCCTACGTGCTCGTTGACGCTGAAGACGTCCAGCTCTCTTCCAAGCGAGATGTGCACCGGTTCAGCTTGTCTGACCTCCTCAAGCAGCGCAACCTGCCTCGATGTCTCTGGCTTCCGCACCGTCGTCGTTTCTGTTCTCGCTGTGACAGAGTTCCTCGTGACGACCCTGAACTGCTCAGCGAGGGGGTGCCCCTTCACCGCCACCGAGAACCGCTTAGTCCAACCGAACGGCGCTCTAGATACTCCGATTCCGAGCTCCTCGGCGTACTCTGCCATCACTCTTATCAGCTCCAGCGCCCTCCTAGGTTGTGCCAGATCTGAGCTGAGGTGCGCATAGGGGTAAACGAGCAGCTTCCTGACCCCCAAACGCTCCATCGACTCCTTCACCTGCCTCACCATCTCCTTAGCAACTTCTTCGCTGTCATCGCGCTCAACTGTGGTGAACAGTACTAGCAGGTTCTCGTGGCGCTTGACCTCCCTCTTCGCCTCCTCGTGGACCGGTCCCTCTACCGCCACTGGTTCATACTCTATCGAGTCGACATGGAGCTGCAGCGCCCTCATCCCTATCCGAGATCCACGCGTCCTCCCTTTACTTAAATGGGAGGGCACAGGGTGAGTCTAAAGCAGGCCGCTCAAGATTTTTCACCGAGGTCACGGGACTGTCGTCATGCGAGAGGTCCAAGACATCCGAATCGATAACGTCGAGACCGAGGGGAAGGTGAGCCTCTTCAGGGGGAAGGCCAACGTCTCGGGCTTCGAGGTGACTTTCAATGGCATAGCCGTCTACACTATAGGGGGACCGACTGTCGGTATCGAGCTGGACGAGGACTCTAAGGTCAGATTAACTCAGTCGGGGCTGAGTGAGGCGGAGCTCGACGACCTTCTCGGTGAACTCCAGAGGCTCATCGTCGAAGGTGATCTGATACTCTCAGGCGAGAAGAGGGTAAGAGGTCAACCTCTTTGAGCGATAACCTGCCTTCCAGCCCCATCGAGGTCTTGATCGCTGCCTACGAGGCCATCAAGCAGGGCGACGTCGATTCCATGAACGAGCTTTACGCAGAGGGTTACACGTTAATCAGCGAGCTGAACCCCAACGAGTTCCTTGAACCCGAGAGGGCCATCGTGACGAGGAGATCCTTGCAAGGCCAGATCACAGACCTCAACTTCTCTTTGGAGGAGCTGTCATCTAGGACTATCGGTGAAGGAGCCGCCATCGTCGTCTACAGGCTGCGCTACAGCGGAATGTTGGTATACCAGTACAGATTCGAGGGCAGATTCATCCAGATAGAGGCCCTGTGCACGGCCGTGTTGGTAAAGGAGCGGGGGAAGTGGAGAATCCTCCACGAACATTTTACTCCACTCAGCTAGGAGATGCACGTCATCTCGCTGTCAGCCACTTGATCAATCTCTCAGGGTCGTCGGTCTCAACGAATACATCGATACATCCGATTTCAGGAAACTCGTCCTCCTCGAGTAGCGACACAGTTCCCACGTAGGCCGCGTGCTTGCTCAACGCGAGCTTGATGTAGTTGCTTCCTGCTCTGGACCACATGATCCGCTCAGCAGCGGCCCTCACCTTCCTTCTCCGGAGGTTCTCCTTCATGTACCCCAACACAGAGAGTTGGTCGCTCTCACCGAAGACTTCGATCACACCTTCTCTCTCCCTCAGATCGACCTTCAGCTCTGGGAAGATCTTCGAGACAGCGGCCAAGACCTTCCGGTGGTCCTCGGTGGGCTTCACCTCAGCCACTACCCTGATCCTCAATCGCCCTCCACAGGAAGCCCTCGACTAAAAGTAAATTCTGCCACATCGATCAGGATGCGACATGGCTAGGTTCTTTCTGATGGTCCGAGGCCGAAGCGTGGGGCGACGGTTCACAGCGATAGCGTCGAGGAGCTGAAGACCCTTGCGCGTAACGCCAAGGCGCTCGTCGAGAGAGGCAGCTACAGTTACGCCTCAGTGTAAATTAACTGCCGAGGGAAATCCTCGAGAAGGGCAGGCGATGACCTCTTTGACCAGGGCCGACTCATGAGGCGCACGGGACAGGACGAGCCTGCCTACCCTTTATACGATCCCTCGTCGATTCATGGGTGATGTCGGAGGAGGACATAGAGCTGAAGCTTCTGAGACTGCGTAAACTGAGGAAGTTGATGGCCTTGAGAACGTCTCAACCCGAGCTCGGGAAGGACGAGAGGAGGTCGCCTATCGAGGAGCTCAAGGCTTACCTGGACGAGAGAGGCGCGGAGATCTTAAACGAGGCGCACCAGCTCAACTCCTCACTGACAGAAAGGGTCGCAGTCGCTCTGACAGGGGCCGTTCGTGAAGGCAGGCTGCAGCCACTTATAGATGCAGGGGATCTGCTGAGACTGTTCAGATCGCTCGGCTTGCACGTGAAACCATCTACTACCGTCAAGGTCCTCAAGGACGGTGAGGTCAAGGACCTGAGGCAGTACTTGAGTGAAGAGTGATCGACCGCCGCCTCTCGAAAATTCCATATTTCGCCGCACCAGATGAGAAACGGATTGTCGGGTTACAACAAGCCATCAAGTTCTGACCTGGACGGGCTGAGGCGAGTGCTGGGTCCACAGGACGTCTCGACCGATCGGTATGACCTCTTAACCAACGCGTTCGATGCGTATCCCGGAGAGCTACACCTCCCTGACGTGGTAGTGTGGCCCGAGACTGCCGAGGAGGTATCTCTGGTGCTCAGGCTAGCCAACGAGAAGCGTATTCCCGTGTACGTGAGGGGTGCGGGCACAGGACTGGCAGGGGCCTGCGTACCGGTCTACGGCGGAATCGTCATCAACACCATGAAGATGAACCGCATCCTAGATGTTAGGCCTCTTGACCTTCAGGTCGACGTTCAGCCGGGCGTCATATACGATCAGCTGAACGCTCATCTCGCACCATACGGGCTGTTCTTTCCACCTGACCCCGGAAGCAGCAAGTCCTGTACGATCGGCGGCATGATCGCCAACAACGCCTCTGGTCTGCGAGCGGTGCGTTACGGTGTCACGAGGGACTACGTTCTATCGATGGAGTTAGTTCTGCCTTCCGGCGAGTTACTACGAGTCGGTGCCAACGTCTTCAAGTCTTCCGTGGGGTACGACGTGGTCAGACTCATCGTAGGATCCGAGGGGACGTTGGGCGTGATCACGAATGCGACGCTCAGGTTGAGGAAGCTGCCCAGGCACAGGTCGACCGTGGCTGCTTACTTCGACTCCATTGAAGGTGGAGTGTCAGTGATCAACGCGATCAGGCAGGAGGGCCTGGATCCAGCGGCCATCGAGTTCCTCGACAGGATTCACATAGAGCTGATCTCAAAGCACTCGAACGTTCTACTTCCGACTCACGAATGCATGCTCATTCTCGAGTTTCATGGGTACTCCGCAAATGGTGTCGCGGATGAGGTCAAGACAGCGGCCGAGATACTCAAGGAGAGTGGTTCGGTGCAAATCGAGCTCCCTAAGAGCTCTCAAGAGGAGCAGAGGATCTGGGATGCCCGGAAAGCGATGTACCCCTCTGTGACGAGGGCCACCAAAGCGCCGATAACCGGAGACATCATAGTACCTCTATCCAAGCTTTACGACACCGTGCAGAAAGCCTATGACCTCGGAAAGAGGTACGGAGTGGTAGTCGGCGTCGCTGGTCATCTCGGCGACGGCAACGTCCACACCAACTGGTTCACAGAAGGTCGTGACACGGATTCTTGGTTGAGGGCGATGAAAGCGAATTCGGAACTCGTCGATTACGCCATCTCTGTGGGCGGGGCCGCGTCTGCGGAGCACGGCATTGGAATCGAGAAGAAAGACTTCATGCGAACGCAGCACGGCGAAGGCTTAGAGCTGATGCGACGAATCAAAGCGCTGTTCGACCCTGAAGGCATCCTCAATCCGGGAGTAATGATCTGAGACCTCAGTTGGTGATCTCACAGTCACTTCTCTCAACTCGTGATCAGGTCCTGAGACGCCAATGACATAACGTGAAAACTGCTGAAATATTCGTTACTGTGCCAATAACGCGTCTTGAAGTCGGTTATCATATGTAAATGATGCGTTGTGATAAAATCTGTACGTCTTCCCGGTGGTTAGGTCGTAAATGTACAGGCTGTTATGGAAATCGGTGTAAAGCAGACCTCTAGCCAAGATAGTGGTGACTCCTCCTATTTTGAGGGTTACTTGTTTAACTAACCTTAGCCCTACGATTGAGGAATCGATCGTCTTTATTCTAGTAGGAACCTGATTCACTACGAAGTAAATGCTTGATGGAATTCGATTGCCTGACGCGAGATAGAGGTCGCCCCTCTCATTGAAGTCGAAGTCTCCCGCCCAAAAACCATCTACGTCACGCAATTTGACCACATAGAAGAGTTCCGCGCTCTCACCGCGCAGCCTGAAGATTTTTCCATCCGCACCAGCACCAGACGCCTCACTGAAATATAGCATCCCGTCACGTCCGAACCTGACGCATCTGACGTAAGTGTCGTGGCGGTAAACAGTCTTCTCACCCGACTCTGATGTGAATAGTCGGATCTCCACGTTGTTAGCGTCGGTGTAGTAGAGTTTTCGGGGGTCATTGGGATCGAAGTCGAAACAACTTATCCGACGTTGTAGTACAGATTCGAGTCTTCCTCTGGAGTGATCGTATATGTATAGTTGTCCATAAGATGCGATGTAAAACCTTGCGGGGTTCACGATTTCGGCGTCCACGATCTCGGCCTCTGAGTCAGGAGTGGTTGTCGCGACGGTGGTGGTGATCGTCTGTGCCGGTGTTGTGGTCAAAGGGACGGTTGGTGTCGTATGAGTTTGCTGAGGCGTGGTAACATGCGTTGTTCGCGTTGGACTCACCGTCGTCACGAGACCCAGTAGTTGCCCCGCGGGGGTGTAATTCAGCGCGATAATCGCTCCCACGATCAGAACGACGATTAAGACCACTAGAGTCGCCCTACCCATTGACAGCCCGCCTCGCCTCATACCTATATAATTATTTCTCGACATAGAGAGTCTGAAATTCCACGGAATTCAGCCTAGGACGGCTCTATCCGGGGTATTGATGTAGACATATCATTAAATCCCCCGCTCAAGAACAACGATTAGTCATGAGAACGATCCGATTTGAGAGGTTAATTGTCGCATCTCTTACGTTCGCAGCGCTTCTGCTGATGGTGCAAATAGCAGCGGGTCAGGGCGATGCCTCGTATTACGTTTACGAGTACCGCGTCGAGCATGCAAGCCGTTCGAGCGTCTCAGGCAGGTTGAGCGTATCCGCAACGGAGATTGGCGATGGGACGATCAGGCTGAGAGCAGAATTGACTTTCAACGACGGTATCGCAACGATCGAGAAGGACGTTCCAGAGTCTGCGTTCGTGTTGCCGGTACTGCCGAGGGCGATATCTCCGGGATCGTTCAGCTACTCACGGGAGAACTATTCGGTATCCGTGTCGGTTCAAGAAGTTGGCAGGGCTCAGAGGGAGGTCGGAGGAAGGACCTACCAGACTGTCTCATACTCGATTTACGCGGTCTTCAGAACGACCGATGACAGGCAATTAGTGGTGAGTTCATCGACAGAGGTAATCGACCCCTCGAGAGTGATCTACTCCCTTTCGTCCTCTATATCCACGTCCTCGAGCGAGGTCAAGTCTTTGATCCTTAGGCTTGCAGACTCGAACGTCGATCTGGCCTCAATCAGAGCCCCAGAGAACGCCATGTCGGTTGAGCATCTCCTCTTGGTCCCGTACGCGCAAGAGTACATTGTAGCGGGAGGGGTTATCACGGAACCTCGCCTCAGCAACGAAAAGCCAGCCGGCGTCGTGGCGAATCCTAGTCAGAACACTAACGAACAGAGCTTAAAGCTGGCTATAATTGGTGCAGCTGGTCTCGCAGTCACTGCGGCAGCTGCAGTGCTCACCATCAAAGGCGTTAGGAAAGCCCAAGGGACCCAAGGCCCCACGACGAAACCTCACTATGTCTGAAGGTGTCGCTAATTGGGTGATGTGGTCAAGATTGCGTCCCTTGTGAAGGCTTACTCTGACGGTGGCAGAGTGGGGCCGATAACGCTATCGGTCAAGAACTCAGAGGTATACGGCTTAGTGGGGCCTAACGGCTCCGGTAAGACGACTACCCTACGTGCGATGCTAGGGTTACTGACGCCCACCTCTGGATCTGTGGAGGTGTTCGGGGTGGATCCGTTCAGCGAGCCGAAGAAGGTGAACGCTCGCGTAGGTTACTCACCCGAGATACCAACGTTCCCGCCCTTCTTCACCGCACGTAAGTTGCTAGAGGTCACCTGTAAATTAAAGGGCATGAACGCTCAGGAGACCAAGAGAGAGGTAGAAAGGGTGCTCGATCTGACGGGGCTCGTAAATCACGCGGAGAGGAAGGTCGCGAGCTTCTCCAAGGGTATGGTTCAGAGGCTCTCTATAGGACAGGCGCTTGTTGGAGATCCTGAGCTTCTAGTCCTCGATGAGCCGATGCTCGGCGTCGATCCTGTCGGCAGAGTTCACATGAGAGAGGTTCTGATCGAACAGAGGAAGGAGGGGAAGACGATCGTTTTCTCTTCGCACGAGCTGTATGAGGTTGAGAGGATCTCTGACAGAGTCGGTATGGTTTACATGGGGAACACCGTGCTCGAGGGATCAGTATCGGATCTTCTGAGATCTCAAGACGGAAGGAGCGTAGTTGAGGTGGTAGTCAAGAGAAGACCTAACGACGAGGTTCGCGCTGCCATCCTCAGAATAAGTGGTGTCAAGTCTCTGAATGTCGGTGACAACTCAATTTGGGTCGAGCTAGACAACGCCCACGACCCTCGAGAAGAGATCGCCGAGGTGCTCGTGCGTTCGGGTTGTGGGTTGATAGAGATGAGGCTTGTCCCACCGACGCTAGAGGACGTGTTTGTGAGAGTGGTGAAGCAAGGTGTCAACTCTTAGGGCCATCTCCGTGCTGACCGAGTACGAGATGCTGAGGAGCTTCGCGAGGCGTCGAGTTCTCATCCTCCTGAGCGCGACACTGCTCTTGGAAATCGCGATCTACTACGTCTTGTCTAGGCTCCCCACTTCCCTCATATCCCCAATAGGACCCTACATCTGGACGATCGGGCTTGTGGCACCCTCAACGGCCCTACTCCACATGCTTGCGATAACGATAGGCGCCTCGACTTCGTCGGAGGAGTATGAAGTCGGTACGGCCGACTTCTGGTTCACCAGGCCGATCTCAAGGCTCGAGTACTTCGTTGGAAAGTTGATCGGAGGGTTACTGCTCCTCTCGTCGATGGTCCTTCTCTACTCGGCGCTGGCCCTAGCGATCTCTTGGTACGTATTCGGCCCACAATCGAGGATTGACGTGCTCGCGATCGGAATAGTTGCGTCGGTCCTAGCCGCGACCCCCTCATATGCGATCGGCGTGGCTCTCGGAGAGCTGATGAGGAGGAGCATGGTTGCTATCGTGTTGGGAGGTATCGTGTTCTTCGGATCCGTCCTCTTCCAAAGCTATGCGAGCATCGTGGCGGTGCTGAACAACGACAGGACGTTGATCGACCTCGCGACCTATCTCCCGAGTTGGGGATCTGTGGGTTACACCGTAACGATCGTCGCAGAACTCCTAGACCTTCAGTCCCTCTCGACCGGACTCTTCATGGTCATGTCAGGACTCGGGACCGTTGAGGTCGGTAAGGCACAACTCAGCATTCTCCTTTACTCGTTGGCGCCACTGTTCGTGGCATGGATCAAATTGAGGTACACCGACGTAACCAGGAGGTCCTCTTGACCGAAATTGGCTTAAATTTTGCTGATGAGTGAAGACGTAGGCATGGGCAAGAAGACCCTTTCCACTAAAAGGAGGTTGGCGTCCGCCACTAAGAGGGCGAGGGCTGTTCCTGCATGGGTTAGGCTAAGGACCGGTAACGAGGTTTCGATGAACAAGAGGCAGCGAAACTGGAGGAGGTCTGCTGGCGTTAAGCCGAGGTGATAGGAGTGACGGAGAAGCGCGTGGAGCTTACCCTAAACTTGAGAGGGGCATACGACGCCAAACGCTGGCGTAGATCGAAGAGGACCGTGAACCTTCTCAGGGAGAGGGCCAAGAGAATCGCTAAGGTGAAGAACGTCGTTCTCGACGAATCGCTCAACGCCCTGATTTGGGAAGAGAAGGTTTCGCACCCCCCAAGAAAGATCCGGGTAGTGATAGAGCGAGTTGACGACGAGACAGCAGAGGTAAAGCTCCCGGAAGCTAAGGGGTGATCTTCCTGGAACGGGCCAGCGAGGCCCCAAAGGTTCACGTCTTCGATATCCTGGGCACGCCTTATGTCGGACTCTTCGCCTCTTGCACAGATCGGTTCATCCTCGTTCCCTCGATGCTGAGCGAAAGGGACAGCTTGATGTTGGGTGAGACGCTCGCAGTGAAAACGGTTCGTGGGTCTGTCGCTTCAAGCTTCCTGATAGGTGTAATGGTTGCAGGGAACTCAAGTGGCGTCCTGTTACCATCTATTACGTTAGAGGAGGAGGTCGAAGCCTTGAGGCGAGAGTTGCCAGAGGTCAGGGTTGAAGTTCTGAATAGCAAATACACCGCGCTTGGCAACCTGATCGCCGTCAACGACAGAGGCGCTGTGGTCTCGCCGGACTTCACTCAGCGAGAGGTCATCGCAATCGCTGACGTGCTTTCCGTCGAGGTGGTCAGAGGTGTTATTGCTGGCATGAAGACAGTCGGCTCGCTGACGGTGGTCACTAACAGGACCGGATTCGTGAGCGTTGACGCTTCCGATTCTGAGATAGACGCACTGCGAGACGTCCTGAAGGTCGAGTTCGCAAGAGTCACAGTCAACGACGGAAGCAAGTTTGTCAGAAGCGGGATGATCGCGAACACGAAAGCCACAATAGTCGGCAACAGGACGCGCGGCCCCGAGCTCATGCTGATATCATCAGCACTCGCACGGTGACCTCATCTCCTTTCTCCTGTCAGGCACCTCTCGCAGACGCAGTCCCGCGCGAGCTTCGAAAGCAGCTTTAGTTTCTCCTCGGATACTGAGACGCTGCCACACCAGCAGTCACCATCATCAAGTCCACACTCAAAAAGGTCGCCGCAGATCTCGCACTTCTTAGCCCTTGCCATCAGACCCTTTCCACGACGAAACGAGCCTCCTCAAAAGCTCGACGTTCTGCTCGTGGGCCGATCGTCTCCTTAAATCTATCGGCAGCCCTTCCCTTCGGGCTGAGGCCAGGGTCAAACCCGCGGCTTTTATTTCCTCTATCGAAAAGCCCCTTCCATCCCTTCTCCTCCCCTTTCCGGGGGCAATAACCTCAGCTTTCAAGGCGCAGACCTCCGAAATTCAGAGAAGGTCGTCCTTGCTAAGCCGGACGATCTTGGTCTCCCTCCTCTTAGGGGTGAGGCGTTCCAGCAGCTCTCTTAACATCTCGTCCGTGACCTGTCCTCTAAGTCTACCGGACTGTGCCAGATGAATGAGTTGACGTTCCACAGCCTCGGCGAGGTCCGGCCTCGCGACCTTGACGTTCGCCAACCTCTGCCTGGCCTCGGGCGTGAGTATCGCCCTCATCAGGGCCGCCCTCTCGGCCTCTTCCCTTCGCCTAGCCTCCTCCGCTGCCGCTCTCTGCTGGAGTTCCGCCATCTTCCTCCTCCTTATCTCCTCGAGCTCGGCCTCCTCTGGTGACGTCATCCCAAAACCTTCATTCAGGCGCACCATTAAAGTTTTGATACCAACAAGATCCGCTGAGGTTAAAAGGACATCCTATGGTGTCGGAGGCGGATGAGAGACGACCCGATAGTCTGGAAGTTCGGCGGAACGTCTCTCGGCAACGGTAACAGAATGCTGCTGGCCAGGTCGCTGATCGTTGATGGACTCAGACGCCACAGGCTTGTCGTCGTGTGTTCGGCGATGGGCGACACCACCGACCTGTTGTTGGAGATGCTGGAGAGGGCCTCATCGGGCGAGATCAATGCTGCTAAAGCGCTGCTCGAAGAGCTCCGACTGTCTCACTTGAAGGCCGCCGAGAAGGCGATTGAGGAGACCGGCGTGAGGAACGAAGTGATTAACTTCATCACAGATCGAGTTGCCGAACTTGAGAAGCTGATAGGCAGCGTGGCCTTGTTGAGAGAAGCAACGCCTAGGACTAAAGACCTCATAACATCGTACGGTGAGAGACTCTCCACCAAGATCGTATGGGGGGCGCTGCGAAGCATAGGCATCAACTCCGTCTACCTAGAGGGCCATGACGCTGGAATCGCGACAGACTCCAACTTCGGTAACGCTTCTCCCCTGATGGATCTCACCTATGATCAGGTTAGGAAGAAGGTGGGGGGCCTTATCTCAGAAGGCATGGTTCCGGTGGTGACGGGCTTTATCGCTGCGACACCCGACGGCATAACCACAACTCTTGGCAGAGGAGGATCGGACCTAACCGCCACCGTTATCGCTTACTGCATAGGAGCAAAAGAAGTATGGCTATGGACCGATGTCGACGGAATGATGTCGGCTGACCCAAAAATAGTTACGAACTCAAAGGTTTTGAGCAGAATATCCTACGACGAGGCAGTGGAGATGGCCTATTTCGGGGCCAAGGGGTTGCAGATCAAGACCATCCTTCCTGCTCGGGAAAAGGGGATACACATTCGGATTAAGAACACATTCAACCCAAATTCCGAGGGCACGCTAATCACGAGCACCTCATCGCCAGAAGGGACCGCGACAAAGGCCGTTCTGATGACAAAGAAGGTCTCATCGGTCACAGTGAAGGGCGAGGTCCTTGCGGGTGGAGGTCTAGCGGCAAAGGTTCTCTCGGTCATCGATTCCCACAAGATTGACGCATTGATGATTTCGCAGAGCGTCTCTAGTTCTTCGATATCGATCGTCATATCGAGAAGTCTCTCAAAAAAGGTCGCCGAGGAGATAAGGAAAAGCGTCATCTCGCAGCTCGGCGGTGGTGAGGTTGAGGTAGAGGACGATATTGCAGCCATCGCAGTAATCGGGGAGGGAATGAAGGGGACGCCTGGTGTCGCGAGCAAAGTCTTCACTGCAGTCGCTTCAAAGGGGATAAATGTGCGGATGATTGCTCAGGGGTCCTCTGAGTTGAACATATCTTTCGTCGTGAAAGAAGCAGATGCGGAAGAGGCGGTGAGGGCGGTCCACGCGGCGTTTTATGGCTCCTAACGAGTCAACTCCTCGAGGACGTCACCGTGACCTTGATTAGGCCGCGAGATATCGTGTGGTTGACTATAGTGACACCGTAGCTGCCCAAGATTTCCCTTAATGTCTCATAGACGGCCTCGGTAGCTTCAATCGTTCCACCGACTCCAACCATGGTCACCTCCTTCAAGTCATTTCCAACTTCTTTGAGTTCTATTCTCTTGAGAGGGAAAAAGTATACGAACAGAGTGGAAAGTGAGATAAGTTCCTCGAAAGTCCTCGCGTAGTCCCGTGCAAGAGTGCCTATGTCTCTTCCCAACTGCGCGAATGCTGCCAAGATCTTCTCCTTGTCGAGCCTGTAGAGCTCAACTATCAGTTTGTCCATGAAGTGGGAGGGCACGACCACCGCATCGAAATCCTTCAAGATCTTGTGAACACGCCAGAGGCTGACGATGACGCGGTCACTCTCGCTCTCCCTGATCACTTCTATTGCCTGTTCCAGGATACTATTACTGAGAGCGTAGACGCTCATCTTCCTCTCTTTAGCGAGGGCGGAGAGCTGATCCAGCAGGTCTTTACGGACCGCAATCGTGGTCCGCTTAATCACTGGGCCCTCCATGTCATCACGAATGTGTATAGTAGGTTATACATGTTACCTCACCCTCAACGCGAAATCACATGACGCGTTCTGCGGAAATATCAATATATTTCCCCGGTGAGAACTTAGAGTCGGCGCTCGATGGTCGTCGATCAGAAGACGGTTAAGGACCTGATCGCTGAGGTGCAGGAAGGGGTAAGGTTATGGAGCGCTCTGGTCGAGGCTGGATCTAGGCTGGATTATGTGCTCTCGCAATTGACCGAGGCGGAAACGACTCTGTGGTCAGCTCTGAACGATACCTCGTTGCCCCACGACCTGCGTCAGCGTCTGCAGGAACTACTGGTGACGGTTAGAAACTTACTTGAGAGGGTAAAAAGGAGGCTCGAGGAATGCAGCGAGGAATGGGGGGACGCTGGGAGAAACACGGCATGGAAGGGCCTGAAGAGGACTTACTGAGTAAGACCCTCGATCTGGCCCTTCAGAAGGGTGCGAGTTATGCCGAGGTAAGGTATCAGAGCGAGGTCAGGGAGTCTATCAACCTCAAGAACGGCTTCCCCATAGTAGGGGGCACAACGGTCTCAAGGGGTGTCGGGATCAGGGTGGTGTTCGGCGACGCTCTCGGTTTCTCATCCACGAACGTACTCAAAACGAACGCGCTGAGGGTGGCTGTGGATGAGGCGATAGGGTTAGCGAGGGCGTCTGCCAAGATGCGGAAGAGACGGATGGTGATGGCTGATGCTGAGATGGGCAGAGGACGCGTCGTGGTCAAGCCGAGGGTCAGACACGAAAACGTGGACGTATACGACAAGACTGAGATTCTAAGGGCAGCCGATGCGGCAGTCGTAGAGGGAGCGAAGAGGTCGGGTGCTAGTGCCCCCTCAAGGTTCTTCAGCTTGACGTGTGGCTACACCGAGAAACATGTCCTGAACTCGGATGGGGCCGACGTCTTTACGAGCATTCCGAGAGTAGCGCTGAGCTACATCTACCATATCCATCATCAGGGGAGGTCCCAGATGCGCCACAAGGACTTGGGTGAGACAAGGGGATGGGAGGGCGTTGAGCGCTGGAGGCTGGATGAAGAGCTCATGGAAGACGCCATGGGGGTCGCGATGGCCGTGCTCAAAGGCGCCGCTCCACCCGAGGGCACTGTAGACGTCGTCCTCGGACCGGAAGTGGTAGGCCTGATCTGTCACGAGTCCGCCGGTCACCCCGGAGAGGCGGACAGGATGCTTGGAAGGGAAGCTGCGCAGGCAGGTGAGACTTACATCCGGAGAGAACTGATCGGGAATAGGATTGGATCGGAGAGCGTCACGATAGCCGACGATCCCAACATACCGGGTTCCTACGGGTTCTACGCATACGACGATGAGGGGGTCAGGGCAAGGGAGAGGCTTCTGATAGAGAAGGGAGTGATTAAAGAGTTGCTGCAAAACAGGGAGACCGCGGTCGAGTTCGGTGTCTCAAGCAACGGCTCATCCAGAGCATCTAGCTACGACAGGGAGCCGATCGTGAGGATGGCGAACACCTACATGAAGCCCGGAGACTTCTCCTTCGACGAGCTCATAGAAAGCGTGAAGACGGGAGTTTACATCAAGACCTACTCCGAGTGGAACATCGATGACAAACGCTGGAACCAGCGGTACGTAGGCGTGGAGGCTTACTCGATCTCCAACGGCGAACTCGCAGGGCCTGTTTACAGGCCGGTACTGGAGGTGACCACTAAGGCGCTTTACTCCTCGGTTGACGCGGTCGGAAAGGACCTTCAAATGACCGCGGGGTACTGCGGAAAGGGCGACCCCATGCAGGCGATACCAGTTTGGTTCGGGGGGCCCCACATAAGACTCAGGGCTGTCAGGCTGCTTAGGGGCTAGACTTCCCGTATTCGGTCGGATCGCTGAACCCTACTTTAGCGAAGACCTCCCTTCTCTTCAAGCAACCTAGGCACTCACCGCAGTGGCGCTCTCCTTCCAGCCAACAACTCCAAGTGAGCCCAAGAGGCACCTTCAGCTCGATCGCAACCTTCACGACGTCTTCCTTGCTCATCCCTAGTAACGGTGCGTACACTCTTAACTTCCGCCAAGGGGTCATCCTGCTCGCGATCTCGTTAAGGGCATCTAGATTGAGTGAGCTAACGTCCGGGAAGGTAGAGTAGTCCTCCGCGACATGCCCGATCACAACTCGATCAAGCCTCAGAACGTAAGCGTAGTACAGACCTATTGAATAGAAAATCAAGTTCCTTAACGGTATGTAGGTGAGCGGCACACCTAAATCTATCAACTCTCGCTTAATTTCGTCATCTAAGTCCATCGCCTCCCTGAGGAACATCAGGTCGGTTTCCAAACATTCGCGTACATCGGCTGCACGAGCTATCCTTCTCGCAGCCTCAGCCTCTCTAGGGTTTCGCTTGTGATAGTTTATCGAGAGCGTCGCTACCCGTTCTGCATGTTCCATCTCTAAGAACAGCGCTGTGGCCGAGTCAATGCCTCCGGAGAGCAGAACCAAAGACCCGCTCAAGGCCTCTCGCGCGAACCCAGGACGAGGACCTCTGAGGATGCGAACTTCCCCGTTCCCTCGCTCATCTCGACCCGAACCAGTAGAGGTGCAACTCTTAGGTTCTCAGCGACCCTTTCGGCTATGTGTTTCGAGATGTTCTCAGCCGTCGATTCGCCGTCGAGGAGCACGACTCTTTCCGAGGGTAGCGTCAGAACGTACTCTCCACCCTTCCCGACGAACCTTAACGTGACCTGACTGTCTCTTGAGGTTTCGACGTATCTCCTCGACGCGATGAGCTTGTGGTCGATGTCGTTTAGCACGAACTTTAGGTCTCTCTTCAGCTGACCAAAGTCCACAAGGTAGTCTCCGTGTCCGAGTGGTCCCACGACCTCCATCGAAACCGTCGCGGTGTGGCCGTGAAGCGTTGAGCACTTTTCTATGTGGGGAAGGAAGTGCGAATAATCGAAGTTAAGTGAACTGTCGTGGACTCTCAGCCTGACGAAGCTACTCGCAGTAGTCAATGCAAAACCCGTCAGCCTCGGTCCACTTGCGGGGATGAGTTCGAACCTTCCGGAGCGTTCGATTTTAAATGTGAAGTTCCTCGTTGAGATCACGCTGACATCGCCTTCATCCCTCAGCTCGTAGTTCAAACCTTCCGATTCGAGCATAACTCCTACCAGCTCCCTGAGACCCAGCATCGCATCTTCACGAAATCAGTCGGTTAAAAAGCCGAAACACACTACGCACATATCGATGGCCTCCACGTTCCGGCGAGGTATGATTCGCCGAACCTGCTCATAGTAATGGGGTTCATGAGGTTCTCGATGGGGGCGAAACCGTCGGTGATCAAGACGGCGTCTGAAGGAGGCTCGCGTACCAGGAAGGCCCTAGAGATAGGTTCGTCGATTCCGAGTGATGAGGCGACACGATCATACCTGACTAACATCTGTAGATGCCCAGCCTCAGGGAGTTGTCTCTTACCGAACACGACCATAACGTTCTGAACATCAAGTGAGTTATTCGAGGAAACCGGAACTACTAACACCTCTCCTCCGAAGACTTCCATGACCGTCTTGACGTAGGCCCACAGTACCGCGGATGCAGGCCCAGAGAGGGACGCGATGACGTTGGAGACGACGATGCCTCCTTCGTTCAACCTTGATTTCAAGAGCGTAAAGAACTCTTGTGTAACCATGTGAAAGGGGATGTAGTTCTTCGAATACGCGTCCAACACTATAATATCGAATAGCCCCTCAGTCAGGACCAGATATCTCCTGCCGTCCATCACCACGATCTGCATGCGATTTTCGTATTCGGTGAGGTGAAAGAACTGCCTCGCGACATCAACCACCTTTCCGTCTATCTCGACCACTGAAATCGAGAGGCCCTCGTAGCTATCCGCGAAGAATTTCGGCCCTGAAAAGCCTCCTCCTCCTACGAACAGTACGCTATTCCCAAGCGGGTTGAGGAGTGGCCCAAGAACGAAGAGCCTCGTGTAGGGGAAAGGGAGGGAGGAGGGCTCTCCGATGTCCATGCCGCTGTGCAGAAGACCGTTGATGTAGAGATGCCTCCTTCCAGAGTGGTCAACAACCACTATCCTCGAGTACTCGGAGTCCGTAACGAGCTTCACGTCGCCCGCATAGGCGGTTGAGCACACCAAAAACGTAGGTGATGCGACCAACAACACCAAAAAGAGTGCGCCCAACATCGCGTTCAAGAGACTGCCCCTCCCAGATCCCAGAAACGCAATAAGTAGGATCGAGATGCCTGTGGCTAGGAAGATGAGGTTGAGTTCGACGTATTGAAGTAAGAGGAAGGTCGTTGAGAACGAGCCGACGATGCTGCCCGCCGTCGAGAGAGCGTAGACGTTACCGGAGATCGATCCGATGCCTGCCCGCCCCTCAGAAAGGTGTTTTACAGCAGAGGGCACAACGCCTCCCATGAAGACGCTTGGCACACCCACGACCGCTGACCCCATGACAACGGATCCTAAACGCTCGTCGAGGTAGACCAGTTGAGCTGCTGACCCCAAAAAGGCGATCACCGTGGGAAGCATGGAGACGTAGACGCCAGCGCACAGCATCATCATGGTGATCACCGTCCTAGGGTTGAACCGGTCTGCAAGCCTACCTCCGACGTAGTACCCCACCGCGAGCGCCGTTAGGACTACACCTATCACTCCTCCCCAAACGACCGCGGAACTACCATAAACGGCGTTGATTACCCTACCGCCAGCGATCTCGACGATCATGACGGCTGCGCCGGAGAAGAAGACCCTTAGGTCCGTGAGGGCCCTCGACCCAATCAACCTAACGCTCGACACCTCGAGTCGGATAAAAATCCGGACCCAGCCATCGCAACAGGTAAAATACCCTAGCCTCTCGAACGGAACTGATTGTCCACGTAAATTCTAATTGGACTGTTAACGGGAATTGGACGCGCTGCGTGATAACGAGAATGAGCAATAAGTTCGCCGAGGACATATGGGCCCTCATGGAGGTAATTGGATCCCGATATGGACGCGGGGTTAAGGACGTCCTATTGGGCGTGGCGGAGAAACTGGTAGACCTAAACATGCGAGGGATCGTGAAGATTAACCACTCCGTGATGGAGGTGGTCTGTGCGGCGTATCTCGCCTCAAGAGGGTATGAGGTAGACGTTGAGCACCCTCTGGGAGAACCTTTGGTTTGTGACGTCTACGGAAAGAAGGGGGGTGGGACGGTGGTCGTGGAGATTGAGACCGGCTTCACGCCTCCTGAGCACGCTCTCGACCCCTTAACTTACCTGAGGGCCAGAATCGTCAGCAAGGTCGCGAGGTACAGCGCATACGCAGACAAGTTCGCGTTGGCTACGCCGCGCTATAACGTCCTCGAAATCCATCAAGCGTTGGTTAAGCCGCCATCGAAGAGGACGAAACAAGAGCTAGAGGAGATGAGGGCCCTCTGCGATCTCTACTACTCCAGACCTCCTATAACGCTCGAGGAGCTAAATAACGCGAGGCTTCACTCTGTGATGGTGATAGAGGTCGATAACGTGAGTGTCAACGAATTCGACCCCATTGAGTACAGAGAGGGCGTGATTCGGAGTGGTTTGTCTAAGTGGTGATAAGTTAAGTGACCGAGAAATAAACGACGCCGACTACCGCCCCAGTCAATGAACATATTGTATTAACCACGTGATTATCTACGAACTTCAGGCCTGAGACCAATGTAGTTGGGAGACCGCAATGCTCCAGATGCTCGGTGACTACGCCGCAAGACTTGCATACGTACCTACCTTGGATGAGCTGACCGACGAGGCTATCGACGGTCGTTCCCAGCAGGGCGGAGGTAAGGGTCGCGCCGAGTAAGTTCGTTGCGCCGAGGGGGTTCGGGAAGCTCAAGGCAGAGACTGCCCATGTCATAACCCCCGCTAGCGTTGCACCGCCATAACCGTATAGGGTAACGCCACCGGGCTCACCGGGCCTGACCTCCCTCAGACCTATGATCGAGAGTACTCTGCCTCTGCTGAGCAGGCCAATTTCCGTGGCAAGAGTGTCGGCGAACACTGCGGCTATCGAACAGATCATCGCAACTGAGTAGAGGTGGGACCTTGAAGGGTCGATCTGATAGAGGATTGCCGATCCCGCGGCTACCGATCCATTGCCTAGAACGTTCTTCCAGCCCCTTATCCCGCCCTTTAGCTCTGCGGCGTCTAGGGCCTTCTTCCGGTCGTAACCTATCCTAGTGAACGCAGCAGATATCGTCAGGAAGGTCAGAAGCACTACTATCCCCCCTCTTCCGATTGTGAAGTAGACGGCCGCGCCAACCGCAAGGGCTGCAGCTGTGCCCTTAATGTCGAGGACCCGAGTTCGCCAGATGAGAACGCCCAGGAACACTAGCACTAATGTTGCTTCCAGGAGAAGATTGGGATCAACCTGCCCCAAGCCTGTTCACCAGCTCCGATGATACCGAACTGATGTCGAGCTCGAACTGTTGACCGTTGAAGAGGTCCCTTACCGTCACTGAACCCCTCTCCCTCTCCCTCGGACCCACAAGAGCTATGTACCTGATCTTTCTCTCTGCAGCCAACCCGAGCTCCTCCCCAAGCGGTTTGTGCGGGAACGCAAGCTCCACACTAACACCAGCGACACGTAGCGAACCTGCGATCTTCAAGGCGTAGAGCCTTTCCCGATCCGTGAGGGGTTTAACGATCACGCTCGGCTGATCAGGAGCCGTCTTCACTCGTATCCTGTCCGCGATGTATTGATGGACTCTCGTTATACCGATCGCGACCCCCACAGCAGGGAAGTCCCTCCCTCCGAAGAGGCCTATGAGCCCGTCGTACCTACCTCCTCCTGCAAGTGCAACGTTAGCTAGCGGCCCGTAGACCTCGAAGATGATCCCCGTGTAATAGCTCAGCCCTCTCGCAAAGCCCGATACGAAACGGAGGCGCTGCTCTCCAACCAACTCCTTGAGAGCATCGAAGGCCGTGTTCAGCTCTTCAAGATATGGTCTGGTAGCCTCTATTCCTCTCACCACCTCTGCTACCGACCTAGGGTCGTCCATCTCGCTAGTTACAAGGTCACCGTAGATCTCTGCGGCCCTTTCATCCTCGGACCTTGTTCTGACGAGTGCGAGGGCGTCGTCGATCCGGCCTCTGTCTATCAGCGAGAGCACGGCGTCAGCCTCCTCTCCCTGCAGTCCGCACTGTCCCAACACAGCCCTGTGGACTCCAACATGACCGAGCTTGACCTTGAACTCGTTTATGCCAACCCTCTCCATGAAGTCTCTACATATGAGGACCTGCTCTACGTCCGCGTAAGGATCACGAACACCTATCAACTCGAAACCAGCGTGATAGAACCTCCTCCTCCGTCCCCACTGAGGCTCGTCGAGCCTGTAGCAGTCTGAGATGTACGACAGCCTTTGCGGTAGGGGTCTTCTGCTCAACTTGGAGGCGAATAACCTAGCGACTGCTGCAGTCATCTCCGGCCTCAAGACCAGCTTCCTGCCGTGCACGTCTTCGAAGGAATACATGTGAGTCAGTATCTCCTCGCCGCTTTTGGCCGCGAAGACCTCGAAGTGCTCAACCGGAGGGGTCTCGATGGGGACATAGCCGTATAGCCTCATGATGGACCGAGCCGCGTACACTAGCCTCTCTTGAAGCGCGTAATCCTCCGGACCAATATCGTCCATACCCTTAGGAGGTTCGAGGGGTAACCTCAATCCGATTCGATCTAGCATCATCCCTATTTGAGCCCTTACGCATCACCATAACCACGTACCGATCGACGAATCTCCTGGCCCGCCGCAGTGTCTGTCAGGGAGAGGACCTGATGGCCTCCCTGTAATCACTTGGACGCGCGCCCTCTACCATGGCTAGTACGACTTCAGGTGGAAGGTCTTTGAGGGAGCCACACCAAGGGCAGTGGAACCTGAAAACTGAACCGCTTTTGGCCGCCTCTTCGCATTCCTCCCTCACGGGCAGCTGAACGTGAACCGCCTCTTTGCAAAGCTCGCACCTGAGCGCTGATATGGATCCAGAGGACCGCGACGGAGCTTCCTCTATCAAAAGACCGCTGACGACGTAGAGTTTCGCAGCCGGTACACTCAAACGACCATCCCTCATGGCCCTCCTCAGCCTCTCCGTCTCCAGCTCCTTCTCTCGCAACAGCTCTCTCGCCTCTTTGAGGCTCCTCTCGACCATTGAGAACATCCAATGAGGCACGAACTTCTCTCTTATTGACGGACCGATTAGGTCAGCAAGCAGCGACCTCAACTTCTCGAGAGTGCGCGCGTCAACTTGAACAGATCCTCCTTCCATCGCCGTGCTCAACTTCACTAAGAGCGCACCAACTCGCCTTAGCGACTCGTGACTCACTCTTCCAGAATTGGAAAAGAGAGCTACCAGAGCGTTGAAGTTCTCTGCGATCTCCCGGAGCCTGTTGAGCTCGTCCCTCTCTCTGGCAATTACATCGTCAACCATCCTCTCCACGAGCGCCCGCAGCGGCTCGTTCGAATCCTCGCTTTTTTCGGTCTTTATCTTGCCGAACTCGACGATCACCCTCGCAGCCTCATCGACACTCAGACCCGATTCGTTCAGCGCCTCCAGAAGTTTACCGTATCGCGAGTACGGGATGAACGACTCCAACTCTCCACTCGAGGTCAAGAGAGGGGGCTCCGTAAAATGCACAACAATCATACCTAGGCGTTGATAACATCTCCGTCTTACCAGAAACATCGAAACACAGGGCCTAACGTGACATGAGCAGACTGCGAATAGCTTTATTCCCTTCATTGTAAGCGAAAAGTCATGTCCTACGAGATGCCGCTGTTATTCTATCATCCTGGCAGGCGTCTCGTAACGATCTCGCTGGTCGTCGAGGGCGGCGCGAAGGCCATAGCGGGAGTGATGGGATACCTCTCGGTGAAGGGCGTTAAAGTCCTCGGGATCATGAGCTGGATTCCGCCAGTCAACGGGAACTTGATTGGACTGAACGTCATAGCAGACCTTTCCGAGCTTCGAGAGAGCCTAAGCGAAGTCGTTTGTGAGATCAGCTTAATCTCTGAGGTCAGAGGCCTCAACATATACGAGGCTGAACTGAGAGGGATGGCGTCCTGCGTCAAGGGAGGCTTCCCCTCCTTCCTAGGAGAGAGGTTGTTCATCATGCCTCAAGCGCTCTTCAAAGAACTTTACCTCACCTTTTACGAGGCGCTGGGTGCCTCGGCCTTCGCGATCATGCGTCAAGCTGGGAGAAGGGTAGGAGAGTTCGCAGGTGCATTTAAGGCCCTCGTGGGAGACGTAATTGGCCTAATTCAGATCCTAAGAGAAGCTTCGAACGCATTAGGCCTAGCCAGTGACATTAGGGTCGTTAGTAGCGACGACGAGGTCATCAAAATCATTGTTAAGGACCTTGCAGACTGCGCGAGCATCTCCGAAGTGAAACCCGAGACAAGGACAGGTTACTTTTTCGCCGGTGTGTTGGAAGCTTTGTTCAGGCAAGTGGGCGATGAAGAGTTCATTGTAGAGGAAGTTGAGTGCATAAACACGGGAAGTGCCTTTTGCGTTTTCGAAATTCGACAAATACAAAAACGATAAAATTCAAAATTGTTAAAATAGAAAATTTACGCTCATACCGTATACCCTTATCTTGGCAGGATGTGACTTCATGAACGATCTTTGTCCTACTGGACGCTCGATTGGTTAAAATTGATATCTCTCCCGTAACCACTCATATAGCTCGAGGTCAGTAACGACCTCATCAACCGGAGCTATGTCGTGATCTCTTGGATCGGCGAACTTCCCTTCTAAGGCGGTTGCGGCAGCAGTCAGTGGACTGAGTAGGTGGGTCCTCGAACCGGGTCCCTGACGATTCTCGAAGTTGCGGTTCGAGGTAGACGCACACCTCTTGCCTGGTTCAACGAAGTCACCCGGTGCCATAGCGATGCAGTAACTACAGCCTGAGTTCCGCCACTCGAAACCGGCCTTTATCAGGTGCGAGTGGATCCCTAGCCTCTCTGCCCAGCGCTTCGTCAACATCGATCCGGGTACGACCACCGCCTTTACACCCTTTGCGACCTCCTTGCCCTTAACGAGACTGGCGACCTGTATGAGGTCCGATAGCCTCGCGTTGGTACAGGACCCTATGAAGACCACGTCCACTTTGATGTCGGTGATCCTTTGGCCAGGGCTGAGGCCCATATACTTCAACGCCCTCTCAGCGGCGCTCCTTGCGTTCTTGTCCTCGAACTGGTTCGGAGATGGCACCTCACCTGTCACGTCAGTGACTTGAGCTGGGTTAGTCCCCCAAGTGACCTGTGGCTCCAGCGTGCTGACGTCCAGCTCTATTCTCTTATGGTAGTAAGCGTTGGTGTCAGACTCCAATGATCTCCAGTATCTAAGGGCAGCGTCCCAGTCTTCTCCCTCAGGAGCGAAAGGTCTGCCAGCGATGAACTTGAAGACCTTCTCGTCAGGGGCTGTGATGGCCGTGCGAGCTCCACCCTCGATGGACATGTTACAGAGAGTCATCCTGTCGTCGACGCTCATACGATCGACTGTCTCCCCAGCGAACTCCATGACGTGTCCTATCCCACCACCGGTGCCGATCTCGCCTATCAGCTTGAGAATCACGTCCTTCGCGACCACTCCTCTCTCAATCTCACCTTTCACCTCGACCTTCATCTCTCGAGGCCTCTTGATCCAGATAGTCTGAGTCGCGAAGACGTGTTCTCCCTCGCTCGTCCCGATTCCGAACGCTACCGCTCCGAACGCGCCGTGTGTGCTAGTGTGAGAGTCTCCGCAGGTTATCGTCAGGCCAGGAAGTGTTAGTCCTAGTTCTGGCATAATCACATGCACTATGCCTTGATAGGGGCTGAAGTAATCGAAGAGGGTAATTCCGAAGTCACGCGCGTTCTTCCTAAGGGCCTCCATTTGTGCAGCGGACATCTCCTCGGTTACGGGGAGAGCTCTGTCATAGGTAGGAACGTTGTGGTCCATCACCGCGAACGTGAGGTCCGGTCTTCGCACCTTGCGCTTAGCTGTTCTGAGGTTGTCAAAGGCTATCGGTGAGGTCACCTCATGCGTGAAGTGCCTGTCAACGTAAATCAGTGAAGTTCCCTCATCCCGCTCCGCTATGACGTGTTCCTCCCATATTTTCGAGAAGACGGATCGGGCCATAGCTGCAACGCGTGCAGGAAGTCCGTTGATAAACCTTCACGTATACCTCAAATCTTTCTAACTGGTGACCTAGCTCCGCAGACCTCGCAGACTAGGTACCTGAACTTCTTCTCCCTTTGAATCTGCGTATCAATTCCTCCGCAGATCGGGCATTTGACGAACTCCTTGAAGTAGAGCTGCAGGAGCCGAGCAAACTCCTGATCTCCTATTTTGCCGTTGAGGATCAACCTGTCGCCTTCGAGGGTACCTGGTTTGCCGCTCTCCTTGAAGACGAACCTCGCTATGTGTTCGGGCTCGCGGTTAAGGGAGTTGGCGAGCTGCCTGAAATTCATGACGATAGTTCGACGCTCGTCGTGAAAGAGTGACGGCCTCAGCGCGATCTCCCTCTCTCCGGAGGCTGAGGACTTGGTCCTAAGCTGGAGCCTCACTCTCTCGAGTAGCAGCTCATACGACGCGCGGCCTCGGAGTTCCATGCCCCCTGAAGGGCCGTCTGAGTGATAAACGTGCTTCAAGAGCTGGAGCTTAGAGCGCGATCACGGCGTCTACCCAAGACTTCAGGATTTCGAGCCTCTCCCTCTCGATCTTAGTCAGTCCGGAGCCCCTGTCCTCAGAGAGCTTGACGCCCTCGTAAGCGGTGCCGACGAAGGTCTGAGAGGCCGCGATGGCCGACTTAAGCAGCTCGAGATCGCCTGTGTGCAGGTAGATCGTCACGTCGTTGACGAAGAGCAGAGGCGTGGGGGCCTTCAGGTAAGCCATGAGCAAGGGTTCGATGAGGCCGGCGTTCCTCTTCGCGATCGCTGCAACCTCCTCTGCACTCCTTCCTGATAACCTAGGGCCGAGGATATCTTCTGAGGTCAGGTATCTCAGCTCGTTTACGGAGGGGTCTAACTCTTTCAGTTTACCTCCGAACCACCCAGCTCTCTTTGGGGCCATGTCGATGATCGTTATGTGGCCGACCAACTCCATGTTGATTGCGTCCTTCAGCAGCTCCAAGAGCCTTGTAGACTTCCCAGAACCCGCCTCACCAGTAATCAGGACCTTTTTGCCCAAGAGAGAACTGATTCTCACCGCTTCCACTCGAGCGCCCGCTCAGGGAGGGCCCTGTTGAGGGCGAGGCACAGTACGTACCCTAACACCGAGCCTGGAACGGAGCTTACGGCCCATCCGGACCAGAAGACCGGCAAGGCGCCGAGTGCACCTCTCTCGTTCAGTAGAGCTAAAAGCGGCCCAGAACCGATCAGCGGAGCGAGAAGGAGTAAGGAAATCGTCCCGCCTATCAGGACCGTACCGATTGGCTCCGCGAGTGCCGAGAGGTATCTGAACACATGCCTGCGAAACCTTGACGTCAAATATCTGTGAAAAATTCCCACCATGAGAGCGCCCGGTATCCCTCCTGGATAGGCGAATATCGTCCCGAGCCCCAATGCTATTCTGACCGTGCCCACTATGAGAGGCACTACGGTTGAACTCAAAGGCCCTAGCATAACTCCCGCGAGCACGTTCACCATGTGCTGTCCAGGATAGGCCCTAGTCCCCAGAAAAGGAAACCAGAAAATCGGCGCGAGAGCGATTCCCATTGCCGATAGAACGACCCACAACGCAACGGTTCTGGTTGCCCTGACCGCCATCGTCGAGCCAGGAGATCCTCAGCTAATAAATTATGTATTAAGCGAATTATGCACCTGAGAGGCTCAATTCCAGTAATTGGTTCATGAGAGGGGAAACGCTACACGAAGAGGGAATCGCGCTCGACTCGTAGAGTTCCCTTGAACACATGGGAAGTTAATGAAGGCCTCAAGTTTTTCACGACAGCTCAACAATCGCTGATCCATCATGTGGCTATCAAAGGACGACCGCTCGATCGTTGCGTGCGCCCTCAGCGAGACCCTCAGAAATCAGCGAAACGATGCGGTTAGTCTCCGACCATCGCCGATGCTCTCCTGAACCTCTCGATTCGCTCGATAGACGCGGGGCACACGTGTACAACGTTAAGAGCTACTCCGAAATTATCCGGTTGCGGGAGTTGGAGGTCATCGACTCGGACGTGGTTGTAGTGGGATCGGGGCTGGCTGGTTTGCGGGCTGCCATCGAGGCCGCTAGGACCGGTGGCGAAAGACTCAAGGTCTCTGTAGTAACCAAGACCCAACCAATGAGGTCTCACAGCGTGTCCGCCGAAGGTGGAACCGCCGCGGTCCTATACCCAGAGGAGGGCGATTCCTTCGCTTCGCACGAGTGGGACACGGTCAAAGGTAGCGACTTCCTCGCGGACCAGGACGCGGTCGAGCTCTTCGTCAGAGAGGCACCCAAGGAGATCATCCAGCTTGAGCACTGGGGCATGCCCTGGGCGAGGAGGGAGGACGGGAGGATAGCGCAGAGGTTCTTCGGCGGTCAAAGTTATCCGAGGGCCTGCTTCGCGGAGGACAGAGTAGGCTTCTTCGAGATGAGCACGCTCTATAGCACTTGCTTGAAGCATGACAACATCACTTTCTACGACGAGTGGTTCGCGTTCTCGGTAGTCAAGGACAACGGACACTTCGCTGGCTTCATCGCACTCGACATCAAGCGAGGAGACGTCGCCCTCTTCAGAGCCAAAGCTGGCATTATCGCGACGGGAGGCGCTGGGAGGCTCTATCCGTTTGCGAGCTTCGGACACAGCTCAACTCCTGATGGCATAGTGATGGCCTATCGAGCAGGCGTTCCATTGAAGGACATGGAGTTCGTTCAATTCCATCCTACAGGGCTCGTACCCAGCGGCATACTGATCACGGAGGCCTCGAGAGGGGAGGGCGGAGTACTCAGGAACTCCAAAGGTGAGAGGTTCATGGAAAGATACGCACCGAAGATGAAAGACCTTGCGCCGAGGGACATCGTCTCCAGGTCCATCTTGACCGAGATAAAGGAGGGCAGGGGCTTCAGGGACGAAGAGAGCGGTTACGAGTACGTGAACTTGGACCTGACCGTCATCGACCACGAGAAGCTGATAAAGCGGCTCACCAGCATCAGGGAGATCTGTCTGAAGCTCAGAGGAATCGACCCGCTCAGCGAGCCTGTCCCAATTAGGCCGGTCGCTCACTATTACATGGGAGGTATAGACGTCGACATAAACGGGGCGACGGCTCTGCCCGGTCTCTGGGCCGCGGGTGAGGCAGCTTGCGTCACGATGAACGGCGCAAACCGATTGGGCTCCAACTCAACTACCGAGTGTCTGGTGTGGGGTAAGATCACAGGGAGGGAGGCAGCGAAGTACGCTTTGGCTCATAGTGAGCCTGATCCGCCTGCGGAGTCGATTGTAGCAGAGGAGCGTAGGTTGTTCGACATCCTGATGGGCCCTGCACCGAGCGTGGACCCCTATCAGGTCAAGTCAGATCTCCAGAACATCATGGAGCAACACTTCCACGCCTTCAGGAACGAACAGTCTATGGAGGAAGGACTTCGTAAGCTAAGGAGGCTCAAGTCCGAGTTCAGGCTCGGAGTAGTCGATAAGAGCAGAACATACAACACCAATCTCGTCAACGTGCTTGAGGTGGAATCTATGCTTGAGGCTAGTGAAGTCATCGCAGCCGCGGCGCTAAAGAGGACCGAGAGCAGGGGGGCTCACTTCAGGACGGATTACCCGAGAAGGGACGACGACGCTTGGTTAAAGCACATTCTCGTGAGACGAACGGCTGATGGTTTCGAGTTCGATTACAAGCCCGTGATCATTACGAAGTACATGCCCGCCGAAAGAGTCTACTGAAGCAGCGGTACGTGATCATCGTTTCTTCTTCCAAGCGACGGGAATGAATCTGCGATCCTCGCTGTATCCGGCTGGGGGCGATCCGACTATGGAGACCTTGTAACCGCAACTTGGGCACCTGTTGTCTTTCTCGAGCCTCCAATCAACGATGTCGAACCCGTAACGCTCGACGACCATGGTTTCGCACCCGGGACAATAGGTGCTCTCGTAGGGGTGACCCGGGACGTTCCCGATGTAAACGTAGTTCATTCCCTCCTCTTTTGCGATCCTGTGGTGCCTCTCCAGCGTTTCGACCGGTGTCCAAGGCAGGTGCATCAGCTTGTAATCGGGGTGGAACCTAAGGAAGTGGATTGGAGTGTCCGGGCCTAGGTTGTTGTGAACCCACCTGACCAGTTTCCTAGCAGCGTCCAAGTCGTCGCCGATCTCAGGAACAACCAAGTCCGTGATCTCGACGTGGATCTTTGTCCTGTCGCGGATCTCGAGCAGCGTCTGGAAGATGGGTTCGGCGTCAGGCACACCAACGTATCTCCGAAGGAAGCTGACCTCTCCGTTGCCCTTGAAGTCCACGGTAGCGGCATCTAAGAACTCGTTCGCCATGCTCACCGACTCGGGCGTCCAGTACCCGTTCGTAACGAAGACGTTGATCAGCCCTCTTCTCTTGGCGATAACGCCTACGTCGTGGGCGAACTCCATGAAGATCGTCGGTTCGTTGTAGGTGTACGCTATGCCGTGTGACCGGTATCTTATCGCTGCCTCGACTACCTCCTCCGGTGTAACCTCTATGCCCTCAACTTTACGCCGCTGGCTGATATCGAAGTTCTGACAATAGGCGCAGAGCCAGTTGCAACCGGTGGTCGCGATGCTGAAGATCTTCGTGCCGGGCATGAAGTGTGTTACGGGCTTCTTCTCGATCGGATCCACGTGGCTCGCAATAACCCTACCGTACACGAAGAGGTAGAGTCTACCTCCGACGACCCCCCGAATTCCGCAGAGCCCGATCTGCCCCTCTCCGATCTGACAGTACCTCGCACAAGCCGTGCACTTCACGCGGCCCGAGACGCCCTCGGTCCAGAGACTGGCAGGTGCTCCAGGTACCTCCTCGATCTTGATGGTTGCCACCGACATACTGATCGCTTTAGCTGCTCATAGGTTTTGCCAATCAACCGGTTACGCTTTTGGGAGAGGTTGCGGATCGCAGGAAGTAGAGCGAGAGCAGCTGCATGATCAGCGCGTACCCTAACATAGCTCCTTGGCCGTAGCTCAGGTCTACCATCAGCCCGAAGACCAATCCCGAGACCGAATAACCCATGCCCACACCGAGTCCGAAAAGCCCATAAGCCGAGCCGAGGGGCCCCGATTGGGCGATCTGTGCGACTACTGCCCGGAAGATCGACTCGTGAGCTCCGATCACCACGCCTATAAGACCTGCGCAGAGGATTAAAGTGTAGACATCGTTCACGAGCAAAGCGGCGGGAACGACGCTCAAAAGCATCGTGAGGCCGAGAACCCGAACTCCGAACCTGTCGAGGGCCCGACCTAAGGGGATCGCTGCTAGCGCGTCAGTGATCATGGCGATCGAGTAAGTCAACGGGACTAGCCACTCGTCCCCCTCAGCCAATCCAGAGACCTTGTAGAGGACGATCGATAAAGGTAGTAGACCTGCAACGTTCAAGGTGGCCGCAAGCGTGTAGGTGAGCACACCACCACCTGATGCAGGAGAGCGCGGGTCAGGGCCCTTGTTGACCGTTACAGTCGGAAGCCTAGAGATCAGTACGAACAGAGCGGCGTAGGGCAAGACCGTATACACAACAGCGGCCCTCAGGTCTCCGTGAATAGCGGCTGCGCCTGCGATCATCAACGGACCTGCCGTGGCGCCAAACTGGTCAAGGAATTCGTGCAGGCCGAACGCCGACCCCAGACCAACCTTTCCTCTCACGCTAGCGAGCATCGCATCCCTTGCAGGCACCCTCAGCCCTCTGGCCACCCTCTCGACGAAGACGATCGCCGCGAGCGCAGCCCAGTTGGGCGCAATGGCCATTATTGGGATCACGAAGAGCGAGCCATACCCTACCCTGACCATCACGTCGTATCTACCCATTCGGTCCGCGATCGCACCGCCGATCGGCCTCGATATCCAACCGGCGAGCTCCGCGACACCCGTCACGAGCCCGACCCCTGCGGCTGTCAGACCCATCTGCCTGAGGAGATCGGGTGCTATGGCCCTACCTCCCTCGTAAACGAAGTCGCCGAACATGCTGATCAGCCCGAGCAGAAGGATCGCTCTCAGCCCATGACTCAATTCTCCCGAGAGCTAGCTCACACGATTAAATTCGTTCCAGAGGTTTTCCGACTCCGATCGCGCAACTCATTAATACTCAGGGTCAGATCTCTCTAAAGGGGCGGTGGGCAGGGCTGGGGGGCTAGCCCTCCCCCTCTGACGGACCCGAAACGGGCTGTACGCGGGGGCCAGCAACCGTGCGGAAAGGCTGCCTCGAGGGAAAGGAGGAGGGTCGGAGAGGGATGAACGCGCGTCCTAGCGGAGCCGGGCAGGGTTTCACGCCCTTCGTAGGGAGGGCCTCTGAGACCCGCACGCGCCGAAACGTGTCAGGCCCGGGAGGGAGCAGCACTAAGGCGCGGCTCGTCTGCTGCTGGGAAGACGTGCGCGACTGAACCTCCCTCACTCCGTACCTGAGGGGTAGCCGATCCGTCCGGATCCACCGCCCCCTAACCTCATCGGAACCACGAGCTCTCCTCGTCTAGCTCCCTCGAGTACCTCACCTCCCTCTAAGACGATCTCACCCCTCACGACAGCGTAGACAGGCCACCCCTTCACTGTCAGCCCATCGAAAGGCGTCACCTTGCTTTTGCTGTGGAGCCCATCGGCCGAAATTCTTCTGACCAGTCGAATGTCAACGATAGTCATGTCGGCATCAGACCCGATATTCAACGACCCCTTCCTCGGATAAAGACCCCATATGCGTGCTGGATTCTCCGACATCAACCTGACAACTTCGTTGAGCGAGATCTTGCCCTTGTTTACTTGGTCCAGCATCAGCGGAAGCATCGTCTCGACTCCGGGAAAACCAGAGGCAGCCGACCAAACGTCCTCAACTATCTTCTCCTCGGGGAGGTGAGGTGCGTGATCGGAACCGATAGCGTCTATTTTTCCGCCCTTGAGAGCGTCCCACAGCCGCTCTGAGTCTGCTCTTCTCCTGATGGGTGGGTTGACCTTCGCGACGTTGCCGAGCTTGGTCATGATCTCCTCTCCGTCCTGCAACAGGTAGTGAGGGCAGGTTTCGAGTGAGACCTCAACACCAAGCGACCTGAAGGACTCCACAAGCTCAACACATCGGTCCGAGGTCACATGGAAGATGTGTATCCTCACACCTGTGAGCCATGCGGCGGTCAGGACCTTTGATACGGCAAACACCTCGGCCTCAACTGGCCTGCACTCCAGATGCGCTAGGGGGTCGCGACGACCGACTGCCTTAAGCGCCTCCCTAAGTGCTAGTATCATCTTACCGTCTTCCGCGTGAACGCCCACTCTCAGGCCGAGCTGAGAACACCTTCGCATGGCCTCGATAACCTCCCAGTCCTCAGGGAACTCCGAGATACCTGTGGTCTCGGACATGTAGAGTTTCAGTCCAATCGAACCGCGCGCCATTAGCTCTTCGAGCGATTTCGTGTCCTTCCTTTTGTAACCGCCGTAGAGGCCGAAGTCAACAAGAGACTTCTCGGAGGCCCTCTGCCGTTTCAGGTCGAACGACGCACCGTCGACGGTCGGAGGCAACGTGTTGGGCATGTCGAGTACCGTGGTGACTCCTCCTGCAGCTGCCGCCATAGAGCCGGTTCTGAAGTCCTCTTTGTACTCCATGCCTGGTTCCCTGAAGTGCACGTGCTCGTCGATTATACCAGGTAGAACTATCAGCCCTGATGCGTTTATCTCCCTTTCCCCACGTGGCACGGTCACCTCCGTTCCGATGGAGAATATCCTTCCGCTCTCGACGCCGATAGTAGCTCTAAAAACCTCTGTTGAAGTCACGACAGTAGCGTTCTTGATTACTAGGTCGATCCTACTCATGCTACGACGACCTTGCCTCCCTGATGATCTCCCAAAACTCATCGTCAACGTTGCAGAGCGCGTGAAGCCTCACACCCTCGGACGCAAGCGCCTCCCTCGCGCCCTCGCCCCTGTCCATCACGACGAAGTACTCGGAGATCGTTCCCCCTGCCTCTCTCAAGGCTCTGACGCACTCTAAAGCCGTTCGGCCTGTAGTGGAGAGATCGTCTACACCAATGAACTTCTCTTCCCTCCCTACCATCCCCTCAATCTTCTTCCCGAGGCCGTGGTCCTTGGCGCCTGACCTGTAATAGACCAGACCTACTCTGAGCCTATCGGCTACTAGGGACGCGATCGGTATGCCGGCAGTCGCGGTGGTTGCGACTTTGAAGTCTGAACCCTGAACTATCCTTCTCACGGCAGCGACCATCAAACGCACGACTTTATCTCTGGACTTTGGGAAGGAGTAGAGGGTCCTCGTGTCTATGTAGTAATGGGAGAGCTTCCCGCTAGACAGCCTGATCGGCTCCTTTGACTCTACAACCGCGCCCTGGCACTCGACCAGCGCTTCCGACACCGAGAATTTGGCCCGTAGCCTCTCAGACTCGTCTCTGAGCTCCCTCGCCCTCGAGGGCGGAGACGGCGCGAGAAGTATCGACCTGCCGTAGTTGAAGAGGAGTCGTTCTCCGCCATATCGCGCCGCTACCCTGAGCTCGCCTCCCTGTGCCCCTAACCCGGGAAGAAGGATAACCGCGTCATCACCGGCTCTCCTCCTTATGGTCTTCAGAATGGAACCTTCGAGGTGAGGCCCTACGCCGACAACGAACCCCTCAGAGCCAGCCGTTACCGCGTCTTCGAGCAGCCTTTCGTAGAGCCTCATACCGTTTGAGAGGCCGGCCAGATAGGTCCCAGAGGATGCGGGTGAGGAGGGCAGTATGAGCGCGAATGTCCACAACCCCCTCAAGGATGCCTCTCTAACCAAGGCCTCCGAGTTCCCGATTATGGGGTTGAAGGTGAAGCCGTCGAAACCGAGCTCCGAGATCGTCAGCACGCCTCCGAACACGGTGTGCTCGACGTCGTTCATCTTGCAGTCTAGGAGGGTGATGCACTCCCTGAACTTGGCTTCCTCGTTGAGGGACCTCACCTGTTCCGATGACATACCGCGTATGAAGTTCTCGTTGAGCTTCACAGCTACAACGTAATCGGAGAGCTCCTCTATCGCCCTCTTGCAGTATTCGTACCTAGCACCGACAGTCCCCAAACGCTCAAGCGGAGGGTCCAAGCTCAGCGAGAGTGATGTCCCCTTCCTCTGAACTAGGTCGTCGTAAGCCATCTGGAGCCTCATTCGGCCACATCAGGTTCGGCGTGACTTTAAGGCTTGACCCAACCGAAGAGGTGCACAACCTATAATCTCGTACCCTGACATCCAAAAGGGCTATGCGGAGAATCGCAAGAATAGGCAAAGTAGAGGTGGGAGAGGGTCATGCCGTCGCGATTTTAGGCATCATCAACGTGAGCCCTGAGTCGTTTCACAAGGCGTCCGTGAGGACGGATCCGAGGGAGATCTCTGAGACCGCATCGAGAATGGTCGAGGAGGGAGTGGACGTGATCGACATAGGTGGTGCATCCTCCGCACCATATTTAGACGCTGAAGTCCCTGAGGACACCGAAGCAGCTAGAGTCCGTGTGGCGATAAAGGCTGTGAGGGACGCAGTAGACGTTCCCGTATCCTTGGACACGTCCAGGGTGAAGCCTGCGTTGGAAGGCCTCAAACTTGGAGTCGATGCGATCAACGACGTTCGTGGGCTGGCCCACTTGAGTGAGGTGCTGAAAGAGATAGCTGACTCTGGTGTCTCGCTCATCCTCATGGCACGGGACGTCAGAGAGGGGGACGTAATCTCTGGCATCAAGTCACAGCTTAGGCAGATTATGAGCAGAGCACTCTCAGTCGGCATCGACGAGAAGCGCATCGTTCTAGATCCGGGAGTCGGCTTTCACAGAAACCACTCTTCGGCGAAATGGTACCAACTCGATGTGGAGATCCTGAAGAGACTCGATGAGATGAGGGACTTGGGGAGGCCGCTGCTGGTCGGGGCCTCGATGAAGGGGTTCATAGGCAAGCTGACCGGGAGGCAGGTCACCGACGAGAGGGTCTTTGGATCGATAGCGTCTGAAGTGGTCGCCGTGATGAACGGGGCCGATTTAATTCGCACCCACAACGTCAGGTCGACTCTCGATGCGATCAGAATCGCTTCTGCCGTGATCGGAAGACCTGCGAAACCGCTCAGGGTTTGACGCGGTCCACGAGCAGAAGGACGAAGGTCGCGGCGTCCACAACGTCTGCGGACGAACCCGGGCGAATGTCCTTCTCTCTGAAGACGTTGTCCATCTGTTGAAGTAGCCTCCTCCCACGCTCGGTGAGGACACCACCCTCTCTGAGAGCACGCATCGCCAAGTGGCTCGCGTACCTTCCAAGATGCAGTCCGTTTCGTCTCACGATGTGTGAGTCAACTCTCTTGGCCATCACGGCAAGCAACCCGTTCACGATCGCGTCGTTTAGGTCTCCGTTCGCTCTTAGGACTCGCCTCATCTCCGTCAAGCAGACGTCGAAGGTCAATGGGTAACCGATGATCAGCTCATCTGCTATCGAGTCTCTGCCCTTGTAGGAGCTAAGCGCGTCTAACAGCTTGATCCTCTTTCTCCTGACCTCGACGTACGTTCGGTCATCTGTGACGTCTAGATAGGGTACGACTCCAAGCCCTGCAGGCCTTGTGACTCTGATCGCTTGGAAGACGTTAAACGTGTCGCTCCAGCCCGCTGAGCTGATGACATTCCTGACTGAACGTCTCAACTTGGCTTCTCGTAGATCGTACTCGGAACCTAGGGACGCTCCTGCTGCCATGCAGAGCGGCATGAGCAGGAGTATCGCACCTAGATGGGCGTTGCCACCGGATTGAGCTGAAAGGGATGACCTGACCGCGTTCAGTATCAATTTCCCCAGCACTCCAGGGCGTAGACCCCTCGAACCGAGCTCAGCACCTCGATAGAACCACCTGTACAGCGATGAGGCGCTCGCTTGCATGCGGACCGCGTTGAGTTCTCGTAGGTCTCTGCGACGGTCAACGAGTCCGGGTTTAGGAGTCGCGAGCAGCTCGACGAGCAGCGCAGAAGTCGCGCAAGATGCAATCAGATGAAATCGGTCCTCGGACTTCAAGGCTAAAGGTCCGAGAGGAGTTGATGAAAACCTCGCTGATGGACTCTGAATGAGCTGAACCTCCTTGCGCGCGCGTTATCCTCGATGTCAACATCACAAGTGACTAAGTCCTCCTCAAACAGCTTCCCCTCGCAGAGAACGTCTCCATCAGGACCCACCACCATCGAGCCTCCCCAGAAGTACTCTTCGTCTTCGGGGCCGACTAGGTTTGCGAACGCCACGTGGACCGTGTTGGTGATCGCGGTCGCCTTGAGGATTGCGTGCCAGGCGTCTCTGATCCAGATGCGGCTACCCCTTCCGCGCCCAGAACCTATGCCCCTTGCGGGAGATGCGGCGATGCACACGATCAGCTCGGCCCCCTTCCTCGCTAACGCCTCAGCCGGTTCAGGATGCCAAAGGTCCTCACAGATTGAGACCCCTATCTCGAACCCACTTACATTGACGGTTCTAACGTCCCGGAGTGGGTCCCCAGGTTCGAAGTACCTCGCTTCTTCGAAGAGGCCATAAGTTGGCAGGTAGAACTTGGGGACACGGGCGATCAACTTCCCCTCTCCGACGACGAAAGCGGTGTTCCTAAGGATGCCCGGCCTCACCTCATCGACTGAGCCGAGCACAATCGTGCACTCCCTCGACGCCCCTCTGAGTTTAGATATCGCGGCTCTGCTTGCCTTGGAGACCTCATAGGCCAAGTCCCTGAGTACGTATCCACAGAGCGATAACTCCGGAAAGATCAGAAGGTCTACCTTCTTCGACTGGGCCTCATTGAGCACGGCTAGGTGCTTCTTCAAGTTCCACTCCACGTCCCCTATCCTGCTCGAAACCTGAGCCAAACCGATTCTCAGGGAGCTCATATGCTACCTCTCTCGAGGTCAACCGTAGCCCTCTACCTCTGGCCTCTTCGCGGGCCCCCTCTTCGCAGGAGGAACTTCTCCTAAAGACTTGAGCAGGCCCCTGAAGTCTTCCTTTACAATCGTGAGAGCGATGTGGGTGTTGGTCCTCTCCACGTAGGGGATGCTTAAGATCCTCTTGGTGAACTCGCTGAGTTCTTGCCTGTTCCTGAACTTTGAGACCACAATGCTGTCCACGACGCCGGTCACGTCGTAGACCGCGACCGTGTTGGCTAGCGATGCGATCTCTCTCTGGACCTCGAGTAATTTCCCTCTCGAGACCGTGACGGACGTGATCGCGGTGAGCTCAAAACCTAGCTTCTCGGCATCTATCAGCGCCGTGTAACCCCTTATCACGCCCATCGATTCCATTCTCTTCACCCTGCTGGCTACGGTCCCGACAGATGTGTTCAGCTTCTTCGCTATCTCCCTGAACGAACTTCTACCATCCTCAATCAATTCCTTCAAAATGGTTACGTCGAGTTCGTCCAGCTCGACATCCTTGCTCATGCTTTTTGTACAATCAAACACCAAATTTACCTTTCTCTTAGACAAACGTCTTGGGTGAGAAGAAAACTTATAGATTGACGCGATCGGTAGGCCGCGAAATGGTACTGGCAGCCTATGAGAAGGCTAGAGTGACGCCGTGGGAGACGACGCCGGAGCAGGTTATGGAGCTAATAAAGCAGGAGAACGTGAGGTTCGTTGATCTACAGTTCACGGACCTTCCGGGGAAGCTTCAGCACGTCACCGTGACGTCGGAGTACTTCGACATCGAACACTTCATCGAGGGAGTACCCAAGCTCGACGGGTCGTCAATCAGGGGGTTCGCCGAAATATACGAATCTGACATGGTCTTGAGGCCAGACGCCACGACGTTTGCGCTGTTGCCTTGGGGTTTAGATGGTGTCAAGACAGCTAGGATGATCGCAGACGTTTACAGAGGGTTCGGGGAGGGTAGGTTCTCCAGAGACCCGAGGTTCGTGGCTCAGCGGGCAGAGCAGTACCTCAAGGAGCAGGGTTTTGACGTCTCCTACTGGGGGCCGGAGATCGAATTCTTCGTCTTCGACAGAGTCAACTGGGACGTCGCGACCCCTCAGAAGGGAATGGGCTTCCAGATCGAGTCGAAAGAGGGAGCGTGGAACTCCTCCGCTGACGGCTCTGGATATCCGATAAGGTACAAGGAGGGCTACTTCCCAGCTCCTCCTCAAGACACCCTCATGGATTATAGGAACGAGATGTGCCAGTGCCTATTGGACTACTTCGGCATACAAATCGACGCCCACCATCACGAGGTCGCGACTGCAGGTCAGTGCGAGATAGACATGCGCTACGACTCTTTATTGAGGATGGCCGACAAGGCTCAGACCTACAGGTACGTCGCGAAGAACGTGGCGAGGCAGATGGGCTTGATCGCGACCTTCATGCCTAAGCCAATATACGGGGACAACGGCTCCGGGATGCACGTTCACGTGAGCCTCTGGAAGGACAAGACCAATCTGTTCTACGACCCCGCCGATGAATATGCAGAGCTCAGTCAGCTTGCCAGATATTTCATTGGAGGCCTCTTGACGCACAGCAGGGCTCTGGCGGCGATCGTCGCACCAACCACGAACTCATACAGGAGGTTGGTGCCGGGCTATGAGGCACCCATCTTCATAGCTTGGAGCAGGTCGAACAGGTCAGCTAACATCAGGGTACCGATATACGTGAGGGGAACGAAGAAGGCCGCTAACTCGAAGCGAGTCGAATTCAGGACGCCTGACCCCTCTACCAACCCCTACCTCTGCTTCTCCGCGATGCTCATGGCTGGTCTCGATGGCATCAAACGGAAGATCGACCCTGGGGATCCGGTCGATGAGAACATCTACCACCTGACGCCCCAGAAGAGAAGGGAGCTCGGGATACGCGAGCTACCTGGAAGCCTCAAAGAGGCGGTCGAGAGCCTGCTTTCTGACAGGGATTTCCTAAGGCCGGTCTTCACGGACGACGTCATCGACGCCTTAGTTGAGTGGGAGTTGTCGCAATTCAAGACCGTAAGCGCGCTACCGCATCCATACGAGTTCTACCTCTACTTCGACAGCTGAGAGTCGAATAACTTACACTTTGTTAACCGATGCGAACCCTTTAATCTGTTATTCTGCTCTTTATTGAGAATTCAAACAAGGTCACGCTCGGCGCTCAAGATCGCTCTCATCTCCATAGGATCGACCTGGCCAGACCCCTCATCGCAATATTGAGTTCTTCAGCCTTCTTCTTAAAGGATGTTCAGTTCAGCAGTGACCATATGATAGCCACAAGGGATGCGGGCATCGATCCGACTACGCCTGGTTTGATCCACTGTCGGAAGGTGACGTGGCCAAGCCGCTGTCTCTCGATCATGCCGATCGCGACGATGTTAGCTGTGCTACCGATCATGGTGAGGTTACCGATGTATGTGCCTGCGAAGAGCATGACCCACCAGATTACTGAACTCACAGCGTCTGTAGAAATTAGCTCCTTAACAATTGGGATCCAGAAGGCAACGGCTAAGACGTTGTCCATGAAGGCGCTCATGAAACCTACCACTAAGAAGAAGGCAGGTATCCAAATGTAGTCGGGTAAGGCGAAGAAGACGTTTAACCCGCCGGCTATGAGGGCCGTGACGCCAGTGTACCTAAGCGTCCCGACTGAAGCGAAGAACAGCATGAAGAAGGTCAGTGTCCACCAGTCAACTCGTCGCTCTATCAGCTCTCTCGCCCTTTCTCTCTCGATCAGTAAGACCGTCCCCGCACCCGCCATCGCGACGCCGATCAGCATCGTGTTCTTCTTCAGGCCGAGCAGCTCTTCGATCGGGGTATGGAGCACTAGCCCTCCTATAACTACTAGGAAGACGAGCAGCGATGCCCTGTCGATCTTAATCTTCTCCTCCGCTGTGGGGTTCCCAGCAACTCTCGTAGTCACAACCTTAGCAGACTTCAGCTTGGCGTCGAGGTCTGCCACGAACGCCCTGAAGTAGATCCTACAGACTGCGTAAGTGACCAACGTTGCCAGAATGGCTGGAGGAGTGGCCCACCTGAGGAAGTCTAAGAACCCGTATCCTGAGTTAAGCGCGATCAGAACTCCTATCGGGTTTCCGACGACTGTGGCGCTGCTTCCAATGTTCGTCGCGAAGACGGTCATCAGCATCAGCGGAATCAGTGAGACCTGAAACCTTCCAGCTAGGGCAATGGCAGAGGACATCATGAAGAGTATCGAGGTGACTTCATCGACGAGGGCTGCTGAGAGCGCCGACATCAACATCAGGATGAGGATGAGCCTGTCAGCGCGGCCTCCCCCGAGCTCCAAAACCCTATCAACAACGACCTCGAAGAACCTTCTCTCCTCTAGGAACCCTATTACTGTCATCATGCACAAGAGAAACACTATGACGTCTAAACTCGCGAACTCGATAAAGGTCGTTACGTCAAGCAACCGAGTCGACATCAACAGAAAGACGCCGACCAGAGCGAAAGCCAACCTGAACTTCCAGAAGAGCAGCGTTCCTCCGATTATTCCAGTGAAGATGGCGGTCGCTATCGCTTGGTCAGAAGAGAGGCCGAGCCAAAGCGATAGGATAGCGAATGTGAGTGGAATCATAGGATAGGTCAGACCCTTCGACCTCACGGGACCACCTAGTCTACCGTTATCTGCCTTGAGATAAACTGAAAACGAACACCGTCACGCGAAGAACTGTTCTAAGCTGCCCACGCCTACGATCACATCGAAGTCCATGTCGAGGCTGTCAAGGACCTGCTCAAACGTGGACCTCATGTACTCGATGTACTTGTCTACATCGACCTGATCCTTTAAGACTTTCACGTTCGGGTGAAGAGGTGCTACACCTAGCTTGTCTTTGGTTTTGACGTACCTGATGATGTCCCCCGACGTCACGTGTACGCCGTGTTGTCGCAGGATCTTAGCAGCCTTCACATGAGGTGGCGTAGTTTCCGTGTAACTCTCCGGCTGTTTAGAGAGCATGACGCTGAATGCTAGCTCGCTTAGCTCGAACTCTCGCTTCCTGAGCTTCGTGTGCCAGCCCTTAATCAGATCGGCGATGTGCTTCTTCACCATCTCCAAGTCCTCAGGTGTCTTGACGGTGGAGAGCTCCTGCAGCATCGAGTTGAAGGCCTCTCTTATGAAGTCTGGTATGTGCCTCTTCTTTCCTGTGAGTCCCTTTACGTCAACGACTCCTTTCGTGGTCAGCCCTAAGTAGTTCTTCTTTCTCGCTGAAAAGACGATGTAGACGTACTGCTTGTCAGGTTCGAGGTCCAGACCGAGCCCGGTGGAGGCCCACTTGATCAGACTCTCCAGAACCACACCATTAGCTCCCTTCAGGAAAAGGGAGTCGGTGTCGCCGTAAACGATTATCGCTCCCAGCTCCCTGACCTTTTCAATCGCCGACTTGAAGACGTGCCTTCCAATCGCGGCTGTGCTCTCCGCTAAGGGTGGACAGTAAAGAGGGAACTCCTCGAACCCGAAGACGCCGTAAGACGCGTTGAGGAAGACCTTGATGGCCTTCTGGACAACATCGTACCACCTCCTCGGGCCCTCTGGCAGGTTGCGGTCGGAGCTTCGTGGTTTGTAGATCCCAACTCTGACCTCCTTCAACGCTCCGATGATCGAGCTCTGCAAGCCTCTGTTCTTCGCGCATACCCAGTGAGGCGTTTCAGGAACCATGTTCTTCTTACAGCTCTCATGAGGGCATCTAATCGTCTCGTAACTGAGGTTCCAACGCGCTAGGACAGACGGATACAGCGAAGCGAAGTCAACCACCTTGACGTCGAAGTGGATTCCGGGTACCGGATCGACGACGATGGCACCCCTGTACTTCTTGCCCTCTATGATCGCCTTCGTCGCAGTCCCTCCCTTGACTTCGAGAATCTCCTCCTTTCTGGGGATCAACCATCTCCTTCTCCTATGCTCGAAGTACAGCAGGTTCTTTATCCATCCAGACACACCGTGCCTGCACAGGTCTTCCGGCGGCAGACGGCTGATGCGGCAGAGCACCATGATCAACCTGAGGACCAGCCTGTCGTCATGAGTGAGGAGGTCGTAGACGAGTTCGGCGTCTTGCAGGCAGTACTCAGCTAGCTTCGCCGTCGATAGAGACGATATAGGCCCTTCTATCTTCACCTTGCCCTTGTTAAGGAGAGCTTGAGAGATGCCTTCCAAGGTGAACTCCCTGTACTTGTTGTCGAACGCGTAGATCTGAATGGACTTGTTAAGGAAGAACGAATAGAGATCGACGTGAACTGCCCTTACGAAGGACGAACCTTCCCTTCCCGTGACGATCGGAACCTTCTCCTTTGGCACTCCAATCCTCTCGGCCCTGTTACGTAGGTAGGGAAGGTCGAAGTCGTCGCCGTTGAAGGTCGCTATGACCGCGTACTCTGAGTCCAGTACGGCGAAGAAGTCCTCGAGCATCTCCCTTTCAGACCCGTAGCTGAGCATCCTGTACCCTTCCACGTTCACTTCGGTTCTCTCAGAGCCTTCCATCAGGAGGTAGACCTCTCTTCTGCCGTTAGATCCCCGAATTGCGATAGCGACGATCTTGTCCTCTGCCTTCGAGGGGTCGGGCACTCGAGTGGCGATTGGGTTAGCCACCTCAATATCGATGCCGCAGACAGGCAGATCAGGTTGGTCAGCCTCAAGAAGCCTGATCCATTCGGCCACGAGCTCCAAGTCCCTATCTTCAACGCTTTTCACCCTCTTTGCAACCTCCACCGCCTCTCGCAGGGTCATCCCGTATAACGAGAGCCCTCCTTCTTGGTCGATTAGGTACGGTTCACCGACAACCAGTCCCCTGTCCATCAGGTAGTTCAGATGATAAGGAATGTCAGCCTCCCAAGCTGTCACCTTCTCTCTAACCGAATATGATCTGCCTCCGATCGCTAGTGGGTCCTTCGTTACGACCTTCACCAGTTCGATCTCTTGTTCTCTCAGCGCATCGAACAACTTCGCCCTCTCAAGCCTCACGACCCTCTCCATGACCTCTTTCAGGGCTGTTCCGGCTGACGCCTCGTCCAGTTTGACGTAACAGTAAGGAAGATGTCCTGTCGCGTCCTCTACGGTCTCTACCTTCCTCGTCCGAGGGTTGTAAAACTTCAGGTAAGCCCTCCCTTTGGTCCCGTCATAAGCGGCAGAGAGGAGGAAGCGAAGGTTGTCAGGCCATGTCTCCTCGGTTTTCCGTCCCTCAGCCCTACGACTTATTTCGAAATCAGAGGAGAGGACGTCTGTGAGCTTTAGCTGCATCCACCATATGGCCCAGTTCCACAGAGATTAATTTTTCCCGAACTAGACCACAACCTCACATATATTTCGTGGCGATATGCTCCAGTGAGATGCGCAGTCACTTCGTTCTAGCTTTATCGCTCTTTGCCGGTCTCGCAATCAGATCGGCCCTCGCACCCTTCACCGGCCACCCTTTGGACGTTTACGTGTGGTTGAAGGCTGCAGAGCTCTTCATCAACGGCTACTGGAACGTCTACACAGTTTCCGAGATACCGCACTTTCCTTGGGGGTTCTACAGCTATCCTCCCGTTTGGCTACTGATCTTGGTGTCTTCTTACGTCTTAGCAGGCCCTCAATCGGCACAACTGAATTACGCGGTCGGTGCTGTCAAGGCGCCGATAATTCTCGCTGATGTTCTGGTGGCTCTCTGGATCTACAGGCTTTCGAAGGTCATAGGGCTAAAGGACGAAAAGGCGCTGGCCCTTGCGGCCGCATACGCGCTGAATCCCGTTGCCATTTTCATCACGGGAGTGTGGGGGATGTTCGACCCATTAGCTGTTTTGTTCGCTCTGATGGCCTTGGATGCGCTCATCAGAGGTAACAAAGGACTTTCAGGCGCCCTCCTAGGGGTCGGGATCGCAACCAAGATTTTCCCTGTTCTTTTGTTGCCTGCAACTGTTTTATACATCAAGAATGTACACAACAGAAACGCACCAAGTGCTATAGCAACCCATCTAATTCCTGTTTTCTCGGTACCCCTAGTCTTTTCGATGCCTTTTCTACTCGATTCACCGTCATCATACGTTGGCAAGTTATTGTTTCATACGAACAACGTAGGACAATTCACGTACTGGTCCTTGATCTATCCGTTTATTGGAAGAGAAGCAACCTTGGCAATGTCGCTTATTTTGTTTGCGGTGTTTTATGTGAAAGTCATTTCGAAGTACGCACGTGCGAGAGTCTCAGACGGAGCGACCCTGCTCAGGTGCTCGACCGCGATGATCGCGATCTTCTTGGCTTGCTCCACCAAGGTCAATGTACAATACCTGCTCTGGCTCATGCCCACTGCGTTCATCGTAGCCGCAACAGATGTTGGAGAAATGAGGAGAAGACTTTGGACGTCGATAACGATCTTGAACGTAGCTGCTGTTCTGTTCCTGTTGTACTTCTTGAACATGAGTGATTTCTCGCTCTCCTCATTAGGCAGAATTTCACCTGCTAGCCCAGCCGAGATTGGAGTAGCTGGTGCGTTTCTAAGCACTTCAGCACTCTTCGCCGGATGGCAGTTCTTCAGGTGGGGCCTCTTTGAGGCATTCGGTAGAGAGTTTAACGCTGAACTCGTAAAACGATTTGGGATCACGTCGATGATCATCTTCATGATAGCTGCAGCGCTCGTCGTGCCAGCACCGGGAGGCGTCAACTTGAGTTGCGATGCCGACCGTCTCGCGGTGGTTGAGGGACCGGACTCCTTCTTCCTTCGTAATGGTGAGCCTGACCTTCGGTTGCTAAAGAGGATGGGGGAGCCAACAGTCGTTGCGATTCCTTTCGGTTTGGACCTCTTCGTCCTCTATAACGGCAACCAGAATCTGAAGTTGGACCAGCACGTGAAGTTCCGGTACGGTCATGGTGAGTGGGATTTGGAGAGGCTAGCGTCTTCGATCAGGTCCTTGAAGAGACTCGGAATCAAGACGCTTCTCGGCATCTATGCCTATCCAGGATATCCGCTTGTGAGCTACGGCATCCTCGGGTTCACAACAACTACGACGGAGTCCTACTTTCCATGGGCCTTCAAAGACGGCTCCATCGACTTCAGCGCGGGTTTGAACGATCGGTACAAGACCTTGGCTGAATATGTGGCCATGAAGAGTGTCACGCTGGCCCGGGACCTCGGGTTTGATGGGGTGTACGTGTTGACCGAATATAAGTACCAAAACGGTTTATGGGGTTACAACCCGACGGTCTTCGAGTTGCTGAAGGAACTAAGGCAAAGGCTGGGCGAGGAGGCTTTACTGGTATTCGACGGCGTTGACCCGTTAACTTGGCAGAAGGCGGAAGTCGACAGGGCTATCGAGCTCGCGGACATCGTGGTACTGAGGACGTCTCCTTGGATGAGGAAGTTGAAGTCCAATTACTTGGAGGACGTTCAGCTAACTAGGATGCTGGAGGAGGTGAGAAGTCTGCTGAGAGAAAGTGACCCACGGAAGTTCGCCTACACGCTTTACGTAATAGACTTCGCAGAGGGTTGGATCGTGCCCGGAATTCAGGTTCAAGCAGAAACAGAGGCGTTCGGAGAACTAATCGACTCCTGTGTCATAACCCACGCAAGCATTTACTTGCCCTACAGACTGACTCGAAGCTGAGAGCGACCTCACTCGTCCAAGCTCGCGAGTTTAGGCTTAAAAACTCCCCCTCTCGAAGTTATGGAGGTTTGTCGGAAAGCTGGACTCCAAGAACGCGGGTCGGCCAGCTCGTCAAGACGGGTAGGATAGCATCGATCGAGGAGCTGATTCTGAACCACTACAGAATAACGGAGCCGGAGATCGTCGATTTCCTCCTACCCAATATCGAGCAGGAGGTGATAGACATTCAGATGGTGCAGAGGCAGACAGACGCCGGAGAGCGGTCCAGCTATAGAGCGATCGTCGCGGTGGGAAACAGGGACGGCTTTGTGGGTCTCGGAGCAGGTAAGTCGACGCACGTCGTGATGGCGATTGAGAAGGCGACGATGAGGGCCAAAATGCGCCTCTCTCACGTCGTCAGAGGTTGCGGCAGCTGGGAGTGTGCGTGTGGCGAGCCTCATAGCCTTATGACTAGAGTAAAAGGGAAGTTCGGCAGCGTTGAGATTGAAGTTCTTCCGGGTCCCAGAGGGCTCGGATTGGTAGCGGGGGACATCGCTAAGACCATTCTTAGACTGGCTGGAGTTGAGGACTGCTGGACGAGAACCTTCGGCGAGACGAGGACACCGTTGAGTATGGCCGGTGCGACCTACGTCTCCCTCAAGAACACACTGAAGTTCGTGTTGCCAGCGACTTGGAAGGCTTGAGGTGAACGCCCATGGAGGACGGTAGTAAGTGCTATCTCGTTCTAAGGCTCAGAGGACCATCGGGTTTGAGCGCTGAGACCGAGTACACATTGAGGTTGATGCACCTTCATCGGAGCGAATGGGCTTCTCTCGTTAAGGCAGATGCTTCTTCAACCTACATGCTGAACAAAGTCGCGCCTTACGTCACATGGGGAGAACCAGACCCTGAGGTTCTTGCACGCCTCATAAGGAGGAGGGCGGAGACATGGAATCGGACACCGGTCCCTGATGTGCTGTCAAAGCTCGGATGCGAAGATGAACTTGATCTCGCAAGGAAGATCTGCACGGGCGAGTTGGAACTGAGGGACTTCTACAGTAACTTCAAGCCATATTTTAGGCTCCATCCGCCGAAGGGTGGATTCAAGAGGAGCGTAAAGAGAATGTTCGGGGACAAAGGAGAGGCTGGATACAGAGGGAAAGACATCAACAAACTCATTCTCAAGATGATATGAAATCGTGCCAGATTAAGGGATATCAACCGCCACGGAGGATTTCATGAGGAGATGCCTCGAGAAAGGGTTCAAGTTGCGTACGGTGAGCGACTTTTCAGCTATGGATTCGGCGCATATCATCCCTTTAACAGGACAAGGACAAGCGTCTTCGAGGAGAAGTTCAGTGCGCTTCTCGCGGGGCAAAGCGACCTGATAGAGCTCGTCGAACCGGAGGGGTGCAGGGAAGAGGAAGTAACGCTCTTCCACACACCGGAGTACGTCAGCTTCGTAAAGATGGCCTGCTCCCCTAAATCGACCGTGAGGTATCTTGACTACGGTGACACACCAGCTTTCCCTAATTGCTTCGAGAGCGCGTGCGTAGTAGTCGGCACGACACTGAAGCTTCTGAAGTCGATAGCCTCCGGGAAAGTGAGAAAGGCCTTCAGCCCGATCGGAGGGTTGCACCACGCGACTAGAGCCGCTGCGGGCGGGTTCTGCATCTTCAACGACGTCGGAGTCGCGATCGAGTATGCTCTCAGGTTCCTCGGCTACAGGTCGATCGCTTACGTTGACATCGACGCTCACCACGGCGACGGAGTCTATTACGAGTTCGAGGAAGACCCGAGGGTCGTCTTCTTCGACATCCATCAAGACGGCAGAACTCTCTACCCCGGGACGGGATTCGAGCACGAGCGCGGCAAAGGCGAGGCGATTGGAAGGAAGATGAACGTACCTCTTGCACCTCGATCCGGCGACAGAGAGTTCATCAGGAGCTTTGAAAGGGGCGTGGAGTTTCTCAAGGGTTTCGACTTCGACCTAGTGATCTTCCAGTGCGGTGCGGACGGCCTAGCCGGCGACCCCCTGACCAGTCTCCGTTACTCTAGCGCCGCACACCGTTTCGCTGCTAATTCTCTCGTTGAGCTCGCCGAAGAGAAGTGCCATGGAAGAATACTCGCTCTAGGTGGAGGTGGTTACGATCCACAGAACGTCGGTGACGCATGGATAACGGTCGTCTCGGTGCTGGCAGGAATACGGTGACTACGCCGTCGGGTCGTTTAATACCACGTCTCGTTTTGCGATTCCTATAGGGTTGAGCTTTCGCTTATCGATAGTTTTGAGACTTAAGCAAACAGTTGCAGAGAAGACTTAGATCGATGTAACGAATGAGAGTTGGGTCACCGCGTTGACGGACGAATTGAGGGTGTACCGGAAAGTTGAGGCCAAGGTTTTAGCTACTCTCATTAGGACTGCGGCTCTCGAGCAGAGAATCGACGAAAGGAGCATCGCTGAGCAGACTGGCGTTTCGGTAGACATCGTTCGCACTTTGCTCGAGAAATGGAGGATGAAGGAGTGGCCGATTCGAGAGGAAGAGCTTCTCGCATTGGCTGAGGACGTGATCTCAAGGTCTGGATGTTTCGAGAGCATACCGCGGGAGATGAGGTGGGAACTCTTCGAGAAACTAGTCGGCAGGCTCCTTGCCAAAGGGGGACTAGATGTCTTTTGGAACGTTAGACTTCGTCGAGGCGATCACAAGTACCAGTTCGATCTGATGGCACTAGGGGGCGAGGCGATATACGTGGTTGAGTGCAAGAGATGGCACAGAACGCTGTATCCGTCATTGAGGAGGGCCCTCTCTTCGCGGTCGCTGGAGAGGATGGAGGCACTAGAGTCCGCCTTGAGAGGCGTCTTAGGTGAGGGGGACGTGAGGATCTACTTGGTACCGGTCGTGATCGCACCTCACACACTACCGTCTCAAGAGCAGGTCTTCTTCGTCTCCCTGAGACACTTGCGCTCGTTCCTCTCAGAGCATCCAGCAACCCTCGAATCTCCACCGGTGAGGAGACTTTTGGTAGGTTCGCGTCCGAGTTCTCCGATCTTCAGCAGAGAGCCCTTCAAGTCGTCGAGGATCGGTCCTAGACTCAACTGAACTGAGCGATATGAGGCTGCGAAGATGCGCCAACAAAGCCGACTATCTTTATTAGCCTCTGTTCAGGATAGTCGTTGAGGTACGTGAGCGTTACAGCAGTTCGTAACAGTGCCCGTCTCGATTCGGCAGAAGCTCAATAGCAGTTGGGGGAGAGCTCATGACCTCGAGAGACTCGGTTTCAGTTTACAAGTTCAGGCGCTTTATAGAGGAGTTGGAGAAGAAGGAGGGCAGAGGGACAGAGCTGGTCTCCCTCTACATACCACCCGGAAAGAGGGTAGACGAGGTCATAGGTTACCTGAGGCAGGAGTACGCGACCGCTGCGAACATCAAGTCGAAGAGCACTAGGAAGAACGTTATGTCGGCGATAGAGAGCGCCATTCAGCGCCTTAAGCTCTACCGGGAGGTCGGCCCCACAGGGCTCATAATCTTCAGCGGAGCGATATCCTACGGAGGTCCGGGCGAAGAGAAAATAGAGGTTTTCGACATCATCCCTCCAGAGCCGTTAAACCTCTTCCTCTACCGGTGTGATAGCAAGTTCTTCATCGAGCCGCTCCGAGACCTGCTCAAGGAGAGGGACGTCTACGGAGTGCTGGTGATAGATAACGAGGAGGCAGCGGTAGCTGTCCTGAAGGGGCGAAAGGTCGTCGAGCTGAGGACCTATACGTCCGGGATACCAGGAAAGCACAGAGCCGGCGGGCAGTCTGCGAGGAGGTTCGAGCGCCTCAGAGATCAGGCCTTAGAGGAGTACTACAAGAGGGTGAGTGACCACGCCAACGAGATCTTCCTCAGCTACCCTGAGATGAAAGCCGTGATAGTTGCGGGCCCAGGTCCGACCAAGGAGGTCTTCGTTCAGGGAAACTACCTCCACTACACTCTGAGGGACAGAGTCAAATTGATCGACACCTCCTACTCTGGCGAGGAGGGAGTTAGGGAGGCGATAGAGAGAGCCGCGGAGGAGCTGAAGGAGCTCAGGCTCGTAGAGGAACGGAAAATCGTCGACAACGTGATGAGGATGGCTATGCAGGGCAACGGAGTCGTTTACGGCGAGAAGCAGGTCAGGAACGCCCTCGCTAAGGGAGAGCTGAGAAGGCTGATCGTTAACGAGGACTTAGACTTGTACGAGGCGACGATATCCTGCCCGAAGTGCGGTTACTCTGAGAAGGCGTCCTTGAGCTCCGATCAATTCGTCTCAGAGCTACCGAAGAGACTCGGATCGCCGTGTCCGACTTGTGGGAACGAGTCGCTCGTGGAGACGCACAGGGAACCACTCGTTGACGTCCTGATCAGGGAAGCGGACTCGGTCGGAACACAGGTGGAGCTGATCTCTTCCGATCACGAAGCTGGGGAGATGTTCTTAAGGATGTTCGGAGGAATAGCCGGAGTTTTGAAGTCCGCTCAACCGTAGCGAGGGTGCGGGTCGATGGGCAGCGACGTCAACGAGACGGCGGATGTCGTTTACGCTCCCTCTGAAGACACGTTTCTGCTCATCGATGCGATAGAAAATTCCAACATTATGGGATGCTGTCGAGCGTTGGACGTGGGGTGTGGATCTGGCGCGGTAACCGAGACTTTGCTAAAGGTCTCTGACGAAGTCGTGGCCGTTGACCTGCAGGTCTCTGCACTCAAAGCGACACGGGGGCGGGTTAGAACCGAGCTCCATCGAGTCCACCTGATAGCTTCTGATCGAGTGGCTTTCCTAAGGACTCAGGCCCGGATCGAATTGATCGCTTGCAACCCGCCCTACCTACCTATAGAACCCGATGAGCGGTTCGATCCTAATATACACGCAGGCCTCAGAGGGACTGAATTCTCGGAGGAGCTTATGAAGTCCTTGGTTGAGATACTCGGAGGTAGAAGATGGGTTCTTCTTTTAGTAACTTCGTCTTTGGCTGATTACGAGTCACTCTTCAGACTTTCAGAAGACTTGGGCTTTTTCATTGAGGTCGCGGGCAAGCAGAAACTCTTCTTCGAAGAGATATTTTGCCTTAGGTTGAGGCCGTTGACGAGACGAAGCACGCATGAGCGCCCAGCTAATGTTTTTTACCCGCTTAGGCACCGATTGCTGAACACGAATGGCATCGGAAGAACGGAAGTTAACAAAAAGGGGCCAACTGATGGAGTCCCCTGAAGGAGATCTCTTGCTCGTGAACGAGAGTGGCGTGGCCTACAGGGTTAACGAGTCGGTCGTGGCTGTTTGGAGCTTCTTTGAGGACCGTACGGTTGAGGAAGTCGTAACTGAACTCTCTAACGAGTTAGGAATAGAGCCAACTGAGATTAGAGAGGCAATAAAGGGTTTGACAGAGCAGTTATTGGAGGCGGAGCTCTTAGGATAGAAGTTACAGCGAGCTCCTCGATAAAATAAGTATGTTTTTTGCATTAACAGGGATAGCTGATTTGACGGATCATCATGATAATGATCAACACCACAGAGCTCAGGTAAAGAGCGACCGAGAGCAGGACTAACCCGTCCAACTTCGGAGCACCGGAGACGAACCACGCTACTCTTAACAGATTCCCTGAGTTCAACAATATCAAGGGGTAAAGGCTCAGCCCACGGTATGGGGTTTTAGCAGACAGGAGCCCGGGAAGTAGAAGCGGTGAGTAGGCTACGATAATGTTGCCTATAAACCCGATCCCGACCGAGTGAATGAACGCGTCCCGAAGACCGAAGGTAAACGAGTTCTGAAGTTCTAAGAAGACTACCGACAGAAGACCTGTGAGGCCTCCGAAAATCAACCAGATGCACGCGACAACGAAGATAGCAGAGAAGAACAGATATCTGACCCGATCTCTCTCGTTCATCTTGTTGTATCGTTCACCCCTCTTCACTCGTTTCAGTCCATCGACTGAATAGATCCAAAGCAGTGAGGTCGTTACGTAGGAAATCAACGCCACCAGTTCCAGCGTCAGATTGTCGAATAGGAAGGACAGCGAGGCGGCCGAAGCTGAAAGGAATAAGAGGGGAGCGATAAGTTCCCATAACCGTCGTCTGACTTTGAGTTCAATCCTGAAGTGTGTTGTCTTAATTCCTATGCCGAAGATCATACTTCCCGCAACTCCATACAGTGTAAGGAGCAAAACCCCATTCCTCAAGAAAGTGTTGTGCCCACCGAACTCGGCTATCAATGAGAAAAGAATCGTGACGGGAGCTGTCGAAGAAGATAGAGATATTATTGGATCTGCTGCTGCTAAAGGACCTGACGGTCTACCTACCATTCGCACAACATAATATGCAAACAGAGAAGAGCTAGCAAGTGAGAGTACATAGCCAAGTAACCATGGCGCTGAATGAGGCGGCCACAGAGAATGTAGCAGTACGCCGACCTGATATGTCATCAACATGGACACCTTTAGGGCTTTTCGATGAGATGGGTAGATGTTTCTAAATCGTGGCACCAGTACGAGCACTACAGAGAAAATGAAACCGTAGACGAACCCGAAGACAATCAGCTTCGGATGAGAATAGTATAACGGTGAAGATGTTCCTGGCATTGTCATCGAAAGCAACCACATCGATCCTAGAAACACCCCCACCATTCCGACAGCCAGGGCGATTGCGATCCCCGGAACCACTATCAGTCTTGATCCTCTGAGTTTCTCTTGCATAGAATCGTGATCGATTTATTCTAGATAAAGTTGCCCACCGCGGAAGGTAACGGCCTTCATCTTCTTAATTGATGATCAGCTTTCAAACAGACGTCGCTAGACCCTTTAGTATCAGGAACACAGCGACGTGCGCCGGGACTGTGACAACCTCCGGACCGTTCACCTCTCTGTAGACCTCGTTCAGCAACCTGAACTCGGGAGCATAGTAGACCATCAACTTCATCGGACCTCCACTTATCCCGACGGCCTCCTCGAAGGGATCGAATTCCTCGACCCTCTCCAGAGGAACCCTCTTGGCTATCAGACCCGTTTTTCCGTTCAGGGAGTTGGAGAGCCTCACGAGCCTATGAACGTCGGATGTTACAACGGGATCTATCTTGACGGCCTCTTCCCTTGTCACCTTCTCAAGCATTGCCCGAAGCTCGGAAGCGTTCAGTGATGAAATCGCCGACTCAGGACCGCTACCCTCAGAACTCTGACTGAGTTTAACGTAGAGCTTTCTCCAGATTCTCCCCTTCCAACCCCACGCATCAAGCTCCGGCTGCGGCTGCCTACTTACCCTCCGGCTCCCCCTTGAGCGCGTGAGTCGGGGCAGAGCCAGCGTGATGCCCTCACAAGTCAAGTATTGAACTATCTCGCGTCGCGCATGCTGATCGAGAGTCCTGACCTCGCTCGAGTCGACGACCACGTGAAATCCCCTGTTGCCAGAGAAGTTCACCTCTATCTCATCCTCCCTTATCCCGAGATCGGTTGTCAGGACCTCCAGTAGTTTCACGAGTTCCGCTCTAGCGCCCTCGATGCACCTCTCGCAGACCCAGTCGACCTCTACGGGCCTCGCGTTACAGAGCTCGCATGTTTCTCCCTTCAAGAGGCCGTGTCCTCTACATACCTTCATCACGTGTTGACCGCCGCACGGTGGATCGACGTGATCAGCGTCAATGTCGAAAACCAGATCAGCACCCTCCCATCCCTTCTCTTCCATCGGAGCAGAGGGATACGTGAAGTAAGCTGATGACCTGTAGGCGTGCAGGGGGACGGACCTCGATAAATGAGAGAGCAGTTCCTCGAGTGACCTGAAGGAGAGGTGACGGATCATCACCTGCCTCTCGAACTCAAAGTACCCGAACTCTCTCCTCTCAGGATCTTTTACTTTGATTTCAGGTCTTGACCTGTAGTACCGTGCGAAGAGCGCCCTAACTACCTCCAACGCCTTCGCTCTCCCATCGTAAGCCCTGGCCTCGACCACCGGGTACTAGCACTAGCCACGATTAAACCGAATCCACTCTCATCAGTCTGAGAGATTTCCTGGGATTATTGAGGTGCTATCACGGTTCCTTTGGGTTCTTCAAGAATGCGAAGGGGATCTTCCGAGAGGCCGTTACAGATTACGGCCGTCCGAACGCCCGACGACACTGCTTCGCCGGCGAGAAGCAACTTTCTGTTCATGCCAGGGCCGATCCGCTGGGCAAGCTCAATGGCATCCTGTGGTTTCAGCCTATTGACGATCTCACCGTCCAAGAGAACGCCCTCTACGTCGCTGAGGAGAACCAACACGTCCGCAGACAGGGCCCTGGCTATGGAGGCAGCTGCCTGATCACCGTCGACGTTGAGGAGCTCACCTTCACTGCTGACTGCGATTGGCGATACTACGACTGTGAACCCGTTGGAGGTGAGGAGATCGAGGAGCTCCGGCGATGTAGAGACGATCATGCCCGTGTAGCCTCCGTCCATCACCCTCTTCCTTCCCCGCTCGTCGACCACGACGATCCTCTTCTTCCTCTCGGCCATGAGTAAGCCGCCGTCTGCACCGGACAGCCCCACGGCCTTCACCCCGAGACGTGAGAGCTCCGCGACGAACTCCTTGTTCAGCTTGCCAGCCATCACCATCACGTATACCTCGAGCTCTTGAGCGTCCGTGTACCTGCTCCTGATTCCCTGAGGAGACGTTACGAATTTCGGCTCAACACCCATCCTTCTCGAGTAATCGCTGACGATGTCTCCACCCCCGTGAACGAAGACGATTCGGTGCTCGGTCGCTCGCTTCGCGATGCTCTCAGCTATCCCCTTCAAGTTACCCGCTATGGCCCTTCCACCTGCCTTGACGACGACCCTCAATCACCTTCCACCTCCTCACTACTGACTTACTCCACTAGCCACCTCTTTACCCGTCCTCAGCACGGGAGGGATCACTCCAGACCTCATCGCGTGATCAGCTAATACCATAGCGACCACGGACTCAACGACGGGGACTGCCCTGGGCCCCAGAACAGGGTCATGTCTGCCAGTCACCACTACCTCCTCTTCCTTCATCGTCCTGAGGTTCAGAGTGCGTTGCGGGAGAGCTATCGAAGAAGGAGGCTTGAACGCGACCCTCACGAGGATCTCGCGGCCCGTTGAGAGGCCCCCCGTGATCCCACCGGCTTTGTTTGTGATCGGTGCGACCCTACCGTTCATCGAAACCAGAGGGTCATTGCTCTCAGAGCCTTTCAAACCCACTAAACCGAACCCTAGACCGAATTCCACTCCCTTAACGGCAGGAACTGAGAAGAGAGCCCGCGAGAGGTCCGAGTCCAGCGACGAGAAGACCGGCTCGCCCAGCCCTACTGGCACGTTGAGGGCAATACACTCAACGAGGCTGCCGAGGCTGTCACCCGCCTTCCTCGCCTCCATCACGGCCTGCCTCATCCTCTCAGCGACACGTTCGTCCGGGCACCTGACGTCGTTCGAGTACCTTAGAGACCGAATCGCATCGAGTGGGACCTCTCCGGCCTCGACTTGTCCGATCCGCTTCACGTAAGCCATAACCTCAACGCCGAGCGTCAGGCGGAGGAGCTTCAGTGCGACCGCGCCGGCCATGACGAACCCCGCGGTTATCCTACCGGAGAACCTCCCTCCGCCCCTCCAGTCGTAGAAGCCACCGTATTTCACTCTAGCGAAGTAATCAGCGTGCCCGGGTCTAGGTGTGTCTAAGAGGCGCTCGTAGCTCTTCGAGTCTACGTCCTTGTTCCACACGACCATCGCGATCGGTGCGCCTGTGGTGAACCCGTTGAAGACACCACTGAGTATCTCGACTCTGTCCTCTTCCTTCCGCTGAGTAGTAACTAGTGACTGACCGGGTCTTCTGAGGTCCAAGATGGGCTGTATGTCTGCCTCTGATAGAGGAAGCCCAGCGGGGCACCCATCGATCACGACACCGACGCATTTGCCGTGACTCTCACCGAAGCTCGTGACGACGAACCGCTCTCCTATCGAGTTACCTGCCAAACTCCAGCACCTCACAACCTAAGCTTATAATGTCTCTTAGGAAGTTGGGATAAGAGACGTCAACCGATTCTACGCCGAGCGTCTTGATCTTTCCGTGAGTGGCTGCTGAGAGGACTGCGAAAGCCATGAAGAGCCTATGATCGTCTCTTGGATTCAGTACAGCTTCCTTGATCGTTCCGTTTGCAATCGACAATCCGTCCTCGAACTCCTCGATGACCGCGCCCACCTTCTTCAGCTCCTCGGACAAAACCGCCAATCTGTCGCTCTCCTTGTACCTTGCGTGTTTTACTCCCCTGATCGTCGTACTGCCTTCGGCGAAGAGGCCGAGAATCGCCACAACTGGAAGCAGGTCAGGAGCGTCACGAAGGTCAACCTCTATGCCCTCTAGTGTCGAGCCGAAGGTCTCGACGTAACCCTCTCCGTGCTTCACTCGTGCCCCCATCCTCTCCAAGACGTCTACGATGGTCGCATCGGCCTGTGGAAGAGTTGGGTCTATACCCGTGACCCTAACGGACCCTCCGAGCAGGACAGGGACGACCATAACGAAGGCCGCCAGCCCGTAGTCACCCGGAACGTTGAACTTGCCACGCCTAACTCCCCGTCCTCCCGCAATCAGGCGTCTTCCATCGAAACTCACTAGTCCACCGAAGGCCCTGATCGTCTCGATGGTTGCCGAAACGTATGGCCTCGAGACCAGCTCGCCCACGACCTCGACCTCCGTCTCGCCCTCGGAAGCAGAACCTGCAATTGCCAGAGCAGAAAGGAACTGGCTGCTGACGTCCCCTCTGAGCCTACAGTAACCTTGGAGGGAGCCTCGCCCCCTAACCACGACCGGTGCACATCCGTTTCGCCTGGTCGACCAGGCCTCAACGCCGAGCTGTGAGAGCGCGTCCAAGAGTGGTTGCATCGGCCGTCTCCTGAGACTGTCGTCACCCGTGAGGACGGAGTACCCTTCCTTCACTAGCGACCCGACCGCAGTAGCTATCCTGAGAGTGGTTCCTGAATTCAAGGCGTTGATCACGTCCTCAGGGACACGGGGCTCACGGCCCTCAACGATCGCGAACCCCTCCAGCAACTCAAGGTCCGCCCCAAAGCCCTTGATCGCCCCGAAAGTTGCGGTAGTGTCCCTAGAGACGAGCGGGTTCGTGACGACGCTCTCACCGACTGCGAGTGAGGCGACGAATAGGGCCCTGTGAGTGTAGCTCTTCGAAGGAGGGGCTCTGACCTCACCGACGATCTCTCCCGAAGGTCTGAGGGCCAAAACCTTCAACTGTGCCACCTCCTGATCGCGAACCTCGCAACAGCTTCCATCGACTTGTGGTCACACACTATACCGGTCCAGAGCCTGAAAGAGTGAGCTGCCTGTCTCGCGAGAACCTCAATTCCGTCCACCAGCGCAAGACCCCTCGACACCGCCAGCCTAAACATCGGTGAACCCTCGGGACCGTAGACCAGGTCTACGAGAAGTGCGTCATCTCTCAGATCGCCTGAATCGAGTGGGAGCTCCGCGCTCTTCAAGAGGCCCGCCGGTATCGTGTTCACGACGACCTTCGTCTCCTTCGCTTCATTCCTCGCTCGCTCTAGAGGTACGGCCACGACCTTCGCGCCGAAGGACCTCGTGAACAAGTTGGCTAGCTCGAGCGCCCTCGAGTAAGTCCTGTTCGCGACAATTACCTCTTCAGCCCCTGAGTCGAGTAGCGCGGCGACCACAGCCCTCGCAGAGCCTCCAGCCCCCATCACTAGTGCTCTGAAGCCTCCTTCCCCGATTCGCTCTCTCACCGCGTCACGGACAGCCGTGTGGTCGGTGTTGTGACCTTCCCAGCCGTCATCGACTCGCGTGAGTACGTTTACGGCACCGATCAACTCCGAAACTCCTGATAGCTTACAGGCGTGACGCGCCGCCTCTTCCTTGTAAGGTATCGTTACGTTCAGTCCCCTGAAGCCTAGGTCGTGAAGCGCGGTGAGCGTCTGGCCAACGGACTCGGCGGTCGGGACTTCGACCGTCAAATACCTCAGGTTCAGCCCTAGCTTACTCGCGGTGCAGGTGTGCATGAGCGGTGAGAGCGAGTGTGATACTGGGTTACCGATTAGCCCTAACAGCGTCAACGATCATCACCGACCCGAGGAAGTTTGCGAACCGCTTGGTGTCTCTGACGCTGAGCTGGCCTGGTGCGACCTCCCTCCCCCTCAAAGCAGCGTAGGTGAAGGGGGCTCCCAGTACGAGTGACAAGGGCCTAGTGAGGCTCCATCTCTGACCGGAAGAGAAGGCGATGAGCCTGCCTCTCGACCAGTCCATCAAACGGTAGAGTCCGAGCGTAGCAATTACACCCTCAGAAGACTCTGGCGACGTAACCACTTTAACGATGTAGCCATAAGCCCGCAGCCGGTTGGCGACGTCCACCAGATCTCGGGCGTCCTGATCTCCATGAGGAAGGTGTGCAGAGGCGAGCACGCGATCCTCACCTAAATCACTCGCAATTCCTTCTACCTCAGGCAGGCTCAGAGAGGTCAAATCTATGTCGACAAGGTCCGAGTGCTCAGAGACTGCGCTCAGCCTCTTTGCGAGCTGCTCAACACTGCCCTCGAACTGTCCCCCCTCCGCCTTAGTCCTGAACGTGGAAACGACCTCTGTCCCTAAGGACTTCACCCTTTTGGCGATCGATACGGCGGTGGCCGTGTCACCAACCCGGTCGAGGCGGAGCTCTATTGCGTCTGCCCCCTCATCTAGCGCCCTCTCAGCTAAAACCATGAACTCCTCCTCGCTGTCGGCCATCAAGCTCACGCAGACCCTGTATTGCCCCAATCTCAGACCTCCTCTATGAACTCATTGACAGCCATGCCCATGTGTCTGGCCGCAGCACCAGAGGTCCAGACTAGGACCCTCTCTCCACCGGAGATCGATGTGACGTCCAGAAGCTCGCCACCGGGTGAGACGAGTCTTATGGTCTCAGCGCCCTGAAGGGCGACAGAGCCGATAACATCGTCCACCTCGGCTACCACGTTCACTAGAGGCCTTCTCTCGATCTTGACGCGACCGACGCTCACGATCCTGCAGGAGCCGTCCCTCGAGACAGCGAGCACCCTGCTCCCCGACCTCAGCTCAGAGAGGTAGGCCGTCCTCCCAGCTGAGACCAACACGTAACAGTGTACGGAACCCGCGTTCACTCTGAAGGGTCTTGGAGGCGTGAGTTTGCTGCCTACGGACTCGCTGTGAACTAGGAACAGAAGCTTCGACATGTTCCCCACCAAAACTCCCTCGCCCACCCTCAGGATCGAGGTCGTATCGACGCAGGCGCGCTCTCCGAGCCCCATGCTCATCACCTCTCTGACCCTCGCCTCCCTGAGTTCGAGCCTTGATGGAGTTGAGATTACTTCCCGAATTACGCGAAGGTCTTTGATGAGCTCACGTCCCACAACGAGGCCGTCTACACCGGCCTCTAATGCGCCCGCGATCAGTTCGACCTCCTGAAGCGTCCTTGCCCTTGCGAAGATCTTGAGACCAGTTCCTTGAAGGGTCGCTATAGCGTTCTCCAGCGCGATCACCTTTAGGTCTTCAGGCTCGAGCAGTATCGCCTCGACTCCTTTCCCGGAGAGGGCCCTCAGCGCCTCGATGTCTGATTGCTCCCTCACTCTGACGACTCGCAGGTTACCATCGAGCGAGTAGACCTTCGCTTTGAGGTCGGAGATGATGCCTCCTCTGATGATGACTGCATCCGCACCTCGTTCCACGGCCTCCTTCGTTTCGACCTCAGACCCTACCTCGACCACCAGTTCCTTCGCACTACCTCGTAACAACCCTCAGCGCCTCCTCAACCGTCCTGCCCTCTATGACGACCTTCCTCAGCGCCTCAACGATCACTCTCGGTTTGTCGTGCATGAAGACGTTCCTACCTATTGTCACACCCATCGCGCCCGCCTTCATGGCCCCGTAAGCCATCTCCAGCACCTCGACTTCGTTCTCGGACTTCGGCCCTCCAGCCATAACAACCGGTGCTGGGCACGAATCTACGACAACCCTGAACGTCTCCGGTGAGCCAGAGTAAGGTACCTTGACGATGTCCGCACCGAGTTCTGCACCGACTCTGGCCGCGTGTGCGATCACCTTCGGGTCGTTAGGGTCCTTTATTCCTTCACCTCTCGGGTACATCATTCCTATCAAGGGGATTCCATACTCGTCGCACTCGTCGGCTACCTCCCCAAGCTTCTCCAGCATTTGAGGTTCTGACTTGCTGCCAACGTTGATGTGAACCGAGACAGCGTCAGCGCCGAGCCTGATCGCGTTCAAGACCTCCCCCACTCTGACCTTCCAGTTGGGGTCAGGACCTAGCGAAGTGCTGCCGGAGATGTGGACGATGTAACCAATCCTCGGCGGCCTCGGCATGTGCTTCAGTATTCCCTTATGAGTCAAGACTGCAGTCGCGCCGCCCTCCTCAATCTCCTCGATTGTGCTGTAGATCCTGTCAAGACCCTTAACCGGGCCTGTGGTGACTGCGTGGTCCATGGGGATGCACAGCATCTTTCCCGAGTGCGTGAGCCTCGAGAGCCTGACCTGCTTACCGGAGACCATACGTTACACCCTTCCTGTCGCGTGCAAGAGCTCAGCCGTGAGTATCGCTACTCCAGCCGCTCCTCTCACCAAGTTGTTGCTGAGCGAGACGAACCTCAGAGTCCTCTCCCTAGTTCCTCTTCTCAACCTTCCCACGAAGACCGGCATGCCCTTCACGTCTCCAGCCTCTGCGTCCAACCTAGGCTGTGGCCTGTCGGGCTCATTCATTACGATTACCGGCTGGCGCGGAGCCGTGGGGAGCTCAAGTCGTTGTGGCAAGCCCCTGAATGACTCCAAAGCGTCCCTGACCTCCTCCAGATCGAATTCCTTGGCCAATTCCACAGTCACCGACGCAAGATGACCCACCAGAGTGGGAACTCTTGTGCAGGTCGCATCGACTTTGAACGGGGCGGGCTCAACTCGTCCGTTGACCAGCTTGCCCATGATCTTGCGGGGCTCTGCTGAAACCTTCTCCTCCTCTCCTCGAATGTAGGGGATCACGTTACCGAGGATCGCCATCGATGGGACTCCTCCATATCCAGCTCCAGAGACCGATTGCATGGTCACTACGTCCAGGTGTCTCACGCCTTGAGTGTCGAGGAGCGGTTTCAGCGGAGGTACGAACGTCATGGTGGTGCAGTTGGGCGTTGTGACTATGAAACCGTCCCAACCCCTTTTGCTCCTCTGAAGTTCAATCAACTCAAGATGCTCAGGGTTCACCTCGGGGACCAACAACGGCACGTCATCGTGGTACCTGTGCGCGGAGGCGTCAGACACGACCGGGAAACCGGCCCTCGCGAATTCGGGCTCAACGGTTTTAGCGGCCTCAGTCGGCAGACAGCTGAAGATCAAATCCGCATCGAACTTCTTAGGGTCTGACGGGAGCACCTCCAAGTCCCTGAGCTTTGGGGGAACCTCTCCCTTGCCTCCGTAAGCCTCGATCAGCCTCTTCCCGACCGTCGTGTTGCCCGATACTGCCGCGACTCTGAACCAAGGGTGTTCCGCCAGCATGTTGAGGTAGATCTGTCCCACCATTCCTGTTGCACCCAAAACACCTACCTTTAACCGACTCACGACACTCTCACCTCAAACGGAGAGCAGGAGGGGGCAGGCGCGTTATCCGTCATCCCCGCCGACTGGTGTAAAAGTAGGGGTAGGTCGTGAAACCGTTGAGGACTGGCGAATTCAGGACCACACCTACCCCCTCCGCTCGCCTCTCACGGAATTGACTAGAATAAATACATGAGCCGAGACTGACGGGGTAAGGACGACGTAAGGACAATTACGCCGACGGCACGTGAACTTCTGGCATGGAACTGTTGGGCGAGGCAATCGTTGGTGGCGCGGTGACGGTGGTCAACGCTATACCGATCGGCAAGGGTGCGGCGTTGGGCGTTGCGCTCCGAACTAGCTCGAAAGTCCGTCTCACGGAGGGGGAGGGCGTCGTGAGGTTCCACGGTGCTGAGGAGGTCGGTGACGACAGAGTCGTGCGCGCGACGGTCGAGACGGTCCTCAAATGGGCCGGAGTGCGCTCTCTTGACTGCGAGGTAGAGGTGAGATCGGAGATCCCCGTTGCCGTAGGACTGAAGAGCTCGAGCTCGGCCGCCTCTGCGGTCGCTTTCGCGCTATTCGACGCCCTCGGCCGAGAGCCGTCGCCGAAGGAGGCCCTCGAACTGATCGTAGAGGCCTCGCTGAGGTCCGGAACGTCGATAACGGGTGCGGCGGATGACGCATCCGCATGCTTATTGGGAGGTTTCGTGGTGACTGACAATACGGCTAGAACGTTACTGAGGAGGGAGGAGCTGAGGGACGATCTTGTAGCGATCCTCTCCGTCCCAAGAGGTAAGAGGACTTTCACGAGGGACTTCAAGCGAGAGGCCCTCACACCGTTTAGAGAGGTCTTCGAGACGGCCTTTGAGTTAGCGGAGCGCGGTGACATATTTCGGGCCATGACGATCAACGGGCTCGCTCAGTCCGCGGCGCTCGGATTCGGGACCGGACTCATAGCTGACGCCCTCAGGGCTGGAGCATACTCATGCAGCATCTCGGGTACTGGGCCCTCCATCGTCGCTTTAGCTAGTAGGTCCGACTCAGTAAGAGTCGCAGAGGCCCTATCGTCGTACGGTGAGCTGATGGTGATCGAGGTCAATAACGAACCGGTCACTTACGGGAACAAGAGGTTGAGGATTTGAGCGAACTCAAGCAGATCATCGTCGTTCGTACGGACATCAGGATGAGCACAGGTAAGCTAGCTGTCCAAGTAGGACATGCGTCGGTAACCGCTTACGTTGAGACCTCCAAGTCCAAGCCCGAGTGGGCTGAACGATGGCTCAATTCCGGACAGAAGAAGGTCGTCGTCAAGGTCGGGACTCTCGTCGAGATGATCGAGCTCAAGAGAAAGGCAGAGACGCTTCACATTCCCGCGGTCATGATAGAGGACGCTGGACTTACCGAGCTAGATCCCGGTACGGTGACTGCTATGGGGTTGGGCCCTGCTCCGGCGGAGCTCATCGATAAGGTAACGGGTTCCTTGCCGTTACTCTAGGTGAGGACCTCGTCCGGCCTACCCTGTTCGATGGACTCCCTAATCTCGATCGCGATTCTCCTCCCCATGCTCACGCTCCTCCCCAACCAGAGCTTCGAGTAGTTCCCACCGATGCCCATGTGCGCGTTGGTGCCTCCTCCAATTCTAGGTGCGAAGTCGTACGCGACCGTCCTGAGTTCCGGCGTGACGAATAGCTGAACGGTGAAGGGCCCGATCAAGCCAGGCGGCTCGAGCCTCCTCGACGCCTCAAGCACTTTCAACCCGATCTCGTAACACTCGTTGAGTACGCTCTCCCGCATGGTGCAGGGAACGTGACCGACCTCTATCATTGAGTGATTAATGTCCAATCCCATCTGGACCCTCGCAGGCAGCCGTGTGAGGCCGTCGACGTTGGACTGAATTCGCCTGTCGATGCTGATGATCTCGAGCCTCCTGTTAACGACGCTGAAGAAGTAGTTCACGTTGAAGTGGGCTCCAAGGACCAACTCCTCTGCCACCGCAGACCTAAGGTTATGTTCCTTTATCACCCCAGAAGCTAGAGCGTCCCTCACTTTTCTAGTGAGATCTTCTCGATCTACGGCGTAGATGAAGGCCCTCTCCTGAGGCCTCTTTGCTTCTTGGACCTTCAGCAACACGGGCCCATCGACTTCATCGAGGTTAGCGTAAAGCTTAGGCCGCCGGACTCCGGCCTCGTCGAAGAGCCTGTAGTAGTTTGCCGCTCCGACCCTCTCTTCCCACTTGAGCAGCCTTCTGTTCCCGAAGACGGGCACTTCAAGAGAGCGCTCGACCTGATCGTAACCAACGTAGACGGTCATGCTCCTATTCGGGACGACGACGCAACCCAGCTCCCTCAATCGATTTTGAGAGTCTGAGTTCAACATCTCTTTGTAGTCGCTCAGGTCGATGTAGAAGTCTATCAAGCGGTTTAGGGCCTTGTAGACGGAATCTCGTCCGGTCTTACAGATCGCGACAGTTCCGAGGCCCTCGTCCTTAGCTCCGTCGAAGACGTCGAGGGCTGAGTGGGAGGCCACGCAGGCTATCCGTTGAGGGTACACGTCCATCTGATCCTGAAGTCGCTCAAAAAGGCTCAGGTCAACAACTCTTGGAGGGAGTCGGTTTCAGCTCCGATCCTCAACTCCATAGCGATCCTCCTTCCGACGGTAATCGGCACATCGAAGTAGAGGGCGAGATAGGGACTGCCGTGAAAGAGGTAGACGTTCGTGCCTGCAACGATCCTCCCTGAGAACTCGAAGGCCCAGACGTTGAGGTCTCTGTCAACGATGCACTCCAAAGAGAACGGCCCCGCGAAGACATCACCCGTCACCCTCTTCACCGCTTCCACGAAGCGCTCCCCGAACTCGATGAAAGTTTCCAGCAACCTCTCTCGCGGAAATACCGGAAAGTTCCCGACGACCGTGAAGGTCGGAGATACGCCCTCGGCTACGTTAACAGGGGCCCTCCTCAAGCCATCCACATCAGACTCGTACCGCACGTCGAAGCCTGTAAGCTCTGTCCTGCGATAAATGGGCGAATGAAAGAAGTGGGCATAAAGGGTCGTGCCCATGAGGTACTCTTGTATGATGGCCTGACCGGTTGTCTTGACCGAACCTGACCTCAGACCTCTTTCGATACCTGACCTGACCTCCTCCGGTGACCTGGCAACGAAGTACCCTCTACCGCCCTTCGCACCTGGGAACTTGACGATTACCGGTCTGTCGATCTCTTCAGGCCTCTCGTACTCTTTGGGCACCGGTATCGAAGCATCGCGGAGAAGTTGCATCTTGGACCTCTGAGAGGCCTCGATTCCAAGCAGCCTCCTCGACCCGAAGACGGGTATCCTCGCGGACTTAAGGACGTCTGTGCCCACGTATTCGACTACTGAACCGTTGGGGACCAAGACGAAACCCAGATCTCCGAGCTCGTTAAGCGTCTCTCGGCCCGAATACAGCCTCGGCTCGAACTTTAAGGCGGGAAACCTGCTGTAAACCCGGAGGGACCTAGCGTCACCGAAGAGCAAGGCCCTTAACCTCTCCTCGTTTGCCCCTCTCACGACCTGGACCGCAGAATGGCTAGAGAAGGCGGCGATTCCTGAGAGTCGGGGTTTAGTCATCTGGCTATCACGAGTTAATTGCTTATTAACTTCTTTTCCGATGACCCGACAAGCATGGACTCGGCCGACGACTCTCTGCCGAATCAGGTGGCCTCGTATGTGGTATCAGACATCGTGCTCTCGCCCGAGCCTGGGAAGACGATGAGGAAGTGGAGGCTTCTGTTCCAGTTATCCCAGAGGGAGGTCGCCTCTCGGATGGGGATCTCTCCACCTGTCCTCAGCGATTACGAGAAGGGGAAGCGGATATCACCAGGAGTTCAGTTCGTCAGCAGGTTCGTTAGGAGTTTGATCGAGCTTGACCTCAAGAAGGGAGGCCACAACGTGATGCGGTTCGTGCAGAACGCCATGAAAGTCCAGCGCTCGATTATGGATTTGGTTGAGTTCCACGTCCCGATTGAACTGAGGGAGGTGGTGAGGGCCGTAAACGGTGAGTTCGTGACGCTCAAAGAGGAACAGGGGTCGCAAGTGCACGGCTACACCCTAGTCGATAGCATAAGAGCTATTCTCGAGCTGGGTCCTTACGACTTCGTCAACATCTTCGGCAGGAACTCCATGAGGGTGATCGCGTTCGCAAACGTTACAACTGGCAGGTCGCCCATGGTGGCCATCAGGGTCTTCCCGCTGAAACCTAGGGCCGTAATCCTCCACGGCCAAGTCAACGCCGACTCAGTCGACCCTCTGGCCGTGAGGCTCAGCCAGTTAGAGAGGATACCGCTGATCGTCTCAAGGGCGCCGACATTGGAGGACCTCTTGGAGGGGTTGCGGAGTCTAGTGGCGCGATGAGGGTCACGGTTGGGTGTTGCGGATATACGGTCAGCAGGAAGTTGTACTATCAGAAGCTAGCAGCCGTAGAGGTCCAGACCACGTTCTACAGGGTCGTCAGAGAGTCAACGCTCCTTAAGTGGCGAAGTGAGGCACCTGAGAGCTTCACCTTCACGTTGAAGGCGTTTCAGGGCGTCACTCACCCGAGAGAGAGCCCAACTTGGAGGAGGTCGAACGTCAGGCCGAGTGAGGGACATGGGCTCCTGAGACTAACGGAAGAGGTGAGGGACAGTTGGCGAGTTACCATGAACGCCTGTAGGGCGCTTTCCGCAAAGGTGGTTGTCGTTCAGACACCGCCTGCCTTCAAAGACTCCTCTATCAACATCGAAACGGCGAAGAAGTTCTTCAGTTCTGTCGAGAGAGATGATGTTATCATAGGTTTTGAACCAAGAGGCTGGTCGGCAGAGAGCATAAAGGAGGTGTGCGAGGATACGGACGTCACACACGTCACTGACCTCTTCGTGTCCCTACCGGTCTGTGTTTCCACAAGCTCCGTCGCCTACTTCAGGTTGCACGGTTCCCCTCCAGGCAAAAGGCTGTATAAGTACACCTACACCGATCGCGACCTCTTTGAGCTGGCGGCGAGGTTGAAGGAGGTTAACTCGAGGTGGGCCATCGTCATGTTCAATAACGTCACCATGTTCGACGACGCTAGTCGATTCGTTGGCGTCCTTCAATCGATGGGCTGTGATGTCGACCAAAGCATGTCGAAGTAGGTCTGCGCGAGAGAGGTCAGCATGACGTGGTCTGAGTATATCCCTGCCTTCGGGTGATGTTGTTCAGCGTCGAGAAGTATTAGTAGTACCTCAGCCGAGTCCGATATAACGCCCCCGCCGAATGAAAGATCTCTTCGCCTGACCTTAGCGACTTCTTTTAAATCTTCGAGCTCAGAAGCCCCCATGCCTACCCCTATCAAGACCCTTACCTCCCTGCCCTTCTCCTTCATCAGAGAAGCCACAGGTACCAGCGTCTGAAGTACTGCTTGAGGAAGGAGAGGAAGAGCTACCGAGAGGTTGACCTGGGCCTTCGTGATAAGGGTCTTCGTTTGCCTCCAAAGGTCCGCTTCCCCCCTAACAATCCAGAGCTGCGGCATCTCTCTGCCTCCCCTCCTCCGGTAGAGCGGTGTGAGTTCCTCTATGACGTGCTTGCAGACCTCCTCCATCTCGTTTTGGACCCTAGAGAGGCTGTTCCTTGCTGCGATCTCAGGGTCTTGAGGCCTGTACCTTGAGGGTCTTCCGCTCTCCACTATAACCCATCCCAGCTCTGCTAGTGAGTTGATGACTCCGTAAACCCTCGAAATCGGCACCCCTGCACGTGTAGACAACTCGGTCGCCGTCGCCGACCCGAGCTCCAGCAGCCCGATATACGCCCTTATCTCGTAGTCCGTGAGGCCGAGTCTCTTCAGGGAGGCCTTCAACTTCTCAGAAAGCCCGAATTCGGGTCTCATCTGCGTCACGGCTTCATCCGTCCTAAATCAACGTTGTCGGTTCTTCTGTAAAGAACACTTATAACTCGATAGCGTTCGATTCGAACGTGGGAGGATCAATCAACGTTGTAACAGTTATCGGAGCTGGAGCGATGGGCCACGGCATAGCCCAAGTTGCTGCTATGGCCGGATATAGAGTGAACGTGGTCGATGTATCTGAGGACGTACTCGAAAAGGCGCTGGAGAGGATCAGGTGGAGCCTCGGGAAGCTGATGGAGAAGGGGAGGATCAAACAGGAGGACGTGGCCTCGACACTATCTAGGTTGAAGTTGACCACGTCAATAGAGGAAGCATGCAAAGAAGCTGATCTCGTGATCGAGGCTGTCTTCGAGGACGTTGAGGTGAAGAGAAACGCTCTAAGAAAGGCTGACGCTGCGGCTAAAGACGCAAAGGTTATCGGTACAAACACCAGCTCTATTCCGATCAACGAACTGGCGTCGTTCGTGAGCAGGCCGGAGAGGTTCCTCGGACTGCATTTCTTCAACCCGCCTCAGATGATGCAACTGGTCGAGATAATACGCGGTGAGAAGACCTCCGATGAGGCCCTGAAAGCCGCTCAAGACTTCGTCAGGACGCTCGGTAAGACGCAAGTTTTGGTCAAAAGAGACGTACCTGGCTTCATCGTCAACCGCATCCTTTCGAGGATCTTCGAGGTGGCGTGTTATCTGGTTCAGAAGCAGAAATACTCGATACTCCAACTAGACTCTGCTACTAAGTACAGGGCGGGGTTCCCGATGGGCGTCTTCGAGTTGGCTGACTTCGTTGGGTTAGATGTAGCGTACAACGTCACGAAGGTCATCTCGCAGAGAGACAAGAGGTTCAGAGACGTACAACTCTTGCGCGAGCACGTCGAACGCGGTGAGTACGGAGTGAAGTCGGGTAAGGGCTTTTACGATTACAGCAAGGGAGGCAGACCCGAGATACCTGCTGATTTGGGTAGAGATGTCGACCTAACGTACGTACTGGTCCCTGCTCTGAACGAGGCCGCACGACTGATGGAAGAGGGGTACGCGTCTTCGGATGACGTCGACATAGCGATGAAACTGGGCACGAACCTTCCTAAGGGCATATTCGGCTACGCGGCTGAACTGACCGTCGATAAAGTGAGGCAGGTACTCTCAGAACTTGAGCCTGATTTAGGAGAGGGTTACAGGCCAGTTCCATATTTGCTGAAACTACTCAGTAAAGGGCCCGTCACGGATAAGGAGTACCAGGAGATAGCCGTGAAGAGGGAGCCACCCATTGGCTGGATAGTGCTCAACAGGCCTCACAGACTCAACACTATTACCCCTCGAATGACGGAAGAGCTCGAGGACGCGGTCGAAAAGCTCTCAGCGGATAGAGAAATCAGGGTTCTCGTCATCACCGGTGAAGGGGGAAGGGCCTTCTCCGCTGGTGCCGATATCACCGCGTTCTCCGAAATATTGGGGATGGAGAACAAAGTTCAAGCAGCGTATAGGTTCTCGTGGAGGTTTACCGAAGTCCTTCTCAAGTTGGAGAGGTGCCCGAAGCCCGTGATAGCCGCGATCGATGGTTTCGCCTTGGGCGGGGGGATGGAGATAGCGCTCGCGTGCGACTTCAGGCTCGCGTCGGATCGCTCTGAACTCGGACAACCCGAGATAAGACTGGGGCTGATACCTGGCGCTGGAGGGACGCAGAGGCTGACGAGACTCCTAGGCCCCTCTAAAGCGAAACTCGTCATCTACTTTGGCGACAGAATCAAGGCCAAGGACGCAGAAGCCCTAGGCATGGTTGACAAGGTGTTGCCGAGCGAGCGGTTCATAGAATCCGTAAGGGAGTTCGCGAGCCGCCTTGCAGAAATGCCTCCGATAGGACTTGAGCACGCTAAAGCAGCGATAAACGCAGCCCTAGACGTCCCGATTGAGAAGGGTTTGTTGATCGAGTCGGCCCTCTTTGGACAGCTCTTTGCAACGAAGGACCTAGCTGAAGGAGTTTCGGCGTTCTTCTCAAAGAGGAAGCCGGAGTTCAAGGGTGAGTGATCACCTCTTCAGTGTCGATATGACCTCCTCTTTCAAGACTCTTCTCAAGACTTTTCCTGTCATGCTGATCGGTAGCTCGTCCTTGAAGATGATCTTCTCCGGGACTTGGAAAGGCGCGAGGTTCCTCTCACACCACGCCTTCAATGACTCCTCCGTTAATTTCCCCTTGTATTCGTCCTTTAGAGCGACGATCATCACGACCCTTTCACCGACTTCGACATCTGGAACTCCAACTACAGCAGCACTCTTTACAGCCTCGTGTTTGAGGACGACGTTCTCGACCTCGGCGGGGTAGATTGACCACCCTTTGTATTTGATCAGGTCTTTCTTCCGTTCTATAATGTAAAAGAACCCATCTTCATCCACTTTTGCAATATCTCCGGTCCTGAACCATCTTCTGCCAAGGAGCGTGAAGAAAGCGGCTTTGTTCGCCTCGGGATCCTCCAAGTAACCGTCCATTACCTGTGGCCCGGAAATCGCAAGCTCTCCAACCTCGCCGATGCCGAGAGGGGCGTTCGCATCTAGCCTGAAGACCCAAGCGTAGGTGTTAGGGACGGGTGGACCGATCGACCCAAGTCGCGGATTTGTAGGCGGGTTCAGATGAGTTACTGGACTAGTTTCTGTTAGTCCGTACCCTTCGACGATCCTTATACCGGTTGCCTTTTCGAACCTCTTCGCTATCTCCTCGTGTAGCTTGTCCGCTCCAGATATGCAGAGCTTCACGTGTGAGAATGTTTCGCGTCTGAACTTCGGGGAGGTGATTAAGGCGTTATACAGGGAGGGAACGCCGAATATGATCGAAATCCTGTAACGCTCGATCAACTCCAGTATCTCATCGATGTTAGGTCTGGGGACTACAACAAGCTTAAACCCGAAGGTCAGCCCTATGCCCATGATTGCAGTCTGTCCATAAATGTGAAAGAATGGTAGGACAGCAAGAACCGTTTCGTCCTCTGTCAGTACCGCCCTTGCGACCTCGTAACTCTGATGAACGTTAGTCACCAAATTGTGATGAGTAAGCACCGCGCCCTTCGGTAAGCCTGTCGTTCCGCTAGTGAAGCAGATGGCTGCAGGAGTCCTCAAAGGTTCGACCTGTGAGATTGCGCTTGGACTAATGGGGCGATGAGACGCAGCCTCAGAGTACTTCGAAATCCGTGGATCCTTCACGAGCGGCTTACTGGGAACCTTCTTCAGCAGTCTCCCGAGCCCAGACTTGATCGGTGAGAGCACGTCCGCTATGTTGGTCACGATTAACCTCTCGACCTTCGTCCCACTTAGCGCCCTAAACACCTCGTCGTGAAAGAGGTCGAGCGAGAAGACGAACCGCGCCTTGCTCTTATTCAGAATATAATGCAGCTCGGTCGATTTGTACAGTGGGTTGATCGGCACCACCGTCCCGCCCGCCATTAGGGTTCCGTAATATGAGGTGATGAATTGAGGGGAATTAGGTAAGACCAAAGCAACCCTGTCTCCGCTGTCCAATCCCAGGCTCTTAAGGTAGCCCGCAACCCTCATGGAGGCATCGAGCAACTTACGGTAAGTGAACTGCTCGCCGGCGAATATCACAACGACGTCATTGGGCTTCTTCTTCGCTGCCTCTAAGAAGAGTTGGTGAAAGGATTTTTTCGGTATCTCGATCTCCGCCCTTATCTCCTGAGGATAAGTTCTTGTCCAAAACTTGTTCGCGATAAGCTCGTCGATTGTAGCCATCACATATTTATTTGAAACCGCGTTAAATAAGTTTTAATTCTATCTTCGGCTCCCTTGATCCGATTGAGCTGATCGGTGTCCAGGTTCTCGACCCATCTGGAAACGACGAGTTAAGTGGTCACCGGAATTCACGGGTATGATACCGCGACCGACGGATCAGACCTTGGCTTCCACTGCATAGAGCGATCGATTGTCCGAGAGGGCCTTTAATCTCTGGGCAGAACGAGTAAGTCCAGTATTGCGGTGTGCAGGTCTCTATTAGCGGAGGCGATGAGGGAGTACCGTTCTCTGGTGATCAGAGGTAGCCTCTCGACGCCTATGCCTTCAGACCAAAGAGGGCATCCGAGTCTGGAGATGACGTACATCGCAGGTACGATGTCGAAGACTCTCATCTCCTTTGTCAGACACACATAGGCATCAATTCTTCCGATGGATATCTGAACGAGCTCCAGTAGCGATGATCCGAGGTTCCTGACGTGTTTGGCCTCTCGGATGAGCCTGAGGTACCTGTTGGCGCTCTCAGCGCCCCGCTTAACGGCGCGGAAATCGACCATCATTATGGCGTCCTTAACGTCCTTGACCTTCGACAATCCGGAGTCGGTGGGTAGACGTACCTCCTCTTCAGTGGCGAGATATAGCTCTCCGCTCGTGAAGTCCAGCACACCTGCCGCTATCACATCACCGAAATTTTCGCCAGTTGCAACCGCGACCCCGGAGGACACGTACCTTAAGCCCCTCTTCATGTTCGTGCTACCGTCTATCGGGTCAACAACGATAACGTAGTCAGGTCTTCCGCTCCATTCCTTTATCCCCGATTCCTCGGCAACTATGGTGACCCTCTCGGAGCCTAGACCCTTCATCACCTCCGAGATTATCGCCTCCTCGCACATCAAGTCGGCCATCATTGTGATGTCGCCGAACTCACCTCTTCCCAACCTCCTTGTGGCCTCACCTCTCGACTGCAGCATCTCGTACACAGTTTTAGCCTTGGACAGCGCCGAACCAACTACTTCGCTTACGCTCATTTCCTAAACCTCTTTCCCCTGCCTTTAGACTCGATGGATCTCCTCATATACGAGGCCAGAACTGGGTACCTTCGCGCTAATTCGCCTTCGACCAGCCTCGCAAGCTCTCTACTGATGCTGAACCTCGGCGTCGTGCTCTTCAGGTAATTCAATACCGCTGACGCGACAGGAGAGTAAAGGGCCAATCTGGGTTGGGCCAAAGCTTGTGCAACAGCGACCGAGGCAACCTTCCTGTCCACTTCTTCTTTACTCGACTTCCGACCCTGACCCCCATTTACCCGTCGCTTATGACCCTCCTTCGCACCATCAACCATGTGACCAGTCCAATAGAGGAATTAATAACTTAAACGTTTTACCTTACAAGGTTTAACCTCTGTTTAACCTCTGACTCTCACAACAATTTAAACCGAATAACCGATCCAGACATATTTTCACCAACCGATTCGGGTCGGTTAGGGGCCTGCTACCTAGAAGTAATAAAAATGCCAGCTACCGCTAGTCCGACTATAGCGCATTATATCAATCTTATTCGAATTAACCAGCCAGCAAATTTTAAATATTATCGTTGGTTCCCTATTAAAACAATTTGGTTTGAAATAAATAGCTCATAGGCCAAAACACATGCGTTTCGTCAGATTCTAGTATGTTGTGTAGAGTTGTTTACCTTTGAATGTTTAAGGTATCAGTTTTACTTTTGACGGTAGAGGACATCACAGCAGAGGGTGCATCAATATCCATGCGCGTTCGGTCGGGTGTTCGGATGGGACTGCACTCTATCAGAAAGCTATTGATGAACACTTTATAAGTCGATATTTCATCAGTGCGTACGAAAAGGAGGAAGATGGGGGAGAGAGTCAAAAGGAACCGGTCAACGTTGGTCCTTCGAGAAGGAAAGGAGATAATTGGGAAACACGTGTATGGAAACCTGTACGGGTGCGATCGCAGTGCTCTCTGGGACGAAGAGCTCCTAGAGAAGACAGTTCGTGAGGCGATACAGGTGGCCAGAGTGAACCTTCTCGAGTTGAGGAAGTGGAAGTTAAACGGCCCGAAGGGCGGGGTCTCAATTCTAGCAATAGTGACGGAGAGTCACATAGCGATTCACACGTGGCCTGAATACGGCTATGCGACTGTTGACGTGTTCACCTGCGGCGAGAAGAGCGATCCGATGGCAGCGTTTGAGCTGATCTCTGGCTTACTTAAGCCCACGAAGATAGTGAAGCACTACGCCAACAGGTCGTCAGTAGTGACTGAGGTCAGGTAGTACCTCGGAAATTCGGAGATGGCGCTACGTACACCCAAAACCGGTTTCGTTTTTATGAGCGTGGACCTTTTTCACTGAGATGATCCTGTCCGACTTCGATTTATGGAACTACATCAAGAGCGGGCGAATGGTCATCGACCCGATCCACGGAGACACGGTTAGAGAGAACGGACTCGACCTGAGGATCGGTGATGAGATGGCAAGGCTGAAGTCAACCGGCGAGGTCTTGGATACGTATGACGGTGATGTCAGCAGATTCTACGAGCTGGAGCGAGGAGCGTCGTTCGTGATCAGGCCTAGGGAGCACGTCCTGATGCACACCGTCGAGTACATCTCCATGCCTCGGGATTTGATGGGCTTCGTGAACCTCAGGAGCACATTTGCGAGACTTGGGCTTTCAATACCTCCAACCATCATCGATGCCAACTTCGAGGGCCAGCTTACCATAGAAATGGTGGGAGGCGAGTTTCCGGTGAGGCTACACGCTGGACAAAGGTTCCTGCACGTGGTCTTCGCCAAGCTGACGTCAGAGGTCTCCTCTCCCTACAGGGGAAAGTATCAGGGTCAACGAGGCGTTAGGTTGCCTGAGCTCAGGGAGAAGTCTAAAGTTTGATCTCGAGCAGGTCTCTGCCGATCACGGTCTTCACGTCGCAGGATCCTCCGACCGCGCGTGATATCTCATGCTCCCTTCCTTCCCATGAGGGATAGAGGTGAGTGGCGATCAAGAGCTTTGGTTTAACTCTCGCAGCGACCTCAGCCAACCCTCTCTCCGAGGTGTGTTTCCCCATCAAGAGCTCGTGAGGGAAGGAGCACTCGTGAACTAGTACATCTGTTCCCTTTGCCAGCTCAATTAATGAGTCACAAGGCGCCGTATCACCAGAGTAGGTTACCGATGTGTCAGAAGTCTGGACCTTTATTGCGACTCCGTTGGGATGGTCGACTTCAGCGACCGTCACTAACGCTCCTCCGATCCTTAACTCCTGTGCTGGCTTGAGTTCAACGACCTCTACTAGATCAAGCTGCTCGACCCATTCCGCAGCGTAGCTGTAGTGAGGGTTCTGCTTTAGCACTGATTCGAAGAACCCTTTCAGGCCTGGTCCTCCTAATATCACAACAGGTTTCTCTGGAGCGCGTGGCTGTCCTGATCTGTCTAACGCGAGGGACGTTACGAGGTCCGGCAGATCGGACGTGTGATCTATATGGAAGTGGGAGAGGAAGACCGCCTCCAGCTCTCTTGTGTCCACGCCTAATTTTGTCAACTTTGAGACCGTCGAGGGGCCGCAGTCGAGAAGCATCTTCGTACCAGAGAGCTGTAGCAGAATCGAGCTGCCATACCTCAGAGGAGTGGGCTTCAGGGATCCAGATCCGAGGAGCGTTAGTCTATTCCGGGCTAATCCTAATCACCCTTGATCTTTGAAAGGACTCTTATGCCGACGATTTCAGTCTCCGGATACTGGCCCGATTCGTCCTTCTCGTATTGCTTAACCGTGTCCCATACATTGAGTAATGCTACTGCGACAGCAGTGAGTGCCTCCATCTCCACGCCTGTCCTCTCGCGGGCTTTGACGAAGGACCTTGCCCTTACGACGGATCTTTCCCGATCAACGGTGAGCTCGATCTCCACCTTCTCGATCCTCAACTGATGGCACAAGGGGAGAAGCCTCTGGGTCTCCTTCGCTGCGATTATGCCACCGACCTGTGCCAAGGCGATCGGATCCCCCTTCTCGACCTCCCCTTCAACGATCCTCTTGATGGTTTCGGGTCTCAGTTTCAGATATCCCTCGGCTATAGCTTCTCTGTGCACCTCCTCCTTAGCCGATACGTCGACCTGCCTGATGGTCAACCCCGCATCATTTCCCTCCTAAGAAGCTGAATCGCCAGCGCCGGATCGACGCCCTTAGGACATACCTGAGAACAGGATCCCGCGAAGTGGCACCGCCATATCCCGACAGCCTCATCGACTATCTTCAACCGTTCAGAGCGTGATTGATCTCTGCTATCGGCAAGATATCTGTACAGTAGCGCGAGCGCTTGAGGACCGGGGAACTCAGGCAGAGAGGATACGACCGGACACGCTGAGTAACAGAGTCCGCAGCTGATGCAGTAAGAGAACTGTATGTACTTCTCCAGTTCAGCATCGGATTGAAGATATTGGGATGTCGGGCTCTCTTGTTCTCTTGAATCCGTGCGAACGAGCCAAGGCTTCACGGACTTGTGTTTCTTGAAGAATTCGTCGAAGTTCGTGACTAAGTCTCTCACGTGAGGATGATTCCTCAAAGGTTCGACTTTGAGGCTCCATCCCACCTCCTTGACCTGAGTGTAACACGCGAGCCGAGGGAGACCGTTGACAGTCATGCCGCAAGACCCGCAGATTCCCATTCTACAGGAGTACCTGATAGCGAGGGTGTGGTCGAGCCTCTCCTTGATGTAAAGGAGTCCGTCAAGCACGGTCATCCCAGTCTTGTAAGGTACCTCGTAGGTCGCGTACCTCTCCTTTTTGTCAGACGAAGGGTCGAACCTGTAAACTGAAAACCTGACAGTCTTCAACACGCCTCACCTGATCATGTGAGCGATGACGATTGTTCTAGTGCCGTAGACCATGAGTGCGAAACCGAGGAACAGCAAAACGTACCTCGTGGCAGACCTGACGGCTCGGTTTGGGAAGAGTTCGATGAGAATGACTCTAAGACCGTTGAGTCCGTGGAAGGTCGTGAAGAGCAGAAGGAACCAGAGGGAAGACGCCAACAACATGTTCCGATATACTTCAAGTATCGCAAACTGATGGCCTTCGAATAGCAGAGTCGTCTCCCATACCGTCTCGCCCAAAGGCCGAGTGAAGAAGACCGTGAAGAGATGTATGCCTCCGAAAATCAGAATGCCCACTCCGGACAGGTAATGCAGGAGCATGACGTTCTTCTCTCTCATCCGCTCAACACCCCAAAGAGAGCGTCCACAGAGTAGACTGCAGCGAACGTCGCCAATGCTATCGATGCCCAGAAGATCGCTCTTTGATAATTGCTGAAGGACCTTGGCGGGCTTTCCGGGTCGACCCTGGTAGGTTTACCGAGAGTAATCCCGAAATGGGCTAGAGTGAGTCTTAAGCCGTTTATCGTGTGAAAGGCGACCATCCAGCCTATTATTACAAGACCTGCATCGAAGATCGGGTTGTGAAGGAGCTCCTTTACCTGTTCGTAATAAGAGGCGGCGAAATCCTTTGATGGAACGTACCAGACCCCAGGGCCACCGATGAAGTTGCCTGTCTCGACGACGTGAAGAACGAAATATAGCGTCACTACGACCCCCGTCACCCTCTGCAAAGTGTAGCTCCACCTCTCCACCGAGTAGCCGGCTGGCAACAACATCGTCTTCAATACCGTCGAGTATGATCTCGACTGGGCCCTCGTAGCTCTCATCGACTGTTTTGTTACCTAAACGCCTAATAGCTGTATTTCGACTCACCAGATTAACAATAATCAGACATGAGAGTTTTGGCCCGCCGAATACTGGTTTAAAGCTGAGATGCGTCTCGGAGAGCTGAGGATGGAGCTCCGAAAGGTGCGAGAAGTTGTTCAAGGCGGCCAGAGAGTCTACCAATACGACCTCGTGATAACCGAAGTGATAGACGAAACCGATCTTGCGAAGACGTACTTCTTCAAGAACGTCAGCAACATGCCGATCTTTGACTACCACCCAGGCCAGGACGTAAAGCTCTACTTCGACACACCTCTCAAGCGAGGTGACTTCAGGTTTTATTCGATTGCGGGATCCCCTACTAGAACAAGTGACGGAACGTTCGAGCTTCTCATTAAGAGTGAGGGCGGTACCTTTGCACCCTATTTCCATCAGCTCACCAAACCGGGTGAGATAGTGACCATCGAGGGCCCCTATGGACGCTTCCTTAGAAAGGCATTTCAAATGATCGAAGATGAGAGGCTAAACACTTTGGTCTTTCTTGCTGCATCTAGCGGAATAGTTCCGTTCAAGTGCTTCGTTGATTACGCGGTGGACAAGAAACTTAAAGTGGACGTTTACATATTCTATGTAAACAGAACTAGGAGGGATTTTATTTACAGAAAAACTATCCCCAAGTTACTGGATTCTTATCCCCGACTCCAGCTCGTAATCAACTTCACGAGGGAGCATGATATTTCAAGTCAGGAAATAATCGACGAGCTCTTTCTCGGAAGCGATAGAGGTGGAAGAGTTGATGTGGTGCTCGGTCGTCACGTTCTCTTCGAGGACATCAAAGAGATAGTCGCAGATTGGAGCTCAGCTTATTATGGAATATGTGGTGGAGCCAAGTTCATCGCCGGAGACAGGGAAAAAGGAATCGATGGCATGGTGCAGAAGCTCGAGAAGGGTGGCGTCAGCAGATCGATGATCGAAATCGACTCTTTCGGAACGGGATGATTTAGGTCTTCGGGAATGGGGCCACGATGTCGGCTATATCGATCTGATTATCGCAGATCCGTAGAATTTCCGAGGCAATCAGTTGATGAGCCCGGCATGTTGCCTCGCCTGAGGCCTGTAAATCGGAGACCTTCTGGATCACCTCAGTCACACTAGTGATCACGGAGTTGGCTAGGGTAGCGTCATAACCAACAAAGGCTTCATAGGCCTGCTTCTGAGTATCCACGAGTGGTCGTGCGACCTCGTAGAACAGTCTATTGAAGTTGAGAGCTGAATCGGCGGTTAAAGTACTGGATCTGATCACCTCTGCCACCTTAACCACCCTGTCCCCCACGTCCTCGATGAACTTCGCGACCATTCTCATGTCCAGAAGCCTTATCGGCGAAAGTCCGCGCCTCTTCGGTATGGTGCCCCCAAGGGCCTGACTCCTCACGGCCCTGACGAACGTGAAATAGTGTCTATCGATCTCTTCGTCCATCATGATCACGTTCATCGCCTCGTCCAAGTCCCAACTCCTTACGGCCTCGAGGACCATAGATAGGTTGCTGACTACCAGCGCGTTTCCTCTTGAAAGCACTCGCTCGGGTTCAATGAGGCTCGCGTCGAGGAGGACCTGAACCTCGATGACGTCATGTCCTTCGGAGATGACTTCCGCTCCGGTCAAAGATCTTACCGTTCTCTTGACGAGCTCCCTGTAAGAGCTGGAAATCCCCTCGGTCGCCTTGATGACTATTCTGTCGTAACCCATGAGGTAAGCGGCGATCAGGTCGCGGCCGAGTAAGGGACTAACACCGATGACCACCTCATCAGACCTTCGCTCCTCTTTCAAATGTTTCTCGTACCGCATCAGCAACGAACCGTCCTCGCAGACCTCTATCAACACAGTTTCACCTTGTTTGAGGTTGTTAGCGGTCACCCACTCCTTCGGAAGAACGACGCTGTAGGAGCGTCCACCGGTTAAAGTGATGTTTCTCTTGTAGACCTTCCTCATCCACCTCTATCGGTTTCGTTTAAATAATATCCCTTAACTTGAAGAGGGTTTGTTCGTCCACGTAAAAAACGTCATATTAGTCGCGGTGAATTTAAAAGTCTGTTTGCATGTAAGAGGTGATGTTTGGGGAGAAGTTCGTCGACATGCGCATTAGGCTCGCTGCGATTGAGGCACTCTCCGTGGTGAAGAGATGGCGCGGGCTGAAGAGAATGGCTGAAGTCTTAGGTATCTCGCCCTCAGTACTCAGCAGATATACAAATGGTCGGTCACTACCCAATAAAGACAGGGCAGAGGCCATACTTAGATACGTGCTCGATGAGGTGTTGTCAGATCTACTCACTACGCTCGTTCGAAAGACTGGAGACGGGCTCTACGACCTCACGGTCCCGATGAGGGATCCCAACATGCTTAAGCTGATCGCGGCCACGGCGCACACGACCTTCAAGAACGCGAGACCTATGAAGGTGCTGACGGTTGCAACTGATGGCATACCGTGCGCTACGGTCGTGGCATCAGAGATGGGCGCCGAGCTGGTCGTCGCTAAGGACTGGAAAGACCCGGTATATGACGAGTTCATTGAAGAGAGGGTCACGAGGTCGCCGCCAGTAGTCGAGTATCTCTACATACCGAGACGAGCTCTTAGGAGGAACGACAACGTCCTCATCGTTGACGACGTAATTAGGTCTGGGAAGACGGTCGCCGCGCTCTACAAGATGGTGAATAGGTCAGGAGCGACCGTCGTTGGCATCTTCGCGCTAGCATCGATAGCAGACTCCGTCGATAAGTTGAGGACGGATCTCGGGGTTAAGTGTCCCGTGAGGGTCCTTGTTAACCTTGGTTGACCTCGTACCTTATCAGTAATCGATGCAGCGCCTCCAAGCAGTCCCTCTCAGTTACTATGCCGACGAGCTTATCTTTTTCGACTACCGGAATTCTGCGGACTTTCTTCTCGACCATGATTTGAACTGCCCTTTCGAGAGGGTCCTCTGGAGAGCAGATGTTGAGCGGTGTAGACATGATGTCGCTCGCTTTCATAGTGAGAAGGTCTATGAGACTCACTCCTTTGTACGTCAAGGTTCTCACGATGTCACTCTCCGTTATGATGCCAAGGGGCGTCAGTCCGTCCGCTACGACTACAGCGCCGATGCCCTTTGATGCCATCAGCTCGAGGGCTTGCCATACGGCGTCCTCCGGCCTGACCGTGACAACAGGTCTCCTCATCACGTCCCTTACGAGTAGCCGCAATCTCACAACGAGCTAGATACTTAGAATAAAAAGTTACTTAATTTAGCAGAGGCAGGGTTCCTAGCGGATGGAGCAAGCGCTGGCTGTGGGAATAGCGCAGTATCGGATGAGGGGGAACGTTGCAGAGAACGTCGAGGTTGCCAAGGCTTTGATCAGTGAGGCGTGCTCGCTCGGTGCCGAAATTGTGTGTCTGCCAGAGCTTTTTGCTTATTATTATTTCCCCCAAAAGAGAGAGATACCACGATCCAAGCTTCAGGAGTTTGCGAGGTATTTCACCTCGATAGTCGAGGAGTTGCGTGAAGTGTGCATATCGCATGAGGTATCGTTAGTTGCCGGGTCCTTAGTTGAGAACCATGAAAACAGCTATTACAATACAAGCGTTTTGATAGACGAAAACGGAAACGTAGTAGGTAAGTATAGAAAGACACACATACCAAGTGATGAGTGTTATCATGAAGACAGCTGCTTCGATGCGGGCAGCCATGATTTTAGGCCATTCATGTTGAGGGGTGTCGAGGTCGGAGTGTTGATATGTTTCGATCAGTGGTTCCCCGAACCGGTGAGGGCATACGCCCTTAACGGCGCAAAACTCGTTTTCTATCCGACCGCGATCGGATGGGTAAGTGGTATTGCTCAAACAGAGGGTAATTGGAAGGAGGCATGGGAGGTAATTCAAAGAGGTCACGCGATAGCGAACAGCGTTCCAATCGTGACCGTGAACAGAATAGGCGTTGAGGATCGTATAACGTTCTGGGGTTCGTCCTTTATAGTAGACCAATTCGGATCGGTAATAGCGAGGATGGGTATCGAAGAGGAGGGGGTGGTCGTGAGACGTGTAGACTTGAGGCTTGGTGAGAAGATAAGAGAGGGATGGGGGTTCTTCCGCGGCAGGAGGCCGGAGCTTTACTCGAGGGTTACGACTTGACTCAGCTCAGGTCCTATCAACTCTATCCCGGGAAGCTTGGGTTCCGCAGGCCTCCGGAGACGTGGCGTCACGAAGCGACTTGGTTAGTTTGGCCTCACAACGAAGGCACCTTTCCTGAGCCCATCACGTACGCAGTTAAGGAGATCTACATCCAGCTGATCGACGCGATAAGGACGTCGGAGAGAGTGAAATTGGTGGTCGGTGACGCTTCAGCCCTCAAGGATGCAGAGGCGATGCTCAGCAGGTCGATCGGCCTCGATGGGATTCAGCTAGTGAAGTTACCGGCTGTTGACGTCTGGATTAGGGACTACGGCCCCGTGTTTTTGGTTGGGTGGTGTGGCATCGGCGGAGTGAAGTTCGCGTTCAATGCTTGGGGGCGGCTTTATCCGGAACTGATAGCAGACGACTTGACAGGTGCCAGAATCCTGGAGATGGTCGCTGACGTCTGTTTCTTTTCCAACTACGTCTTAGAAGGTGGAATGTTGGACATCGGTGAGAACGGTGAGGTAATAGTGACCAAGGAATGCCTCTTGGACGTCCGAAGGAACGGAAAGACCAATAGGAGGACGATGGAATCTGTCCTCAAGAACTATCTAGGCGTCAAGAGAGTGTACTGGTTGAGCAGTGGAATCATAGGCGACGACACTCGTGGCCATGTGGACACATTCGCGAGGTTCGGGGATCGAGGATTGCTTCTGGGGGAGGACCTCTACGGAGGTCCTAACGCCGAAAGGTTGGAGAAATCAATGAGAGAGCTAGCTGAGCAGCTATCGTCTATAGAATCTAATAAAAGAGAGATAATAAGAGTTCCTATGCCTCCCGAGGTCAAGGTCCTTGGAGTTCCTGTACCAGCAACTTATCTGAACTTCTGCCTTACCAACAAGCACGTGATAGTTCCGGTCTTTGGAAAGGAGACCGATGAGTACGCAGCCTCGCAAATTGCTCAGGCCTTTCCGGGCAGAAGTCTAGTCACCATCAGAGCTAATGAGCTGTTCTACGGACTGGGAGGTTTTCACTGCGTGACTCTCGACGAACCGTCCCGAGGGTGACAGTTGATAGCTCAGTGACGATGCTCGTGGCTGTGCTGATGCTCTAGCGCATGGACGACGTACTCCAAGAAATGTTGCTCCTGTAATGCGCCTTCAAAAGAGACTATGTCATTTATCACTACCTTCGGGACCGCCATCACACCATACCTGTTAGCGAGGTGAGGGAACTCCAAAGACTCTATCATGTCAGCTACAACGTGCTCGTTCTCAACAGCCATTTGGTGCGCGATCCTCACCGCCTTAGGACAGTAGGGACACGTCGGTGTGACGAAGACCTGTATGTGTACCGGTTCCCTTATCTCAGCGAGCCTCTGTTTGGTCGTCTGGGAGAGCCTCGATGAACCCCTAGATACGTCCACGATGTCGTCAAGCAGCGCGGCGAACTCGTATCCCGTCGGCATACCGAAATACCTCACGCCGTACTCCCGCTTGCCGAAGACCAGTAGCGCTGGGATCTTGTCAACTCTCCACCTCCTCAACTTGTCCGCGTCGCTCTCGAAGTCATAGACCTCGACCTTGATCATGTTAGAAAGCTCCGCAAGCTCCTCAGCGATGTTCCTGGTCACCTCGCACCCCTCACACTCGAACCTCTGAGTGACTACCACCAGCCTGACCTCTCCCGAGAGCTCCCTCTCGAAGAGCGACTTCACGTACTTCCGTTCCCTCTCCTTCAGGACCGGCACGCTCAATCGTATTGAGGGCCCCTAATTAGGCTCCTCGTGTGCGGTAGCTCCGCCATGTCGGTAAAGTTTCTTTAATTGCACGGTTATGTTTCATGATGCGGCGGGCCCGTGGCCTAGCCAGGATAAGGCGGCGGCCTCCTAAGCCGCAGATCCCCGGTTCGAATCCGGGCGGGCCCGTTCTGTTGCGTGAGTCCGGCCTAGAAGAGGTTGATCAGGACGGGCTGGGCAGATCCGGGCTCCAGACGAAACTCGCGGTGTCTTATCGCCTCGAGTCGGCTAAGGGAGGCCCTCCTCCGCTCCCTTCGGGCGCCGGCCTCCTCCCAGACCTCGAGCTCCTCCGGAGAGACAGGAACGTAAGGCGGCACTTCTCGCGGGCGGCCGCTGACGTCGACACCCACGAACGTAAAGTAGGACGTGGACACCGGACGCTCTTCCTCGCCCTTCACGACCAGCGCGTCGCACTCGACCTCCATCGAGCTTCTCCAGACCCTGGTCAACCTCGCCACGAGCTTCAGAGTGTCACCGACCCTCACCGGTGAGTTGAAAGAAATCTGGTCCACAGATGCCGTCACCACGAGGCCCTCGGCGTATCCGTATGCTAGGATACCGGCGATCTCGTCCATGAACTGGAGCAGCCTGCCCGCGAACATGAGCTCCGAGCTGAAGGTGTCCTCGGGCGCTATCCTCCTGTAGCTGACCATCTCTTGCCTGACCCTCCCCTTGGGTGGAATGGGGCCGGACTCGAGGACTCGCTCAACGCTCCTCCTCCAATCCGCAGTGCGCTCCGCTACCTCCTTCTCCCATTCATCCCGCCATCCGATCGCGGCATCGAGCGGTTGAGGCCTTAGGTCCGGGCCTATGCAAACGTAGATCGCCCTCGCGAACGAGGCGGCGATGTAGGTGCCCGCGGGCCTCCTCAGGAGCACCTCGGTGAGTGCCGTCAGGGATGAGCGACCTACGTGTCCGACCCAGCTCCTGAGCACGAGGACGCTTCCAACGGTGATCGGGTTGATGAAGTGCATGTCGCCCATGAACCCGAGCACAACTTCGCCGCGACCTGCAACGGTCCCTATCGCTGTTGACGTGCTCGATTCAACTATCCAGCTGAGCATGTTGCCACCGAAGAGGAAACCTACCGGGTTGGCGTGCCTCGGCATCACTACCCTCATCGTTTGCGTGTAGGTCTCTGACGGTGTCAACACTCGTCTAGCAAGGGATTCGCTGCTCAATTGAACCTCAGAGCAGCCCTGTCAACCTGAGCATCAGAAGAACGATCAGCATCACACCGATAATCGAGGACACCAATGAAACCACTGCTGTGCTGCTCAACCTCCTCACCTAATGGGTATGAGCTGTACTCCGGCGAGTGAGAGCACGCTCAAGAGGAGGAAGGCAATGACCGCTCCCAGTCCTAGCAACGAGAGGCTGGACAAGGACTTGGGCTCGTACGCGAGGTGCATGAAGAAGAGCGCGATCAGCGCAGCCTTCCCTCCCGCTAAGAGCACGATCGAGGCGTCAACTACGACTCTCGGCAAAGGCTGGAAGAAGACCAACAGTTCTAGCGCGGTCAGCACGACCAAAGCAACGAAGACCGCGATGTAGATGGTTGCCTTCGCCATCCTGACCCTGAGTGGCCTCTTGCTCCCTAGATTTAAACCCGTCAGAGTTGCCAACGTGGTTTGGTTACTGGCCGATCGATAGCAGAGTAGATATGGGAGGCGGGGCGCTGTTAGAAGGATGCTGGTTGCGGACCAGATGCAGCCGTTGGTCGCTTTAACCGCCGCGCTCCTCCTCGCATTAGTCCTCGTCAGGGTGTCCATGTCTCTCAGCAACAGGCTAGGCCTCGTAGGAAGAGACGTGCATAAGCCGTACACGGTATACGTGCCGAAGATCGGAGGGGTAGGAGTGGTGATCTCATATGTGGCCGTCGTTTCGACGCTTACCTACCACCAATCAATTCAACACCTTTTGGCGTTGGTGGCAGTCCCAGCAATCTCTTCAGTCTTTGGGCTGCTGGAGGACTTCAGAGAACTGAATCCGTATCTCAAACCCCTCCTGCTGGCTATCCCGGGCGTCTTGATGGTTACCCTCGGTACGTACGATCCCTATCCAGTCCTACCGATAATTGGAAAGGTTCGCCTCACGATCCTCTATCCGTTAATCCTTGTGATAGCGTATTCGGTGGTCACGAACGCAGTCAACAGCATCGACGTAGTCAACGGCTCCCTAGCCTTCTTCGCGATAGCCACGAGCTGCACCCTGCTGGCGGCATTGACGCTAGGAGGAGCGATTCCGGAGCTGCAACTGGCTGCGGCCGCACTTCTCGGCTCAGTCTTAGGTTTTCTCCGATACAACTGGTATCCCGCTAGAACTTTCGCCGGGAACGTCGGGAGCAACTTCGTCGCTTCCTCGCTGCTTACACTTGCTGTACTTGGGAAGCTCGAGGTCCTCGTCCTCGTTGCTCTCCTGCCAGCGATACTGAACGAGGCGCTAATCATCACTTCAGTAGGAGGCCTGAAGTCCGGTAAGAGGATCGTGAAGAGGCCCATCTTGGTTTTGAGCGGCGTGATCAGGGACAACCCGGACGTTTCCGCGCCTCTGACGCTCATCAGGATGCTGGCCGCAGGTGGTGATCTCAACGAGAGGAGAGTTTCGATCGCTATTGGAGCCTTAACTGCGTTCTCCTGCGTTTTGGCACTTGCAACCCTTCTCTTCTATAACGGCATGGTGAGATGAATTACTTGATCGGACAGCTCTTCAAGCTGATGGCCCTCGTAACCTTGGTGTGGCTGAGCCTCTTGCTGCTCCTGTCCGCGATCGGGCTCGTCATCGCAGCGCTTGAGGGCGAGGAGATCCCTTCAGCAAGCCTCATGAGAGTGCTCGCCTCCGTTGCGCTGTTCGTTGTGTGGGCTATCTGGCTCACGCTCTTAAGTCACTTCTGGTATCTCAGGGTTATGCGCCTTCGAAGGTCGTAACTCCTGTCTTAGCTTAGACGATCACCAATCCGACGCACCACACAGAAGTAGGATTTAGTCATGCGGCTTACATTCTGCAATTAGTAAAAAACTTTAATTATTACGTTAATAATAATGAGTCGCCCATGAAGGCCAGACAGCTCGTTGTGGGGTTACTGGTCGCGGTGATCGCGGTCGCAGCCGTCGCCGCGGTTCTTCTGTTGCAACAACCCGCACAACAACCCACAACCCCTCAACCCACGCAACCGGCTCCACAGCCTCAAACGCCACCCGTTAGGGAAATAAAGGTCGGCATGCTCTGCGACCTCACAGGAGGAACCTCAGACGTCGGCAAACCCTACTGTCTGGGTGCGCTTGATGCGCGAGAGTGGTTCGAGAAGTTCAACCCATTGCCACAGGGGTACAAGGTAGACCTCGCTTGGGTGGACTACAGCTACAAGATTCCGGAAGCCCAAGCAGCTTACAGCAGGTTCAAGGCACTCGGTGTTGTTGCGATAATCGGGTGGGGGACTGGCGACACTCTTGCACTCGCTCCAACAGTTCACTCAGACAAGATACCCTACATCTCTGCCTCGTACAGTGGCGAGCTATTGAAGAACACGACGATGTACAACTTCTTCCCTCAGACGGACTACTCCTCGCAGGGAAGGGCCTTCGTGAGGTTCGCTGTTGACCTCTGGAACCAGATGCATGGAGGTAGGGCGCCAAGGCCGCCGAAGTTAGGGCTCGCGTATCCGAACGTCCCTTACGGAACCACTCCGCTTCCTGCGATCAGAGACATGGCTAACCAGCTCGGGGCCGAGCTCTGTCCCGACCAAATCGTCGAACTGGCAGCGGTCGATGCGACTTCACAGATGCTTAAGTTCAAGGAGTGCGGTGCCGACTTCGTTTGGGCTGGCGGCACTGCTGCTAGCACGCTCGTCATCATGAGAGATGCGAAAAAGGTCGGGCTTAACGCACCCATCTTCGTCAACGTGTGGGGAGGTAACGAGGCGTATTTCCGCGCGAACCCTGAGGCTTCTGCTGGAAACTACTACCTCTCGTCGATTTCGGTCTACACACCCGACATAGAACGTGGCGACTCCCCGGGAGCTAAGATCATCAGGGAATGGGCGAGGGAGAAGGGTCGTGGACCCTCTGACTTGACCGCAGCCTATGTAAGGGGATGGGCAAACGTTAACGTTCTCTACAAGGCCCTGCGGATGGTGATTGAGAAGGGTGAGCCCGTGACCGGTGAGAACATATGGAAGGCGCTGACCAGCATTAGGAACTGGGACTTCAGCCCGCTGACAGGAATTACCGCCGAGAGCATTACTTGGACACCTGAAGATAGGAGACCGATGATGAGCGTCTTCGTCTACAGGATAAACGAGCGGGGAGAGTTCGAGCTCGCGCGTAAGGTGACTCTCGACAGGAAGGCTGAGTGGCTAGGCTGGTGACCCCCGGACTTGAACTCTGCTGTTTTTTCGCAAGCTTCTAGTCAGATCCTTCTCTTGAATAACATCGAGGTAGTTTACGACAAGTATTCGCTCGCTGTCAAAGGAATCTCCTTGAACGTCGAAAAAGGCGGCATCGTTGGACTGGTGGGTCCGAACGGAGCTGGCAAGAGCACCACTTTGAAATCTATTTCGGGTCTCATCAAGATAGAACGCGGAGAGGTGAGGCGCGGCACGATCGAATTCGAGGGCCGGAGGATTGAGAACTCCGATCCCGAAAAGCTCAGCAAGATGGGCATAGTTCACGTCCTCGAGGGGAGAAAGGTCTTTTCGGAGCTCACAGTCGAGGAGAACCTCATGACCGGGCTCTATTCCGGTGGGAGAAGGCTTCCCCCTGGGCAGAGTGACTTCGACTTAGTGTACAGTTACTTCCCTAGGCTCAAGGAGCTGAGAAGGCTGAGGGCTGGATACATTAGCGGCGGCGAGCAACAGATGCTCGTCATAGGTCGGGCTCTCCTCATGAGGCCGAAGCTCCTTCTCCTCGACGAACCAAGCCTAGGACTCGCGCCTAGGGTGGTGACATCCATCTTCAAGACGGTCACTCAATTGAGGGATAACGAGGGAATATCTATCATCTTAGCGGACCAGAACGCTAGGACGGTAATGAGTGTCTCCGACTACGTTTACGTGATCGAGAACGGCAGAGTGGCTATGGCAGGAAGGCCTCATGAGCTTGCTCAGAAGGAGGAGATGAAGGAATTTTACCTCGGTCTCTCACGGGAGGGCGAGCGAAGTTATGCAGTCGTGAAGCATTGGAAGATAAGACGAAGGTGGGTCTGATGTCGGGCGCGTCTCTCGAGGTCAGAAACCTGAACCTCACCTTCGGAAAGGTGAAAGCCGTAGATAACGTGTCATTGGACATCAGAGCTGGAGAGCGGTTGGCCGTAATAGGACCGAACGGCGCTGGGAAGACTTCTCTGATGAACTGCGTGAACGGTTTCTATCGCCCTCAGTCGGGAACAATCTCTTTGAACGGCGTTGACATAACACGACTTCCACCACCGCTCAGGGCAAGAAAGGGCATTAGTCGGACCTTCCAGAACGTCCAGCTCTACAAGCACGAGACGGTTTTAGAGAACGTGAGGGCCGCGTACTCTGCCTTCACCAGTCTTAACCCTATTTCCATATTGAGTAAATTCGTTTGGTATGGGCCGGGCTCCAGAGAGGAGCACGGGATTTACGAGCGAGCGGAGGAGGTCATCGATTTCCTCGAACTCTGGGAGTACAGGAACACTCACGTGATCAACCTGCCACTTGGACTCCAAAGGCGTGTTGAGCTAGCCAGGGCACTCGCACTTGACCCAAAGCTCCTTCTCTTGGACGAAGTGATGTCGGGGCTCACCTTCGACGAGAAGTACGACATGGTGAGGTTCATTCTTGACATCAACGAGGAGAGAGGGGTAACCGTGGTGCTCGTCGAACACGACCTCAAAGTTGTGATGGAGGTTTGTCCGAGGATAGTAGTTATGCATCAGGGACAGGTCATTGCGGACGGCTCACCGGGTGAGATCTCGCTGGCCCCGAGAGTGTTAGAGGCCTATTTGGGGGTGTAAGGGATGTCACAGGGTGAAGTCGTTCAGAGGAGAAGGGCGCCGAGGATAGTGAGATCGGTGAAGGGAGAGGGTGAGCCACCGGCAGTTATGGACTGGGAGACGCTGCCGAAGCTTCTGAGAGACCGAGCTAGGACCTCTGGCTCCAAGGTGGCGTCTAGGTGGAAGAGGCTCGGTGTGTGGCGAGAGTACACTTGGTCTGAGGTCTACGATATTGTTCGTCGTTACGCCGCAGGTTTAAAGGTCTTGGGAGTCGTGAAGAGAGGAAGTGTGGTCGCAACCATTGGAGACAACAGGCCACATCAATTCTGGACTTGGCTTGCGGCCCAGTCCTTAGGCGGCATTGGAGGGGCTATCTACGCTGACTCACTACCTCATGAAATCGCGGCTCAGATGAACTTGATGAGGGCGCCCGTGATATTCGCTGAAGACCAAGAGCAGGTCGACAAGGTCCTTATGCGTGCGGACGAAATGCCGTCTCTCCGGTGCGTTATCTACAGGGACCCCAAGGGCATGTTCAGATACAAGGACAGGGATCACCCTCAGATAATATCGTTCGATGAGGTACTCTCAATGGGAAGTGAGGACTCGGACAGCATCGAGCGTGAACTCGAGAACGGACATGCTGACGACGCGGCGATGCTGGTATCCACTTCGGGAACGACGGGGATGCCGAAGAGGGCGACCCTTACGCATAGGAACTACATAAGCCAAGCGAGGGGGCTCGCTGCAGTCGATAAAGCGCCCGAGGGTGCAGACTACTTCTCTTTCCTTCCTATGGCTTGGATAGGTGAGCAGATGATGAGCGTAGGGGCGCTCGTGAACGGCTATGTAATCAACTTCCCCGAGGAGCCTGAGACTTTGAGGAGGGACTTCAGGGAGATTGGACCTGAGATCATCTTCACCTCACCGAGGTGGTACGAGGCCTGGCACGGCGAGATTGAGAGCAGGATACAGGACTCGACGCGTCTCAAGAAGCTCTTCTACAAAATAGCAATTGATGTGGGATATCGTTACGTTGAGAACCCCGACTCAGCATCGATAAAGTTCCTTCATAAGCTGCTCTACTGGATAATGTATAGATCGATTCTCGACAAACTCGGTCTTAAGCGGGTCAAGAAGGCATATACTGGAGGAGCCCCGATCAGCCCGGAGCATTTCAGGTACTTCAGGGCAATAGGCCTCCCCCTCAAGCAGATCTGGGGTATGACCGAGATGGTGGGGATAGTCTGCCTCCACAGAGAAGAGGACATCTCTAGGAGGAAGAAGTATCACACGGTTGGATCGCCGATTGCGGGGATGGAGATCGGAATCACCGAGGAGGGTGAGATCGTGTGCAGAGGCCCGATGGTGATGAAGGGCTACTGGATGGAGCCTAAGAAGACCGCCGATACGATCGACGAGGAGGGATGGTTTCACACCGAGGACTTCGGTCACATCGACGAGGACGGCAACCTCGTCTACTACGACAGGATCGAGGACGTGATAAGACTGGCTGACGGTAGGAGGATACCGCCCATTTACATTGAGACCAAGCTGAAGTTCAACCCGTACATCAAGGAGTCTTGCGTCGTTGGCGAAGGGAGGGACTGGCTCGCTGCGATGATCGCGATCCGATACGAAACGGTCAGCGAGTGGGCTGAGACCAAGGGCATCTCCTTCACAGGATATCCGGACCTATCCCAGAAACCTGAGGTGATCGAGCTTGTAAAGAGAGGGGTTGTGGAGGTGAACGCCACACTCCCCGAGCACATGAAGATAAGGAGGTTCGTGCTGTTGACGAAAGAGTTCGACCCAGATGATGACGAGCTCACTAGGACTCGGAAGCTCAGAAGAAGGGTCATCAACATGAGATACAAGGAGCTCATCGACGCCATCTACGCCGGTGCAAGCGAGGGGCCGGTCTACTACACGCTGAGGTACAAGGACGGGCGCGAGGCTCAGGTATCTTACAGACTTAAGGTGGTGAACGTGGAGTGATACAGCAGCTACTCCTTCAGTTGAACCTCCTCTCAACAGGCCTTCTGCTTGGGCTGATGTACTCCCTCGCGGCCATGAGCCTCGCAATCATCTTCAAGACGACTAAGGTCGTGAACTTCTCCCAAGGAATGCTCGCAACCTTAGGAGCGTATCTGCTTTTGCTTTATTCCGGACAGTTGGGTCTACACCCCGCGATAGGTGCGCCTCTCTCCTTGCTGAGTGGGGTCGCGTTGGCGCTGCTCATAGAGAGAGTGATTCTGCGTCAATTCATAGGAGAACCGATTCTCTCACTTATCATCGTGACCCTGTCGCTCGCGTCCTTGTTGAGGGGGATAGTGATGATAGGGTGGGGAACGAACTTCTTCCCGGTGCCGAGGATCTTCGGGACTGTCGCCCTTCGCGTGGAGGGTTTCGCGATCCCGTTCGAGTACGCAGTTGGCGCGGCGATAGCGGTCTCCTACATGGTAGCCCTCGCGCTCTTCTACAGGAAGTTCGTTATGGGTGCGGCCCTAAGGGCCGTCTCGGAGGACCACATGGCAGCGACCGCGATGGGAATATCAGTCAAGACGGCTCAGGCGTTCGCATGGGTGCTCGGAATAGTGTCGTCGATGGTGGGGGGCATGCTTCTATCCTCGCACATAGGTGGCGTCGGCCTCTCGCTGGAATATCTAGGTGTCATAGCCTTACCTGCCGTTATACTCGGCGGCCTCGACAGCATCCCTGGTGCTGTGGTTGGAGGCATCTTCGTCGGATTGGCTGAGGTTTACTCAACTTACTACCTCGACGAGGTATTCGGTGGAGGGTTCTCTAGAGTCTTCCCGCTCATCGTGATGCTGCTCATCATGCTCGTGAAACCCTATGGACTCTGGGGCACTGAGAGAATAGAGAGGGTGTGATCATGCCGTGCGGTGAGTTCAAGCGAAGTTACTTCGAGTTGATGGGCCTCCTCAAGTGGAGGACCCATAAGGTTGCGCTCGTCATGTCTTTACCCGTGCTGATGGCTTTTCCGATCCTCTCTGGTGGGAACGTTTACGTCCTCAGCGTCGCTACTCTAATCCTGATCAACGCCACAGCTATTCAGGGCCTAAACGTGATATTGGGATTAACAGGACAGATCAGTCTGGCTCAAGGTGCTATGATGGCGATTGGTGCCTATTCCTTCGCCCTCATACTGAAGTTCTCACCTGTCCCCTGGCCTGTCGCAATGATATTCGCAGCCCTTGTGACCGCTCTGGTAGGTATGCTGTTCGGTTCGCCCGCGATAAGGATTAAGCTTTTCTTCGTTGCGATCAGCACTCTCGCCCTACAGTTCTTCGTTGAGTTCTTGATATCGACACCCAAGTATTCTGACGTATTCGGAGGGTCTCATGGCATTCACATAAGGGGAATTTTCCCTACGGAGCATCACAGCGTTTATACGTTTTACTTAGCGTTGAGTGTGGCGGCACTGGCGACCCTTGCGGTTGCGAATTTGGCTAGGTCTTCGGTCGGAAGGGCTATGAAGGCGGTTAGGGACAACGACGTGGCAGCCCAGATCCTCGGCATCGATGTGCCGAAGGCGAAGCTCGCCGCGTTCGGGATAGGTAGCTTTTTTATCGGACTGGCCGGCGTGGTCTGGGGCATCTGGATCACTCAGATAAACCCGGAGCAGTTCACTTTGGACACAACTCTCGATCACTACGCGATGTTGATTTTCGGGGGACTCGGTCGAGTTTGGGGACCATGGGTTGGCGCGGCCATCATCGTCCCGTTGATAGAGAGTCTAAAGCTGTACCTCCCAGCGATATACCCCGCGATCGGCGTATACCTCGCACCGCTCAAGCTAATCATTCTGTCGGTTATTATCATCACACTGCTTGCCGCCGAACCGAGAGGCGCGCTCGAATTGATGAGGAAGATCAAGGAATATTTCAGGATCTGGCCGTACGGGTATGAGAGACATTGACATGAACCTCTCCACGGAGCCTGTACACTCGCTATTCCAGAAGTGCGCAGCCAGTTCGCCCAACTCCATAGCGATTGTGGACTCAAGAGGGCGCTCAGTCACCTACGGAGATCTCTCGAGGAGGAGTTCGGCTCTTGCCTCCAACTTAATAGAATACGGGATCACAAGAGGGAAGAAGGTTGCCTTCGTCGCCTACAATTCGATCGAGTTCCTCGAGTCATTCTTGGGAGTAATGAGCTCCGGAGCTACAGCAGTGCTAATCGACCCGACTACCATGTCTGAAGACCTTGCCTTCCAGTTGAGAGATTCAGCCCCGTCAGCTGTAATAACCGACGAAACAGTCCTGTCGAGAGAGTCAGAAGTACTGATGTCATTGGGAGATGTCGTTTTGGTAAACCTTAACGGCAACCGGCGAGAAGAGGTTCAATCCTACTCAGACCTCGTTCGTGAGCGAGCCGTTTACGAAGTCTCACGCGTCGACCCTTATACCGACGTATCTGTTGTCTTCTATTACGCTGGAGTAGCCGGAAGGACCATGCAGGTTTTTCACTCACATGCAGGGCTTTCTTTATGTATAGAGACGATTGCACAAGTTCTAGATTTCCGTAAGGAAGAGAGAACTCTGATGACCGCACCACTTCCTCACGTATTGGGTCTTACACAGGCCCTATCTCACTTCGCTGCTTGTGGCACCGTTGCCTTAGTCGAGAAAAGGGGTTCACCATTAGACACTATTGAGGTCCTCTCGTTCGCAGAGAGAGTAGGAGTCAAGTCAATATGGGGTGCTCCTTCGTTGTACAAGGCGATCGTGGACGCAGTCAGCACCCATCGAGTTGACTTGCCAAAACTAAGGTACTGCGTTTCCGCGGGCGGCTATCTGCCACCCGAGGTCCAGAAGCGGTTCGCTGAGGGAGCCGGGTGTCCCTTAATTCAGTTGTACGGGTTGACCGAGGGGCTTGTCGTGAGTTTGCAAACCCTGAAGGAGTCATATGTTGTCGGGACGATCGGTAGGCCTCTCCCGTTCGTCGAGGTAAAGGTAGTCAAGGACGACGGTGCGCTAGCAGGAGCGGGAGAAGTCGGTGAATTGCTCGTCAGGTCACCATGGGTGATGCTGGGTTATTCAGATCCGCAGGACACCGCGAGGGCAATCACGGATGGTTGGTTGAGGACTGGAGACCTCGTCACTTACGACGATCTCGGGCTCCTCTACTTCAAGGGCGTTAAAAAGAGGATGATAAAGTACAAGGGTTACCCAGTCTTTCCGAGAGACCTAGAGGTTCTGCTTGCGAAACACCCTGCAGTCGAGAGGGCCTTGGTGATAGGTGAACAGGATGAGGAGGTAGGTGAGAGACCCGTAGCGAGGGTCGTGTTGAAGCGCGATTACGTTGGTAAGGTTGCACCCGAAGAACTCATGGCGTTCGTGAACAGCAGGGTGGCTGCATACAAGAAATTGAGAGATTTGAGGATCGTCGACGAAATTTGAGTTTCAGGCTTTGATCTCTTCGAGCTCTTTCACTGTGAACTCTCGAAGGTCCGCCTTCTTGTAAGGGTCCTGAGCGATGATAGAATTCACCTCTTCTTCACCGCTTGCCTCGATAACGAAGAACCCGCCGGTACCGTCTCTGAATCGACCCGCGATGATGACCTTCCCCTGTCGGATGAGAGACCTGATGTGATCGAGGTGAGCCGGTCTGTACCGTGCAACGACTTCCTCGGGCGCTTTCGGAGACAAGAGTACCAAGTATCTGGGCACGTCGAGCCTTGACTGTCTCACGATTTAAGCGATTCGGAGGTCGGTGTGGTAATCTCCTGATAGCGTCTGTTTGACTCGATGATAAGCCGTAGGGAAGGCCATTCCGGGATAGGTTATTTATTGAACGCAGGGTCGATGGGTAGAGATGGCGAGACGGATAGCCGTCGTCGTGCTGCTGGTCGGGTTTCTCCTTGCGTTCGGTCTAACTAGAACAGGTCTCTCGCAAAGCGCCTTAGAGGTGAACAGAGAGGTCAGAGTCGGGCTGCAGGGTCTGGTCACAGTGCACGACGAGATCAGAGTCTCTGGCCACCCGGAGCTCACCGTTACTTTACACAACCCCGACAAGCTTCTCGACTACGTCGTTGAGGGTGGAAACATCGTCACCACTCGAGTGGATGGTGACTCGTTGTTAGTCACTATCAAGCCGAACGCAGACAAGGTTTACGTCAGATCGGCCTACACGGGGATGGTCAACGAGAACGCAGACGGAACATACGTCCTAAGCTTAAGAGGCGTGCCTGTTCTCTGGAGACTGGAACACTCTACGAACGTCACGTACCTACTGCCTAACGACGCTGAAGACGTAAGGGCCCCGTCAGAGCATACCGTAAGAGGTAGAGCGGTTGTCAAGTATTACGCGAGGTCACTCGAGTTAAACGAGAGGACTTCAATCAGATTCTCCTCTGGATCGATGATATTAGTCACAGTCGAGAGGAGCCAGTTGACCGTGGACCCCTCGTCTGGTACCGCGTCACTTCTGATTAGGCTCAGGAACGACGGCCTCAGCTCTTTCGACTACCTCAGAGTTCGCATTCCTTCCCCCAACAGCGTCAAAGTGTTACGGGTTGGAGACCAAATGGGTGCTCTAAGGTACAACTACGACGAGTCGGGCGGCGAGCTCCTCGTTTACTTCACTCCTGAAAGGTATTCTCTGAGTAGCGGCTGGCGTTACGAGTTCTCGGTAATACTTCAGTCGAACCCCGGCGTGTTCACACGCCTCGAGAGCGGAGTTTTGAGGGTATTGAACTTCCTACCCGTTGAGTCGCGAATTGAGAGCTTCTCCATAAGAGTGATCCTGCCTCAGGGTCTTGAACTGGAGTCTATGGACTCGCGAGTCACTCAGTACTTCATGGACGAGCGGGGAAGATACGTAGTCGAGTTGAGTCCCAAGGTCCTTTATCTCTCTCAGGGTTACATCGACCTAAACCTGAGGGGCCAGCCTCAGCAGCCCGTTCAACTCTACGTGCTGTTAACAGGCGTCCTCGTACTTGTCGCGAGTGTTGTCGTTTCGGTGATCAGAACCTCAGCGAGACCTAAACCGAGAGTAACAGAAGCAGAGCGAGCCTCGTTGGAGAGGTTGAGAGGTCGGGTCGCGGAAGTTTTCGCTGAGCTGACAAGGGTCGAGGAGTTGCTCAGGGAGCCTAGCAGACCCGGGTATCAGTCGTTGCAGGAAAGCGTGCGTAAGATAAGAAGACTATCGGATTCGCTATCTCAGGAGGCCCGTCCAGTACTGCAGAGGGGAGGCGAGGTGTCCAGAGCAGCTTCGATGGCGCAGAAGTCCCTTCAAGAAATCAACGAGTCTCTCAGGGCGATATCGAACGCTTACACGAGCTACGTTAGAGGAGAGATCACCAAAACGGCTATGGAGAGGATGGTGTCGCCTGTTTTGAGGGAGATCAAGAAGTCCTCCTTCTCTCTCAAGGAGTTCGAAATGGTCCTCTCGGAGCTCCTCGGATAGGGGTTGCAGGTGCTACTCGTCCCCGGACTGCTACGTTTTTAGGTGAAGGTTTCCGGAGGTCTATGGGTTGGAGAGCCATTTCAACGACGTTCCTAAAATGGCCGAGAAGGTATGGGACCCGAAGTTAGAGGTCGAGTCTATCGCGTTGAACGAGACGCAACGCGTTTACGAGTCTAGGGCTGACAAGGGGGAGCTCTTCGTTATCGACACACCTCCGCCGTATCCTTCAGGCAAGCCGTGGCACATAGGTGCCGCCGCTCACTACGCTCAGATCGATATGCTAGCAAGGGCTGCGAGGATGATGGGCCATAACGTCTACTTCCCGATAGGAATCGATAGGAACGGCATACCGGTCGAGCGGTACGTTGAGAGAACTTATGGTATCAGGCTCTTCGAGGTCGAGAGGGAGAGGTTCGTCGAGCTGTGTCGCAAGGCCCTGGACGAGTTAGAGTCCGAGATGCTGTGGATAATGAAGAGGTTGGGAATATCTGGTGATTTCAAGCGCTATTACAGGACCGACTCATATGAGTACAGGGCCCTCACGCAAGCCACGTTCATAGAGCTCTTCAGGAAGGGACTGATATACGTCGCCACGAGGCCGAACAATTACTGCTGGGAGTGTGGCACCACGTTGGCAGACGCAGACCTTGACTACAAGGAGGTTGAGACTGACTTGGTTTACATAAGGTTCGATTTGGTAGGAGGGGGAGATGTGGTGATTGCCACGACAAGGCCTGAACTAATCGGTGCCTGTGACGCTCTGATATTCAACCCCGACGACGAGCGTTACACTCACCTCTACGGGAAAAAGTGCGTCGTTCCTCTTTACGGTCATGAGGCCGGGATCACGAGTCACCCTCACGCGAACAAAGAGTTCGGCACTGGCGTTCTCATGGTCTGTAGTTACGGCGATCAAATGGACGTTCAGCTTTTCAGGGATCTTGGACTAAAGGAGAGAATACTGATCGGCACCGACGGTAGGATGACCCCGAACGCAGGTCCTTTAGCAGGGCTCAGAGTCAGCGAAGCGCGACAGAGAGTGAAGGAACTTCTTATAGAGTCAGACCATCTGATCAAAGTCGAGAGGATTGTTCATGAGGTGCCCGTCTGTGAGAGATCTGGTACTCCGATCGAGATACTCCCGATGGAGGAGTTCTATCTTAAGCAGCTTCACATGAAAGACGAACTATTGCGTGTTTCTCGTGAGTTGAGGTTCTTGCCGGAGCGTCACAGACAGCTACTCGAAGACTGGATCAAATCGCTGAGGATAGACTGGCCGATTTCAAGGAGACGGTTTTACGCGACGGAGATTCCGGTTTGGTACTGTAAGGGCTGTGGTGAAATCGTCGTTCCAGAGCCTGGTAGATATTACAGGCCTTGGAAGGAGAAGCCACCCTTCGAGAGGTGTCCTAAGTGCGGAGGATCCGAATTCACAGGTGAGACGAGGACTTTCGACACTTGGATGGATTCCAGCATATCGCCTCTCTACGTATCGGCTTACATGAGGGATGATGAGACCTTCAAAAGGGCCTATCCGACGGCTGTTAGGCCTCAGGGTAAAGACATCGTCAGGACCTGGCTCTACTACTCGATACTCAGGTGTTACCAGCTGACCGGGAAGCTGCCTTTCAGGATTGCATGGATCGGTGGGACTGGACTCGACGAAAAAGGGGAGAAAATGAGCAAGAGCAAGGGCAACGTCATCGACCCGGTCCCAGTCATTGAGAAGTACGGTGCAGACGCCTTCAGGTTCTGGTCGGCGCAGGAGGCGAGCCACGGCTATGACTTCAGAATATCGGTCGCGAAGATCGAGGCAAACAGCAGGTTTCTCACCAAGCTCTGGAACATCGCGAGGTATGTCTCCAAGTTCCCCGTTATCGACTCAGCGGCACTGAAGCCCACCGACGAGTGGATCATCTCAGAGTTCTGGAAGAACGTCGATATCTCGCTGAGGGGGTATGAGGAGTTCAACTTCTTCGTCCCCGCCACGGTACTGAGGGACTTCATCTGGAACGTCTTCGCTAGCCACTACATCGAGATGACCAAGCATCGAGCGTCGATGGCGAGAGAGGATCCGGAGAGTGCAAAAGGAGCATGGTACGCACTTCATCACGTACTGAGGAACTCCCTGTTACTCCTCGCCCCAATCATACCGTCGTTCACCGATGTGATTTGGAGGAGGATCTACGCCGCCACGAGCATCCACAGGGAACTTTTCCCTGCCCGCAGAGACCCCGGCGAGATGTGGAGATACACAGATGAGATAATAGCCTTCAACAGTAGCGTCTGGAAAGCAAAGAAGGAGTCGGGCAAGGCGTTGAAGGACCCGATCAGCGTGACTGTCCCGGAGAGGCTCGAGCCCTTCAAGGATGATCTAATCAGAATGCACAACATCGTCTAGCGAAATCGATGCGATGGGACTG
>JANXEU010000011.1 GCA_025058055.1 Candidatus Calditenuaceae archaeon
GATAGCGGTGGAGTCCGGCAGGATCAACCGGAGTCCTCCTAGTGGCAGGAGTGTCTCTCTGCAGCCCGACCCGCATTAGACCCGAAGCCCCAGCTCGGGTCCTCATCCTGTCGCCAGGACCGGATACCGCCCCATCACCGCTGGCGTCTCACGCCTCCCTCGGGGGCGGCGCCGCCTAGAGCCCTGGCTCCAACTATACTCATACAAACGGTCGTCAAATAAATCTTACGTGACCCTCGGGTCGAAAAAGGGTTCTGGCGCTCCTCGGAAACGGTCGTGAGAAGACCCTTGAAAGCGATTGCAGCCTCATGAGGAAGGGAAGCGTAGATTAGAGGGCTTGAATGCCGGTGACGGTCAACACGACCGACTAAGGTTGAGGACAGGGCTTGATCGGCTGGACCTGAATACCGGAGGGCTCCTGACCGGAAGGCTCTTGGTCATCTCGGGTGAGGAGAAGTCCGGAAGAACAAGCTTCCTATTGCAGCTCTGCGCGATCGCAGCCTCAGAGGACAGAGATTGCTACGTGATCGACCCTGAGTCTAGGATTCACCTCTCGAGGTTAAGGGACATATGCGGTGCTTGGCGTGCAGACCTTTCGAGGATCTGGATCGCCTCGCCTCACACCTTCCGGGAACAGACTAGGTTCATCCTCAAGGCCTCTGAAGGGCTGAAAGAGGGGGATCTCATCGCGGTCGATAACATCACCTACCTCTATCGCGTCGAGCTCACTGGGGACCTCACCCTTGACAGGCCTAAGTTCATGGAGCTGGCCTTCGAGCTAGCTGCCTTGAAATCCGCAGCACTTAGGAACAGCGCGCTTTCAGCGGCGGTGTTCGACGTTCACGACGTCCCCTCCATAGACCACTTCACGACTAGGCCCGTAGCTGAGTACTTGTTGAAGCACTTCGCTGACTTGAGGGTGCATCTGACCAACTTATCAGGCGACCTGAAGTCCATGAGCTACGCGTTCGGCCCAGTTTCGGGGGAGCTGGTGGTTAGGACGACCTCCTCAGGCATCGAGCTCGCTCGGCATCAACCCGCGGTCTTCTGAAGGAAAGCCAGCAGTACCACCACTACTCCCAGCAGAATCATGCCGATCGAGGTCGCCGCGATCCCCCATCCCTTGCTGCCGAGCCTGCCTGTCAGGTTGAGGTGAAAGATGTAGATGCCCGCAGTCGTTAGGGCGTAACCCACCGCGATCACTACGAACTCAGCGATCGTTTGACCTGTGAGGGACGGAAAGACTGCTTGCCTTCCGTAAAGAGGTGGAGGCGCGGACACCAACACGTACACCCACCCACTCGCGATCAGGATCGACGCTGCTACAACAACCGCACCGAAGATTGACACCAACCTCTCTGATCCTCCTCTGTATGTCAGGAGCCGGACGACGAGCTTTGCGAGGCGCTGCATCATCTCCATTCTCCCCCATAGAGGTCGGCTTTATTGGTGACCTTCCCGCTCCATCGGAGGCTTCTCGTATAGGTGACAGGCGACGTACCTCTCACCTTTGATCCTGATCAGCATCGGCTCTACGACGTCGCACGTCCCTTGAATGAGGTATTGACACCTCGGATGGAACCTGCATCCGGAAGGAGGGTTGATCAGGCTAGGAGGTTGACCTGGAGTGACCTTCCTGAACCTGAACCTGTTGGTTGGGTCTGGATCGGGGATCGCCTCGATAAGGGCCTGCGTGTAAGGATGAAGCGGATCGCTCAGGACCTCCTTCGTTGGCCCCAGTTCCACGATCTTACCAGCGTACATTATCGCTATCCTCTCCGAGAAGTATTTCGCGGTAGCCATGTCGTGCGTGATGTACAGGAAGGAGACGTTGTGCCGCTGCTGAATCTCCTTGAACAGCGTGAGTATCTCGACCCTGATTGAGGCATCAAGCATCGAGACCGGTTCATCCGCGACGACTAAGTCGGGGTTGGTTATGATGGCCCTAGCTATCGCGACCCTCTGCCTCTGGCCGCCACTGAGCATGTGAGGGTACTTCGAGGCGAAGAACTCGGGCGGAGTGAGCCTCACGTCCTCAAGCGCCTTCATCACCACCTCCCTCCTCTCCTCGGGCGTCCCCATCCTGTTGACCACGAGAGGCTCCTCAACGATCCTGTAAATGGGGAAGACAGGGTTCAAGCTAGCGTAGGGGTCCTGAAAGACCACTCCCATCCTTCTCCTCACCCTCTTCATGTCCTTCTCCTCTAGGTCCGTGATGTCGAGCCCGTCGAACACTATCCTCCCACCGCTGGGTCTCACCAACCCAAGCAACGCTCTGCCGAAGGTGGTCTTCCCAGAACCACTCTCTCCGACCAGCGCCACAGTCTCGCCCTTGGAGATGTGGAGGCTCACTCCGTCGACCGCCTTGACGTACCCAACAGTCCTGAGGAATCGTCTCACGGGGAAGTAGATCTTCAGGTCCTCGGTGGTGATCAGGTTGCCAGACTTATTCATCTCCTCTCTCCTCCAACAGCCAGCAGGCTGCTAAATGATCCGAATCGGTCCTGAACTCCTTCGGGACCTTTGCGTCACACTTTCCCTTCATGAAATAAGGACAGCGAGGGTGGAACCTGCATCCGGGAGGTGGATTGATCAGATCTGGTGGCGTGCCAGGTATGAAGGTGGGAGGTCTGTCGGCCCTGAGCATCGGAACGCTCTCTAACAGCAGTTTTGTGTACGGATGTCTGGGGTTGCTGTAGACGGTGTCCGACGGCCCCAGCTCCACGATCTTTCCTCCGTACATCACACCGACTCTGTCCGCGAGCTCGCTTGCCAGCGCCAGATCATGAGTTATGAAGACGTACGTCAAGCTCATCTCTGCCTTAAGTCTCTTCAGCAGGTTCATTATGTTTGCCTGTGTCATAACGTCCAATGCTGACGTGGGCTCGTCGAGTATCACCAGCTTGGGTCTGGTGATGAGTGCCATCGCGATGAGGACTCTCTGTTTCATCCCGCCGCTCAGCTCGTGTGGATACCTTTGGACTACCGTTCTGTCGAGTCCAACTAATTCGACAGCCTCTTCAGCCTTCTTCATGGCCTCCTGCTTAGACAGTCCTACGTTGACTATCAGCGACTCAGCTACCTGAAAACCTACCTTGAGAACAGGGTTGAGCGAGTTCATAGCTCCCTGAAAAACCATAGATATCCCACCGACCCTTACCTTCCTCCTGAACTCCTCGTCGTCCAACTTCATCAGCTCAGTGCCGTTGAAGACCACGGATCCACTGAACTCCGCCACGTTCCTCGGGAGTATTCTGATGATGGCCAGGGCTGTAGAGGACTTACCGCTGCCACTCTCTCCGACGAGCGCCAGAGTCTCTCCTGGCCTGACGGTGAAGCTTATGCCGTCGACAGCTCTAACGGGCCCTGCTCTGGTGGAGTACTTCAACACCAAGTCCGTGACTTTGAGCAGCGGTTCAACAGCTTCCGAGTCCAAGACCATCACCTCTTGACCGAAACGTAGCCGTATATTCCGTGTAGACCTATGGCTAGCCCTGCCAGCGAGAGCGCGTATGCCAGGAAGCTGAGAAGGACGTCCTTGTCGATCGCACCTATGACCATCATGAAGGAGAGCAGGAAACCGGACACGAGCATGGACCCTCCGAGAGCGATCTGAACTCGCTCAGAGGGAGATACGCTCGTCACTTTGCCTCCTCACCGACCATCTGATCTATACCTCTCTGAGCCTCGGATTAAAGACCTTGTCGAGAGCGAGACCAAGGGAGACGAAGCCCATCGTCGTGACCACCAACAGAAGAGAGGGCTCCAGTATCCAGTAGTAATATCCCTTGAAGAGGGCGCCACCGTAAAAAGCGTCCTCGATGACTTTGCCCCATGTAGGCGTGAGCGGGTCCCCCAGCCCGAGTATCGCCAGAACAGCTTCCAAGAACACGAAGTCCGGCACTGCGAAGACTATCGGTGGTATCGCGGACGGGAGCACTCGAGGCATCAGGTGAAAGAAGACGATCCTGAAGTTACCTACACCATATGCTTTCGCTGCTTCTACGTAGGGTAACTCCTTGAGTTGCAGGAACTGCGCCCTGTAGAACTTGACTCCAGGTCCCAGCGAGAAGAGCGCGATGACTATCAGCAAGATCAACCAGATGTTCAGCTTGTAAAGCGTCTGAACCATAATGAGGACCGGCAATAGAGGCAAAACGATCGCCACCTCATTGATCCTTTGGATCGCCGCGTCTAGAACCCTGCTGTACCAAGCGCTCAACGCGCCAATCGTCATCTGAATGAGAGTGATTGAGATGGCTGCGACGACGCCAAAGGCAAGTGCTACCGGGGTCCCCCACAGCAGAGCGATTCCGATGTCTCGCCTCAGGTGATCGGTGCCGGCCCACCCGTAGACCTTGCCGTAGACTACGAGCTTCGCATCGAAATCTGAGTGAGGATCGAAGAGCAAGCCCTCGATAACCAGCCTGTAATTCCCTTTCATCACCTGCAAGGTCTCCTGCTTCAGTATCGAAGCGTCTTCAACTCCAAAGAGCACAACGGGAGCCGTCAGTTCGTAATCTGGTCTCTCCCCAGTCGCAGTCTGAATTCTATTTAAGCCCTCGCTCACTATTCTAGGATCAGTCATCAAGTAATAACTCCCGTCACTCGATGGTGCCATTTTTCTGAGCTCGATCTGCGATCCGTCAGGCTTCACCCAAGTCAACGTAATCTGTGGGGGAGAAACAGAATAGTGCACTCTGTAGAAGACGTTGATCTCTGAGGGAAAGTCGTCATACTCGAACCTGAACGAAAGCTCTGACTTCAATACTCTCAGTTGCTCACCGGCTGGGACGATCACCTTAACGGACCCAACCGCAGGCTTCGAAGTGTCAGCGATTATCGTCTCCGGGAGACGTTTCTGTAACACTATGGAGAACCACGTGGGATAAGCGTTTCTCGGAACGTCCAACCAGTGTTGTTCTCCAGCCCTCCATAGTATAACAGCCTCATCATACGGTATGGTGATTATAGTATAAACTGAAACGGAGATCAATACCATGATAATCGACACCCCTATGATCGCCGATTTATACGAGAAAAGTTGTTTTAAACTTGCGAAGATCCTGCCTGCTGACACTCAACTTCCCCCCGTTCTTATTCTTGGATCAAGAAGTGCGTATACTAGTTCCAAAATGAAGACGGTGACGGCAACTAAATACGCGTAGATGACCACTAGCCCCACAAGCACGGGCGTGTCAAAGATGACCGAGGCCTCGAAGAACAACCTACCGGTACCGGGCCAGTTGAAGACCGTCTCCGTAACGATCGCTCCAGTCCAAGACGCCACCAACGTCAACGAGAAGTCGGTGACTATCGGTGGAAGCGTGGGCCTCAGTATGTAGCGCCTTCTGACCTGTGGCTCAGGTATGCCCTTCGCCTTTGCTACCTCGACGAAGTCCTCGCTCGAGTAAATGAGGAAGAAGGTCCTCCTGGTGTAGATGCTGAAGAACGAGTAAGCCACCAGCCAAGACATCATCGGAAGGACCATGTGTTTAAGGACGCTGAGGGCATAGAGGAACCTGTCCTCTGGAGGAGGAATGTCAACCATGCCACCGTAGGGCAGAACCCTCAGCCATGACGCGAAAACCAGTATCAGGAATATGCCGTAAAACCAGCCGGGGAAGGCCGAGAGCGTGGCGAGATACGAAAGCACCCGGTCCGTTTTGGTGCCGTACCTCCTGCTGAGGAAGAGGCCGCCGAGGAGACCTATGAAGAACAGCATCAACTGTATCGTCGTGAAGAGGAGGATGGTGCTCGGCAACCTCTCTAGGATGATCAGTCTCACGCTCTTAGATCCCGAGTCGCTGGTGAGGAAGAGGGCCCTTCCAAGGTCCAGAGTAAGCGCGTCCCTCATGTAGATGATGCTCCTGACGAAGAACGGTTGATTCAGCCCTAGTTGTTCCAGTCGTTGTTCGTAGAGCTGGTTAACGAGTCGGTTGAAGGCGGTCTCGTTGAGTCCCCTGAAGGCAGGGTTCTGCCTCACGCTCGTCGTGATCTGAAAGAGCAGCTCGCTCTTCACGATCTCATCAACGTAACCGCCCATGTTGGCAACCAATATCGTGATGTAAACCGCAGCGATCACGGTGAGCATCAGCACTAGGGCCCGCCTTGCCAGGTATACAGCTTGGTTAGGAATCTTCATTCAAAATATAAATAAAGTACTGTGTTTATATAAGTTGTCTCAGCCTTCGAAAACCTAAGAAGCTCTCCTACCTCGGACCAGCGATAAGCCAATACTTGCAAGCGCTAACACCGATGCGAGAACAGCCAAAGCCGTAATCAACGTCAGGGTAGTTTGAACGTTTTGCATCGACGTGCTAACGTCCTTGAGCTGCTGGTTCACTGCATCGAGTGAGGACCTCAGCCCCGCTATCTTCGTGTCAGCATCAGCCCGAGCTCTCGCGAGCTCCCCGAGAATCGTCTCCTTGAAGCTCAGAACCGTTACTGGAGTGGACACCGAGACTGGCATCCCAACGAGCTTCGAGACCACGATGGCTTCTATCGTAGCGCTCCCAGTCGGCATGGTGTAGGTCTCTTCCGGTTTCAGCACGATCCTCCATGAGCCATCAGCGATCGGTTCAGCGTACCCCACCGACGTACCTGCTGGACTGATGATGATGTATTTGATGTACTCGATGTCGTCTGTCCTGTACGGAGTGTCTTTGAAGGTGACCGAGAGCCTCAGCTCCGCGGGGAAACCTTGCTCTACGATCGGAACTTGTACGAATTTGGCCTCGGGAACCCGTGGGGTCGCGAACCCAGCCCACTTATCGGCGGTGTCCGGGAACTCTCTGAACGCCTTCAGCACGACGATCTTCGCGGTGATGTCAACTTTGTCCAAGTAGAACGGGCCGTTACCCACGAGGAAGTGTCCCTTAGAGTCGTACCATGCCTCGAGGTTCCTGTACCTCGTCACAGCTTCCTCCTTGCTGATGTACCTTCCAAGAATGTTCTCGTAGGGTATGTAGGCAGTCTCTATCGCTCTGTCCAAGTGCTTCTTCAACACGGCCAGTGACGGCCCGGCGAGGAGGTTCATCCACTCAACCTTGAGCTCGTTCGCCTTATCGACGCTGAAGGCCAACTCACCCGCTGCCTCGGCCAGTGCACTAACCGCTACGACGTGCCACGGTCCGGGACCTTGCGGGTAGTCCGTGAAGAACAACGAAGCGGCCTCAGCGGCTATCCATTCGGCGTCCAAGTATATCTTGTCGGTGTAAACCTCGATGACCAGCGGGTCCTCGCTCAAGATCCTTAGGCCCTTGAACACCTGCCTGAACTCTTGGAACACAGGCACGTAAGACTCGTCGAAGATCGGACTGTTCCTATCGGCCCTGTCGAACGTAAGGATGAAGGAGTAAATGATATCCGCGATCGACATAGTACTGCCGTCGTGGAACTTGCGTTTGAACAGATCGTCCTCGAAGTACACGACCGTTTTGACCTTAGCAGTAGTATCCGGTGGAGTGTAGACTATCTCCTGTCTCTCGGCGTCCCAGCCATACCAAGCGTCCCGTGGCACAGTTATCTCCGGGACGAACCTTAGCGTCACCCAGTCGAGCCGAGCTCCCACGGGGTTACCGAAGGTGACAAAGACGTCAGCACTTTTGATCCTCTGCGGCCAATAGAGCCCAGTGAACGGATCAGGCAACAAGGCTGGATCCGATGTCGCCCGCACGTAGAACATGTCATAGATCCAATTGCTACCAGCGACCGGATTGACGGGATCAACGAGGAGGTCCGTGGAGGCTATCCTCATAGCGCCTCCGACCCGATCGACATACCTGATGGTGTGAGGCCAGAGCCTCGAACCTGAGTAACCGCCTGCCAAGTCGGCTGTTACCGAGACTTCCTTCCTCGCGGGCCACGCGGCTATCTGTTGCACCAGCCACACTCGCACCGAATCCTTCATGGAGAGCGTCAGCGCCTTGGTCATCAATTCGTGGCGTTCTTCAATGGTGGAGAACTCACGGTTCCAGAGACGACCTGCAATCCTGTCGAACTCTGGGTCGGGCTTATAGGCTTGCCAGAGAGGTACCGGCAAGCCCCTCGGCGTGTAGTAGACCCCGAAGCTGTCTCCCTCATCTATAGTGATGGCTTCTGTTATCCATCCACCAGTGTACAGGTGCCACTGTCCGTCTGCAGGGTTACCTCTGATCCATATCGGCGCGGCCTCCCTAGAGGTCTTGTACTGCCTGTCAACGGTGAAGCCTATTCTCTCTAATTGCGAGGAGATGTAATCACCTATCTGCCTCCTCTGATCTTCAACTCTGATTATGAAAATCAGAGTCACCGGCTCTCCCTTGTAGTGCCACTTGCCGTCTATGAGCTCCGCACCCAGTTTCCTCATCTCCTCCGTGATGATCTGCCTAGCCTTCTCGAAATTGTAGGCGTACACCGTCTCTATCTGACGTATGAAGTCCGCGTACCTCGCGTAATCCGGGAACGCTGGCGTCAGGACTGTGTATCTAGGTATCGCTAACCCACCCGTAATTTCATTAGCTACGTAGCTCCTGTCGACAAGATAGTTCATCGCCTCCCTAATTCTGGGGACCGAGAAGGGGTTCAGCTTGCCGGTTGCCGGGAACTCCGGACCGACCGGGTTGAAGGTCAGCTCGTAGGCGAGTCCGTACGACATCGCATATTGGAGCGCAGGTGACTCCTTGACCCTCCTGAAGTTAGCAGGGTCCCTGAGCTCCCTGAAGTATACTTGTATCTCGTTGTTCAGAAGCATGTCGACGACTTTGGCCTCGTCCCTCTCGATGAAGAAGCTGACCTCATCGATCCAGGGCCCCTTCGGAGCCGTCTGCGCGTAAACCGGCGAGAGCACCATGACAGCCGTCATGATGAGCATCGCGGACATCAGCGTGGAAGCCACCCAAAACTTCCGGTCATTGGACTTAATCATCGCAAGATGAATTATTGATACCTAACACTTAAGCTTTCGAACCAACAAAAAACTACAGACTCGGGGTCACCGCGCGTTGACGCGTTATCGCAACAAGTCCGTCGCCGTTCAGACGTGATTTGATAATGGGAAGCCGAAAGACATAGCCTTGGTCTTGAAGCTGCACCCCTCTACATCCACTCATGGTTAAATATGGATTGCAATTATATAAGTGCGCCCCCCGGTAGCTCAGCCTGGTAGAGCGCCCGGCTGTAGGGTCAGGCAAAGGCCGTGGACCTCCCAGCCGACCAGGCTACAGTCGCAGTCACCGGGTGGTCGCAGGTTCAAGTCCTGCCCGGGGGAGTAAGTATCGCTCATATCCTGTTCAACAACTGGTGACGCAGATCGAATAACGCCACAGCTAGTCATGTCCCGCATGTTAGGTAATTACTCCATCACGTCAAGGCCGCGGGTGGGGATCGAACCCACGACCGCCGGGTTTCTGCCAAATCCACAGCCCGGAGTGCTGCCGCTACACCACCGCGGCCATGCTATCCGGTAGATTTCTCGCTCAGCTATGTATTTGATCCTATGAGGATCGGAGAAACCAAGAAACAGAGTCGGGTTATGTAGGGTCAAGTCGCCGGTCACTTGATGGCTTCGATCCCTGATTCGCCTGTCCTGATGCGTATCGCCTGATCGATCGGAAGGATGAAGATCTTGCCATCACCGATGTCACCCGTCCTCGCGGACTCCATGATCACCTTCACCGCCCTTTCCACCTCTTCATCTGGAACGACGAGCTCGATCTTCAGCTTGGGCAGCATATCGACTCTGTACTCATGGCCTCTGACCCGCCAAGATATGCCCAGCTGCCTTCCCCTTCCCCTGACCTCGTAGACGGTTATCCCTACGAAGCCCGCCGACTCAAGCGCCCTCTTGACGTCTTCAACCTTTTCAGGTTTTATTATAGCATGGACCATCTTCATAGAACATCACCTAAGACACATATTCTGCATGCTGTGATATGTCAAGTCCTATGACCTCTTCCCTCGGTGGAACCCTAAGACCTATCGAGACGTCGATGAGCTTAACGATCAGCAACGTGACTATCGATGCGAAGGCCCAGGTCGCAGCTACACCGATTAACTGAGACGCAATCAATGAAGGGTTGCCCGCCAGCAGACCGTTGACACCTGCAGGGTTGATAGAGGCATCCGCGAATATCCCAGTCGCTATCGCTCCCCAAGTACCACCCACGCCGTGAACACCCCAGACGTCGAGCGAGTCGTCAACTCCGAACCTCTGCCGCGCGTTAACTGCGATTGAGCAAAGAACTCCTGCAACAGCACCTATCACCAGCGCAGACGAAACGCTAACGAACCCTGCGGCCGGAGTTATTGCGACCAGACCTGCGACCGCACCGCTAGCCGCAGCGATGCTGCTGAACTTCCCCCTCGCGTAGTAGTTCGCGATGAGCCATGAGATGGCACCTGCGGAGGCAGCGGCGTGGGTGTTCAGGAAGGCCTGTGACGCCAACGAGTTGGATGCGAGCGCGCTGCCGGCGTTGAACCCGAACCATCCGAACCACAGGAGAGCGGCTCCCAAGAGGACGTAGGTTGGGTTACTGGGCTCGAAGGAGGAGTTGCCATAGCCGAGTCGCCTCCCGAGAACGAGCGCAGCCACCAACGCCGACACTCCAGAGCTGATGTGGACGACGGTGCCTCCCGCGAAGTCAAGCGCTCCTATCCCCCTGAGCCATCCACCGACCCCCCAAACCCAGTGAGCCAGCGGAGAGTAACCGAACGTCGACCACGCGACGAGGAAGAGCAGGAACGACCCGAACTTGACCCTCTCCGCGAACGCACCCGCGATCAGCGCGGGCGTGATCACGGCGAACATCATCTGGTATATCGCATACGTTGAGTGTGGCACGGTCGCGGCATAGTCAGGGTTTGGATCAGGGCCGACACCGTTCAGGCCGAACCATTCCAGACCACCGATGAGACCGAATCGATCAGGTCCGAAGGCCAGGCTGTATCCCCAGAGTATCCACACGATCGAGATGACGCCGACCGCGGCGAAGCACTGGAACAACGTCGATACGACGTTCTTCTTCCTCTCCAGCCCCGCGTAGAAGAACCCGAGCCCA
>JANXEU010000013.1 GCA_025058055.1 Candidatus Calditenuaceae archaeon
AATCGGAAAGCCCTAGCGCAACGAAGCCTATGTACTTGAGTAGAGGTTCGTCGAGCTGGGACATGAGGGACCTCTCGTGAACCTCCTCGTCCCTAAGGAACTCCTCAACCTTCTCCCTGAGGTCACCGTCGAGCCTCTCCAGGACCCTCCTGTACCTGGCAACGACCTCAGACTCGTGCCTCTCGAGCAGCTTGATGACGAATACTATTCCCATCAACCTCCGCAGGAGAAGTATGAAGAACAGCTGGAGCCTCAGCTCCCTGACCTGCGTGGCCTTTGCGTACCCGCTCCAGAACCTGTAGTGCTTGTCCTCCATCTCGGAGAGCCGCTCGAGGAGCTCCCTCCTTGGGCCGTTCTTCTCCATTCTCGCGAGCTCCCTGTAGACGACGTGGTCGAAGTACTCGTCCTTACTGAAGAACTCGGCGTCCTCGGCCACCAACTGTTCGCTGGTCTTGAAGCCCTCACTCAAGCGATCTTACCCCTCGAGCTTCGAGGAGAGGTCCTCAAGCTCCAACCTGAGCTCCCTTATCTCGTTCTCGAGCCTCGCGATCGCTTTCCTGAGCTCCTTCACCTCTGCCTCCAGCTCCGCGAGCCTGGGCTCAACGTCTTTCCGAGTATCCGTCATCCATCCCCCCTCCGCGTGGAGACCCATAAACCTGATGTCCGGAGGTGGCCTCCAGTTGACGCCCACTGAAGCTCGAGTGTCGCAGAAGAACTACGAAGTCCTCCACAGATCGGTACGCGGTCAAACGGAGACGCTCTTATCCTCGGACCCTCAAGACAACGTAGGGCCGCCATGAAGTACGAGTACACCATATCGGCACCAGTTGAGGAGGTCAGGAGGTTCTTCTACGACCCGAGGAACCTCGAGAAGGTCTGGCCCAGTCAGTTCAGGATCAGGTTGCTCAGCGATCCAACACCTCTCAGGGAGGGGGCAGAGTACAGAGTAGCTGTGCGGCTGCTGGGTCAGGAGTTTCCGGCCGGCTTCAGAATCGTCCAGCTCGACGACTCTGGTTCCGTCCATGAGACGTACGACTTCCCCTTCGGAAGGATCTGGCACAGACAGCAGTTTTCTCCGATGGGCCAATCAACGAAGGTCGTCGAGGAGTTCGAGGTCCGGGACACCATGTTCCGACCCATCGCTGAAAGGGTCCTAGGCAGGGCGCTGAGTTACAGGCTTGAAGCGATCAGGAGCGCCTTTGGTGAGGGGTCGCAGCCCTCCTTCAGAGACCCGTTCAGGATACCACTCCACCTCGGGAACGCGCTCAGCGTCCTCATGGTGGCACTGGCTGCACTCCTGACCGTTTACGACCTCCCGTGGCCCCTCTACCCGCTGGGGAAGTTCGTTGCCTGGTTCCTGCTCTGGTTCTTCACCCACGACCTCCTCCACTGGGCGGTGGGATCGCTGGTCGGCGTGAAGTTCAGCCATTACTACATCGGCCTTTCCGCTATGGTCAACTGGCCATCATTCCCTGCCAAGTTGAAGCCCCTGGTCCTTGCGCTGGGCATCAAGATCGACAGGAAGAACAGCAGAGCGAACTCCGGTGGCTTCGCGTCGATGTACTTCGCCGGAGCGCTGGCCTCGATGATCTTCCCCTTCGCGGTGCCTCTTTTCCTCCTCCTCAGGAGTCTCAACGACGTGGTGGGGTTATTGTTGCTCGCGGCTTCCGCAGGTAACGCGGTCTTCTCGTCCTACCTGAGCACCAAGTACGGCTGCATCGGCAGAGGTCTCAGGGCCCTCAGGACCGGCTCGCGCTGATCACCTGCAAGACCGGGGCCTTCCGGTCCATGGAGAGAGACGTTGATATCTGCGGCGTGGCGATTCTCACGAGGAAGAGATGGTTCACAAGACGAGGTTGAAGGTCACCGCTTCGTTCGGCGACGACTCCTTACCTCGATTAGATGACAGTGTGCTCTTGAAGTACGGACTAGTGGAAGCCGTGACATCGGCGATCGAGTCATTCGAGTCGAGGAGGGCGCTGGTCGAGAGGTTCGGAGACGACATCCCCACCGTGCTGCCGGACCCCGTGATCAAGGAGATCGACTCAGAGGAGCTGCGTGCCGCGGTGAAGGAGATTGGATTGGGTGAGGAGCTACCTTTGAGGTTCAGTTACAAGAACTATTCCATCCTCATCAGCGTCGAGGCGGGTTGTGGCTAGACCGTGACCGCCTGCACGACCTTGCCCTTGAGTGCTGCCCTCGCTGCGGCCAGCCGAGCTATTGGTATCCTGAATGGTGAGCAGCTGACGTAGTTCAGGCCTGCACTGTGGAAGAACTCGATGCTCTTCGGCTCGCCTCCGTGCTCGCCGCAGATGCCCACCTCGAGCCTCGGGTTGGAGGATCTGCCCTCCTCGGTCGCGATCCTCACGAGCCTTCCCACCCCCTCTTGGTCTAGGACCTCGAAGGGGTTCTCCTTGAGCAATCCCTTCTCCAAGTACGGTGCCAAGAACTTGGCCTCAGCGTCGTCCCTGCTGAACGCGAAGGTCGTCTGAGTTAGGTCGTTTGTCCCGAAGGAGAAGAAGTCAACGTGTCTCGCTATCTCGGCGGCCGTGAGGGCTGCCCTCGGGGTCTCGATCATCGTTCCGAACTTGTAATGTATCCTTGTACCCATCTCCGTGAACACCTGTTCCGCCGTCTCGTCGACCAACTTTCTCAAGTAAGCCAGCTCGGTTGCCATGGATGTCTGGGGCATCATTATCTGGACCTCTGCGGTCTCGCCCTCCTCCCTCAAGACCTCTATCGCTGCCCTCAGTATCGCCCTGACCTGCATCCTGTATATCTCCGGATACGTGACTGCAAGCCTACAGCCCCTGTGACCTATCATAGGGTTGTGCTCCTTGATCTGCTCGACCTTCTTGAGGATGGAGGTCTTCTCGGCGAGCTGCTCGTCCGGAACGCCTCTTAACTTGGACTCATAGATCTCCGTTAACAGAACCTCTTGGGGAGGGAGGAACTCGTGAAGCGGGAGGTCCAGCAGCCTCACGGTCACCGGCAGACCCTTCATAGCCCTGAAGATCTCCTTGAAGTCTCCCAGCTGCAGAGGGAAGAGCTTCTCGAGCGCTCTCCGCCTCTCCTCAACAGATGCGGCCATTATCATCTCCCTAACTATAGGTAACCTGTCTGGAGCGTTGAACATCCTCTCGGTCCTGCAGAGCCCTATGCCCTCGGCACCAAACTCCCTCGCCTTCCTCGCGGCCTCCGGAGTGTCGGCGTTCGCCCTGATACCCAATCGCTTGACCTCGTTCGCCCATCTGAGCAGCGTCCTCAACTCCTCCGTCATCTCAGGCTCAACGGTCGGGACCTCTCCCAACATCACGTAACCAGTCGACCCATCAATGGTCACCACATCACCCTTCTTGACAACCAGTCCGCTCTCCGTGACGAACTGTTCCCTCTCTAGGTCGATCCTGATGCTCTCACAACCGACCACCGCCGGCTTTCCCATACCTCTCGTCACCACGGCCGCGTGGCTCGTCATCCCGCCTCTGCTGGTGAGCACGCCCTGCGAGGCGATGATGCCTCTGATGTCGTCCGGTGTCGTCTCCGGTCTCACGAGTATCACCCTCTCCTTCCTCGACGCGAGTTGGACGGCCTCGTCAACGTCGAAGACCACTTTTCCGGTCGCCACACCAGGTGATGCGTTCAGCCCCCGGGCTATCGGGTCGATCTTCGCCCTCGGGTCCAGCCTCCTGTAGAGGAGGTGAGTCAGTTCCTTGGACTCGACCCTCATCAGCGCTTCCTCGACAGTGATGAGCCCCTCTCTAACCATGTCGACAGCGATCCTCACTGCTGCCTGTGCGGTCCTCTTTCCGTTGCGGGTCTGAAGGATGTAGAGCTGGCCCGACTCGACCGTGAACTCGAAGTCCTGCATGTCTTTGAAGTGCTTCTCGAGGAGGTCTGCAACCTCGTGAAGCCGCCTCTTGAGGTGTGGGTCGACGCTGTCGATGCGCATGGGTGTCCTTATACCCGCAACGACGTCCTCTCCCTGAGAGTTGGGCAAGTACTCGCCGTAGAGTCTCTTCTCACCTGTTGAAGGGTCTCGAGTGAAGCCAACACCCGTCCCAGAGTCAGGGCCTAGGTTCCCGAAGACCATCACTTGCACGTTGACCGCCGTCCCTATGTCGTCAGCGATCTTGTAGTAGCGTCTGTATTCCACGGCCCTCGGGTTGTTCCAAGACCTGAACACAGCCTCTACCGCCATCTGAATCTGTTCCCACGGGTCCTGCGGAAACTCTCTCCCCGAGTGTTCTCTGATTATTCTCTTGAATTCATGGATGATAGACTTCAGCGAACCAACGGAAAGCTCGTGGTCGTGTTTGGCCCCTTCCCTCTCCTTGTGTTCGCGCAGAACTGCTTCGAACTTTTCACCGTGTACACCCAAGACGATCCTCCCGAACATCTGAAGTAGCCTCCGATACGCGTCGTAGGCGAACCTCTCGTTTCCTGTTGACTTCGCTAGTCCGTTGACTACCTCGTCGTTCAGGCCCACGTTCAGGATCGTATCCATCATGCCCGGCATAGAGTAGGGAGCTCCCGATCGGACTGAGACCAGCAACGGCCTCACGTGGTCGCCGAGCCTCTTACCTGTCTTGGCCTCGAGCTGCCTCAACTTCTCCGCGACCTGTGCGATCAACCCCTCTGGGAACCTGCCGTTGTTTCGATAATACTCCCTGCAAGCTTCAGTCGTGATGACGAAGCCTGGCGGAACGGGAAGGCCGGCCGCGCTCATCTCGACCAAACCGTACCCCTTTCCCCCGAGCTCGAACCTAGTGAACCCCTTCGCTTCCTCGAAGAGATAGACGTAACGTTTTAACATGGGTCGCTATATACTTCCCCTGACCCATTTCAAAAATATTATGGTTTAAGGAGGGAATTTAAATGCGCTGACTTCCGAATGGTTTGTGGTAAAGGTAAAGACCGCGTCGGGGACGGCGTCAACTCGAATGACAACGAGGGGGCTCGTGCTGGACCTGGACGGGACCGTCATAGTCGGTTCCAGGGTCGTCGAGGGAGCCGTGGAGTGGATAGCCGCATGTAGGGAGGCCGGCATGAGGTTGGCGTTCCTCACGAACAACTCCACTTACAGCGTCAGATACGTACACTGGAAGCTTAGGTCATTGGGGATCGAGTGCAGAATGGATGAGGTGATGACCTCAAGTCATGCGACCGCGAAATACCTGCTCGAGAATTACGGGGAGGTCAGGGCCTTCGTCGTCGGTGAAGCCGGTCTTATCGAGGAGCTGATTAAGTCTGGACACTTGGTCGTGGGGGCCGCCGAGTCGGAGGTCGTGGTGGTGGGTCTTGATAGACACGTCACCTACTCCAAGCTCGCGGACGCCTGTCAAGCGGTCTCGAGTGGGGCCGAGTTCGTCGCCACCAACAGAGACCGGTACCTTCCTTTGGAGGGCAGGCGGGTGCCGGGCGCTGGATCGATCGTCGCCTTCATCGAGACCGCGACCAACAGGACACCCATCGTGGTCGGCAAGCCGAACGTCGCGATGCTCGAAAGGGCCCTCAGACGTATGCGACTCGAGAGGGAGGAGGTGGTTGTCATCGGCGACAACCCGGAGACCGACGCGAAGATGGCCGTAAGAGCTGGGGTCAGCTGCGTCATAGTCGGCAAGCAACCCGACCCTACGTGGACCCAGAGGGGCGTCGAGTTCAAGAGAAATCTAGCTGAGGCTTTGGCCTCACTGCTGAAGGGGAACTCGGGCGATTGACTGGAGCCTCTTCTCCGGATAGTCCAGCGGGTTAACCAAGAACTCCAGCTCCACCCTATCGAACTCCCAGGAGCATTGTCTCTTGATCATTGCGAGCTGATCGTCCAGTCCGCCCTCGACGCGTAACTCGGCGTGCTCACCGGCCGGGAGCTTCACTTTGAGTAGCGGCATCGAGTATTCGCGATCGATCAGGTACCCCACGTATCCCTTCAACGAAGACCTGCTGTTCCCCTTACCGAGGAGGACTAGTATCGGGCCACTTGACGGCTCGATCGAGTAGGAATGCATCACCATCCTGATCTCCCCGAGGTGGTTCACCGTCTCCCAGAAACTCGACTCGACGTACCTACCGCACAGAACGCGTTCCTGAAGGTTCGTCCTTCTAACAGTCGCACCCATCACTTCCACCTCTCCGCCCTCAAATTTAACCGCGCGTCATCCGACTGATCTGACGAATAGCCGAAGGCTATCGAAGGGCTCGTTCTCGTCGTTTCCAGACGCTATCGGTTCGGAGCTCGAAATCTCCGCTCACAGGTTCTGTCACCTGAGCCACAGCTTCGCCTTATCTCAGCTATGTCTCTCCACGCGCTCCTAACGCTCGTCCGGGATCGTCTCCGGTTGCGTGGATCGGAGTCGGGTTTCTGATCAGGTGAAATACAGAGCCCACCCACTTGATACGAAACGGAAAGGATATTCCGAGGACTCATCTTCTCAACGTGCTTGAGCTTGAGAGAGCTACTCGGTGCCGAGGCCTCAATCGCGGAGAGGTGCGTAAGGTGTGGTTTCTGCAACTCAGTCTGCCCCACGAGCTTGGTGAGCTCTGCGTACAAGCCATCGAGGACTTCTAGGGGTAGGATCGTACTGATTCAGTCAGCCATTGAGGGTAACGTGAACGAGGTGTTCGATGAGGGGTTCGCTGAACTCATGGAACTTTGTTTCGGTTGCAACAGGTGCGTGAAGGTCTGTCCTGCAGGTATCCCGATCCCTGACGCTGTGAGGAGATACTGGGATGCGTATCACAGAGCGGTTGGCGTTCGTAAAAACGAAAGGCTAGCGCTCAGATACGATAGGTACGCGGCTCTACTCTCGAGACTACCACGCCCCGTTACAGGCGTCCTAACATCGAGCCTCGGAAGACACGTCCTCGAGCGGGTATCTGGGATCTCTCGAGAAGCTCCTTTGCCCTCATTTGATGGAGGAAGCCTCGACGAACGCCTGCGCCGCCTCTCCCTTCCTAGGACAACTAAGAGGTTCGCCTTCTTCGCAGACACCTTCTACCGGTACGTGAGGCCGTCGGCTGCTCTGAGGCTCGTCGAGTTGTTGTCGCGCCACGAGATCTCCGTGTCGCTGCCACCTCAGCACGACTCCGGCATCCTGCTCTACGAGTACGGATTCTACGACAGGCTTAGGAGAGTCGCCGATCTAAACGTTCGCAGCTTGGTAGGCAGGGTGAATGAGGGTGAACGGGTGCTCACGTGCTCCCCCGCGGCCACGCTGATGCTCCGGTCCGTGTACCAGAAGATCTTAAACACCCGACAGGCTGAGCTTGTCGCTGAGAACGTCGTCGATGTCAACGAGCTCCTCCTAGAGCTGGCAGAGTCCGGCTCGCTGAGGCCAAAGGTCGAGGAGGTCTCCCTTCACTCCAGTTGCCTTTCGCAATACCTCGGATTAACGGAGAAGATAGCGCTGGCCCTCAGGGCCTCGGGCGTCTCGGTGCGCGAGCTGAGGACCGACTGTTGCGGGATGGGAGGCATGTGGGGGTTGTTTGCGAAGAACAGGGCGGACGCTGTCGAGTTGTGCAGCAAGCTGACTAGGGGGCTTCGGGGACATTTAGTAACCTACAGCGAGACGTGTTCCCTACACATTCAATCAGTTTACGCAGGGCCTGTTCTATTATCCTTTGATGTCTATAATTAGCGCGAGGTTTGCACCAGATGCGGGGGGTGGGATTCGAACCCACGAACCCCTACGGGACAGGGCCCTGAGCCCTGCGCCTTTGACCAGGCTTGGCTACCCCCGCTTTTGGTTCTCGTCACAACGAGCCCCTGCCGTCCTATTAGCCTTAACCGGAGGTAACTCATTCACCGCGACGTTAACCGTTCAGTGTCGAAAGATCAGCAGCAGATAGACCAGCAAGAGGGCGATCAGGAGGAGAGGAGAGGTGCCCACGGTTAGGCCGTCGAGCCTCACGGTCCACAGCAGCAGAGGGTGCAGTTCCTCGAACCGAGGAAGGAGTCTGTAGAGCACGGAGAGGAGGACCAGTGACAGCCCAACCACGGCCAGCAAAATCCCGGTCAGCAGAAGAGGGTCTCTCAAGATCTGATCGACCTCGAACGGGCGAGCAGCTCTTTGACGGTGCTGTCGTCAACTTGACCGAAGTCCTCGTAGAACTCTCCCACGGCGAGGAAGTCTTCAGAGACCCACAGAGCGACCAACTCATCCGCCTCTCTCGACACCCTGTTGACCGCTTCAGCGGAGGCCACCGGAACAGCTACAATCAGCCTCCTCGGCGACCTGCTCCTGACGTGCCTACAGGCCGCAATTACCGTAGAACCGGTTGCCATGCCGTCGTCTGTCAGAACGACCTCCTTTCCCTCTATCGACAAGGGCTTCAGGCCTCCCCTCAGCTCATGCCCCCGTCTCCTCATAGGCTCAAGCTCGGACATCGCTCTCGTAGGTATGTATCGCTCGTCCAGACCATAGAGTTTCACGACCTCCTCCTCCGCGTATATCTCTCCTCCCTCTGCGACCGCGCCAGCTGCGAGTTCCGGATTCCCCGGGACACCGATCTTCCTCACCATCACCAAGTCCAATGGAGCCTTAAGGCCCTCTGCTATCACGTAGCCGATAACGACTCCGCCGCGCGGGATCGCCAAGACTGCGTTCTCTCCGCTCACCTTCTCCCTGAGGACAGCGAGCAACCTCCCACCAGCGTCCCACCTGTCCCTGAACCTCATCCGACAGTAGTCGCGCTGCAGGGAATATTTGTTTGATGTCTCACATGTGGAACAGCTTGGTTTCCTCGGAGATCTTGGACGAACTCAGAAGCTTGGCTACCGCTGGTCTCGGTTTCCTGACGACCGTGAAACCACAGTTCGGGCACTTGAGCTGCGCGGCCTTCGGCCCTACGTCGGCCTCGAAGAGCGACTTGCACTTCAGACACTGATAAGTTGTCCCAGCTCTCGACAACCTGTTGAGTAGTCCAACGACCTGTTAATATAACCATCACGTTCACGAGTGTACGGGTTGCCGGCGAAACCCTATGGGACCGGAGACGACGGAAACACGTGGCTGCTTGAAGGGAGACGGGTGCGGAAGTACGACCTTCGGGTAATATGCTGCGGAGAGGTCGATGAGTTGAACTCCCTTCTAGGACTCTGCAGGGCCTTCCTGAGAGAGCGCCATGCTGAGGTCGATGAGCTCCTGAGGGAAGTTCAGTCGGCCCTCTTCAGGATCGGGGCAGAGCTGGCCGCGGAAGACGCAAAGGCCCTCGGGGTAGAAGTGGTCACGGAGGAGGACGTGAGGGCGCTGGAAGAGGTCCTCGACAGCTATCTGGAGAAGTTGGAACCGCTCAGGCACTTCATCTACCCCTCTGGATCGGTGAGCGGGTCGATGTTGCACTTCGCGAGGTCTGTGACCAGAAGAGCCGAACGGAGCGTCGTCATGCTCTCAGATCAGGAGCCAATCAACCCGCAGATCGTCAGGTACCTAAACAGGCTCTCGACGCTGCTGTTCCACCTGGCAAGGATGGTGAACGCGCTGGATGGCAAGCGAGAGGACGTCTGGATGGGAAGGAGTTACGGATGAGCACCAGAGCTGCGTCTCCTGTGCCTCTTAGTCGCCCTTAACCTCTTAACGAGGAACTCCGACGCGCTCACCGCGTCTCTCCCATCCCATATCTTGACGCTGTGCGATGAGAACATGATGTTGGCCGTGGGCTTTCTGAGGGCCTTCTCGTCACCGGGCCAAAGCTGAACCAGCGTAAAGAGCTTCGGCAGGAACCTGAAGCTGAAGGCGACCCCTCCGAGCTTCTCCGAGGTACCACCGATTTGACGGGACATAGACTCGAAAAGCTGCTTGTTATACCCGAAGTGCTCGAGGAACGGCCTCATGACCCTCCTGACGAAGTCGCCATGATGACGCGCTGCTCCCGCGAACTTGTCAATACCGATCCAGCCCTTCTCCTGCTCAACGGAGCACTGAAAGATCAGGTACTTCAGCACTAGTCTGGTGAGTCCTTCGTCAGCCTCGTCCTCCGTTACTACTTCCTCGGCAACCCCACTGTCCAAGCGGACGCAGTACGTGAGGTCCAGAACGTTCACGAGGTATCGTGCGTCGTTGCCCTCCTTAGGGGGGAGGAAAGCGACCTCACACCGCCTCGTCACCTCCTTGGGGTCCCTGCTCCTCAGCTGTTCTAACGCTTCCTGAACCTCCAAGCCCATTAACCGCAGAATTGAACGAAAATAAGCCTAACAGGTGTTATTCATACGCTGGTAGTACGCAAGCACTCTTTAGGTGATACCACATTCACCGGCATCTTTCCCCTGTATGTTTTCCTCCACGTGACGTATCGACTAACCTCCTGCTGAGAGGCGACCGCCAGAGCTATCAGCGCACCGTTGTGATCGAGACCCCTCAACACGAAGGGCATCAGCTCCTCTACCAGCTCCTCCCATGAACCTGGAGGTCTCGGGAAAAGGACGACGTGCTCCTCGCTCCTCAAGTACGCGGCGTAGAGCTCACGCGCCTCGCGCTCGCCGACGGCATCAGCAACCGACGCTATTAGGTTCAAGAGGTCGTAAATCGTCACCGCCTTCACCTCCTTCTTAACGGACTGCAGGTAAAGCTCGTTGTCGCGGTACCTCGGGTCGGACTCGACGGCCAGATGGTGAAGCGTCAGAACGTCGGACCCGACTGCGTCCAACTAAAACTCTACCTCGACTTCCCTCTTCGACCTGAAGATCATGCCCGACGGCGACCCCGACCTCGCGAGCCTTCCACCTAGGTAAAGGGAGGTGAGCTTACCCTCTGGAGACGTCCTCGAGTACCTCAACACCAGATACCGTAACGCGTCGTTGACCGCGTCGCTCCTGTTCTTGAAGAGCCCCTCGGCGCAGAGCTCGTCAACTCTCCTTAACAGCGATGCGCTAACCCTGACTTGGAGGAGCACCGTGTCAGTCATGCTTCGTCCTGAATACTTCGTATCGCATTCGCGTATATAACATTGCACAGTACCTGTGTCGTTTGTGGCCGAAAATCTAATCCCTTAGGCGTTATTGTTAGATGGCATGGCTCGGTTGATAGTCCACACGGCGAAGCGGCCTTACAGGCACGTCACGGAGAAGGGCGAGGAGGTCTGGATCTGCATGTGCGGGCTATCCGAAACCTATCCGATCTGCTCCGGCAAGCACCGGGTCGTGGCGAGGGAGTCTGATCAAGAGGTGCTAATGTACGATCAGGAGTGCAAGCCGATCGGTCAGGCTGCGGGCATTCAACCCGAACTTTTGGTCAAGCTCAAGAGGGTCTAGCGCGGAGCGCCTCGTAACCTACTGCCCCTTCGCTTAGTTTGAGGGTTGGCTGAGGAGCTGCTGATGGTTCCCACGAGCTCGCCAGCGACCGATTCCCATGAGGAAGCCAGCTTCGAGAGCAGCGTCTCATAGCGGGTAACGCTCTCCTCAAGCAGAGCCCTCCAGTCGCTACCGTCCCTCTCGACCTGAGACATCATCTCCTCAACGTGCCTTCTGGTCTGCGGTGAGACCAGCCTCTCGTCGACGCGTTGTAGCACCGAGATCAGCGACCTGCCCAGTTCGGTTGACCTGAGGCTTTTGCCGACCCTCGCGACGTACCCCCTCTCGACGATCAGCGATGGAAAGGAGGCCCTCGTTGCATCGGTGCCGATCCCGCTCCGCTCCATCAGCGCGATGAGCTCCGATTCGCTCATCCTCGGAGGAGGAGAGGTCTCGCCCCTGTTCAGCTTCAGTTCAACCACCTGGAGCCTCTCTCCGGTCGAGAGCCTCGGTATCGGATGATCCGTTATCCTATGGTAAACGTAAACGTCCAGGAAGCCCCTCCGCGTCAAGCTCCTCCCGGAAGCTGAGAGCTCGATCCCCGACAGCTCCAAGAGGGCCTGCTGATTCAGGACGGTGGCGTCCTCGAGGAAGGCGTTCGCGACGAACCTCCTCGCGACGTACTCCCAGATCGCGCCCAATAGTCCTCCCGACCTGTAGGGCTTGATCGGGTAGATGGGCGGGTGAGCGCCGTCGTCGAGTCTGCCCTGTCTCGGTCGGGCGGAGCTCAGCAGCCTCTGGCCCTCCAGCAACCCCGACTTCAGGACCGCCATGAGAGGCCTCTGGTAATCGAACCCTTGCGGATACCGGTTGGTGTCGGTCCTGGGATAGGAGATGTAGCCCTCCGAGTAGAGCCTCTCCATCGCGTTGAGCACCTCGTTGGCGCTCCTGCCTGTTATCCTCACAAGGTCCCTGAGGGCGTCATCGGTCCTCAGAGGCGTCGGCCTCTGTACGATCGATGTGTCCTCCGAGTAGCGCTTCACAACCGCCTCTTCGGAGCCTCTCGCTTGCAGGTGGGCCTCCTTGGCCGCGTTCTCTTCCCAAAACCTCTGAGAGCTGGCCTTGATCGTCTCGCCAGACCGCGTCCTCAGCGTCGCTTCGATGTACCAGAAGGGCCTCGGTCGGAAGGACTCGACCTCCAAATCTCTCCGAACGACGAAATAGAGCGTCGGGGTCTGACAGGACCCCCAGCTGATCACGCCCCTGTGTCCGAGCTTTCTGGCCCTTAAGGTCAGGAAACGCGTGTAAGCTGCACCAGTCAGCAGGTCGAACGTCCTCCTGAACTCAGCTTTGTGGACCCAGTTCCACCTGAGCTCCGGCTCCAGGTTTCTCCAGGCCGTCAGCAGGTCATCCCGCTCCACGGAGTTGAACCTCATCCTGTAGTAAGTGCTCCTATTACCCCTGACGCCCCTGTAGATGGCCAGTATCTCGCTGCCGATTAGCTCGCCCTCGTGGTCGTTGTCGGTCGCGATGATTAGCGGTGCGTGCTTCCTGAACAGCTCTGACAGGGCCCCGTAGGACTCGTAGTCCCTGACCACATACCTGAACCTCCTAACCCTGAGGAGCTCTAGGGGGTCGACTCTGCTCCAGATGCGGTACTCCTCTGGTAGGTCGGCGTCGAGCACGTGCCCCCTGACGCTTGCGACGGCTACGTTCTCTCCGATGGAGGAGAGGGCTGCGTGTATCGCCCTCGCGACCGACGGTTTCTCTGCGACAACTATGCCCTCCCTCATCTCAGCTTCCAGTCCCGAAGCTGGCGTTGACCGTCTCGTATATCGTCCTCACCATGTTAGCAGGCACCCTCCTCCCTCCTACCTTGACCTCCTTCAGCCTCGACTCAACGACGGGTAACGGGTTCGATCTGACGAAGCAGAACAGGTCGCCGAGAGTCCCGAAGTGGTTCAGCAGAGC
>JANXEU010000007.1 GCA_025058055.1 Candidatus Calditenuaceae archaeon
AGGCCGTCCTCTTGAGCGAGGTGACAGAGCGACCAGTGCAGCATCATGTCCGCGTCCACTAGTGCTTTTCTGAGTGCAGGTTGTTCCGCGAGCTCTAGGGCCCTCGAGACCAATTCCCTGGCATTCCTGATCAAATTGGCAACCTCGTCCTCGTGCTCACCCATCTCAGACACCCCTGAACGGAAGCTGCCTATCTCGTGGTCTCTCGTCGATCATTTTTTTGCCCTTCAGCTCGTATCTAGGTAGCGTCGCTGGACGCACGACCTCGACGTTCAATCTCACACCGATGCTCCTCCTCAACTCCTCCGAAACTGCGTCCTCTAGGTCTTTGTAGGCACTGGTTGGAACCGACGGATCCGCTTCAACCTTGATCAAAATGTCATCCATTCCCCTCTCGTCGAGCCTTATGTGCATCTCGAGGTGCGGCGATGTTCCAGGTACTGTCCTGACTACGTTCTCCACGGCCGTCTGATAGACATTCACTCCCCTGATCTTCACGACGTAGTCCGTTCTGCCGAGAACGGTGCCTTTGAAGAATGTCCAGGTCCTGCCGCACTCGCAGGGTTCCGAGTGGTGCCACTCAACCACGTCCTTGGTCCTGTACTTTATGACGGGTTGTGCCAGTTGAGAGAAGCTGGTGACCACGTTCTCTCCGCGCTCTCCCTCTGCGACCACCTCTCCACTCTCTGGATCCATAACGATGCAGTGGTAGTTCGATTCGTTGAGATGTGTGCCGTCCTGTTTGGGACACGCGGGTGCGATGGCACCTACTTCCGCAACGCCGTACAGTTCGTACGCCTTGACACCGAACGACGACTCTATCTCATCCCTGAGCTTCGGTAGGGCAGTAGGTCCGGGCTCTCCGGCACCGTAGAAGTATTTCAAGCCGAGGCTCTTTGGATCCACCCCCATCTTTCTCGCGGTCTCAGCGAGATACAACGCGTAAGTCGGCGTCGCAACCAGCACCGTGGGCCTGAGCGACTGCATCTGCCTGATCCTGTCCTCCGTCCCGACACCACCACCCGAGATCACCCTGCCTCCAAGTCTCCTCACTCCCCAGTAACTGGACCAGAACCCGGTGTACATCCCCCACCCGAATGCGAAGTAAAACGAGTCGGACGGCCTGATTCCTACTGCCCAAAAACCGTACGCCCAATCCTCACCGTATTTTATTGTGTCGTAATGAGTAAACGGGATCCTCAGAGGGGTGCCGGTAGTTCCTGAAGTCTGGAAGACGTGCAGAACCTCCGAGGGGTCACAAGCCAGTGCCTCACCGAACGGAGGGGAGACCGACTGTGCAGCCGTGATCTCCTCTTTCGTTGTGACCGGCACTCGCTTCACGAAGTCCTCCATGGTCTTGACGTCGTCCACCTTGAGCCCAGCCTTGCGGAACTTCTCGTGGTAGAACCTTGAGTTCTCATATGCGTATTTCAATAACTGTTTAATTCGACGGAGCTGGACCTCTTCCAACCGCTTGCGAGGCATGCACTCCCAATACGAGCTCCAGAAACGATCGTCACTTCTCATAGTTCACATGAGCAGATCGCGTTTATTAATAAGCATACATATTCAATAACCGTTTACCTTGTGTGACCTCTGGATGGAAAGGTAGATTACTTAGACTGCATTTAAAACAACGAGGTGCCCTATTTTGGGGTTAAGGACCGGCCAGGATTACCTTAAGAGCTTAAATGACGGTAGGGAGTTGTATATAGGAAACGAACTCGTGAAGGACCCTGCAACTCATCCTACCCTTCGTTATACTGCTCAGAGCGTGGCCAGATGTTACGATCTGCAGCTAGCGCGCGCTGACGAGGTGACTTTCGTTGAGAACGGAGAGAGGTTCAGTAACATCTGGCTACCGGTAAGGACTAAGGCAGACTTCGAGAGGGTGAGAAAAGGAGTAACCCTTTGGCACCGCACGACAGCCGGAATCTTCGGCAGGCTACACGATTACCTCACCATCTGGGTCACTACCCTTTACATGTTACATGACGTTCTCTCAAAACCCGATCCGAAGTTCGGTAAGAACATGATAGAATATTATTATTACGCGAGATCGAAAGACTTGGCACTTACTCACGCGATCAGCATGCCTCAGATTGACAGATCACCTGGTGCTGGACGTAAACAGAACGAAGACCTTCACATCGTTGAGGTAAATGACAGAGGCGTCGTAATAGAGGGGTGCAGGACGGTCAGTACTTACGCACCCTTTGCGAATGAGTTCATCACTCTGCCTCAGCTACCTGCGAACCCGGACGAAGACCCCGATTACGTGATAGGTTTCGCACTGCCGATGAACGCGAAGAACCTAGTATTCCTGTGCAGAGAGACCTACTCGTCTCCTGAAGCACCGTGGGATCACCCCTTGTCTACGCTCTACGACGACCTAGACGCTCAAGCAGTCTTTGACAGGGTGTTAATACCTTGGGAGAGGATCTTCATCTATCGAGATCCCAAAATTAACTTTGAGATCTATGACCCAATAATGGCTTACGCGACTTGGCAGGCGACTGTCAGGGCGATAGTCAAACTGGAGTTCATAATTGGTCTCGCGGCGAAGTGGGCAGAGATGTTGGGTATCGACGCCTATCCTAACGTGCAGGAGAGGATCGGATGGCTGATAGAATGGCGAAACGTCTTGAGCGCGGCGGTCGAAGGAGTAGAGCTGACTGCGCGACCCCACAACGGGTTCCTGATACCTGAGGTCTGGAAGACATGGCCGCTTGTCATGGTGCACGGTACCTACATCTACCCGATGGCGGTGGAGACATTGAGAGTGCTTACAGGAAGCGGCGTTATCATGAACCCACCGATGTCAGTTTTCAAGGATGAGAAGCTGCGCAAGTATGCTCACAAGTATTTCAGAGCGAAGGGAGCGTCGGCCTTCGACAGGCTACTCGTCTCGAAGTTCGTGCACGACATTACAGTGGGTTCGCTTGGTGGGAGGCTTCTCCAGTACGAGAGGTACTTCGCTGCAGATCCGTTCAGGGTCGCGATTGTTCACTACAGGTTCTCCGACAAAAGCCAGTTCAAGCAGCTCGTTGACGACCAGGCCGCATTCATCAAGTCGCTTATGAAAGAAGCTGGAATAAGCGAGGAAGGATGAAGGATTGTCGCAAACGACGGTCGCCGAAACTATTAAGGGGTTCATGAGATCTTATCCTCAGGGAGTGAGCGTTTCCACCACTACTCATAACTCCAAGCCCTGGGGGTTAACGGTAAGCTCGTTCACGTCGATATCACTGGACCCGCCGTTGGTGATGATCTCGATAGCCAAAGGTTCAAAGAGCCACGAAGTTTTCACGAAGTCCGATAACTTCGCAATAAATATGCTCGCTACGGGACAGGAGAGTATAGCGGAGATATTCGCAGGCAAAGTGCCTCCGGAGAGGAGGTTTGAACACGTGAGATACAGGTATGGCAAGTCCGGTGCTCCAATTCTCACGGATTGTAGTGCCTACCTAGACTGTAAAAATTACCGGACATACGACGGTGGTGATCACAGCATCATCCTGGGAGAAGTTATAGACGGTGCCGTGTCAGGACCGTTCTCGCCACTCGTCTACTTCAACAGGAGGTACACTACAGTAGCCATCACGTATCTGGAAACAGTCTTTGCACCCGATCCATGGTGACGTGATTTTTTATCAGGGTTGATTTAATAGATACGAGCAATGTAGGTTAGGGTATAGACATGAGCATGCAGAGTTTCTTCAACCCAAAGAGTGTTGCTATAATCGGCGCCTCACGCGACCCTAATAGACCGGGTAACACCATCCTCAAGAACTTGAAGTCAATGGGATACCGGGGTAGAGTGTTTCCGGTTAATCCGAATCTCACGGAGATTGACGGCCTCCAGTGCTATCCCGACGTCCTGAGCATAGATGAGGACGTGGAGAACGTTGTGATTTTAGTCTCCGCGGACCGGGCCGTGAGGGTAGCCGAGGAGATAGCTGAGAGGCGCAAGAGACGTAATGACGTTAAGGCAGTGATTTGCATATCTGGGGGATTCAGCGAGCTCAACACGTCCGAGGGCAGGGAAAGGGAGAGGAGGCTTGTAGAGACCCTTAAGGGATCTGGTGTGAGACTGATGGGACCCAACTGCGTAGGAGTAATTGACTGCTACAGCAGATTCACCACGAACTTCGATTTGGGTGACTATCCGACCGGCGGAATATCGCTAGTCTCTCAGAGTGGTGCTTTAGCGACTGCTTTCCTCTTCTGGGCACGACCCTTTAACAGAATTGGTCTCAGTAAGCTTGTCTCGATAGGGAACATGGCTGACGTGGACATGGTCGAGTGTATCGAGTACTTGGGTAATGATCCAACCACCGACGTGATAGGGGTTTACTTGGAGGGATACCGTGATCCGCGGAAGCTCTTTGAGACGATGAGGAACGTCTCGAGTGAGAAGCCAATAGTGCTGCTGAAGGCAGGTAGGTCTGAAATCGGGAGCAGTGCGGCACTTAGTCACACGGCCTCATTAACGGGCTTGGACGCCCTCTACGACGCCGCCTCGAAGCAGTGTGGAGTCATCAGAGTCAAAGACGTGCTGGAATGGTATGAGACCCTCCACGCTATAGGGAAGCAACCGATTCCACAAGGCAACAGGGTGGCTGTGCTGACACATATCGGAGGCCCCGGAACGCTTACCGTCGATAGAATAGGGATTGGCCGAGTGCTCAGAATGGCAGCGATATCGGATCGCGGAAAGTCTGCCATAAGATCGATGGTTGCCCCAACAGCCACAGTATGCAGTCCGGATGGGTACATCGACTTGACCGCCTCACATACAGAAGAGCTTCACTACAAAGTACTGAAGGTCTTGTTCGAGGAAGAGGGAGTAGACTCGGTCATTCAAGTGGTGGGACACAGCATGTTTCTCTCTCAGACCCTCATGGCTGACAGGATCAGCACTGCCTTCGAAGAGGTGGGGAGAGCTAACAGGAAGACGTTTCTGAACGTCGTAGCCTTTGACGAGTCACTTCCGGAATTCAAGTTAGGACTGGAAAACAGGGGGTTGCCTGAGTTTCCGACACCCGAGATCGCCGTCACGGTCTTAGAGTACATGTATTGGTACGCCAATAAGAGAAAGAGATTGGCATCGGCACCGAGACTTACTCCTTTGCCCCCTGCGCGATCAGAACCACCCGTCCTTGGAAGAGAGGTACTCCTAGAGAGCGAGGCCTATCCCATCCTGAAGAGATACGGTATCTCTGTGGCGGATTACAGGATTGAGACGAACTACGATGAACTCGAGGACGCGGCCGAGGAGATCGGATTTCCTGTAGTATTGAAGGCCCAGCACCAAAGGTTGATTCATAAAACAGATGCCGGAGCGGTGGCGCTGAACATCAGCGATGCGAGTGAGTTACGCGAGCGGTTTCATGAGGTCACAGAGAACGTGATCAGGCACATAGGTGAACCCCCATCGTCTTATTTGGTACAGAAGATGATAAAACCGGGTGCCGAGGTCATAGTCGGTGCTGTGCATGACGACTCCTTCGGACCTGTTATAAGCTTCGGCAGCGGAGGTGTGTTGGTTGAGCTCCTCAAGGACGTGAGCTCGAGATTGATCCCTCTAAGTGAAGACGAGGCTGCGGAGATGATTCAAGAGACCTTCGCTTCAAGGTTGTTATCGGGGTTCAGAGGTGAGGAACCGAAGGACATCAACGCCTTGGTAGAACTCTTGTTGAAGGTGAGCGAAATGATGCTTAAGGAGGGTTGGATTAAGGAGCTCGATCTCAACCCGGTCAAACCATTGAGAAAGGGATACGCGGTGGTCGATGCGAGGATCGTGCTACGCTGAGACCGCGTGCGGAGGTTGTTCCCTGAGCTTGAACCTCTGAATCTTTCCCGTTGGAGTCTTCGGCAGGTCGCTTGTGAAGATCACCCACGCAGGTACCTTGTAGCCAACACCTAACCTCATCATGACGTGACGCTTTATCTCCTCTGCGAGTTCGTCGCTGGCTGAATATCCGGCCTTTAAGACTACGTGTGCCTTGGGTCTGCCTAATCCGTCAGGAGTGTATGCTTGAACAACCGCACATTCAACTACCGCGTGATGTGAGAGGATGGCCGACTCAACCTCAACCGGCGAGACCCATACTCCACCAGACTTGATGAGGTCGTCTGCTCGCCCCATGTGAACGAAATATCCCTCCTCGTCGGCCACGTATAGGTCACCGGTGTAGAACCATTCGCCGAGGAAGTGCTCTCTGGTCTTCTCGTATCGCCTCCAGTACATCGCTGCGACGCTTCCACCCTTGACGAGCATCCTTCCAGGCTCGCCGTAATTGACCTCTTTCATCTGCTCATCGACAAGCTTAACCTCATATCCTGGAACAACGACTCCTGATGTCCCAGGCCTTATTTTATCAGGTCTATTCGATACGAAGATATGGCACATCTCTGTCGTCCCGATTCCATCCAAGATGTCCTTCCCAAATGTCTGTTTCCACTTGTGATAAATCGGCGCGGGAAGAGCCTCGCCGGCGCTTACGCAGTACCTGACGCTGTCGAGATTGAAGCTCGTAGCACCTCTGGAATCGACGTGAGCCAAGGCTCTACTGTAAAAGACGGGAACGGAGAAGAAGAGCGTCACACGGAACCTTTCGATCGATTTGAGTACGAACTCTGGATCAGGTGGACCCGACATGAGAACCGTTGAAGCCCCGAAGTATAGTGGCGCCCAGACCGAGTTTCCTAAGCCGTACGCGAAGAAGATCTTGCTAGTCGAGAAGTTGACATCGTTACGGCTCTCCTTCAGGACGTGTCTGTAATAGGACTCGCATGAGTAGAGCGGATCGTGTTGGTAATGAATGACACCCTTCGGCGGCCCCGTAGTCCCAGAACTGTACTGCCAGTAACAGAAGTCGTCCTTGTGGAGCCTCTCTGGTTGCAGGTTTCCGCTCGCGTTCTTGATGAGTTCCTCGTAACTCAACGCCTTACCGATTCCCGACCCACCCACCGCTATTACCTTCCTGAGACGTCCGAGCCTGTCTGTTGCGTCTCGCACTTTCTCGAGTAGGTTGGCGTGAACTACCAAAGCCTTAGCGCGGCAGTCTCCTAAGACGAACTCGTAGAACTGTTTAGACTCAAGCGTCGATAAGAGGACCGGCTGAGCTCCCACCCTTATCGCGCCCAGCAGCACCTCGACGTACTCAATCGAGTCCGGCAGTATTATCGCGACCCTGTCCTCCATCTCAACTCCAATGTCAAGCAGTACGTTCCCGGCCCTGTTGATCCGCTCGTGCAGTTGAGCGTAAGTTACGGACCTCCCGCTCTCGGCCTGTATATACGCAAGACGATCTCCAAGCCCCGATGTCACGTGCCTGTCCACGAGGTACTCGGTCAGGTTGAAGCTTTCTGGGACTTGAAAGTCCACCGGCTCACCGGTCAAATGTACCATCTTATCTCTCACTCGCATATGCTGAATATATCCGTATTTCGCAAGTTTCGTCGAGCCACGAGGCTCCCAAGGCTACCGCTCGGTCATCAAGCGACAAGTAGATATACGATCGGCTGTAATAATGGAAGGACTAATGACGAGGTTTGGTCTGGTATTGCCGAACATAAATTTTGAAGAGGAGGGCCGGTTCTTTGATCTCGGGTCACTCGCGTTCTATCACCCCTACAGAATTGAGGTGCGTTTGTGATGGTCACTCGTTATGTAGGTAAGCCGATACTGCCCGAGGAGTCTATCGCATACGTCATGGGAAAGGGTATGTATGTAGACGACGTAAGGTCGAACGCGCCTCTTCACCTCGCAGTCCTCCGAAGCCCTTATCCTAACGCGATAATCAAGAAAATAGACTGTTCTGATGCGGTTTTGAAATCTAAACTAGTGCTTCTACCGAGGGACAACCAGACGTTAATGAAGTCGGCAGCGATGCCCGCGAACTTCGATCACAAGGGCCGCTCTAATTTGGTGAGGCTACCTGCACTTCCTTCAGACCTTCGGGTAAGGTTCGAGGGGCAACCTGTTGCAGCTGTGGTAGCAGAGTCGCGTTATGAAGCCCATGATTTATTGGACTCAATATCAGTGGAATACGAACAACTACCACCAGTTAAGACGATTGATGAAGCCCTGAGAGGAGACGTTCTAGTGCACGAGGAAACGCAGTCGAACATATCTGTTGAAGTGATCTACTCCGGAGGAGAAATCGATACGGCGTTCTCAGAGGCAAACCTAGTGATTGAGGACAGTCTGGAAATTCACAAGACGATGCCGAACCCAATAGAGACGCGTGGGATCCTCGCCGAGCTAGTCGGTGACAAGCTGAAAGTATGGAGCACAAACCAAGGGCTCTTCAGAATCAGAGACCAACTTACGGACACCTTAGGCCTTCCGAAGGAAAGTCTCATCGTTGAACACGTGGATGTAGGAGGAGCGTTCGGCGTCAAGTCGTTCCTCTACCCAGAACAAGTACTCGTTTGCTACGCGGCCCTCATTCTAAAGAGACCGGTGAAATGGATAGAAACCAGAAGTGAGCACCTGAGGTGTACCACTCACTCCAGAGATGTGAGGGCGAACCTCTCACTAGCAGTAAAGAGGGACGGAAAAATATTGGGAATAAGAGGCACCGTGATCGCGGACATAGGAGCCTATAACATCTTCGTCAACCCTAATTACGCGCCATTCATCGCGCAACAGCTCACCGGTCCCTATGACATCAGTGCGGGTGAGGTGAGGGCAATCTCGGTTTTCACCAACAAGACACCGCTAGGGCCGTACAGAGGGGCCGGCAGACCTGAGGCCGCTTACTTCTACGAACGCATGGTTGACTTGGTGGCCGAGGAACTCGGACTCGACCCGGTGGAGGTGAGGAAGAGGAATCTCGTGCCGCGGGAGAAAATGCCTTACAGGAACCCCTTCGGCCTAACTCTGGACGTCGAGGACTACAACGCCATACTCAACAAGGCCATCAAGGAGTTCAGATACGAGGAGTTGAAGAGGTCTGTCTCCGAAGCGAAGGCCAAGGGCGAACTGGTCGGTATAGGAGTCGTCAACTACATCGAATTGAACAGAGCATCCTTCGGTGAGTCTGCTAAGGTCATCTTGCGCTCGGACGGTAAGCTTCAGCTGATGTTCGGTTCCTCACCTCACGGCCAATATCATCAAACGGTGTTCAGACAGCTGGCAGCCGATGAGTTGAGGGTCGGTTTAAACGAGGTGGTTTGGATTAAACCCTCGAGCGATCTCCTGCCACAGGGCGTCGGTACTTTCGGAAGCAGGAGCGCTGTCATTGGTGGAGAGGCGGTCATCAGGGCCACACGCAAGCTAAAGCAGATCGTGCTTGAGAGGGCTTCCGAGATGTCGGGGGTTAACCTCGAGTCGCTGGACCTCGAGGACGGTTGGGTCATCAAAAGGGACGACGGCGAGAGGTTGATGCGAATGAGCGAGCTAATCAAGTCAGAAGAGATTGAGGTCTTCGAGTTCGTCAAGGGCGAAGACATCTTCTCTTACGGCGTTCACATGGCGGTCGTTGAACTGGACAAAGAGACTTACACCATCAAACGGATAAAGTACTTTGCGATTGACGACGCTGGAAGGGTAATCAATCCACTGATAGCAGAGGCACAGGTCACGGGCGGCATCGCGCAGGGGCTTTCGCAAGTGCTCTATGAGAGCGTCGCATACAACGACGAGGGTCTCCTTTCTGTGGGAAGCATCCTCGAGGCCGGCGTACCTGCCGCTGCTGACCTTCCGATCGATCTAACCTCTGAGCTCCACGAATACCCGTCACACTACAGTCACGGAGTGCGAGGTATAGGTGAGGCCGGCACGATCGGAGCTCTGCCCTGTATAGTCGCTGCGCTCGAGGACGCTCTCAACAGACGCCTAAGTTCGACTCGCGGCCTTGCACACGTGCTCTGGTCGTTAGTCAGCGGCCCACATGAATAACTACTTATTGAGCGGATAGAACTCTGAGACATAATGCCCGAAGGGGGAGTTAAACCCGGCGAGCACCGAACCCAGATGAAATTTAAGTGGATTGGAAGACCCATGAAGAGGAAAGAGGACCTGAGGTTCCTGACCGGAAAGGGGCTATTCACCGACGATCTGAAGATTCATAACGCGCTTCACGCAGTTATCCTGAGAAGTCCATATCCGCATGCGAGGATAAAATCTATCGATACCCTCAGAGCGGAGAAGCTTCCTGGCGTTCGGGCGGTTTTAATTGGGGCGCACTTGAAAGACCTCATCTCACCCTTTAGGCACCTCATCGACGTCCCACCTTACTACCCAATGGCGGTTGACAAGGTTCGATACGTCGGAGAGCCGGTGGTGGCGCTGGCTGCAGAGGACAAATACACCGCGAGGGACGCTACCGAATTGATCGACATCGATTACGAGCCTCTGGATGCCGTGGTGGATGTGAAAGACGCCTTGAGGGAGGGCGCGCCGCTGGTTCACGAGGGGTACGAGCGGAACGTTGCTTGGCACAGGGAGTTCTCGTACGGAGACCCGGAGGAGGCTTTTTCGAGAGCTGAATGGGTAGTCCGTGGCACTTACAGATTCCACAGGTACAGTTCCACGCCTCTGGAGCCCTACGCTTGTGCGGTCCACTTCGACCGAGGCACGGGTGTACTGACGGTCTGGGACCAAAACCAACAGGTAGGGCTTTACAGGGCTAGGTTCCCAGCGGCCATGAGAATGCCAGAGCACTTGGTCAGACACATCACTTTGGACATAGGTGGAGGGTTTGGAAACAAGGTTATGTGTTACAGCACCTCTGCAATCGTTGCAGCGCTCGGTATTCTCACTGAAAGACCTGTGAAGTGGATGGCCGCAAGGAGCGAGGACATGTCACAAGTCCAGTCTGCCGACAGGCTTGCGGAGGTTGAGATGGCTCTCAGGAAGAACGGTGAGATTATCGGAATGAAGGTCAAGATATTTGAGAACATAGGAGCTTGGCTGAGACATCCTGAACCTCAGACCATAACGAGAGGGTTCTTCACCTTCACCGGTGCGTACAGGATCAGGGACCTATACATCGACGCGACGGCGGTGTTCACGAACAAGGCCCCAACTGTCCCAAATAGAGGCTACGGATGCCATCCGGCGTATTTCCATCTCGAGCGCATGGTCGATAAGGCGGCCACGGAGCTGGGGATCGACGGAGCAGAACTGCGTCTCAGGAACTTCGTCCGACCCGAGGAGATGCCATACACGACTCCCCTTGGCTGTGTTTACGACGGCGGTGACTACCCTGAGGCCCTGAAGCTGGTGATGGAGAAGATAGGTTACTGGGAGTTCAGGAGGAAACAGCCGGATTATTGGGCGAAAGGCGTATACAAGGGGATCGGAGCGATCCTGATAGTTGAGCCGGCCTCAACACACGCCTCCGTGACCGCTCTCTGGGGGTCACCGATTCACCAAAGGTACGCGAGCACAAGTGAAGCTGCGATGGTAAGGGTTCACCCTACAGGCAAAGTCGTAGCGGCCTTAGGTACTGTTCCTCAGGGACAGGGACACGAGACAGTGGTTGCACAGATAGTTGCAGACGTGTTATCTATAGACCCTGATGACGTAGAGGTCTTGCCGGGTTTCGACTCTCACACGCACCCGTTCGGTGGTGAGTCGGGAACCTACGCGAGCAGATTCGCGGTCGTCGGAGCGGGTGCCGTATACGGAGCTGCAGTCGCCGTGAGGGAGAAGGCGCTCAGGATCGCTGCTAACCTCCTTGAGGTGAGGGCCGAGGACCTAGAGATGCAGGACGGTCGCATTTACGTCAAGGAGGATCCGAGCAGGTACGTCACTTTACGGGAGGTTGCCAGAGCAGCCTACCATCAGCTCGCCATGCTGCCGAAGGGCGAGGATCCCGGGCTCGAGGAGACATACACCTACAGGTTCCCTGTGGGCGAACCGGCAGACGAGAAACTGAGATCGAACTACAGCTCATCATATGCATACATGGCGGGCGGCTGTATCGTGGAGGTAGACCCTGAGACTGGAAGCGTGAAGGTTGAGAGGCTGGTGATCGTGCACGACGCAGGCACCGTTCTGAACCCGCTGATCATGGACGGACAGGTTCACGGCGCTACGTACCATGGCATCGCAGGAGCGCTCCTGGAGGAGTTCGCGTACTCTCAGGACGGTTATCCTCTCGCTACGAACTTCGTCGACTACTTGGCACCAACTTCGGCAGACACACCAGACATGGAGGTGTACCACACCGAGCACCCCTCTCCCTTCTCGCCACTCGGGTCAAAGGGCAGTGGAGAGGGAACCACTATTCTGATGCCGCCACTGCTTGCATGTGCCGTTGAAGACGCCCTGAGGCCCTTCGCAGTCGAAGTGAACGAGCTCCCTCTCTCACCGCAAAGGTTGTGGAGCCTTATCGCCCGGCGGCGATGAAATTATCTCAATCAGGTCGGACCTCGTGAGTTTAACGTTGTAGAGGCTAGAGAACTTCCATAGCCCAAAGAGCTGTGCGGCTGGGGTCCTATCGGCTACACAGTCCACAGGAACCACCACCCTGTAACCTCTGTGAAAGAGCCCAGACACTGTGTGATAGACGCAAGTAGTTGTCACGGCACCCGCAACAACTATCGTGGACCTTTCAGGCTTCAACCCGCGTGATTTGAGAGCTGCCTCCAATTCCGAGCTTAAGAAGGGATCGTAACAGTCCTTCTCAACTACAACGTCGGTTGGCGTGAGGTTCAGCTCGTCTACCAACTCGAACCCCCACTCACCTTTACGTGGATACGTCCTTGACTCTAGACCGGCGAACCTCGGATCCTTAGGATCGAAGTGAACTTTGGTGAAGAAGACCCACGCACCATGAGCTCGAAACACATCGAGAAGTCTTATGACGTTGGGTAGTATCTCTTGAGAAGTCTCAAGATATTTGCGACCTCGCGGATGACAATATTCACGTTGAAGGTCCACTACGATTAAAGCGTCGGAACTTCTGTCGAGCTTAATCGCGACCGGTTCGGGAACGCTCCATTCCTCGGGAATGGACATCAACGCGTTTTTGAACTTAGTGCGCAACTTAGATTCCCCACCTCAAAATATCAAACTGGTCCATCGTCTTAGAACCGAGACGAGCCCGTTTCTGAAAACGGAGAACAATATAACAAGCACCGCACCGTACACGCTGAGTGATATGGGTCCCAAATACCGAACATTTTCGTTGATGTACGTAAAGATAACAGAACCTATAACGGGTCCCATGACAGATGCCAACCCGCCAAAAACCGCCATTACCTGAGAAAGGATGTCTATGCTCGCAAAAGAGTAGTAGATAGGAGCGACCAGCCCATTGAAGTATCCGTAGAGGGCTCCTGCTGCACCGATGACGAAACCAGATATCGAGGCTACAATCACCTTGACACGTGTAACGTTAATTCCGACGACCTCCGAGGCCAGCTCCTCGCTCTTTACAGCCTTCATTATAAGACCCCATCTGCTCCTTTCCAACAACCAGTACCTTACGACAATCCACAGAATCGCCAAAGAGACCGCTATGAAGTAGTTCGTCAATTCCAAACCCAGTGTCGCTTCCAATGGGCCCAGGCTGAGGGTGGGTGGCCGAAAGCCTGTGTCACCTCCTGTGACGCTGACTAAACCAGTTACGACGTTCTCGAAGATGAGCTGAAAAGAGAGCGTTAGGATCGCAACGAAAGCGACTCCAAGCTTTCTGACGTTAGACACGTAGCTCAGACCCGCCGCGACTCCGGCCGACATCACCGAACCGATTACTATAGTAAGCCACTGACTCAACCCGAAGTGAAGGCTGAGCAAGCCGCTGACATAGGCTGAGATCCCCGCTAGCGCAGCGACGCAGAGGAAGAGCTGATTCGTTCCGCCGAACAGAAGCGCAAAGGAACCTGCGAACACGGTGAAGTACGCCATTTGAGTCAAAATCCTCCAGTAGTATCGTCCGGTGAAGACGAAAGGGAGAACTATCAGAACCGCGATGAGGGCTAGCAGCGCGTAAAACTTGAGACTGTCTGATGTCAGACCGGAGCTGGGTCGCAAATCCTCCTCCCCTACGGAGCCATTGGGAATTCCTGCACACCTTTCTCCCTGAAGACCTTCTCGAAACCGTAGATCTCGTATGAAGTCTTGCCTTGGTCGTAGAGCCTCCTGCTCTCCCTCTCCCTCTCCTCCCTCTGCTTGGCTCGCTGCAAAACTTCCGCCGCTATCTCCCGAGGTACAACCACTACACCGTCGTCGTCACCTACTATCACATCACCAGGTTTCACTAGGACTCCGCCGCAGATGACAGGCACGTTGATTGAACCCGGGTGCATCTTCGAGGACCCAATCGGGGAGACGTGTCGCGCGAACACTGGAAAACCCATCCTCCGGATCTCGGCAACATCTCTAACCGAACCGTCAACGACCACGCCGGCGATGCCTTGACGCTTCGCCTGATAGCTCATCAAACCTCCCCACATGACGCCTAGAAGTCCGCTAGCGGCGATCACGATGACGTCACCTGGCTTGGCGAGGGCCATTGCTCTGTGCACCGTAACGTTGTCTGCGGGGTAACTGTTCACAGTGAGGGCAGGTCCAACCAGCTTAACGTCTTGTGCTATAGGCTTGATCTCAGGGTCCATAACGCACCTGTATTCCTTACTGATCGACTCGTAAACTGTTGAAGCCCCGAGGTCTTTGAAAGCATCTATTATCTCCCTCGGTAACTTAGGAAAATCCCTGTAGACTATCGAGGTCATCCTTATCCCGGAGGATGCCACCTGCTAATATATCTGATTCGCGTCTGTTTGAGAACGGTTCACTCGAACTCTCCGAGAATCCCCTCGGGTCTGCTGAGGAGGACGACAGCAGCTGCCAACAACATTATCACCACGGACATGAAGGTGCCGACCAAGAAGCTCGCAACCATGTAAACTATCCCCAGCAGAACACCCGATATGACCGTTCCCAGGATGCTTCTCACGCCGCCGACCACGCTGATCAACAGCGCGAGCACCGTAATCTCTATGCCAGACTCAGGCCCAATAGTGGCCGCCAACCCCCTCATTATGCCCGCAGCTCCAGCGAGGCCGCAACCCAGCACGAAGGTGATGAGCCTCATTCTGTCAATGGGGATGCCCGTAATCTCTGCTCCGGTCTCGTTCTGAGAGACTGCCCTTATGGCCTTACCTATTATCGTCGCCCTCAAGAGCGCTGCTAGAAGCATGAGCAACCCCAAGGATATGAGAGCGGAGAGGATCGCCGAAAACCGAAACGACATCCCCATAATCGTGATGGTCTGAACCTCGGGTCTGATAGAAAGGTAAACTGTCGGGAACTGATTGGTGAAGTAGCCGTGAAGCAAAAGATAGAGGCCCAAAGTGATGAAGAGCCCGAGGAGCACGCGCTGCTCGCCCACGGACCTGAAGGCCGGCAGCAGAACCACCTTATAGACGAAGCCTCCGAAGGCGGCTGCGAGAGCAACACCTGCGAATGTTGCAGGGAAGACACCAATCGAGGGAATGAGCAGTGCCGCCGAGACGGAGGCGATCACCGCGAACTCGCCGTGTGAGATGTTGAGAATGTGAGCCTGACCGAATATCATTGTGATTCCGACAGCGACTAGTGCCAGCTGAAGCCCAAAAGTCACGCCGTCAACGATAATCACAGGCAGCTGCGAGATAAGGACAGCGGGGTTTTCTGCCACCATCACGATCCACCGAGATAGTTGGCTCTCACCCGTGGGTCTTGAGTCAGCACACGTGCGTCGCCTTTCATAACCACACGCCCACCCTCAAGCACGTAGACGAGCTCGCAGACCTTGAGCACAAGAGTTACCTTCTGCTCTACCAGCAGTATCGTGAGGTCCTCGTTAAGGTCGCTGAGAAGGCGAAGCGAGTTGAAAAGCTCCTCCGTCAATAGAGGCGCCAGACCAGTCGACGGTTCGTCCAGTAAAAGAAGTCGGGGAGAGGACATCAAAGCCCTTCCGATGGCGAGCATTTGTTGCTCTCCACCGCTGAGCGTTCCCGCCTTCTGGTTCAACCGCTCGCGCAACCTTGGGAACAAGGAGAAGACGTAATCGAGGTTCTTCTCTATCTGGTCCTTGGCACGCGCCGTGTACGCACCTAGCTCAAGGATCTCCTTCACAGTCATTTTCGGGAAAAGTTCCTTCTCAGCAGGAACGTACGCAATCCCCATCTTGACCCTCTCGTACGCAGGTACACCGTTTAGCCGCTTCCCCTCGAGAATTACCTCGCCCTTCTTAGGTTGTATGAGGCCAGCAACGGCCCTCATGAGAGTGGTCTTTCCAGCTCCGTTAGGCCCAATAACTCCAACTCTCATCCTCCGCTCAGGGATCTCTAAGTTAACCCCCCAAAGGACCTGAAACTCACCGTAACCAGCCTCTAGACCCTTTACCTCTAGGTAGGCGGTCAAATCTCCACGCTCCTCCCGAGATATGCCTCGATTACCCTGCTGCTCTCCGCAATCTCAGACGGCGTACCCTCTGCTATGATCTCACCGAAATTCAGAACAACGACCCTCTGCGCCAACCTCATTACAGCCCTGAGAAGGTGCTCTATCCAGAGAATCGTAACGCCGCTCTCCTCGTTCACCCTCCTCAACAGCTTTACAGCCTCGTCCACTTCAGAGGGGTTTAACCCGCTCATGTACTCGTCAACGAGAAGGAGTTTCGGCTGCTGGACGAGGGCCCTCGCGAGTTCGACGGACTTCTTCTCCTGCAGGTTCAGCTTCTTCACCTCGATGTCCGCTTTACTCTCCAAACCCAAGAACCTCAGGACCTCCTCGGCTATACTTGTAGCGTCGGGCACCCCTCGTGCTCTCCCGCTCCCTATCGCGCCCACAGCGACGTTCTCTATGACCGTCATGTCACCGAAGGGCCGTGGAATTTGGAAGGTCCTCGACATCCCTAAACGCGCTCTCTCATAGGGCGGCAGTTTAGTGACGTCCCGACCGTAAAAGACTACTCTACCTGACGTGGGTGGGTAGAGGCCGTTGATCACGTTGAAGAGGGTTGTTTTCCCCGCCCCGTTAGGCCCTATTATCGCGAGAATCTCACCTTCCGATACGGAGAACGAGACGTTCTTCAGCGCCGGCAACCCACCAAAGCGCTTGCTGACCTGATCTAAGGAGAGCGCGACAGGCCGACGATCCATTCTTCCACTGCATACTTTTGAATGATATTTAAATGTATAACATCAGGTACCTAAGTAAGGGAAAGTCGTGCGGTGAAGGTCTTTCACGTCGTCCGAGGAGAAGTCGGTTAATACCGCGTGAAAAACGCGGCACGGCCCCTCGATTCGCCTAAAAAGATATAAAAGGGGTGCTGTCTTTCTGCGGCCAGAGTAGGCAAGAAATGGCGCGACACAGCCGCGACCTGAAGGACATGTACGAGTGGGCTGAATCGGACTACTTAGGGTTCTGGAAGAGCTTCGCTTCAAACGTGGACTGGTTCAGCAAATGGGACGAGGAGTTCTCTTGGGATCGAGAGGAGCACAAGTTCGAATGGTTCCGCGGCGCACAGACTAATTTATGCTATAACTGCGTCGATAGACATGCCACCGATCCGGAGCTCAGATGGAAACCCGCAATAGTGTGGTGGTCTGAGGGTGCCTCTTCGAGGAGGGCAATAACCTATTGCGAGTTGTTGGATAGGGTCAGCAGATTCGCCGCTGTTTTGAGGGACAGCGACGTGAAAAGAGGGGACAGGGTAGGGATCTACATGTCAATGGTGCCTGAGGCCCTGATAGCCATGCTCGCAGCGGTCCGAATTGGGGCGATCCACGTGAACTTCTTCTCCGGCTTGGGAGTGGAATCCGTTGCGAAGAGGGTCTCTGAGGTCTCACCGAAGATCATGATTGCATTGGACGTGGCCTATCGGCGCGGAAGAGAAATTCAACTCAAAAGTACGCTAGATGAAGCGCTAGAACTCTCAGGTCATCGTTGCAAGGTGCTCCTCTTTGAACGCAGGCCTGAAGGTGAACCACGCTTGGTGAACGGCGACGAGCGCCTCAGGCCGACCACCCTCTCAGACGCGAGTGATCGCGACCGCGTCGAATGCTCGAAGATGGAGTCCAACGAACCAGCTTTCATCAACTTCACCTCTGGCACTACTGGACGACCTAAGGGAGTAGTCCATGTTCACGGCGGTTTTCAAGTTGGAATGCCTGCGGCTACGCACATGACGTGCGGTATGAGAGCAGAAGACGTCAGCTTCTGTCTGGCAGACATAGGATGGATCGGAGGTACTGCTTATGCGGTTTACGCGCCTTTGTTTTTCGGGAGCACTACCGTGCTTTATGAGGGAGCGATCGATTACCCGACATCCGACGTCCTTTGGAAGATCGTAGAGGCCGAGCGCGTCACTCTCATGTGGACCTCGCCCACCGCGATGAGATTGCTGATGAAGCACGGCCCTGAACCGGCAAGGAAACACGACATCACAAGCCTGCGATATGTCCTCTGTGGAGGCGAAGTCCTAACATCACCCGTTAGGAAATGGTTCGAGGAGAACGTTTTACCTGAGGGAACGGTGCTCATCGATCACATGGGACAGACCGAGGCAGGATGTATGATGATAACTTACCCATTTGGGCTTGCGAGCGACCTGATCATTAAACCCGGTGCTTGTGGCTTCCCGCTGCCCGGGATGATCGTGAGAGTCGTCGGTGAGGACGGAAAGCCCGTGCCGGTGGGGGTGAAAGGTGAGATGGTCGTCGAGAAGCCATTCCCAAGTCTTACGCCGACCGTCTGGGGCGACCACTCGAGATACGTTGAGGATTACTGGAGCAAATACCCTGGAAGGTACAGAGTGGGCGATATGGCGTACGTCGATGCGGATGGTTACGTCTACTTGTTGGGTAGGGCTGATGAGACGCTCAAGGTCTCGGGACATAGGATTGGTGCGCCTGAGCTCGAGACGGTTATTTCAGAGCTGCCAGAGGTCGCTGAGGTGGCTGTCGTTGGGGTCCCTGATGAAGTCAAAGGCGAGGTAGCCGTAGCCTACGTCGTTCTGAGGCAGGGCAAATCCCCCTCTAAGGATCTGACTGATGCCATCGCTACAGAGGTAAAGAGAAAGTACGGCGCGATCGCCGATGTCAGATATGTCGTGTTCGTGAGCTCCCTACCGAAGACACGGACCGGTAAGATAATGAGACACCTTCTCAAGGCCATCGCCCGAAGAACGGAGCTCCCCGATTACTCGAACATAGAGGAGGAGTCCATCGTCGCAGAGTTAGTGGCTAAAACGAATGAAGCGCTACAGAATGGGAAATGAATTCGTTTACAGCTCAAGGTATGATAGTGCGTTGAACCATAGAAACGTCGAGCGATCTCAAGCATGGTTTAATGAGCTTCTGCCTTCGGACATACCTCACGTTCGTGATCGCCCAGAGCCTAGACCCGAGAAGTTTTCTTCTCCTGTTGATGAATCCGTCGACGTCCCTTACGCGCTATCCAATTTCAGATTGAGAACCTGATTGTGTCATTGCACGCCTATCCGATTCAACACGTTGATATAAAGCAAGTTAGGTTTGCTCTTAATGGCATGAGGATACTAATCACAGGGACAGGTTTCATAGCGAGCTATGTGGCTAAGAAGCTCCTCGATACGGGCGATGAGGTCACGCTTTACGGCTATTTCGAGAACCCACAGGCTATGGCTAACGTGATCGGCGACTTGGAGAAGGTCGGGAGAGTTAAGGGCGACGTGCTCGAGACAGATCATCTGATTCGTACAGTGAAGGAGCGGGAGGTGGATGCTATAGTACACACCGCTGCAGTACTTATCGCTGGTGCGAGGGAGAACCCCTTCAACGCGGTTAAGGTTAACGTGCTTGGAACGGCATCGGTTCTAGAGGCCGCTCGAACGACTGATGCCAAGAAGGTGGTGTACACGAGCTCCGGAAACGTCTATTCTATGTTGAACCCGTTCATCAAATATCTTCCACCCGAAGGCGGCCTCGTTAAGGAAGACGACCAGACAATACCCGGGAGCGTTTACGGAACCACGAAACTCGCAAGCGAACTCTTAGGCTTGAACCACTCGCAGATATACGGAATCGACTTCGTGGCCCTCAGGCTTCCAACAGTCTACGGCGGCTGGCTTGGTGCCATGGGACTAGCCAGCGTCGTGAGGGATATGTGCAGGGCCGCGCTGAGATCTGAACCTTTGACGGTTGAAGAGTACAAGAGCGAATGGTTGCATGTGAAGGATGCAGCGCTTGCCTGTCAACTCGCCGTTCACTCTAAGAACCTCAAGAACAGAATATTCAATATCGGTACCGCGAAAATAAACTCACTTCGCGAGGCACTTGACGCGATCTCCGAAGAGCTGAAAAGACCGATCAACAACATAACGATCAAGGAGGTCCAGCGACCGCTTAGGTATCCGGTGGATATAAGCAGGGCGAGGGAGGAGTTGGGGTTCGAGCCTCAATTCGACTTCAAGTCCGGTGTGATAGATGTCTTGAAGTGGGTACGTTCCTACTACGTCTGACTCCTCTTTCTAAAGGGCTGAACGCAGAGCGTCAATCTCCGAACAAGAGGGCACGAATGGAAAGACTTCTAATTACACTCCGATAATCAAGAGGTTTAACGTTGCACCGCGATTAAGGGTCAATATTTATATATAAATGAATGCCATATGAATCTCGAGACGACCATGGTAAAAATTGTGGGTGCATTTGCGACTTCTCACACGCCACAGATCCTCGTCCAGCCTAAGATCTCAGAAGAGTTCACTAGGCAGCTCCAAGAGGTCCACAACGCCCTTATGCAGGTGGGGAGGAGGATAAAGGAAGCGAACGCAGACACGATAATAGTGTTCGGGTCGGATCACATGGAGACGTTCTGGTTGAACAACTACCCGCAACTACTTCTGTTCACGGGGAAGGAGGTTGGTGGGAAGTTCGCTGGGTACGAGCTGAGGTTGCCAGCTGACCCGGAACTCTCCAAGGAGTTGCTCTACGGGTTAATTGATTTGGGATTCGACGTCTCCTTCGCCCATGAGCTTGAGCTTGACCACCCCTATATCTCACCGACGTATTGGGTGCTGAAGGGAGCACAGCACGACTCTTACAGACCGAGAATGATACCATTCCACATCAACAGCAACGTCGACCCACGAATCAAACCGAGAAGGGCCTTCGAGCTCGGAAAGGCCATCAGACAGGTCTTGGACGGATCGAAGCTTCAGAACAGAGTTGCCCTGTTAGCGACGGGGGGGCTGTCCCACTTCGTCGGCACGCCTTTCTACGGGAAGGTGGATGTCGAGGCTGATAACTTCCTCATCGAGAAGATGAAGGCAGGCAAGGGTTACGAGCTGGCCGACCTTACGACGGACTGGCTCGATGAGCATGGCGAGTTCGAGTTCAGAACTTGGCTGACGCTGATAGGGGCCGTGAACAGCGCTCCTGCAGAGATCATCACTTATCAGAGGGCTTGGCACGCAGGATATTGCGTAGCCTCCTTTAAGGTTTAGATAAAGAGGTGAGAAGATAATGGTGATCCTATACGGCTATCCTGACCCGAAGTACCTGAATTTGTACAAACTCGGCAGAGCCATACACTTGGACCCGCAAGTAAGAGAGAAGTTCAAACTGGACAGAGAAGCGGTGATGAACGAGTTCAAGCTCTCTGAGGAAGAAAAAGAGCTCGTCAGATCAGCCGACCCAGTCAAGTTGTTCAAGGCCGGTGTCTCACCCTATACAATCTTCTTCATCTGCTGGGAGGGTTACGGATTCATGCAAAAGCCGATTGAAGAACAGATGATGTACAAAAGAATTAAAGAGACACAGCTCTAGAGAATTATGGTTAGAAGCGTAAAACTGAAGTTCGTGGTGGATTTTTTCGACATCGATGCAAGTGGATGGATAAACGGAGCTGTATACTTCCAATACAACAACAGAATTTTTGAAGAGTTGCTTAGGAGTAACGGCTACGAATTAAGAGGGCTACTGGAGCGAGGATACGGTTTTCCTCCGGTTCACTACAGAATCGACTACAAGAACGCGGTGATATACGGTGACGTTCTTGAAGGTGAACAGGTGGTGACAAGGGTGGGTCGTTCCTCACTTGAGACTGAGTTCAACTTCAGGCGTGCCGATGGTGAATTGATCGCTCTGGGTACCGTGGTCAGAGTGTTCACAGACATGAGACGCAAGCAATCCGTACCTATTCCTGAAGAGCTGAGGGAGAGACTGTTAAGGGACTTATAGTGAAAACATCAATGTGATAACTAAGAAAAAGGGGCGTTTTATTTTCACTACTGCGCAGGTCTGTAGGGCTCTACCGGTGAAGACCTGAATACGACTCTTGGTACCCACTTCGCTCCAGGGTTGATCGAGCCGGGGTCTCCTCTCTCGAACTTGTAAAGGATTATTCTGGCCTCTTTGAACTCGCCCCACTCGGTATAGCTCAACGGCCACGCGAGCAGCGGGTGATCGAATCTACTGGTCCTGATGTAGTCCGCCACCTTGACCGGATCGACAGATTGAGTCCTCTCGATTGCGTTGGCGATGAGCAGTACGTTCAGATACCCGGTCGCTGCGTGGATGTCGAAGAACATGTTGTTAGTACGGTAGAAACGCTCAGCGATTTGTCTGTACTCTGGAGCATCGAAGTTTATGCACGAGAACTCCAGCAGTCCGGAGTTTATCAGACCGTCTTCTCCGAGGGCTGCCAGCCAGTTATCGACCGGAGTGTAGGAACCTACGAAGAACCTAGGCCTCAGACCTATCTCCAGAGCCTGCTTGACGATCGTTGGACCGCCCGGCGGGTGACCCAGCGTAAGCACGACGTCTGGGTTGAGTGGCTGTATCCTCCTCAGATAAGAGGTGAAGTCGGTCTCCCTCTGTGGTGCCTCTTCCATCTGATAATTGATGCCGCTGATGGTCTTTATCAGGCGATCTGAAGCGTCTCTAACCGCGAATCCCCACTCATAGGACGCTATGACGTTAGCGACGTTTCTGAGGTTCTGCTGCCTGATGAACTCAGCTACGGGCTGAGCGTTCATCGGGGCCGCTGGTAGACACGTTCTGAAGACATACCTGTTGGTTAACGTCAACAGCGTGTGAGACCCAGCCATGTGTAGCAAGAGGGTCACGCGAGCCTTGTTGGCCTCCGGTGTCAAAGCTGCGGCTATTCCGCTTGAGACTGGGCCGGTTACCGCTACGACCTTGTCCACATCGACGAGTCGTTGAAACGCCGCTACCGCCTCCTTGGCGTCGTTCTTATCGTCGTAAACCACCAGCTCGACGCGCGCGCCTAGAATGCCACCTCTGTCGTTGATCTCTTTTACCGCCATCTGAGCTCCAGCCAAGTGTTTCTTTCCCCACGTCGCGAAAGGTCCTGTTAGGGGGTTCAGCGCTCCTATCTTGACTGTCTCTACACCGAGTCTGGGTGCCAACAACGTCGGCAACACAAACACTATGGCGATCGCAGCTACAATGACAGCTGCTACGCCCACCACTAAAATTCTCCTATTCATGCAACCCACCAGATTGTGTTCTAAAATAAAAATGCTTTGCAGGAAAGCGTATATGGTCGATGATCAGACCAGAGATCGTTTACTTACTCCGCTGCAACTGGAAGTACCTGTATTGTTGACGGGCCTCCCTGAGCGTCTTGCCGGACCTCACGGACTCGATGATCATCCTCTCCGCCTCTTCGATCTCCTTCGCGTCCCTGAGGACCTCACTCGCCCTCTCTTTGGGAACGCGGAGAAGCCCTGTGTCGTCGCCAACGATGATGTCGCCCGGCATGATCAGGACTCCGCCTGCCTGTACAGCCACGTTTATCCCATCTATCTGGAGCCGGTCCTTTCCGGTCCTAGGAATGGTACCTCTCGCGAAGATAGGATATCTGAATCTTAGTATGTTATCGTAATCTCTGAAGACGCCGTCTATCACGGTCCCCGCGATCCCCAATTTCATCGCGGTAAAGGTCAGAATGTCTCCCCAACAGGTGTAGCTGGTCACGCCGCCGTTGTCAATCACGATAACGTCACCGGGTTGAGCGAGATCGAAAAGGTAGTCTCCGATGTCCTCCTTAGTTCCCTGCTCGGCTGGTGAGAGAGGGACGTACCTGACGGTTATGGCAGGGCCTGCGATCCTGACGCCTTGTACCATCGGACGTATGCCCTCTATTACTCCGCTGATCCTAGTGCGCTCCAATGAGTCAGATATGTTTGGTGTCGAAAGTTCCTTGAAAGCATCGACGACGTCCCTTGAAGGTCTGCTCACCTCCTTAACCACAACGGGGTTATAATCACCCATCTCGTCCACACTCTCAAAGTCAGATTATTAAAAATGCTTGCTGCTGTTGTCGCAGAGTTAAAAGTTCTTGTCTGAGGGATAAATAGAACCTTGGCGATCCGAACTCATGGTCTCGAGAAAGGTCGTGGACGAATTCGCGAAAATTCCCACCTCAAACGTCTCCGACGCCCTCGACAGGTTCAGGATAAAGGGTGGGCTCGAGGACATTTCACCGATCGTGGACAACGTGAGAATCGCAGGTACGGCGTTCACGGTGAGGTTCGTTCCAGCCAATCAGGTAGAGTTGAAGCCCTGGGTCACGTACATAGACAAGGCCCAGCCTGGCGACGTGGTAGTGATCGATAACGGCGGTAGGAAATATTGCACCGTTTGGGGAGGTCTTCTGTCCGCGAGAGCAAAGGACATGGGACTGAGGGGGACGGTGATCGACGGAGTCTGCAGGGACATCGACGTTATCAGGGCGATTCGGTACCCGGTCTTCAGCAGAGGTCGGTTCATGATGACCGGTAAGGACAGGGTGCAGCTCGCGGGCCTCAACGAGCCGATAAACATCGCAAACGTCCTCATCAAACCTGGTGACGTGATCGTCGCGGACGACAGCGGCGTCGTGGTGGTACCGCAAGAGAAGGCTGAAGAGGTGCTGGAGGCGGCGCTGGAGATCTACGAGAAAGAATCGAAGATCCTAGAGGAGGTGAAGCGGGGCGTACCGTTATCGGAGGCTAGGGCGAAATACGGTTACGGGGAATTGCAGCGCCCCAAAGGCTTAACGCAATCGAAATAGTGGCCCCTAAATTGGGGGAAGACTACGTTGGAGTCCTTACCACCCGAAACGGTTCATAATTTATCACGCAAAATAACAACAAGATGGATAGGCAGCCCAGTTAAAAGAAAGGAAGATCTCCGGTTCATAACAGGGAAGGGTCTATTCGTGGACGATTTCAGATTCGATAACTGCCTCTATGTCGCATTCGTCAGAGGTAAGGTTGCTCATGCGAAGATAAGACACATAGAGACAGATAAAGCGTCCAGAGTGCGTGGGGTTGTGAAGGTTCTCACCGGCGAAGAGGTCGCCGATCTCGTCAAACCTTGGCCCCATCTAATTCCAACACCACCTTATTATGGAATCGCTGTTGATAAGATAAGATATCAAGGCGAACCTGTGGCTATGGTAATAGCAGAAAGCAAATACGCTGCATGGGACGCGGCAGAGGCGATTGAAGTCTATTGCGAAGGGCTGCGGCCCTTGGTGACGATCGATGAGGCTTTATCACTCGATGCTCCCCTGATTCACGAGGGGTTCCCACGAAACGTTGCGTGGGAGAAGAAGTTCATTTACGGAGACGTTGATGGCGACTTCTCAAGGGCCGATAGGGTGGCAAGAGGAAGATACTATTATCACAGGTTCATATCCGCACCTCTGGAACCAACCGCGCTCGCCGCTGTCTACGATAGACATTCCGGACACCTGACCATCTACGACCAACACCAGCAGGCTCCGATGTATCACGCCAGATACTCCAGGGTGTTAGGCATACCGTCGAACAGAATTCGCATCAGAGTACCTGACCTAGGAGGAGGATTCGGAAACAAGCAGAGCGTCTACCCATACAGCGCACTAATCGGACTGGCAGCCTTGATAACGGGAAGACCAGTCAAATTCGTAGCTTCACGATCAGAGGACTTTCAAGCATTGATGCACTCCCCTGATAGATTGGCAAAAGTCGAAGCGGCCTACAAGCTCAACGGTGAGGTAATTTCGGTGAGGATGAAGATCTATGACAACTTCGGCGCCTATCTCAGACATCCTGAACCCCATAACGTGACAAGGGCGTTCCCATCGATTGTCGGTCCTTACAGAATAAAGTCGATCGAGATTGACGCAACAGGGGTGTTCACCAACACCTGCCCGACCGGTCCCAACAGGGGGTACGGACAACAACACGCTAGCTTCTGCCTTGAGCGCATCATCGACAAGGTGGCTGAGGAGCTCGGATTGGATCCCGTTGAGCTCCGGACGGTCAATTTGATTAGGCGAAACCAGATGCCCTACGAGACACCCGTTGGATCAGTCTACGACGACGGCGATTACGCAGCAGCGTTGAGTTACGCACTAGAGCTAGCGGAATACGAACAACTCAAGCGAGAGCGGGAGAAGATGAGAGGAAACGGTGACTTGATGGGGTTGGGCGTTGCCACGATAGTGGAGGGAGGTGCGACCGCCTTCGGGTTCGCTAGGTTGTGGGGCGGGGATCCGGCCCATGTAGCGGGATATGCCTCCATGGCCGAGTCAGCGTCCGTTAGAGTTCACCCCGACGGGTCAATAACTGTCGCCATGGGAACAGTGCCACAGGGTCAAGGCCATGAAACCTCTGCTGCACAGATAGTCGCTGATGTTCTGGGCGTCACTCCCGACGACGTGACGGTGATTCCAGGCTTCGATAGCGACACGCATCCCTACAGCGCCGCGGGATCAGGCACCTATGCAAGCAGGTTCTCCCAAATAGCAGTAGGCGCGCTGGTCGGAGCCTCACTGCGAATCCGAGAGAAGGTGTTACACATCGCCGCTCACAAGTTAGAGGCTAACCCTGCAGACTTGGAGATGAGGGACGGCATGATCTACATAAGGGGAAATCAGGAGCGGTTCACGACCTTCAGAGAGATAGCTCGAATCGCGCACACCAGATTGGCCGATCTACCTCCGAACACAGAGGCCGGTCTGGATGCGTATTACACCTACCACTTCCCCTACAGCAAATCGGTCGGTGACGACCTGAGAGGGAACCTCTGTGGGTCATACGCTTTCTTAGCAGGCGTCGCGGCGGTGGTGATCGATAAGGAGACTGGCGCGGTAGATCTCAGGAGGTTGGTGGTAGTGCACGACTCCGGCAGGGCGTTGAACCCCATGATCCTCGAAGGACAACTGCACGGGGCCGTTGTCAACGGCATCGGGGGTGCTCTTCTTGAGGGGTTCGAATATGATCAAGAAGGCAACCTTCTGACTTCAACTTTCGCGGATTATCTGCCTATATCGGCGACCGAGGTACCCGAGCTCAGGTTCGGCCACATGGAGACCTCATCTCCTTTCACCCCGTTAGGCGCGAAAGGCAGCGGTGAGGGAGGAACCATATTGGTGCCGGTGCTGATTGCCAATGCAATCAACGACGCCCTCAAACCATTAGGAGTCGAGATAACCACGTCGAGACTGACGCCATTCAACGTTTGGCGTTTCATGACCGGAAAAGGCCTCTGATACCTGCTTGCGTCGCTGCGATAGCTCCTAGAAGCTTGCCTTGACTCTCTCGTTCACAATCAGGAAACATTTAATATTTGAACCCAGAATTCACTGGCAACGTGAAATTCACCCACCGCATACAGCCTGAGAGAAAGCTGAGGGAGTATGCTTCTCTCCTCGAAGGCGTAGTTGATCTGCACGTACACACTGCGCCGGACGTACTGACGAGGGCGGTCGACGATTTAGAGTACATCAATTCTCTATCAGAGGTCGGCTACGTTGCCTATCTAGCAAAGAACCACTTCGTAGAGACCGCGAGCAGGTCCTACATTTTATCTAAATTCAACGAAAAGGTAAGAGTGTTAGGAGGAGTAGTTCTCAATGAATCTGTCGGAGGGCTGAACCCCTCGGCTGTCGATAAGGCGTTGTCGATGGGTGCTGCCGAGGTTTGGATGCCTACTTTGGATGCTGAGAACCACATTAGGACGTTCGGAGCTGCACAGCTTCCCACAACTCAACGAGTGAGAACGCTCAGTTCGTACAGGGCTCGATCCGCGTGCATAACAGTACTCAACACCGATGGTGAGCTGAAGCCGGAAGTCCAAGAGATCTTGGAGATGATAGCTGAGGCGGACGCGATTTTGGGCACGGGCCACCTATCTCTGAGGGAGGTCTACAAGGTCGTCGAGGGTGCTAGGAAGGCGGGGGTCAAGAAGATCTTGGTAACTCACCCGCACTTCAAGGCAACGCGTTTCTACGCCGACGACCAGATCAAATTGGCTGACATGGGAGCGGTCATGGAGCACTGCGCAGTGGCCGGATACGATCCGAAAGAACTCGCCGAGGACATCAGGAGAATCGGTGTCTCTAGGTGCATCGTCTCGAGTGACGCAGGTCAACCTCACAAGGGACACCCCGTCGATGTTCTCCTCAAGATGATCGAGGAACTGAAGGGCCAAGGAATATCAGACGCTGACATCGAGAGGCTGGTGGTCAAGAACCCGGCCAAGCTGGTAGAGAACTTCCTCTAGGCCATGAGTCACTCTTCACTCCCCGTCGAGCTGCTCGGTACGATCGAAGAACGCAGGGTTGACGGAATGTCCCGCAATAAGGTATCGCCCCGAGCGGTCGCGTACGCTGCGTCTCAGGACAACATGAGCTCTCAAACCGTTAAGGGACCTCTTGCCTCGCTTCGGGCAAGATCGCTGTGTGAACACTCCGGATTCAGGTACCTCTCGGGGCGGGTAACGCAAAGCGAACTGTTGGACACCCCGACCTCAAGGACGATGAGGTCAGAACTCTTTAGACCAAGGTGTCGTGTGGCACAGCCGGAGGGTGGAGGCAGGAGACAGGGATGACGCTGAACAACGTGAAAATCAACGACGTGCACGTTCACGTGAACCCTTTCTCTATGCTCCATAAACCGGCCCTCGAGTTCTTTGCCATGAATCAGGACTTTCGGCAGAACTGGAACCGAATAGAGAGGGACCCCTCATACGTGGTAAAAAGAATGGACGAGGAGGGCGTTCAGAGAATCGTTCTCATTAACTACGTGGCTAAGGAGGTTATGGGGTACGACCTCTCGGTTAACGAATACGTCTTTCGATATTGTAGGGGTTACAGAGATAGATTGATCCCCTTCGGGGGAGTAGAAATTGGGTTAGACCATACCGAGTTCGCTCGGAGGATCGAGGAGGATTACTCGAAGTTCGAACTCGCAGGGTTAAAGCTACACCCTGTACATCAGCTTGTCTATGCGAACCAATACTTGCCGGAATACGGAGAAGCGCGCGTACGCAACTTAGAGACCCTCTATCAGTTCTGCAGCGACCACTCTGTCCCCCTCACCGTCCACACAGGATCCTCCATGTTCCCCGGTGCGCGGATCAAGTACGGAGACCCTCTCTACCTCGATGACGTGCTTGTCGACTTCCCAGAGCTCACCCTGATTATGGCGCATGGCGGTCGGCCCATCTGGATGGAGAAGGCGTTCTTTCTCATGCGCAGGCACAGGAACCTCTACTTAGACATCTCAGGCATTCCTCCGAACCGGCTCCTCGAGTACTTTCCTAGGATCACGGAGATCGCCGATCGGGTGATCTTCGGAAGCGATTGGCCCAGCCCAGGCGTCAAGGGTATGAGAGCCAACGCTCTCGAGATACTGAAGCTACCTATCCCTGAGGACGTGAAGGAGAGGATACTGGGGCTGAACTTCGAGCACCTCTTCAGGTCGCTTCGCGTAATATGACTATCAAAAGGTCTTTGCACCTTATATCTACCCGACAACCAGGTAGATCGGCGACATGCGGTGCGGTGTCTGCGACAAGGAAGAGGTACTGCCTTTCAGATGCGCTTACTGCGGACTGTATCACTGTGCTGAGCACAGGCTCCCCGAAGCTCACGACTGCAAATACCTCCACCTAGCCAAATCACCTGTCGAGATCGAGAAGGTCGAATCGACGATTCGCGAGAGGAGACCTATACGGGTGGGCATCAGGCTCAGCAGATCCGAGCTGATTAACTTAGTAATCGGCTCAGCACTCGTGAGCGCCGTCGGGTTCACGCTTCTCAGATTCGGAAGAATAGACACGGCGCACTTGGCGCTCGCAATCGGCGCGTTCACGGCCTCCTTTCTCGTTCACGAGCTAGCACACAAGTTCGAAGCTACAAGGCAAGGATACACCGCAGCCTTTAAGCTCTCGACCATAGGAGTCCTCCTCACACTCATATCGGTATTCTCTCCCTTGAAAGTCATCGCGCCTGGCGCGGTCAACGTTCACGGCCTCCCGACCTCAAAGGCACTCGCTCGAATCGCAGCAGTTGGTCCATTAACCAACATCGTGATAGCGTTGGTGTGCTACATTGTCTCACTCGTCACACTGACGATCTCTCCAGCTTCTCAATTGGGCAGGGTCTCCTTCGTTGTTGGTTCTCTTAACTCCTTCCTGGCCCTTTTCAACATGCTTCCGTTCGGTCCTCTAGACGGGATGAAGGTGCTGAATTACAGCAAGAAGGCTTGGCTCGCGCTGTTCATACCGGCCGCACTCCTCACCCTCTACGGTTACCTTTGACCCCTCGCAAGACGTGAGATGACCAACAGAGATATAGAGGCGTCCTTGGATAGATGCGGTTTGGAAGAGGGAGCGGAGAAGGAGGCCGCGATACTTCAGCAGATCAGGAGGGTCAGGAGCAAGTTCGGGAGAAGACATCAACCCGACATCGAGGATTATCTCGAGGTGATATACGCCCTAGATCGGGTCAAAGGCTACACCACATCATCTGACGTCGCTCTTCACCTCAACGTCAAGCTTCCTGCGGTCACGAAGATGCTCAAGAGACTTCACGAGCTGGGATACATCAAGTACGAGCGTTACAGAGGTTTCGTCCTCACGGCGAGCGGCCGCGAGCTGGCCTCCGAGGTGCTGCGAAGACACGGCGTCTTAGTAGATTTCCTGAGAGTTTTGGGAGTCACAGAAGAGGTTGCGGAGGCGGAAGCCGAGTACCTCGAACACGGCCTGAGCAGTGACACTCTGAAGAGACTCATCGGCGTTATAGAACTCTTCAGAAGGAAGCCCGAATTACTTCAGGAGCTTTCAAAATCTCATTAGTTGACCTCAGGTTTGCGGTATTCAGAACGTCGTGAGCTCTACACGATCTCCACAGAGCCGTAGGCTGTTACGAACTTGTCGAGGTGCTGGATCCTCTTAGCTGGATGTGGGTGCGTGCTGAAAAGGTCTGCTAGCGGGCTAGGCTTAGTTCTGCGCAACCTGTCAATGACCCCTTCTATGTTCACGTCGGGATCTACAAAAGTCTCAGGATCCGAGATGAAGAACATCTTGAGAGATTCTGTTCTAACTCGCTCCTCTGGTCTAACCCTGCCCGTAAGTGCCATGATTCTAACAAGCGCTCTCTGCAGCTTCCTCGCACCACCTGGCACGACTACCGCTGCGTGCGAGTCCGCGTAATACTCTCTCAACCTACTCATCAAGAAGACGAAGATGTTGAAGACGAAGCTTAGGACCATCAGCGCCAACCCCACGAGCAACGCGTATCCCCCGCCGTTGCGTCGACCTCCGCCAAACGCGCCCGACATGTAGAGCGAGTAGCCTATGTAGTAAATGATCGCGGGAAGGAGACTGATCATTAACATCACCATAACATCCCTGTGCTTAAGGTGCCCCACTTCGTGGGCTAGGACAGATTCAAGCTCGTCGCGCGGCATTCGCCTCAAGATGCCCCTAGTGACCGCGACCATCGGTCCCGTGACTGGGCTTCCGTAAGCGAAAGCGTTTGGAAGGTCTATCTCAGCGATCATGACCTTGGGCTCTCGAGAGAGGCCGCTTCTCTGCGCGAGGTTCCTGACCGACTCGTATAACCACCCCTCGGACACGTTATCGGCGGGCCTCGCGTGATATACCGCGTTTATGATGTACGGTCCAAAGAGCCACTGAATCAAGTTAAGGGCTAGCACGAAACCGATCACGCCGTAGAAGTAAAACGCCGGCAACCCGAGATAGAGGATAATACCTGTGAGCACGAGCGCTGCCGCTCCGAAGACCGCGAACCACACACCGACCATCGTCAGCCTAAGCTTCAGTAACGAGACTCCTACTGCCGCTGTCAATTCTTACATCACCTCTAACTAGCGTTGACGGTTTCGATATTTATCCATTGAAGGATAACAATGAGATGTAAATGACTTGATGTAAAAGTGGGGCCGGCCGGACTCGAACCGGCGACCTCCACCGCGTCAGGGTGGCGTCATGCCTCTAGACCACGGCCCCCAAACGCTGGCTATCGTACCACGTTATAAACGAAACCACATTAGGTCGTTGCAAGAGCAAGTGGTTGGGGATGAGGCCAGTCGCTCCAGACTGACCTGTGAGGAGGGAAGAGCCGAGCCGACCCGCTAATCAGCGTCAACTTCCTGCTAACATCGATTTCAGAATATCACGAATACACAGACGAAGCTCACAAACGAAGTTATCGAACTCGTTACTTCGATGTGTGAGTTTTCTCCTACAGGGCGTAAGTGCTGAGATCTCTCTTCCCGCGTGGCGAATAAAGAACCCTACCTAGCGTGACGTGTCGCACAATGAAACCGAATCGAAATAACTGCGCTCAAACGCTCACCTGAACTCAGGAGGATAGCTGAAAAGAAGTCGGTTTTTGGCGGAGGGAGAGTTGGAGCTCAATCGAAGCTGGGGGTCTTTCCCTCTTCCTCGCCAGGCTTACCCTTTTCCTCCTTCTTCTTCGATGATGCGATGACGTCATCAATTCTGAGAATCATGGCAGTGGCCTCGAAGCTGGACTTTAGCGCTTGGACTTTGACCCTGATGGGTTCAATGACTCCGTTCGCGAACATGTCCTCCACCTTACCTGTGAAGACGTTGATGCCGTAGGTTATTCCGTTCTCAGCGTGCCTGTTCCGCAACGCGGTCATTATGTCGATGGGGTCGAGCCCTGAGTTCTCGGAGAGGGTTTTGGGAATGGCCTCTAAGGCCTCTGCGTAGGCCAGCATGGCGAGCTGTTCCTTCCCCGGATATTTGGCAGCCTCCTCTCTCACCGCCCTTGCGAGCTCAACCTCCACTGCACCACCACCTGGAACGAACCTGTTGTCCTCGACGATGTTGATGACATTCATGATCGCGTCGTTGAGCGCGCGCTCTGCTTCATCTAGCTGCCTCTCAAGGCCTGCTCTGATTAGTACAGCGACCGCCTTGGGATCCTTACATCCCTCGACGAAGACCATCCTGTCCTCACCGATCTTCCTCTCCTCGACCAAGCCGGCGCATCCGAGGTCCTTAGGCTGGAGGTCCTCGAAGTTGGTGATTATCCTTCCTCCTGTCGCCTTCTCGAGCTTCTCCATATCGCTCCGCTTAACTCTCCTGACCGCTAGTATTCCCTTCTTGGCTAAGAAGAACTGCGCGGCATCGTCTATCCCTTTCTGACAGAAGACGACGTTGGCACCGACACTCGCGACCTTGTTGACCATCTCCTCGAGTATTCTGTGCTCCTCATCGAGGAACTGCTTCATCAGTTCTGGGCTCCTTATCCTTATCTCAGCGCTGAACTCTGTCTTTTCGATCTCGAACGGAGCATCGATCAACGCGACGCTCGCGTTCCTGACGACCTTCGGCATGGCAGGATGAACGACCTCCTTGTCGACGATGATTCCCTTTACGACGTCCGACTCAAGGAGGCTCTTGCCCATCTTCTTTATGATCTGGATGTCTTCCTTGTCGGCCTTCAGCTTTCCGTTTACCTCCTTGACAACGCTGAGCACCGACTCAATTGCAAGGTCTGCGATGTGGTCGGTCGCGAACCCTAGGGACTTGCTCCCTAGCGATGTCTTCACGATCTTCTTCAGGGTTGACCGGTCCTGAAGGCTGACGTTTTTCGCAATTTCATCTAGCCTCTTCAGGGCCGTGACCATCGCCCTCCTGTACCCAGTTATTACGGTGCTCGGATGAACCTTCTGATCAATCAGCTCCTCCGCTTTCTTGAGCAGCTCACCGGCGAGCACCACCGCGGTCGTGGTCCCGTCTCCCACCATCTTGTCTTGAGTCTTCGCGACCTCGATGATCATCTTGGCCGCCGGATGCTCAACGTCCATCTTCTCGAGGATGGTGGCACCATCGTTGGTAACCACAACGTCCCCTATCGAGTCGACCAGTATCTTGTCCATGCCCTTGGGGCCGAGGGTTGTCTTCACGATCTCCGCGATGATCTTCGCTGCGGCTATGTTGTTTCGCTGAGCAGCTCTTCCTCTGGTCCTAGAAGTCCCTTCCTTCAGTATGATTACGGGCTGGCTAGACAATGCCATCTCAGATCACCTCTCTGACCCATTCAGTGCCTTAATTTAACCCCTTTTCCAACGTCCTTGAACAACGTATTTGAAAAGCCCACAAAATTGTAAAGTTATACGCCAAGAATTGAGGAGGAGATTCTCGTGACCGCGTTACTCTCGTCCCCACTTCGGATTAACCTGAGACGCGCCCGATCTCACACTCCGTCGACGTGTAACGTATTTTAGTGTGTTGCACGCTCGTAAAATGGATTGGTCAGGGAGTTCGCTTACAAAGGGTACACGGTCGAGCAGCTCCAGAAAATGAGCATGGACGAGTTCATCAAGTTGCTTCCTAGCAGACGGAGGAGGACACTCAAAAGAGGGATGACCGACGCGCAGAGAAAGCTCCTAGAGAGGGTCAGGAAGTACAAGAGGCTAGGCGTGAGCAAACCTATTCGGACTCATGCTCGAGAAATGGTAATACTTCCTGAGATGGTCGGCTTGACTGTAGCCGTTCACAACGGCAAGGAGTTCGTACCGGTCGAGATCGTCCCCGAGATGATAGGCCACAGGTTGGGTGAGTTCGCGATAACCAACAAGCGCGTCGTCCACGGAAGACCGGGCGTCGGTGCGACGAAGAGCTCCATGTACGTCCCGTTGAAGTAGGACTGTGAGCCAACCCCGACCGGAAATCGAACAGGCTTTTGACTTCTTGCGGTCTCAGTTTCAGAGGCGCTGGAGCTAAAGGTGAAACTCACCGGCCCTAACACCCGCTGAGGCCCTCTCCGTCGATGTAATGGAGAAGGCCTCCCTGATCATTCGCTCATGGGCCGGCGTGAGGACTTTCCCCCTCCTCGACATCATCCTCCTCGCGGTCTCGATGGCCGACTCCAACCTCAACCCGATGAGTTCCGCCCCCAACTGCCTCGCGTAGATAGTGAAGGGTGGGACGTCGTCAGTCACGCAACCGTATAGATGGCTGAAGGCACCTATCCTCCTTCCCGAGAACACGGTCGTCCCTATCGAGGCCTTCACGTGATCACCGAGCACCGGTCCCAAGAAGACGCGCCCTGTGTCGATGGTTCCCGACTTAGTCTTCACGCGCACAACTCCGTAGGTGTTCTTGAGGTTGGAGAAGGTAGTCCCTGCGCCGAGGTTGACCCATTCTCCCACGTAAGTGTCGCCGACGTATCCGTGGTGCCTCTTGTTCGAGAAACTGAGGAAGATCGAACGCTCAACCTCGCCACCGATCCTGCACGACTCACCGATAAAGGAGTTGCGCACGAATGAGTTCGGGAAGACGATTGACGACTTCCCTATGACGCACGGCCCCTCGATCCTTGAGCCGGACATCAGGATCGTACCTTCCTCAAGGACTACAGGCCCTCTCCTGACGTCGAGTGTCACATTAGGCTCCACGACGGCCCCTTTGCCGACTAAGACTCTGCGCCGATCTCCCAACACCGATACACCCTCATGGACTTCTCCCTCCCACTCCCTTGCCTCAACGGACGAGAGATCTGACTCGAGTAGTTCAAGGCTGATGCTCACGAGGTCCCAGAATCCGGTAACGCTTCTGATGTCGGGCACCTCTTTGAGCTCCTCCACACGCCTCAAGAGCCCGGTCGCGTCTATGGGATAGTGTGACGAACCTCTGAACGACTCCACCAGGTCCTCCCGCGTCAGAAGGGCCCCAACCAACTGCCCACCAGACACTACAGCGCACCTCCTTCTCCGGAGGTCTCTAAGGGCACGGAGAACCTCACCGACTGGCGGAAAGCAAGCGTTTACGATGAGCACGTCATCGGACTTTATCGCATCGGGTTCGTTGATCCTACAGTCTGGTAGCCTCTCGCGAAGCGCCTCAGTTAGGTATATCCTGGTGAAGACTACAACCGGATCCTTCCCTCCCAACTCCGTCCTCCGATATCTGTCCAGAATCGACATGCTTCCAAGCACGAGCTCACAGAGGGCCCTCGTCAACGTCAGCGGCTCGAAGGGCTCAACGTCCGGTTCGATAACTCCCAGCTGGCTGGTTAGAGCGGTCATTCAACTCCTACCCGAGAGTTCACGTTCGAGGACCTGCTTCGCCTCTAGCACCTCCCTAACGCTGGCGTCGTCCTCAAGAGTGGAGAGGTCGCCGAGCTCAGAACCGGTCAGAACGGCCCTGATCACCCTCCTCATGATCTTACCCGTTCTGGTCTTGGGTAGCCGATCCACAACGACGACCCGCTCGACGTATGCCACGGCACCCATCTCTCTTCTTACCAGCTCCCTCACCTCTTCAGACAGCCTCTCTCTGTCGGCGTTTAGACTGATTTTAGGTGTGACCAGAACCACCAACGCCTCGCCCCTAATGGGATCGGGAACCGATACGACCGCAGCCTCTGCGACCGCGGGATGTCGAGAAGCGACGTTTTCTACGTCAGCCGGCGCGAGCCTGTGACCCGCGACCTTGACAACGTCGTCCACCCTCCCGAGTATGTAGACGTATCCGTCGGAGTCGAGGTATCCGTAGTCACCGGTCAAATACACTCCGAACTTCTGCCAGTAGGTCCTCACGTAACGATCCGGATCGCCCCAGATGGTGTACATGAACGCAGGTGGTGTCGGTGGGTAGACCACCACGTTGCCGCGCTCATAGGGCCCCAGCTCCCGACCGCCGTCATCGATCACGCCTATCTTTATTCCCGGATAGGGAAGACCCACGGACCCTTGTCTGTAGGCTATGGCTCCCGCTATGCCATACCCTCCAGGTGCAGCTATGAATCCGCTGTTCTCGGTCTGGCCCCAAGTCTCTATCACGGCGCAGTCGTCTCTGTCCTTTGCGACGTTTCGGCGGAGCCACCTCCACGCTTCCTCACCCAATATCTCGCCTGCGCTGACGATGATCCTCAGAGACCTTAGGGAGTATTTCCCTGGGATCTGATCGCCGTACCTCATGAGCAACCTGACCGCCGTCGGCGCAACCCACATGCTCGTGACCTGATGTTCGTCGACGATCTCCCACCAGATCCCCGAATGCGGATGGTCGGGTGCGTCCTCATACCAGAGAACGGTCGCACCGTTGAGCAGGGGGCCGTAAATACTGTAGCTGTGGCCGTTTATCCAGCCTATGTCTGGGGTGGAGAAGAACACGTCGTTGTCTCCCCAGTTGAAGAGCCACTTGTTGTGTGCGTACGCCCACACCATGTACTGGCCGTGCAGGTGCATGACGCCCTTCGGCCTCCCCGTTGTGCCGGACGTGTAAAGTATGAAGAGCGGATCCTCGGACCTGACGGGTTCGGGCTCAACGACTGGAGCCTTCTCGACCTCCGAGAGCAGATCGTGATACCAGTAATCAATGGATCGATTCATCTTTACGTCGATGCCGGGCCTCTTCACGACGATCACGCTCTCCACAGATCCCGCCCTCTCAACTGCACCGTCGACCACCTCCTTGAGCGGAATTACCTTCCCTCTCCTGAACATGGCATCTGCCGTTACGACGACCCTTGACTGAGAGTCCGCGATCCTCTCCGCAAGCGCTTGGACACCGAACCCGCTGAAGACGACGCTGTGCACCGCACCGAGCCTGGCGACGGAGAGAACGGCGATCATCGCCTCTGGTATCATCGGCATGTAGACCGTGACTCTGTCGCCCTTTCTGAGGCCTAAAGATTTGAGGGCGAGGGAGAACCTGTTCACCTCCCTCAACAGATCCCAGTAGGTCAGGTGACGCGATTGCCGATCACGACCGACCCACGTAAGAGCGACCTTCGTGGCTCTGCCGCGTTTGATGTTCCTGTCTAAACAGTTGAAGGAGATGTTCGTCTCTCCGCCTACGAACCACCGGTAGAAGGGTGGATTGGAGTCGTCCAAGGTGATGTCCCATTTCTTAAACCACTCGAGCTCGGCCGCCACCCTCTCCCAGAACTTCGTCGGTTCGCGCATCGACTCCTCCCAGAGCTTGCGATGGGCCGCGATGACCCCATTCATCGAAATCTAGGCTGACGGCCATCCGATAAATCCGTTTCAACGAGTTAAAGGTGCTCCTCAACTAGCTCTCAAGAGGCCGACTATGTGGGGGAGCTCCTCGGAGATGAGCTCGGCAGCCAGCCTTGCACCATCCGGGGAACCCGGAAATGCTAATACAACACAGCCCATGACGATTCCGGCGGTGGCCCTGCTTAGCATCGCAGCGGCACCTATCCTCCTGAAGCTCTCGATCCTAAGGACCTCTCCAAACCCCGGCAACTCCTTCTCAAAGAGCGGCCTCAGAGCCTCGACGGTGACGTCCTTCCTAGCGACCCCAGTACCCCCTATCACGATGAAGACGTCACAACCTTCTCCGATGCCCTTGAGCACGGCTTCACGTATCTGCTTGACGTCGTCGTCAACGACTCCGTACCTCAATACAGAGTGACCCTTTCGATCGAGCACCTCCGTCACCGCATCGCCCGAGTCGTCGACTACCTTATCGCCGCGCTGGAGAGCCTCGTACCGCGAGGTGCTAGCAGTCACGACACCGATCTTGATGGTCTTTGGTGCCCTTTCCCTATGCTCCTTAACAGCACCGGTGCCCATGTCTTGATGGCCACGAACTCTCTATTAATTCCGAGCCCGTCTTATCTGCTCGGCGAATTCAATCACCTCGCCTGCAAGCCTCTTAGCGACCTCGCGCGAGGTCATTATCGTGTCCGTGACCAAAACCTCGATACCGAACCTCGACTTGAGAGAGTGTGCCTGATCGGAATCGATCCTGTCGATCACCAGACCCTCAATGAGGCCGTCGAAGAACTCAGCTACTCCGAGTACGCCCTTCTCGTACCCGTAGGCCTCGAGGAGTTTGTCCGCGGGCCCTCTGATAGCCTTACCTCCAACTATCGGGCTCACGGCGACCTTCACGGCTTCTGACAGCCTGATCTCTTCGATGACCCCTCGTGTCTCGAGTATGGGGTGAATGCTGAGGATGGGGTTACTGGGTGCGAAGACCATCGTCTCTGCGGACCTAAGTGCCTCAACGACGCCAGGCGCCGGATGCTCGGACGGCGACCTCTCCCACCTGACATCGATTACTCGGGGCTCGGTCCGACGTTTCACGAAGTACTCCTGAAAAGTCATGGGGCCCTCATCCGTGACTACGACGCTTACGACCCTGTAATCGGTCATGGGCAACACTCTACATCTCAATCCTAACCTCCTCGAGATCACCTCGGTTGCCTCCGTGAGGCTGAACCCCTCGGCGAGCATCTTGTTCCTCATCAGGTTGACGGCCATGTCAGAGTCGCCGATCTTGAACCAGTTCTCGAAACCCAACACCCCAATCATCTCGTTGCACCTGAAGGTGTCGCCCTTTATTCCCCAGCCCCTCTCCCAGTCGCCGATGCCGGAGAGAGCGTAAATGACGGTGTCGATGTCCGGGGAAACGTGGAGCCCGTATATCACCTCGTCGTCAGCGGTATTCACGATCACCACCAGCGCCTCGCCCAAGAGGTCGTAGAGACCGGCTGCAAGCCTCGACCCACCGACTCCTCCGGAGAACAGAACCATCAAAGAGGATTACCCCACTTATCCATGAACGCTATCTCGCTCAACGGCCTCCTTCTGGGTGGCCTCTCTCCGCCGGGGGACCCGATCTCGATCAGGGCCTGTGGCTCCACGTCCTCAGGTACGTTCAGCACCCTTCTGACGGCCTCCGGTGCAAAAAGCGGCCCGCTCCTCCAACAGGCACCAAGCCCCAACGCGTGCAGCGCAAGTAGGAGGTTCTGAATGAAGGCCGCGACCGATTGGACGGCCATCAAGTACTCGAACCTCCTCCTTCGCTCATCGGGATACACGTCCATGTCGTCCATGGTGAGACAGACTACCAACAGCGCCGAGGCCCTTAAAGTCCTCTTCACGGACTCCCTCACGATCGTCTCGATCCTCCACTCCGGGTGGCCGTCTGCTCTGAGGTCACTCCTCCAGACCATCGCCATCTCCTCGAGCAGTTTAACGATGAGGGGCCTGTCTTTCACTATCACCACCCTCCAAGGTTGCGCGTTGTGGGCGCTGGGTGCACAGGACGCGACCTCCAACGCAGCGACTATCAGCTCAGTCGGAACTTCAACCTCTCTGAGAAGCTTCGAGGATCTCCTCGACTTGATCAGATCCAATAGCTTCAACTTCTCCGGGGAGATCTGCTGCACCATCACGAGTGCTTCCAAAGGGCCGGTGATATCCTTCGCTCTACAACGATCTCGCCACAAGCTCCGCTACTCGAAGGTCTTCAAGCGTGTTCACGTTGATCGCTAGGCGCGGTTCCTCCACCGTCACGAAGAAGGGATCCGAGAGCACCTCACCGACCGGTACAGCTCCATACCTTATCATCCTGATACCTGTGGGGAAATAATGCTTGCCTTCATGGCTGAAACGTGTTACACTTCTGAGCGGAACTCCCACCGACTTGGCGAGATGCTCGCTGACAACAACCACCACGTAGTTCCTGTCGGCCAAGTCGCCTGCGCTGTGACGCACCAGCAAACCATCGATCACCTGTGGAACGAGAAACGGGACGTCCGCGGAGAAGGTCACGTAGAGACCCGGCCCCAGCTTCTCGAGAGCCGCCTTGAGGTCTTCATAGTATCCGAGCCCTGCAGCCACCAAGACGTCGTAGCCTACCTGCCGAAGGAAACTCGTCGTCTTGGGTGTGTTCGTGCTGGTGACGCATATTAGGCCCTTGAGCCCTCTCACTCCAATCAAACGGTCTAGAACGTGTTCGATCATCATCTTGCCAGCCAACTCCATCAGCGGCTTCTCGGTCGCGGTGCCCATCCTCGTCCCCTTGCCGCCGGCCATGAGAAGGCCAATGTGCGTCGGAGAGGGGTACATCGGCCGGCATGCCGGAGTTCTATCGGGTTTTAAACAGTGTCGATCGGGTGCACTCGCCTTCCCATTATAAACATTTAAATGCGTAAAGGGGCGGGGCTTTAAATGGGCAGATCATGGCGCAGGAGTATCCTGAACCAAAGATCGAGATCCAGAACGTCGTGGCCTCTGTGACGCTGAACCAGAGACTGGACCTTCAGTCGATTCAGAACGCCTTTCCTCAAGTGGACTATAAGCCAGCCCAGTTCCCAGGTCTAGTGTTCAGGCTTGAGAGGCCGAAGACCGCGACGCTGATCTTCAGCAGCGGCAAGATGGTCTGCACAGGCGCGAAGAGCGAGGAGGAGTCTAAGAGGGCCGTGAAGAGGGTGGTGAGGCTGTTGAAGGAGAAGGGTTTCTTGGTGAGCGAGGACGCGATCATCGAGGTCCAGAACATCGTCGCCTCCATCGACCTCTTCGGTCGGATCAACCTCGAGAGGGCCGCGCAGGTCCTGGAGACCGTGATGTACGAGCCCGAGCAATTCCCAGGCCTCATCTACAGGATGTCTGAACCGAAGGTCGTGATCTTGATGTTCGCTAGCGGCAAGCTCGTCTGCACGGGCGCCAAGACAGAGGCCGAGGTCCACGAGGCGGTGATGAGGCTCTCGGAGGAGTTAAGAAGGAAGGGACTGATCACATACGTCACCCGCGTGAACAAGTAGTGTTATGTGTCCTGTTTAAATCCTGGGCATCACAAATTTAAGTGTGGAGTAGGCTTGATTAAGGTAAGGGCCCGGATGCCGATCTACTGCCCTTGGGCCATGCTCCTGAGGTCTCTGGGTAATACCTGTGAACTCATCACTTGTGTACCTAGGGCCAAGTACCTCGGAGTGAACGCGTTAGTGAAGGTGAGGTCACCTGAGTTAGGAGCTGAAGAGTTGAGCGAGAGGGTCTCAACGGTGCAGGGTGTCGAGCGCGCCGTCTTTTACGACGCCCTTGAGGCAGGGAGTTACGTCGGAACTGTGATGACGAAAGTTTGTGCCTGCGCGCGATCCGGTGTACCGTTTAACAGGTTGCTAATGGCTAAGGAATCGGAAGGCGGTATCAGCTTTGAGTTTCTTTTTCAAGACCCCGACGAGTTCAGCGAATTCATCAAGGAGGCGGACGCCAGAGGGTACTCTGTGAACGTCGAGGAAGTTAGACCGGTTGAAAAAACATCAATTCAAACCCAACTCACTCGAACCCAGATGCAACTTCTCGCAGCGGCGCTACACATCGGTTTCTACGAGGTGCCCAAGAAGGCCGGAATGAGGGAGCTGGCACACCTCTTCGGCACTTCACCAAGAGCCGTCTCTGAAGTACTTAGGAGAGCTCACAAGAAGTTAGTTTCTTCAGCATTAGCCTCAACCTAGAAATTCTGAGCGCAATTATGACAATAGAATTCGCTTAGTATACGTCTGCACCAGAGCGAATATGCCGGGTCAAAAACTAGCTTGGCAGCCAGCTCTCGCGGTCGCGCGTATCTGTTGATGTTCTTTAGGTTCAGCAGTAGTGTAATTGAATTAACTTTCAGGACTTAGCGATTACCGGTATCAACGGCAGGCCTCCAATTGATAATCTTCTGTTCTAATAGAGCAACAGTAGTGAACATTGAGAGTCCCAGACTTGCCATGACCAAGCATATGGCGGCCGATAGCGCAACGTCAACATAGTAAATGCTCGCCAGTAACAGGTAACCTAGACCACCAGTAGAGCCTGCCATTTCGCCGACGACTGAGCCTACCACGGATAGGACCGACGCGATCTTGAGTGCTGCGAAGACGTTCGGAAGTGCTGCCCTCAGTCTGACCTCGGTGAAGACCTTTCGCTCGTCGGCGCCTAAGGACTTCAAGAGGTCGGTTAACTCCTGATCGACGTATTTCAACCCCGAGACGGTCCCAACAGTTACTGGGAAATAAGAGACTAGCGCTGCCATGATGATCTTCGCCCAAACGTCGTAACCGAGCCAGAAGGTCAGAAGGGGAGCCATCGCGACTAGCGGGACAGCCTTGCTCGTGACGACGATGGGGTAGAGAATTCTCTCTAAGAATCTCGAGTAATACATCATTACTCCGATCCCGAAGCCTACTCCGGCACCTATCGCAAACCCAGCAACGGACTCGAAGGCAGTCATGCTGAAATGTCTTAAGAGGAACGAGGGCCCAGTATTGCGGATTGAGGCTGCCAAGTCTGAGACCGCGGGGAGTATCACCCTAGGGATGCTGTTGGTACGCGCGAACAGCTCGACAGCTAGCGTTAACAGACCTAGAAGCGCAACCGACGGCCACCACTCTTTCATCGTCGTCAAAGTCCCGCTGATCAAACTCCCCTTTGTCCGGGTCAACTCGCCATCATCAACCTCGGAATCCTGAGAGCCTTCCGAACGCTGATGACGTGTTCGTAGTACCGCTCGCTCTCAAGTAATCTAGGATCGCGAGCCGGACCCAAATCCACGCGAACCTCGGTCACCTTTTGCCCGGGTCTCGCTGAAAGAACGACCACTCGATCAGAGAACAGAACCGCTTCGTACACGTTGTGAGTTATTAAAAGCGCCGTTATGTGGGTCGGTTCACATAGCCTCAGCATGTCGAAGTTCAACATCTCTCGGTTCATCTCGTCGAGGGCTGCAAAAGGCTCGTCTAGAAGTAGAACTCTTGGAGACTGTATCATCGCTCGAGCTAAAGCGCAACGTTGTTGCATCCCAATCGAGAGCTCGTTGGGGTAACTGTGCTCGAAGCCTCCCAGCCCTATCGCTCTGAGTAAATTTACCGCTTTTCGCTTGACGCGGTCGTCGGTCCTGCCCCTGATCCGGAGAGGAAGCAGAACGTTCTCCAACACGCTCCTCCACGGCAAGAGAGTCGGTTTCTGAAAGACGACACCTATCTCTCCACGTCTTCTGGGAAGATCTGGCTCCTCTCCGTCTATCAACACTCTACCGCTAGTAGGCTTCAAGAGGCCTGCAGCGACTTTGAGCAGCGTGGTCTTCCCACAGCCCGAGGGCCCCAGCAACGCAACTTTCTCGCCTGCTTCAACGTGGATGGAAATGGGGCCGAGCGCGTCAACGAAGTTCCCGTTCTTCGATCTATAACGTACTGTCAGCTCGTCCACCGATATTTCTGCACCCATTTGCTCAGACCCCCAGCTTTCCTGGGTTCATGATGCCGTTGGGGTCCACCCTTCGCTTGAAGTCCATCATGGCCTGCAGTTTCTCTGGAAAGAGGGCACCCAGCCTATCGTTTACGAGGTGCGAATGCAAGTCAAACTTGTAGCCGACTCCAGCGAACCTCTTCCTCAACGCCGCAAGCGTTTCGGCATCACCTTCCACAAAGAGCCCGAAGTGCGCGTACGGAGCACCTCTTATCCAGAAGAGGTTCACTTCGATTAAGGGGGCCCACTCCTCGTGCGCGGAGACCTCTTCAACAACGTCCCAAACTCTGTTATGGTGATGATAAAAGACTAAGTAAAGTAAATGTCTGTGAGGATCTCGTTCTTTTATGTGCCTGATTATGTATGGTGTCTGTGGAAGGCCGAACACCCCTGATAGTATTCTGTCGATGGAGACCCGATCCGTCACCTTAACACGGTCGATGCTTCCGCTACAACGTTCCACGTAACTCTTGAAGGTCGCAGCTAAGTGCCTATTTGTCGGGTAGGCGGCCATAACGTACCACCCCTCTCTAGCCCTGCTTGATCTGGTGAGGTCTTCCATCAACCTGCCATAACCCGAGTTTCTCACCGTTAGGTGCCAGAACTGAACTCTGTCTCGAATTAAGAGGTCAATGAACTCTGCCACTGAGCTCAGTTCACGAAAGTAACCCTCTGCGAGGACGTGATCCCATAAAGGTCGTAGCATCAGACCCACCTCTACGACCACACCAACGGTTCCCATGCTGTGCGTGACTGTCTCGACTTCGTCCGACTGAAGTTCCAGCACCTCGCCCTTAGGTGTAACCAGCCTCAAGGAGGATACGTTGTCCCAGATAAGTCCGTACTCATATGACCCGATACCTCTACTGCCACCCACAACGAATCCACCGACTGTGGCCAGAGGATAGCTGGTGGGGTAGACTCTGAGGTCTAGGCCCCTAGCACGAACGTGCTGCATTAGCGTTCCAAACCTACATCCGCCCTCCACCCGAACCGTCGAATCATCGATCCTTCCAACTCCGTTCATCAATCTCATGTCCATCAGTATCCCTCCTCTGATAGGAAGGACGCCTCCCACGTTGTTGCCTGTCCCCCCGCCTTTCGGTACGACCGGGATGCCGTGTGAGTCGGCAAAGCTCAACAACCATATCACTTCCTCCAAGCATCGAGGAAAAACCACCACGTCTGCTACGGCAGAGCCGATGAGCTCAGAAAAAGCCGGAGATATCCAGGCCCATTCGGTTGAGAGTTTCCTCCTGACCCACTCTTCTCGGTAGGTCCGACCCCTGAACTTCTTCTCGATTTCGCTCAAAAGGTCTTCATCCACAACAACCCTCTCGTGCCCCTCACAGCTATTTGGCAGAGACATCCATTACGACCTCCTCGGCCCTCACCTCTCTGGACAGCTTGCCGCCCTCAACTAAGAGCCTGCTAAGACCGATCAGAGGTTCGCGCTCGATCACTCCCACTTTAGCAGGATCCCTCGCGCCCATTAGCTCAAGCCCTATCGAGAACCTCTCAAGGAGAACATCGCGGTCTGTAGGAGGGTTGTAATCGCGGTAACTCATCGCTATGTCCACGGCCTGCTCTCTATTCGAGTAGGCCCAAGCTATCCCCTTTCTAACCGCGTTCAGGAAACGCCTTACGACGTCGGCGTTCGCGTTCAGGTATTCCTCGTTGCCGAAGATGACCAGCGAAGGAAAGTTGAGCCCCAGATCACCGAAACGAATGAACTCCACGTCTATCCCCACTTTCCTGAACGAGGCCAGATCGGTGACCCAACCGACGGCCGCGTCGACTCTTCCTGACGCCAGAGGAGTTACCACATCGAAACCGATGTTCACTTTGTTCACCGAATCTGTCCTCAGCCCTTCCCTTTTGAGCAGCAAGTCGAACTGCAGGTCCTGTGTCGACCCAATCAGGGCTCCGACGGTCTTTCCTTGAAGGTCTGCCACAGATCGCGCTCTCGATGCCTTCAGCACGAATATTCCAGCGGGGTTCTCCTTGAAGACCTGAAAGACGACCTTGAGCTTAGCCCCTTTGTCTATGGCTGAGAGGACCACGTCCAAAGTCGCGAGGCCGAGGTCGGCCTTCCCGGATGTGACCAGCTCAACGGCGTACGGGCTGTTCTTTCCGGGTACGATCTCTAACGCGATGCCTTCGTCCCTGAAGAAGCCTCTGCTCAACGCCGCGAAGTAGGGTACGTGGTGCCCGTCGAGAGCCCCGTAGTTGAGGACGAACCTGACGTGCCTCATTTCAGCAGGTTTGCCGTCTGACGACGGGTTGGAGAGGAACGCTGCCGTCGCGACGATCGCGACCGCCATCAAAGCTAGCAGTAAGACTATTTTGGACCTCACGGCCGCCCTCGATTTCCTCCTCTAGTTAAATTCGTCGCGGGTTTATTGTTGAAAATTTATGCGGAATTATCATAATCACAGCAAATTGTGAGTGCGCGTACGACGCAAGACCAGATTCGACCGGCGTAGCGATCCTCGAAGGAGAGGCTTGGCTCAGGCGAAGTGGCCGGTGTGTGCCTGGATCCCGAAGTCCGACCGGGCATATTTTCTCACCTGTGGGCCAACGCCAGTAGAAGTAGCCCGCCATTTGAGTAGACGAAGATCAACATAAATCGGTCTTGTCTCAGAACGCCGCAGTCTCTCAGTTATTTGAGCGTGCCCTTAATTTATAAAGAAATAGGTATTTTATCAGGTAACATCGAACCGAATTGACGACCTGTTGGTGGCTAAACAGAGGACGATGAGGGACGTTCCCTGGGGGACGGGCCCGGTGCCTCTGGAGGAGAGGGAAGAACGCGACTGGTGGAGGAAGCTCTTCAACGACGTGTATCTGCTAACAGACGGCGATGTCGTCTGCAACAGGCGGCTGACCGAGTACGAGGTCGATATCGTAATCGATCTCCTCGATTTGGACAAGGATGACCCGCTGCTGGATCTCTGCTGTGGAAACGGTAGACACTCCCTCGAGCTTGCGAGGCGGGGCTTCAGGAAGGTTTACGGGCTTGACTACTCGCAAACCCTCCTAAACGTCGCGAGGGACTCTGCACTCAGCGAGGGCCTTCTCGTCGACTTCCGGCAAGGAGACGCGAGGCGCCTGCCTTACGAGGACAACGCTTTCAACGCCGTCATAATGATGGGAAACAGCTTCGGTTACTTCAGGGATGAGGCTGACAACATTAGAGTGCTGAGGGAGGTTCACCGAGTCCTACGACCCTACGGCAGGCTGCTGATGGACTTGACTGACGCAGAGTGCTTCCGAAATACTTTCGAACCTGTAAGAGCTGAGGTTCACGACCACACGCTCGTCGTTAGGTTGAGGGAGCTCTCGAGGGACCGTAGTAGGTTCTTCACACGAGAGATCGTCATCTCGGGTGATGCGATCGTAGCGGATCAGGTCTACGGCATCAGGCTTTACACGTTCGACGAGCTGAAGCGACTCTTGAGAGAGGCGGGATTCGTGAACGTCGCTCTTAGGACCAAACTCACCTACAATCCAGTCGATAAGGACCCCGGAATGATGGGCTCGAGGATGGTCGTTACAGCTCTGGCATCTAAAGAACCGAAGAACACAGGGAACAAACCGCTGATAGTGGTCCTTCTGGGCGATCCGAGAAGGCCGCATCCCGTTAAACCGGGATTCAGGTTCGACGAGGACGACGTTCACGCGGTAAACGAACTCAGGTCTGCTCTGCACGGCATCGGAGACTACACGTACGCGTTCCTGGACGACCACTCAAAGATGCTACACTTCTTGATGGAGAAGAGGAACTCGATTCACATGGTCCTTAACCTCTGCGACGACGGCTTCTTCAACGATCCCTACAAGGAGGGACACGTGGCTGCGGTTCTGGACGTATTAGACGTGAGGTACACCGGAGCCGGACCCGCATGTCTCAGCATTTGCTACGACAAGTCCGCGGTGAAGGCCGTTGCCCGATCGATGGGCATTCCCGTTCCATATCACTTGGTGGTCAACAGCGTTAGGGAACTGCGTTCCGTGTCGACCCGACTTCTGCCGGCAGTAGTGAAGCCGAACTACGGGGACAACAGCTGGGGCATAACCAGTGAGAGCCTCGTTAAGACCACGGAAGAGCTCGTGAACGCCTTCAGGTCCCTCCGAGAGGAGTGGAAATACTCGGGCCCAGTGATCGTTGAGAAGTTCATAGAAGGTGACGACCTGACGGTCTCGATGATCGGAAACCCACCGAACCTAATCTTCTTACCGGTCCTCAAGGAGGATTACTCCCAACTCCCCGCCGGGCTACCGCGAATTTTGACGTACGACGCGAAGTGGAACCCCAACTCTCCCTACTGGCGAGTCAATTCCGTTCCGGCACACCTGGACGACGGCCTCCGGGCTAAGCTACTCAAGTGGAGCGAGAAGCTCTTCGTGAGGTTGGGATGCAGAGACTACGCGCGGTTTGACTGGAGGCTTGGTAGCGACGGAGTTCCGAGGTTGCTCGAGGCCAACCCTAACCCCGGTTGGGTGTGGGACGGCCACCTCCGCAAGGCTTGCAAGCACGCTGGGTGGACCTATGAGAGGATGTTCAAAGAGATCATCAGAGCTGCGGAGAAGAGATACGCGTTAAAGAACCAAAACGGCAACGAGTTCAAGCATCTGTACCCCTCAACTTGACGAGCTTCGTCTTCCCATAGGGCTTCGTTGTGACGACGCCGCGTCTCTCTAGCTGCTTGATGACTCTGTGTGCCTTGACCCGTGAAATGCCAAGCCTTCTGGCGATCTCCTTCTGCGTCATCGGACCGGTACTCGACAGAAGATCGACGACCCTACTCTCCTCGTCCAGAAGACCGACTAGTTTCGTGGCTTGCGTGGGAGCCGCCAGCACGAATGCGAGTGTGACTCCGAGACCTACCGCGCCTATGACCACTAAAATTCCGAGAACAGGGCCGAACGACATCACTTGATGACACATGGGACAATGCACCGTCATTGGAGGAAACGGTTGAACCGAGAGTACTGCCGCGACGGGAAGGATCAAGGCTACGGTAGAGATCACGAGGAGGGTCAGCAGAGCTCTGTTCACGAATAAACTTAGACGCCTCCTTATGATAACCGTTTTCAATTCGGTGGGCTGGGAGACACGAAATCTAACTCATTGAGCCTGAGATTGAGATCTCTGAGTGTTGCGGGGAGCACCGATCTCCACACCTCGAGATGAACGAGTGCGGGGCCTAATGATTAAAGATCCAAGAAGCGAAAACCCAAGCGCCAATTCCCACGAGTATAAGGCTCCATATCCTATCGAAGTCAATCCAAAGCCTCTTCAGTGACCCTATACCCAGCACGAGGTAAACGGAGGCCGCAAAAGACGCCATTACTAAGACGGATGCGGTTGAGTGAAGCGCGATCATGTACAGACCTCCTGTCAAGCTCCCGGTCGCTCCTCCGTAAATGGAACAGTAGAGCGCGAAGAACGGCATCACCGATGGTATCGACCCATGAACTACACCTAACGCTGCGCCCAATGGGATCATCTCAAGCCTTGAGCGCTTCAGCCCGAAGTACCAGTGTGTCCTTCTGAGAAGCCTGTAGGCTCCGAAGGCGATCAACGCCACAGCCGACGCCGGTGCGGTGACAGAGTTCAGCCACGATGTCGCGATGGAGATGGGCAGGAGCGAGAGCATCGCCAGAGTATGCCCAGCACCCAACAGTCCGACGGTAATGAACACCTCTCCTCTGCTCTTGTTCATCATACCTCGATGGACGCTGAGCAACCATCCAGACGTAGGGTTAGCACCGTGAATTAGCCCCATGTAGATGACCGTTGAGGCTATGACTTCTTCAGGGAGGACCATGAACTCACGCTGACGGGTAACAGAAACTGTCCGAGCTCGAGTCGCCGCCCTCGAGCCTCACCTGATGGGCCTTCGCTTGGCCGAAATCAACGAAGAACCTGTCATCGACCGAAAGTTGCCCACCCTCAGAGTTGAGCTTAACCAACCATCCGTAAAGTCCCTCGGGATAGAATATCGGATCCCACGAGCTGTAAAGCGAGTTGGTCACATACACCCTCCTACCGTCTCTGCTCACCTCTACCATCTGCGGCGCACCGGTAAGTCTCCTTCCTGACGGATGATCTGCTCTGTGAACTATTCCACCCAGCTTCGCTATCGACTTGAGCTTGGGCTCGAAGGGGTTGCTTACGTCGTAGCATCTCAGCTCTCCCGTACCCCAGCAGGAGACGTAGAGGTATCTATCGTCAACTGAGAGAACTATATCGGTCACCAATGGTGGAACGGCTCCGAAGGGCTTCAGGACGCCAGGCAAAAGGTTCTCTTCTAGCGGAACGGCCTCTATTTCGATCACCTTGCTCACATCCCAGCGGTTATCCTCCTTGTGCCAGAGCCAGATGCTGGAGCTTAGGTCCTTAACGCTGATGACGACGTTCGCGAACCCCATCAACTTGGTGGGCTCGTGAAAAGGTCTCAACTCGAGCACCATCCGCTGCTCCTTCCCAAGCTCGATCGATTTTAGATGCTTCCTTTTCCTGAGGTCCCAGAAGTGAATCCTGTTACCGTAAAGGCCTTTGACAAGCGCGTCTAAGTCGAGCCCGTTCTCGAAGTACTTGGGGACGGTCCACTCACTGGATATCATGACCTCTTCTGTGAGGTGCCACCAGAAATCGTAAGCCAAGTACTGGTCTCCCCGGTCGATCTCGAACCTTCCAAGTGGCTCGAGGGTCCTGTGGTCGAGCAACAAAACGCCTCCCGGACCTTCGTCACCAGTGCCGCCTAGACCGCTGAGGTAGACCGCATCCGGTCCACAATGTACGGTGTGAATTCTCGAGTATCCGCTGACCTCTCTTATCCTCTCACCTCTGATCTTCTTGACGAGCGTAGGCCTACGCGGATCTGGTTTCGTGTCAATCACGTAGACGTTCGAGGACCTCAACCCAGGCACTATCAGATACCGTCTCTCTAAAGTGGGGTCGCCATAGGGGCACAGCATGGAGCTACAGGCGTTCCATCCGAAGTGGTGAAGCTCGTCCCCGATCTCGGGAAGCTCTACCCTGTGTAAGATCTGGCTGTAGGTATCAGATTTCGGATCAACGTCTACGACGGCCAGGAAGTCCGGCTTCTGCAGACCTGTGCCAGTGTAAAGCCCGGCGACATACGCTATCGTCTCAGGAGGGCCTCTAACCGCCTCTCTCGGCGTCGGGTAAAAAGTCTGGTCGGGTTTGAGCCTGCTCACGCGCTACACACAAATCTAGTCATATATATAATTAAAATGATTACTCAATAGGTCCAATATTATATTGCATTAATGCCCGAGAGGAGGTTGGAGAGGGTCTGAGTGGGTGGAAAACCGCGGAGTTCACGTTCTAGCGCGGTTGGGAGCGGTTCGACCAAAAGGGCTTTGGAGACCTGCCTCAGCTGCTCGAGGGCCTTGAAGCCCAATGCCGACACGTGGGAGCGTGATCGAACTAAGAAGTCCTCGGGCTGAGAGGCTATGCTCGGACGGTGATATCTTTTTATGGACGCCGTAGTGTCGCATTCACGCAAAAAGGTGAAAGATGAGATGAGCACTTCGGACGTGACCGTGTTGGTAGGGAAGAAGCCAGCGATGAGCTACGTTCTAGCGTGTCTGATAGCGTTGCAACAGGGCCAGAACATCACGTTGAAGGCTAGGGGTAAGGCGATCAGCAGGGCAGTGGACGTAGTTCAGATACTTCGAAACAGGTTCCTGAGGGACCTGAGGGTGCAGCAGATAAACTTGGGGACCGAGACGCTGAAGGGGCAGGACGGCCGCGACGTCAACGTCAGCACCATCGAGATCAAAATAGCCCACTGAACTAAAGTCGACAGGTGCGGAGCGATGAGCTGGGGGACCAGGGGAGTTGAGACTTCCGGTTTGCGAGTTCGACGTCAGGACCGGAACCCTCTGCCCGAAATGCGAGCCCCTCATCTCGTCCGGTGCGTTATCACCGGAAGACCTACGAGCGATGAGGGAGCTTCTGGAGGCAGAGCTTCAGTTTCCCCAGCTCAAGACAGCTGAATACGTAAAAACCATACGAGCAAGCGGAATTTTCTTTGTCTTGCTTCGATATTACGCCGACCTGAGGCAGTTCAAGTTCAGACTTGAGCGACACCTTTCTCAGAGGCTAGGCGCTCAGGTGAACGTCATCGAGTACGCTGGGAGCGTGAACGCGTTGCTGGAGCAGCTCTTGAAGCCTGCAAGGGTGACCGGCATCAGCAGGGTGTGGCTTCCTGACGGAACCGAGCAACTCCTCGTGAAGGTGGACAAGATGTCCTCCGTTACCATCGGAATAGACAGAGTTACCGATGTGCTCAAGGCCCTCCGGGGCATTGAGGTAGTAATCGAAGAGGCCGGGTGACTCAGGTCAGTAGCCCTATGTAACGAGAGGCGCTGTCGGGTAACACGGTAACTACGAGGCCCTCTTCTAAATCCTGTGCCACGGAGATGGCCGCATAGACATTCGCACCTGCCGACGGCCCCGTGAGAAGTCCGAACCTCCTCGCTAGGACGCGGGCCGTGTTATACGCATCCTCAGTCCTGACGAACACTCGAACGTCGGCAAAGCTATCGTCGTAAATCTTGGGAACGATCGCGTTGTACATGTTCTTCAGCCCCTCGATGCCGTGAAGCGGTTCGGCCGGCTGGACCTCCACCAACCTCACGTCTCTGATGACCTCCTTCAACCTCTTCCCCGCACCCATAAGCGTTCCCGACGTGCCGACCCCCGCGACGAAGTGCGTTACCTTCCCTAATGTCTGCTCTATGATCTCCGGCCCGGTAGTCTCGTAGTGAGCCCTCAGGTTGGATGGGTTGTCGTATTGATTCGCGTAAAAGTATCGCTTTGGGTCGGATTCGTAGATCTCCCTCGCCTTCCTGATGGCGCCGTCGATGCCCTCGAGCGCGTCTGAGACGATGATCTCTGAGCCGAGATACCTCAAAAGGGCGAGCTTTTGCTGGCTGATGCTGCCCGGTACTACTAGGGTGACACCTATTCCAAGGGAGGCTCCCACCAACGCGAGCCCCAACCCCATGTTCCCCGACGTAGCATCGAGTATCCGTTTCTCTTGGGTCAGCGCACCGCTCCTCAATGCGTCCATCACTATGTATAGGGCAGGCCTGTCCTTGACCGAGCCGCCAGGGTTCATGAACTCGGCTTTAGCCATGAGCCTCACCCCTCTCCGGTCTCCCAGTAGCCGCGTCAAATCGATCATAGGCGTCCTGCCGATAGCGCTCAGCACGCTTCCGAGCTCCATCACCGAAACTTGTATTGTCCTGTTATAATTTCAACGTAAGCAGTAACACCAGAACCAACAAATCCAGAAGCCATCTCCTTCCGGTGTGGGCAATTGGGATACAAATGACGCACTAGAGTATCACGAGAACACCAAGCACAGCTACGTATCCGTTAGGCTGCGAGGGCGAGGTCTGGACTGGGAGAACATGCCTTACCCCTTCAAAGTTTACCCTGATGCACCTAGGGTCGAGCTTCCCAGTTCCTTTCCCTCACCAACCGCCACCCTCTTCGAGGCGCTGCGCCGTCCTGAATCGCGAACGCTCCGAGAGATCGAGCTGCCGCTGATCGCGGAGCTCCTCTTCTATAGTGCCGGCATCACCAGAATTAAGGACTACGGATGGGGAAGGGTCTACTTCAGGGCGGCAGCTGCCACAGGCAACCTCCACGAGACTGAGCTCTACTTAGTCGTGGGTGGTGGAGGAGATCTGGAACCCGGAGTTTACCACTTCGATCCTTGTGAGTTCTGCCTGTCGCAGATCAGAAGAGGTGATTACAGGCAGCGCTTGGCTAGGTCTACGCGCTCGGCCGAAGTGCTGGAATCCGGCCTGACGGTCGTTCTCAGCTCCGTGGCGTGGAGGAACGCTTGGAAGTACGGCCCGAGGTCCTACAGACACTGGTTCTGGGACGGTGGCGCTCTATGCGCGAACCTGCTGGCCGTCTCGAGGGCCGAGGGTCTCGAGCCAGAGGTCCTGATGGGGTTCGTAGACGAGGAGGTCAACGCTCTGATCGGCGCCGAGCAGCCTAGGGAGGCGGCGATAGCAGTCGTGGCCCTGAAGGGGCTCGAGTCGAGCCACCCGGGCTCGAGCCCGTCCACCGACCCAATTCGGTACCGGCCGATGCCCTACTCGAGGCGCGAGGTCCAGTATAGAGAGATCGCTGAGGCCCACGCATCCTCCTGCCTCCGCGACGCCGACGAGGTGGCGAGGTGGAGGGACGGTGCCGGGCGGCTGAGGCCGACCAGCGACCTTGAGCCCCCTGCGGCCAGCTGGCTGTGGGCCGACCTGCGCCCCCTACCGCTCGGCGAAGCGATCCTGTTACGGGGCTCGGCGAGGAGGTTCACCCAGACACCAATACGCGGCGAGGTGCTACGCGCCGTGACGTGGGCGATGTGCGCCCCGATCGAGGCTGACTTCGTCCCGAGAGGACTGACGACGCTGCTGGAGCGGTTCGCGATCGTGAACGCGGTCGATGGACTCGATCCAGGCTCCTACCTTCATGAGCGCGGGAGCCTCGAGCTCCGCCTCCTTAAGCCTGGGAACTTCAGGAGGGTAGCGGGGTACCTCTGCTTGGAGCAGGGCCTGGGGAGCGACGCCTCGGTCGTCTTCTTCCTGATGGCGAGGCTCGGGGAGGTCCTCGGACACATGGGCAACAGGGGCTACAGGGCGGTCCAGTTCGAGGCGGGGGTCAGGGTCGGACTGGCGTACCTAGTCGCGTACTCGCTGGGGATCGGCGCGACCGGGCTGACGTTCTACGACGACGTCCGGGAGTTCTTCGCGCCTGCCTCGGACGGCATGGAGAACATGATGGTGGTGGCGCTTGGGAACCCGTCCTACAGGTCCAGGCCCGGCAGGATTCACGTCCGGGAGTGCAGGCACCCGGCCTTTAGGAGGTCGTGAGGTCGGCCAACCCCTTTACTGTTATATGGGATGATTCAGCACTATGATTATGGTGATGGACTCCAAGGTGAGGGCGATCACGAGGAGCGATGTGGTCACGATCGATGAGGACTCGACGGTCGAGGAGGCCGCGAAGCTGATGGGGTCAAAAGGGATCGGTGCGCTCGCGGTGACGAGGAATGGGAGGATCGTGGGGATCATCACGGAGAGGGATGTCCTCAAGCGCGTGGTCGCTGAGGGGAGGGACCCTAAGCTCACGAAGGTGAGGGACGTGATGACCTCGCCGCCGATAACCGTTGGCCCCGACACGACCATCAGGGAGGCGATAGACCTGATGAACAGGAGGAGGATCAGGAGGCTCTTGGTCGAGGAGGAGGGCAGGATCGTGGGGATCTTCACGCAGAGGGACATTCTCGCCCTTACGAGGATCTGCCTCTACTGCGTCAAGGAGGTCTCCCTGCTCGCCCCGACCGATGACGGCGAACCTTTGATCGTCTGCGGTTGCGGAGCCATCTATCACAAGTCCTGCGCGACGACGGTCGTCTACTGCCTTGACTGCTCAACTAGATTGATCGAGGTGATTCGGGCACCAGCTCCGGAAGACACCTTGGCTGGCGACTGAGCACTCTTAGGTCTCACCCGCCGATCGCTAGAGGGTCTCACGAAGACTCAGTTGATATACGGGAAGCAGAAAAGAGCTCTAGGAGCGATGACGTCTCAGGTGAGGTTCGAGGAGATCAGCCCAGCTGACTTCTTCTACAGGAATAGAGATCTGGCTGGGTTCACAAATCCGGCGAGGTCGCTTTACATGTGCATTCGAGAGCTCGTGGAGAACAGCCTCGACGCGACCGAGATCATCAGGGTTCCACCGAACGTCTGGGTCCAGCTGGAACCGGTCAACGGCGAGAGCGAACGAATCCTCAAGTTGACGGTCAAGGACAACGGGGTAGGAGTCGATGGTGACAAGATACCGAAGGCCTTCGGGACGGTCCTTTACGGCAGCAAGTACGGCTTCAAGCAGTCGAGGGGGACTTTCGGCGTCGGAGGCACGATGGCCTTGCTTTACGGCCAGATCACGACGAACCAGGCTTTCACGATTGCCTCAAGCACCGGGGGCAAGGAGATCCACGAGTACAAGATGATGATAGACATCGTAGACAACAAGCCGAAGGTCTTAGAACACAAAGTCCTCCCGAACCAGAGGCGGTGGAGGGGGACGATTGTCAAGGTAACGCTGGAGGGTGATTACGCCGGCAGCAGGTCCAAGATCCTTGAGTACTTCACGATGAGCGCAATCGTCAACGCGAACGCCAACATCGTCTTCGTGGATCCGAGGTACCGACTCTACGTCTTCAGGAGAGTGATAGAGGATGTCCCCGAACCTCCAAAGGAGGGGAGACCTCACCCGCTGGGCGTGGACGTCGAGACTGTGAACAGACTGCTCGCCAACACCAAGTCGAGGGACGTTCGGTCATTCCTGGTCGCGGAGTTCCAGAGGATGGGCCCGAAGACCGCGGAGGAGGTGCTCAAGCTAGCGGGAATAGATCGCGACAGGAAGGTCAAGGACGTCTCCCACGACGAGGTCACGAAACTCGTTGAGGCGTTCAAGAGCTACGGCAAGTTCAGGGCACCCGAGACCAGCACGATCAGTCCCGTCGGGGTCAAGTTCATCGAGGCCGGGCTCAGGGCGATCTATAGGCCCGACTTCCTGCACGTCGTTCAGAGACCCCCCTCAAGCTACTCCGGAATACCCTTCGTCGTGGAGGCGGCCATAGCATACGGTGGCTCAATCGAGCCCTCGGAGGAGATCCACCTCCTGAGGTTTGCGAACAAGATACCTCTGCTCTACGACGAGAAGGCCGACGTTTCTTGGAAGGTGATATCGGAGAGGATCGACTGGAGCTCTTACAAGGTCCAGAAGGGGATGCCTGTTTTGGTGCTGACAAGCGTCTGCTCGCCGAAGGTGCCCTACAAGACGGTCGGGAAGGAGGCGATCTCGGACCGGCCCGAGATCGAGAGGGAGCTCACGATCGCGATCAGGGAGTGCGCCAGGAACTTGAGACTCTACCTCAGCAGGCTAGAGAAGGGCGAGGCAGCCAAGAGGAGGCTTAGCGTCTACGCGAGGTACCTCCCGATGATCGCGAAGAACTCAGCCTACGTTGCGGGCACGGATCCACCGGACGTGATGCCCTTGCTCAGATCAATAGGCGTCACGGCCCGGATGGTTGAGGAAGAGACGAGGGCTCTCGCCGAAGAGCTAGCTTCCTGATCAGGAGTAGAGCGGCATAGGCTAACACGCCTGCGAGCGTGACCCATCCTATGAGGTCCACGTAGTTGAGGATCAGGTCGACCATGCCCTCGCCGTAGAACGAGAGGAAGAGGCTCACGGGGATGAACCGGGCTGCACGCCCTATCGCAGCTGCAACGATGAACCCTTTAACGTCCCTCATCCCTAGAGCCCCGGCGCCGATGGTGAACACCTTGAAGGGGAGTGGTGTGAACGCGGCCAGTCCGACCGCGAGAGCACCGTAGCGATCGAAGTATCGCTCGAGAGCGGAGATGTTTCGCTTCCCCGCGACCCTGAGCAGCAGCGGCCTCCCGAACCTCCTTCCTAAATAGTAGCCTACCAAACCACCTGCGACCGAGGAGACGACCGTTATCGCGCCGTAGAGCGGGCCGTTGGCAGGGTCTAGCAGCACCATCGGTACCAGAAGCGCATCAGGTGGGACAGGGAAGAATATCGACTCGGTGAAGGAGAGCAGAGCCAGCCCGAAGGGGCCTATGTGAAGGAGGTGGTTCCGCGCGAACTCTATCATCGCCTCAAGCAGGTCCCTCAGCAACTGCTGTGTCCTAAAGCCGTTGATGATTTAAAGGTCCCTGACCAAAACCATTATACCGCCGAACCGGTGGAACTGCGTGGAGGTACTACTGGTTTACACGCGGCTTAAGGAGGCGAGCGTTGCTCTTGCGTCCAAACTCGAAAACCTGATCTCGGGAAGTGGTCACCGCGTGACCGTTATGGACGTCGACTCCTTACAGGAGAGGCGGTTCGATGTGGACTTGGGTGTAGCCATCGGTGGCGACGGCACCATACTCAGGACCTTTTATCACCTCGAGGAACCAGAGACACCAGTTCTTCCGGTCTCGGTGGGAAGGGGAGGATATTTGGCCGAGGTGGGGCCGGAGATGGCTCAGGAGGCGGTGGAGAAGGTCGTCGGGGGCTCCTACTATACGGAGAGGCACATGAGGGTGAGGGTGGAGGTCGATGGCGACGTCGTCGCAGACGCCGTCAACGACGCCTACGTCTCTGCCACGGAGCCCGGCAAGGTGATCGAGTACTCCATCGCACTCGACGGGTTCGTCCTCAACGGCATCGTCAGTGACGGTCTGGTGGTCTCAACTCCCGTGGGATCGACGGCCTACAACTTCTCCTGCGGAGGGCCTGCGGTGGACGACACGATGGAATGCTTCGTCATGGCCCCAGTCGCTCCGATCACGTATTTCAGACCGTTGGTCGTTTCGGGTCTTAAGACACTCGAGCTAAACGTTATAGGAGGCAGAGCGTCCGTCCTCTGCGACGGCTTCGCCAGGACTGACGTCACGAACTCCGTGAGGTTCTTCAGATCGCCTCACTACGCCGTCATCGTCAGGGTCGGCAGGGGGCCCCTCTTCGAGAGGAGGTTGAGGAAGAGGCTAGGTTGGACGGTGAGGTGAAGAAGGACAGGTACGTGGTTTTGGACGCTACTCCATTAATCGTCAGCCCATCGGTCCCCACGGGCGAGGCTGTTGCCGTAACGACGCCCTCGGTCGTCTATGAGCTCCTCAGAACCACGTCAGAGGTTCAGGAGGCGCGAATCACGGCGCTGCTGGAGGCGGGCCACCTCAACGTCATGACGCCGTCCAAAAGCTACTTGGAGAGGGTCTGGCGGTCTATGAACAAAAGGGAGAAGTCTGGCGCGTCGGAGGCTGACGTTGAGGTGATAGCCATAGCCCTGCAGCTGGCCGACGCTGGAAACGACGTCGTCCTCCTCTCAGATGACTCAGTCGTCCAGAAGGTCGCGGCGAAATTGGGGATCCGCTGCAGGGGGGTGAAGTATCCTAAGCGTGAAGGAGCATGAGGAGGTTCAGGGTCGCGGTGGTAGGGCATTTAGTCATAGACGAGGTCGTCGTCAAGGCCGGCTCTTACTCCTCGATCGGCGGAGTGCCTACCTACGCTGGGCTTTCGATAGCCGCGCTGGGGCACGAGCCACACGCCGTGACCGTCGTCGGCGCCGACGGACTTCAAGCTCTGAAGGAGCTGGAAGGGCTCGGAGTCTCAGTTGATAGGGCCACGGTTTCCGGGGACCGAACCACGAGGTTCAGGATCGTTTACTCGGACGACCAGAGGGAGATGTGGCTGCTCAGCAGGGCACCGGACATACTCGTGGAGTCCCTGGGGGAGGAATTCGACGCGGTCTACCTAGGGCCGGTGGCTGGAGAAGTTAAGGCAGAGCTACTCGATAAGGCTAGGCTCTTCAGGTGGTCGCTGCTCGACCCTCAGGGTCTGATGCGCAGATTCGGCGAGGGAGGCAGGCTGACCTCCTTGGACCCCATCGATCCGGACGCGTTCAAGAGCGTCAGGGTGATCAAGCTCGCATGGGAAGAGGCTAGGGCCCTCGGATACAACAGCCCTGAGCAGGCTGTGAACGAGCTGAGCCGGACGATCGGGTCTACCATAGCGGTTACTCTGGGAAGGAGAGGTGTCCTCGTCTCAAACGGCGACCGCGAAGTCAGGGGACGGATCGATTTAGAACCGGTAGACGCAACGGGTGCCGGGGACGTCTTCGGCGGAGCCTTCTTGGTGGGTCTGATGGAGACAGGAGACCTTTCTGAGGCGACGGCCCTAGGCCTCTCTGCATCGGCCGAGAGGGTGATGAGGATGGGGCCAGTGAGGCTGGATGGAAACGCGATCAGGAGGAGGGCCAGAGAGACCCTCAGGAGGCTTGAAGTGAGCCGACGGTGATCAGGTCTTCAAGGGTCACAGTTTGAGCCTGTTCACCAAGCTCCTTGCCAACTCCAGCTCCTCCGGCGAATCTACGTCCATCAGCTCCAGAGGGTCGACCTCGACGGCAACGGCCGACCCGATGTGACGCATCACCACCCTCTTTGCTCCCTCGTCGCCTTCTAGGGCCATCAAGTCCTTGAAGTACCTCGAGCTGAAGGCCACCGGGCTGCGAACCTCCCCAGCGACTGCGCAGTAAGCTATCCCTTCCCCACAGGCCTTCACCAACTTGTTCAGCGTTTCGGACCTCACGAAGGGCATGTCGCCGGGACAGATGATCACACCTTCAGCCCTCGCCATCACCGCTTCAACCCCCTTCCTTATGCTCGAGGACATCCCTGATGACCAATCCGAGTTCAGGACCACCTCCACGCCCTTCGGCAGAACGCTCCGGACCCGTTCAGCCATGTAGCCGAGCACGACCACGACGGGACTGCATTCAGAGCCAAGAGCCGCCTCGACAACCCTCCTCACCACCTCCTTCCCCCCGACCTCTTCGACCAGCTTGAACCCTCCCCTCATCCTAATCGAGGCACCCGCACCGAGAACAATGGCCGCGAACCTCATTCCATTTTCACCCAACTCAACGTAACATTCTTATACCATCTTATTACAATAATTGCTGAGTGATGGAAGATGCCAGCTAAGAAGGTGAAGAAGAAGGCAGCGAAGAAGAAGGTGGCGAAGAAGGCTCCGGCCAAAAAGAAGCCGGTTGCCAAGCCACCGGAGAAGCCACCAGCACAGGCAGCCCCACCGGCCGGGACATAAGCTTCCCCAGGCCCCAACACAAGACGATGCATTTTTTGTTACTTCGCTTCCGTTCTCTTCGATCTGTTCCTGATCTCCTCAATTAGCTCCTCTCTGGTCTTACCCTCGGTAGGTATGCCAAGGCGCTCGGCCAGCCTGTAAACCTCGTCATCCGACCCGACCCGGGAGGCCTCAGCCTTCAGCCTTCCCAGAGTTCTCCCCCACCTCACCAGAACCTCTGGCTTCAATAGCACCCAGATGAGGATGATGGCCGCGATCAGCAGAAGGGCCTCTGTTACCGAGATCAATGGAGCTCACTTCTTCTCCTTGAGCTTCGCCGCGATCTCGTCCGCTATCTGATCCTTCGTCTTGCCCTCGGTCTCGATTCCGAGCGACCTAGCGATCGATATTATGTCCGCTGAGGACTGCGGAGCAGCGAGTGATGTGGGCTCGCCGACGCCCGATCTCAACTCCTCTTGAAGGTCCCTAGAGGCCCTTTCGTACTCCCTCCTCGCCTGACCTATCGCCCTAGCAATCTTCGGGATCTTCTCAGGGCCCCAGAGGAGTAAGATGGCAACTACAACGAGCACGATCACCCACTCCATGCCCTGGATCAAGGCCTTTTCCCAACCGCTGTTTCGCCCTCCACGTAAAAAGGTTTCCCGGCAACGCGCAGAGACCTGCACGGGGCTCGGACTAGCTTTAACTAATATTGTGTGGTCGGGGGTAACTAACGGAATGAGCGAGGGCATCCCTTGGATCGAGAAGTACAGGCCAAAATCGCTCAGGGACGTGATCGACCAGGAGCCGATTGTTGAGGCGCTGACGGGTCTACTGAAGACGAAGGGCATCCCCCACATGATCTTCACCGGCCCCCCGGGCGTAGGGAAGACTGCCGCGGCACACGCCCTCGCGAGAGACCTCTTCGGCGATAGGTACGTCGAGGACGGACACTTCCTCGAGATCAACGCATCTGATGAGCGCGGTATCGATGTGATCAGGGAGAAGGTCAAGACGTTCGCTAGGATGATCCCAATGGCTGGACCGGGCTTCAAGATACTGCTCCTCGACGAGTCGGACATGCTTACGGCCGAGGCCCAGCACGCCTTCAGGCGGGTGATGGAGCAGTTCTCTGCGACCTGCAGGTTCATCCTCGCGGCGAACTACCTCAACAGGATCATTGAACCTATACAGTCCCGATGCGCGGTGTTCAGGTTCAGGGCGATCGACGAGTCCGGCGTTAGGAAAATGGTCGAAAGGGTCTCAAAATCTGAGGGGATAAGCGTGGAAGAGGGGGCCCTGAAGGCCCTCTACGAGGTCTCCGAGGGCGACCTGAGGAAGGTCTTGAACGTCCTGCAGACCGCTTCGATCTACTCTCGAACCGTGACGGCCGACCTCGTTTACAGGGTCGTGGGGTTCGCGGCTGCTGTCGATGTGAGGAGGATGATGGAGCTGGCCCTGAACGGCAAGCTCGACGAGGCCAAACGGGTCCTCAGACAAGCCCTCTACGTCAACGGCGTGTCCGAGAGGGAGATCTTGAACCGGATGTACGCCGAGGTCTTCTACATCCCCGTGAGGGAGGTCGACAAAGCTAGGATCCTCAGCCTGCTAGGAGAGATCGATTACCGCATATCACAGGGCGCCACGCCAGAGGTTCAGATCATGACGGTCCTCGCGACCCTTCAATCAGCTTCCCAGGCCCTCAAGTAGAGCGTCAGAACCCTTAAGTCAATCTCGCGCTCGGAGCCTTTGATACGACTGAGGTACTTTCTCGTTCTCCGCGTCATGAAGTCCACCGAACGAGAGTCGGCTCCGTTTGTCGTCAACACACATATAGTTGGTCTAGCTAGAACCGCTGTGCCCGCTAAGGTCGACAAGATAACGTCTGAGGTCGTGAGGTTGCTGAACGATCCGGCGCTCAAGGGCTTAGCCACGCTGAGGCACTACCCGATGGAGAAGAGGATCTACGCGCGGTTCGGGAGATGCGGGTTCGCTCTGGACCTTCTGTTCGACTCGGGGAGGGAGACCAGACACGTCTCGATACTGGTCGAGGCAGTGGCTTCGGGATCGGGAAGGAGAGGTAAGCGGGGGTTCTTGAAGTCTCAGGGTACCGTGACCGCCCACTTCGTCGAACTGGTAGGCAACACGAGGCGTTACAGGACGATCAGGTCGGCTTACAGGGACGCGGACGAGCTCTTCTCCCAAGTGGAGAAGGTCAGGGCCGAGTTCTACAGGAGGTACGAGGAGATCAGGGCAAGGGTTCCAGAAGCGGTGGGAAGGGTAGAGGCCGAGGTCTTCCACTCTATCGGCGTGAGAGAGCCAGACCTCTTCCTCGGAGTCTAGCTCAGATACCTCTCGATCATCGACTTGAACTTCTGCTTAGGCATGGCGCCCACTATCGCGTCTATCGGCTTTCCTCCCCTGAAGACCATGAAGGTCGGTATGCTCATTATCCCGAACCTCGCCGCGGTCCTCGGGTTCTCATCGACGTTTAGCTTGGCGAACACCACTCTTCCCGCCATCTCCTTGGCTAGGTCCTTCACCACTGGAGCCATGAACCTGCAGGGCATGCACCACTCAGCCCAGAAGTCCACGATCACCAAGCCGTGAGACTTAACGAACTCGTCGAAGTTCGCGTCCGTCAGGTCAACAGGAGCATCTATCGACTGCTGCGGCTTGGGGTCGTCACCGCTGACCGAGGATCGCATCCGATCCCATAGCTTCCTGTTTTTGATCTTCTCAAGTTCTGAGTCGTCCAACCCGCTCATGCTCCCATTCAACGTTTTGGCTGGTAAATAGGGTTGCCTCAGGACGCTGCGAGACGTATGTCCTCATCAACCGTCTAATTGCGCGATTTACGGGGCTTAGTCGGTGCGAATCGGTGAAATACCGCTAGCCGGTGAGGAGGCTCGATGAGGGTCGTCTCTTTGGTTCCCAGCGTCACCGAAAGCCTTTACGCTCTGGGGATGCATGACGAAGTAGTCGGCATAACCTATGCTTGCCCTAACCCCGAGCCCAATCACCACAGGAGGGTAGTTGTAAGGCCTGTGCTGAATACCGAGAACATGGGCCAGCTCGAGATCGATAATGCGGTGAGGGAACACCTAGCGGCACGTAAGCCTCTTTACGAGATTGACTATGAAGCCATTCTCAACCTCAGGCCCGATTTGATAGTGGTTCAGGACCTGTGCCACGTCTGCGCCGTAACCCCTTCGCAGGTCCAGGTCGAGGGCCTTCCGAGGACGATCGCTGTCGCGCCGAAGACGGTGAACGAGTCCCTTCAGTCGATCCTCGAGTTGGCTAGGCTCGTGGGGAGGGAGGCGGAGGGCAAGGAACTGGTTGAACGATTGAGAATGAGGCTCGATTTGGTGCGGGACTTGGTCTCGGGGCTCGAGGTCAAGAGGACGCTCTTCATGGAGTGGTGCTATCCTCCCTTCTGCGGCGGCCATTGGGTGCCGGAGATGGTCAGCATCGCTGGTGGAAGGGACTTCGGAGTTCCGGGCGTGCCGTCTAGGATGGTCTCTCCACCGGAACTGATCTCTTTCATGCCGGAGGTCGTGGTGGTGGGACCGTGCGGCTTCAACCTCGAGAGGTCACGTAAAGACGCGGAGTCGCTAAACCAGCTGGATTGGTTCAGGGCGCTTCCGGCCTTCGCACGAAGGGAGGTCTACGCGGTCGATGCTAAGAGGTACTTCAGCGGCCACGGCCCTTCAATAGCGGCGGGGGTCGAGGTGCTCGCGGAGGTCATCCACGGCGAGTGCGTCAGGGACTTAGCGCCAGAAGGTTCCTACACTAGGGTCACGTTCGGCCTGATCGCCTCAGAGTCAGAAGGTAAAGACCTAGGAGAGCCGTGGTCAAACAGAGCTTCACGTAATACGTGAGTAGCCTCCAACCGAGGACCAACCCCCAGTCGCCGATACCGTATACTCCGAGGAGGTAGAGGTATACGCCTGCCTCCGTGACACCGGCCCCTCCCACCGATATCGGAAGGACGCCGAGGGTGTTGCCAGCCATCGTCGCATATAGACCTGTGACCAGTCCGTTTGGGGAGAGGTCCTCGAGGAGCACCGAGAGGACCACCGATGGAAGCACGGCGACCGCTATAGAGGCCGTGGCCATGGCAGTCGCCCTCGAGAGACCTTTTGAGTCGACGATCCCTCTGAGTACCCGCTTCATCTCTCTAATGCCATCGCTAATCTCCCCTCTCACCCTAGGAGGCAAGAGGACCGAGAGCCTCCTCATCAGACCTCCTCCGTCCAAACCCCTTCCCGCGTAAGCGAAGAGCACGGCTGTGCCAGCTAGCTGCGTCAGCGCCACAGAGAGCACGGCCGACGCGATCGCCCACGAACCGACGGAGGCCGCGTAGAGTGCGGACATCACCGCGAGGGGGGCTGAAACTACCACATCGACCACCAGCTCCGCGGTCGAGATCCAGAAGGCAGTGATCGGCCTCTCGCCCTTTCTGGCAAGCATCACGGCGCGCGCCGCCTCATCAGCGACGAATGGGACAGTCGTCAGGGCGAAGAACTCGCTCGCACCCCGCATCATCAAGGCCTCGCGGACGCCTAACCTTACCCTGCCCACCGAGCCAACTATGAGGTAGAACCTCAACCCTTGAGCGGCCATTCTGAGGACAACCAACGCCAACGAGATCCAGAGGACCTGTGCGGGTAGCTCGTAAAGGTCTGAGAGCGTCACGCCTGTGAACCTGGAGAGGGCTAACAGGACCGCTACGGCCACCACTGCACCGACCAGCGACTTACTCAGCTCCCTATTGGTCAAAAGACCCTCCTCGACACGATGCAGATCGACTGCTGGAGGTACTTGAGGAAGCTCGGAGACCGGTCGCTCTTTGGGAGGAAGACGTGAAGCATCAGCCTCAACTTCGCCGCCGTCTCGAAGCCGTTCATCCTCAGCACCCTTTCCAGAGACCACCAGCTGAACCTGTGGACGTGCGTCGGGTCGGCGAGGCTGTCGTAGATGCCCAACCCCAAGAAGTTCGGCGTCGTGATCAGCATCGAGCCCCTGCTTCGCAGTACGCGACCGACCTCGCTAAGGCAGCGGTGGATGTCTCCGACGTGCTCGACGGTGTCTAAGGCAACCACCCAATCGAATACGCCGTCCCTGAACGGGAGATGAGTGGCCGACGCCACCACGTCCGGCCTCACGCGTCTGTCAACGTCCACCCCCACGTAGTTCCGGTGCTTAGCCCTTCGGCCGTATCCGTTGGCACCGGAGCCGATCTCTAGCACATCTTGAAGCGGTCCGATCACGCTCCTGACTAGAGCCTCTTTGTGAGGCCAGTACCTGTGGGGCTCGATCATAACTCGTACCGACCCCTGAGGCTCAGCAACGCCGTTGCGTTTATGCCTTGTCTCGGAGGCGGTCGTAAAAACCCTCATTCTCATCATACGCCTTACGCTTATAACGGGTTCGCCAGCATCAGTCCGGGGTTGAAGGTGAGGCCTACCGTTATGGCACTGGACATAGAGACAACGTCTCTACACGCCGACGTCGGACACTTCGTCTGTGCGGTCCTCGGGGACTACTGGACCGGCAGGTTGAGGGCGTTCGTAGTGAGGAAACCTCCGGAGGAGAAGACTGTCTTAGGAAGGGTCGTGACTGAGGTCGGAAGGGCCCACGTCCTCCTGACCTGGAGGGGAGGGGAATTCGACGTGCCGTGGCTCGCCTCGAGGTCGATCAAGCTCGGCATAGATCCGAGGCTCCTTTACAACCCGAAGCACTTGGACCTGGCCGCAGTCGTGGAGAGGGAGATGAAGCTGAGCAATTCCTCGCTCTGGAACGTCGCTCGGTTCTTGGGGTTGAGGAGGGAGGAGCCAACGACAGGTGCAGACGTCCCATCGCTCTACGAGAGCGCCCTTCTGGGGAACCGGGCGAGCGCCTCGAAAATATTGAGGCACTGTCGGGAGGACGTGAGGCTGACCATCGAGGTGGCGAAGCGCCTGCGGCCGCTCCTCCAGCAGCTCCATCCAGACCTACCTAATCTATCCTGATGCCGTGCTCGATCAGCGCTCTCTTGATCCTCTTTACCTCCTCCCTCAGCGCAACCACCTCCCTCACCAGCATCTCGATGTCCGATGGCAGGACCGGTGAGGGCCCCTTCAACCTCTTCACCAAGGGGTCATCGAAGTGTTCCACGTCAAGACTGTTGTTGTACTGGGCTTAAAGAGTGCGCCTCAACCACCGCCTGATTACCTTCTCCACGCCCGTGCTGTACTGAGCTGCCCTCTTCTCAGCCGCCCACACCTCTTCGGGCAATGAGGCGACCCTCGCCACCTCCCTAAGGGCGACCTTCCTGTCAGACCCCTTCACTTTTAGGTGAGCTGGTAGAGCCCGCGCTATCGAGACTACCTCCGGAGCGAGGTAAGGCACAGTGAGAGTAGCCCCTCCGAGTGCCGCTGAGACGTAGTCCCTCACGAGCCCGTGCGTCCATAGCTCTCTAAGGTCCGAACGCATGAGGGCCTCCAACTTCCGCTCTCCGCCTTCCTCCAAGGCCCTAACGTACTTCGCGTAGCCGCCGAAGAGCTCATCGGCGCCCTGTCCCACCACTAACTGGCAGAGCCCGAGCGACCTAGCTAGGGACGCACAAGTGTACTGAACCACCGCGAGCGAGAGGTCCATCGGCCTCTCAAGACCCATCACCCTCCTCAGGTAGGTTGCAGTGCGAGCGACCTCGTCCTCCGTTAGCTCGTGGATCACGTGATCAACGCCGAACGACCTCGCAGCCCTCCTAGCCCTCTGGAAGTCGGTTGACCCGCTCACGCCAACCGTGATCGCGACCACACTCCTTACTTGCTCCGAGACAAGTTTCAGCAAGAGACCGCTGTCGAGACCGCCTGACAGGCACACCGCGCATCGACTGCCTACGTTCCTCGAGACAGAGCCCTCAAGGGCCTTCAGAAGCTCCTCAGTCGTGATAGGGCGACCCTCAGACCCTTCCTCACAGGTGCTCGAAAGCGAGCTGAAACCGTCAGCCTTCAACTCGAGTATCGAGCAGGGCGGTGACCTAACCACAGACGCTGGACCGATTGCTCGAGGCCACTGTGCCACTCCTATGACCTCCCCGAACGCGATGAACGACGGTATGGTTGAGAGGTGATCCGTCACGACCCTGATCCGGCCCTCCTCGATGCTTCCCTTCAGCCAGGAGCTCGGATCCCTGACGCCCTCCTCAGCTAACCTCGCAGAGACCTCGAATTCCGCACTGGTACCGGACAGCCTGACCGGCTCACCCACAGTGTGCAACACGACGAGGGCCCACCTTGACTTCAGCTCGGGAAACAGCTGTACGGGAACATGGCGGCCGTCCGCGTAGACCTCCAACCTCCTCCAAGATCCGGATACCGATAGAATCAGATCGTGGTACTTGGAGTGGAAGACCTTGCGGTGGGATAGCGTCAGCTGAAATAACAAGTCGATTAAGCGGCCTGCTGCGGCGCCCTCTTCCTGTAGTGTCTCTTAATGTGCTCCTCCTTGACCTTGGTGAGTTCCGACTCTGGAAGAGTTGAGAGGATGTCCCACGCGATCTCCAGCGACTGATCGAGCGTCCTGTTCTCGTAGGCAGATTGATTGAGGAACTTCTGCTCGAAGAGGTCGCCGAACTCCAAGTACTTCAGGTCCGAAGCCGAGAGCCCTCCCTTCCCGACGATCTCCGCGAGCGCCCTAAGCTGGACGGCCCTTGAGTAAGAGGCGTAGAGCTGGTTGCTGACGTCGCCGTGGTCGGGCCTCGTCTTCTTCGGTGCGATGATTCCCGGACCCATCAACCTGCTCAGGGACATCAACACGTTGATCGGTGGGTATATGCCCTTCCTGTAAATGTCCCTACCGAGGACGATCTGGCCCTCCGTGATGTATCCCGTTAAGTCGGGGATGGGGTGCGTGATGTCGTCGCTCGGCATCGAGAGTATAGGCATCTGTGTAACGCTGCCCTTCAGGCCCTTGATCCTTCCCGCGCGCTCGTAGACCGAAGCCAGGTCGGTGTACATGTACCCGGGGTAACCCTTCCTTCCCGGGACCTCCTCCCTCGCGGCGCTGATCTCCCTCAGGGCCTCACAGTAGTTCGTCATGTCAGTTAGTATGACCAGCACGTGATAGCCCTGCTCGTATGCGAGGTACTCGGCCAGCGTGAGTGCGACTCGCGGCGTTATGATCCTCTCTATCGCCGGGTCGTCCGCGAGGTTCAGGAAGAGGGCTGACCTCGAGAGGGCACCGCTCTCCTCGAGGCTCGTCCTGAAGTACCTGGCCTCGTCGTTCTGGACACCGATCGCACCAAAGATGACCGCGAAGTCCTCACCCTTGCCGGGGACCGTGGCCTGCCTAGCGATTTGGGCCGCTAGGACGTTGTGGGGCAGTCCCGATCCGCTGAATATCGGCAGCTTCTGGCCCCTCACCAGGCTGTTCATCACGTCGATCGCCGAGATCCCAGTCTGTATGAACTCCGAAGGGTACTCTCGCCGCTCCGGGTTTATTGGCTCGCCGTTAACGTCTCTGAAGTCCTCCGCGTAGGGTGCAGGCAAACCGTCAAGTGGTCTGCCTAGGCCGTCGAAGACCCTCCCCAAACACTCGATCGAGACGCCCCAACGCAAGGTGGTTCCTAGGAACCTCGCCTTGGTCCCTTCAATCGAGAGCCCCCTGGTTCCCTCGAAGACCTGGACGACCGCTCTTCCGCCTCCGACCTCGATCACCCTACCCAGCCTCCTCTCACCGGTTGCGGTCTCCACCTCAACGAGCTCCTCGAACCTCGCCCTCTCGACCTTGTCCACGATGACCAGCGGGCCCCTGATCTCATAGATCGAAGTGTACTCTACGCCCGCAGAGGCGCTCATCGGCTTCAGGGGTTGTCTTCACCTAATAAATCTCGGGAGCCTCATCGTGGGCGTTGCAGAACTTGGGAGTCCTCGAAGATATATCCCGCTGTGGGGTGTGGGTCGTAGGTTGAGGCTCGACAACCTCGACGTGAAGATCATCGACATCCTTCAGGAGGACTCGAGGAAGAGCGCGGCTGAGATCGCGAGGAAGCTCGGCATCCACGAGAACACAGTCCGATACAGGATCAGGAAGCTCCTCAAGGGCGGCGTGATCAGGAGGTTCACGGTGTTGTTGGACCCGCGAGCCCTCGGCCTGACCGTCTCCGCGGCCCTCATGATAAAGGTGGAGCCAGGGAGGATGGAATCGGTCACATCGACCCTAATGGAGATGAGAGAGGTCACGAACGTCTATCAGCTGAGCGGCGAGTACGACCTGATCGCGGTGGTCTTCGGCACCGACCTCACAGACCTTCAGGCTAGAGTGAGCGCTGTGAGGAGGGTAGAGGGGGTCAGGGAGGTGAACGTCTTCGTCACGACGAGGGTCCTCAAGTCCGACGTCAGGTATTACCTGATCTCTCCGAAGCCTCAGCGCAGCTCCCCTGACTAGAAGCTCGGCCCTTGCCCTCGAGACCGTCCTGCAGTAAGCGAAGACTTCTGGGGTCGGCGGAAGTTCACAAGACCTGCACTAGTTCGTTACAGCCCTAAGTAGGGCCCTCTCTATCAGCGGATGGGCGCCCTCGAAGTGGCCCTCATGAGCGTGTGCCTGGACCTGGGATCCTCGACTCGATTTCCAGGATCAGCTTCTTCCCATTGATCATACGAGAGCCCCTCACCATCGGGCACCAAGAGTCAGCGTGTTCCAACTCAAGCGCGTCCCTTGCTTCATCGAGGCCGCACCGAGCACAACTCATCACCGACGAGTAACGAACAGCCTCCCGATCAATGTCTCACGCTCCCGGACGGGCTGAAGAGGAAGAGCCGAAGGTTTATCACGGGTTCGAGGGAAGAGTGGGCGATGGTACAGGAGCCTTATGACATAGTCGTCATAGGATCGGGGCCTGCAGGTTGCACGGCAGCCATCTACGCCGCGCGCGCAGGGATGAGGACGCTGATGATAGCGGGCGTGACGCCGGGAGGCCAGCTGATGCTCACGACAGTCGTCGAGAACTTCCCCGGATTCGCTGAGGGCGTAAACGGGCCTGAACTGATGGACCGAATGAGGGAGCAGGCAGAGAGGGCCGGGTCAGAGATCGTCTACGAGGAGGTAAAGGGCGTTGACCTATCGACGTACCCGTTCAAGGTCTACGCGGGCGAATCGGAGTATTCGGCGCTATCGATCGTCGTCGCGACCGGGGCTGCATCCAAGTGGCTCGGACTTGAGTCGGAGAGGAGGTTCATCGGGAGGGGAGTCTCGAGCTGCGCCACCTGCGACGCCCCGCTCTTCAGGGGCGCCAAGAACTTGGTCGTGATTGGAGGAGGCGACTCGGCGATGGAGTACGCCCTCTTCTGCGCGAACCTCGCCGAGAGGGTGACGGTGATCCACAGGAGGGATAAGCTGAGGGCCTCGAAGGCGATGCAGGACAGGGCCTTCGCCAACCCGAAGATATCTTTCGTGTGGAACAGCGTCGTCGACGAGATCCTCGGGGACGTGAAGGTGAAGGCCGTGAAGGTGAGGAACGTGAAGACCGGAGAGACCGGCGTGATCGAGTGCGACGCGGTCTTCGTGGCGATCGGGCATGCTCCAGCCACCGAGTTCCTCAAGGGCTGGGTCGAGCTCGACGAGGACGGTTACATCGTCACCAGGGATCTCGTCAGGACGAGCGTCGACGGCGTATTCGCGGCGGGCGACGTCCACGACAAGAAGTACAAGCAGGCGATAACCGCTGCGGGTTTCGGGTGCATGGCGGCCCTGGAGGCGGTGAGGTTCGTGGAGGGCGTGAAGCTCGGTCAGGTCAGGCCCCCGCTGATCGCGAAGACGGTCGGCGAGAAGCGGTGACGTGGGCCAGCTTCACGAGCTCGTGAAGCCTCGTCCCCGTGACGTCAATGAGTTCATCGACGGTCTCGAGGTCCGTAAGGTGGCCCGGACTCACGAAGTACTCCCTCCCTCCCGGAGTCCTGTAGCACCTGCCCACCACCTCTTCCCCGAGGACCACGTCGCCCACGGAGCCCCTCCACCTCGGCTCGCCGACCAGCAGCGAACCCGCGACGCCAACGGTCGGAACCGAGAGGAGCAGCCCGACGACCGACGCGAGGCCGGCGCGCCTCGGGTGGGCGACGCCGTGGCCGTTCACCACGAGGACCGAGAACTCTCCCCTCAGTCTGCGGACGCACTCGACGACCAAGGGCCCCTCCCTAAGGTACAGGAAGCCTGGGACGTAAGGAAAGAGGACCTCCAGCTCCGCAGACCTCTCCTCGTGGACTTGCCAGTCGGGGAGGCTCACCACCACGCACCCGGCCCTCCCCAACCCGTCGGAGTAGGAGGCGTCGACAGCGCAAACCTTGACCGGCGGTGAGACGTGGAGGTGCTCCAGCCTCACGAGCCCCGAGAGCGCGTCCTGGACGAGCTCGAAGAACCCGACGTAGTGCTGCGGCAGCCCGCTCACTCAGCCTACCCGCGCCTCGGCCTTCTTAACCTCAGCTCCGGGCCGGAGGAGCTCCTCGATCAACATCCCGACGCTCTCCACCGGCTCAGCCCCCCTCACCAGCCCCGACGACGGCCCCGGCGTCATCAGGACCCTCATGCCCGCGCCTACCAGCTCGTTCGTGAGTTCAGCGTTCTTCCTGTTCAACGGGCCGATGGGGGGCGAAGCGTAGACGACCGCGTCTGACCCGAGGGCGGCCGATAGCGCGGCCGAGTAGCTCGCCTCACCGATCGGGTTGAAGGGCTCCTCGGAGATCACCTCTATCCCCATCGACTCCGCCACGTGGTGGTCGACGTCGTTCCGGTGCAGGACGCCCGTCAGGACCCGGACGCCCCTCCTGGTCAAGGCCCTGTAAACCCTTGAGCCGGTCCCGGCCCCGGCGATCACGAAGACCCGCGGAGAGCCCTGCGAAGAGCCGCGCCCGAACTCGACCGAGAGGGTGACGGGAGAGATCGAGAGCTCTCCTTCGAGACCGAAGCCCCTCACGAACGCCTCCTCCTTGAGGAGGTCCTCGGGGTCGTCCCTCACCACGATCGAGCCGTCGAGGATCGCGACTATCCTGTCCGCGAACCTAAGGGCCAGCTCCAGCTCGTGGGTCGATGCGATCACGGCGATCCCCTTGGACCTCGTGAGCCTGAGGAGCAGCCCCATCACCTCCAGGCGGGACCTCACGTCGAGGTGGGTCGTCGGTTCGTCGAGGACGAGGCAACGGGGCGACTGGGCGAGGGCCCTCGCGATCATGACCCGCTGGAACTGGCCGTCGCTGAGCTCGGACGCCTTCCTGTGCCTCAGGTGGAGGACCCCCGCGTCCCTCATCGCCCCCTCGACGGCCCTCCTGTCCTCCTCGGAGAGGAGGTGGGCCAGGTTCGTCCAGGGGTACCTCCCCATCGCGACGACCTCCTCGACGGTCATCGCGTTCAGGTCAGGCCTGCCCGTGAAGACCGCGCTCACCCTCCTCGCCCTCTCGCGGGGAGGCAGCCTGTGGAGCTCGGCGCCCGCGACGTAGACCGCGCCCATGACCGGCCTCAGGACGCCGGCCAGCGTCTTCAGGAGCGTCGACTTGCCGGACGCGTTGGGCCCGATTAACAGGGTCAGCTCGCCGGGCCTCACCTCCAGCTCCACGCCCCCGAGGACGACCTTCGCGCCGTACCCGACCGAGAGCGCCCTGGCCTCGATCATTTCCAACCCCTCCTCCTGAGGACCAAGAAGACGAGGAGCGGAGCGCCGAAGATCGAGGTGACCGCGGTGACCGGGAGGTCCATCGGAGGTAACAGCGACCTCGCGGCGAGGTCGGAGAGGATCGCGACCGTCGCGCCGACGACCGCCGAGAGCGGGATCACGACTCTGTTGTCGGAGGTGTCCAGGGCCAGCTTGACTAGGTGGGCTGATGCGAGCCCGATGAAGCCGATAGGCCCGGCGATGAGCGTCGAGGCGCTGAGGGCAGAGGCCGCCACCGCGACCGTCGCGACGTTCGTCGGCCTGAGCCTCACGCCCATCGAGACCGCGGTCTCGTCTCCGAAAGCTAATGCGTTCAGGGGCTTCGCCATGAGGAACATCGTGAGGAGCGTCGCGGCCGAGACCGGAAGGAGCGGGAGGAGGATCGACCACTTCGCAGCCCCAAAGCTCCCCAGCGTCCAGAAGCTGAATGCCCTAGCCCTCTCGACCTCCGAGAGGAAGACCACGAGGGCGGTAAGCCCGGAGTTGAGGTACCCGACCATCACGCCGACGAGGACGACCGAGGAGACCGACTGGACCACCGACGAGAGCGAGATGACCAAGAGCGACGTGAGGAGGGCACCTAACGCTCCGGCCGCGTAGAGGGCGTAGGGGTCGTACTGTGAGATCAGAGCGCCTCCTAGTCCGAAGACCAGCGTCAGCGCGATCGCCAGCGACGAGCCCGACGATATCCCGAGGACGAAGGGGTCCGCGAGAGGGTTCCGGAAGAGCGACTGGAGCAGGGCCCCTGAGGCGCCGAGGCAGGCGCCGGTGATCGCCGCCGCCAGCACCCGAAGAGTCCTGATGTCGAGGACGGCCGTGGTGACGTGGTCGGCGGAGCTTAGCCCGAAGACGTGGGCGACCGCGACCTCAAAGGGTATCCGGACCGTCCCGGTCGAGACCGAGATCAGGAACGACCCAAACAGAGACGCGCCGAGCAGAGGGAGCGGCCAGTGCCTCACGAATCAAGTCACCGGAGCCTAACATAATAGCTCAGCTGGTGGTCCTTGAAAAGCTCCGGGTAGAGGACCGCGGCCAGGTCCCTGAACCAGCCCTCAGTGTCGTAGTAGCCGAGCTGGAAGATGTTCGAGTTGTACCTGAAGACCCGGCCCTCCCTCACCGCCTTCGACCCCGCGAGCCCCGGGACCTCAGCCAGCAGCGCGTCCAGCGACGCCACCAGGTCGGTCGAGAGCATGATCACGTCGGCGTCGGCTGCCCTCCGCACCAGCTCCTCCAGCGTTACGGTGCCGCTCCCGGTCCCTCTGATGTCCGAGAAGGCGTAGACCCCCTTGAGGTCGCCGATCGCCTTGGCGACGTAGCTCCCTCCGGCCGCGACGTAGACCGTGCCCCTGAAGACCGAGAACCAGACGATCTTCTTCGGGGTCGCCAGCTTCGCGTCGATCGCGCCGGTCACCTTCTCAGCGGTCAGCTGGTACGATGTCTCCACGAACCTGAAGACGGTCCTGGCCTCCTCGTCCAACCCGAGGAACGCGCCGACGAACTTGATCCACTCGAACCTCCCGAGCAACGTGTCCTCGAGGTACTCGCTGTTGACGACGTACGGCAGCTTCAGCTCAGCGAGCTTGGACGGTATCGGGTCGCCGGGGTACGTGTAGATCATGACCAGGTCGGGCCTCAGCGCGACGATCGCTTCGTAGTTCGGCGAAAACGCGGCACCGACGTCAGCGATCCTGCCGTCCTTCAGGGCCCCGTCTATCTCCGGAAAGAACCACCTGTAAGAGTTCCCCCACATTATTCCCTTGACCCTCGTCAGGAGTTCTGGCGCGTACTCCCTCAGCCTCTCGATCAGCGCGACGTGAGTCGCGGACATCAGTACCATCCGCTCAACAGGGACCGTCACGACGAGGTCCGCCCTTACGTCTGGCGCGGTCCTGCCTCTCGGCACCAGCAGTATCGTTCTGTTGGCACCGTCCCTGAGGACCGTGAACCCGTCCCGCCTCTCAATGGTGAAGAGCTTCGCGTACTTGATCGTCGGCTCGACGACCACGGCCGTCGCCGTTGTGATCAGCTGTGTGGTCTGGATCTGAGTGATCGTCCGGAACTGCGTCACGGGCGGGAAGATCACCGGGGCGGCCGCAACTCCACTCAACAAGCCCACGACCAGCGAGGCGACGATCAGCACAACGGTGATGGTCTTAGAGGTCCTCCCGACAGATCCCGTCTGAGACATCAGATCTGGTTGATCTATCCAATAGATAAGATTTGCCAACCGAAAACGAGCTAGATTCGTCTTATGAACTTATATCGGTCAGTCTGTCCAGCCGAAGGTCTCCAGCGCGTTCCGGTAGGTGACCTCGACGACCCTCTGAGGGGAGACCGACTTGATCCGCGCGATCCACTCGACGGAGAACCAGACGTTCTTCGGCTCGTTGATCGAGCTCCTTGAGGGCCCGAGCCAAGGAGAGTCGGTCTCTAGGAGCAGGGCCTCCAGCGGCAGCCTCCTCACCAGCGACTTCTTCTGGTCGGACTCTGCGATCCTCGGAGGTATCGAGAACCTGAAGCCCCTCTCCGCGCCCCTCCTCGCAGCCGAGACGTCACCGTCGTAGGCGTGCATCACGACCCTCTCCGCGCCCTCCTGCATTAGCACCTCGATCGCGAGCTTCCCGGCGTTCCTGCTGTGGACGACTATCGGCTTGTCGAGCGACCTCGCGAGCCTAATGAACTCTTTGAACGCCCTTACCTGCTCCTCCAGCGTCTCCCTCGAGCCCCTGTAGAGGTCCAGACCGACCTCGCCGACCGCGTCGACGCTTCCGGGGTTCCTCTCGATCAGTTCCAGCACCTCTTCGTACCCCCTCAGGTCGTAGGGAGCTATGCCCAGAGACGCCCTCACCTGCCCGTTGACAAGTCTGAGGACCGCCCTCGAGTCCTCTGGCCCGATCCCGCAGGTTACGACCCTCCAGACGCCAGCGGCCGTGGCCGATGACATCACCGTCCCGAGCCTCCCCATTACCCTAGGATCTGTCAAGTGAGCATGAACGTCTACGAGCAACCCTCCCTAGCCGGGGTAGCTATAAATTAAACTGTTACGCGGCCAAGTCGAATGAGCGACGGTTGGCCCATCTGTGCGTGTGGGAACGTCCTCTCTCCAGAGAACCTCAGGGTCGAGAGGCTGAGCGGCGTTGTAGAGGTTCTCTGTTCCAACGTCTCCTGCGCTCTGAAGAGCGTCGCGAAGGTGGAGTCCGGACCCAAGGTCGTCAGGTTCTTAGAGGGCTTCAACGAGCTCCTCTTCGGTTACGACGAGGGCACCGAGCGGATCAAGAGGCTCGAGACCACCCTGCAGAGAATCCTCTCCAACGTCCGCTAACCGAACATCACGTGCTATGTTCTTATCTGGGGAAGGAGGTGAAGCCCCGATGCCATCGAGCGTCGTCTTCGGCGACTTGACGATCACTTGGCTGCGTCACGACGGGTTTCTCCTCACCGGCGCTGGGAAGACGGTCGTCATAGACCCTTTCAACGTCAGGATGAGGCGACAGGTCAAGGCGGACGTCGTCTTCGTCACGCACGACCACTTCGATCACTGCTCGTTGAAGGACCTAGAACCGTTCGTTGACAGGGAAAAGACCTCTATTGTAGCCGCGAGGAACTGTTCAAGGGCCCTCAAGGACCTCGGGTGCAGGTCGAAGGAGTTCGTGGAGCCCGGGAGCTCGGGCGAGGTCTCAGGAGTGAGGTATCAAGCGGTGCCGGCTTACAACGTCAACAAGTTCAGGGCCCCCGGTGTCCCCTTTCATCCCAAGAATTACGGTGGCGTTGGATACGTTATCGAGATCGCGGGAGTTAGAGTCTACCACGCCGGCGACACCGACGACGTCCCTGAGTTGGCTCAGCTGAAGGCAATCGACGTCGCGCTACTGCCTGTCAGTGGAACCTACGTGATGACCGCCGAAGAGGCGGCCGATTTTGCGAGAAAGATCGCACCTAAGCTGGCTATTCCGATGCACTTCGGGGAGATAGTGGGGTCGATCGAGGACGCGGAACGTTTCAGGTCCCTAGCAGGCCTGAGGGTTGAGATTCTGAGGCCGGAGGTGTGAGGTTGACGTGTGAGTCTCACGATTACGTCTACGTCGGGGCTTTCAACGTCTTCATCGAAGAGGAGCTCCTCAAGGTCATCGAGGCTTGGAGGTGCAGAGTCTGCGGAACGGTCCTTGCTGGCGAGCGACAGATGGGCCCCATATCTTCGACCGAGGGCATGCGAGGTCCGGCCTCGCAGGAGTCCGGCGAGAGGTGGATGGTGGTCGCCAGACAGGGTCGCGGGTCGCTGCCACCCGATGCGATACTGATTAAGGCCTCCCCGGGATCGAGGGTCAGGGTCGAGTCAATCGAGCTGCACGACTCCTCGCTCGTGGTCAAGGACGATCTGTCCGTCGTGCGGGAGGTGGACGGTGAGCCTCCGACCACCGTCAGGGTCTACGAACTTCTCTCGGTTCTGAAGGGGTACATAGACCTCTCGGTTTGGCCGCCGAAGGTCTTCACCCTTCAGGCCAAACAGCAACGTCAACTTTAACACGTTACATCGATCGACTGGAGGTCCTCTGGAAGGATGACGTTTGGAAAGACCGACCTAGCCTCATTCAGTAGTATCTCCCATCTGCCCCTGTATCTCGAGCTCAGGTGATAGAGGACCAGGAGCTTGACGCCTGCCGTCATCGCGATGGTCGCGGCGTCTGCAGCGGTCGAGTGCAGGTCCTCCTCTGCCTTCGACTTCAGGCTTCGGTCGTAGGTGCTCTCGTGAACGAGGACGTCTGCTCCTCTTGCGAACTCCACCATCCCTGCGAAAGGGGCCGAATCTCCAGAGTAAACGACCGACCTTCCCCTCTTCGGTGGACCCACGGCCTCGTCAGGCCTGATCGTTCTACCGCGATACACGACCGTCCTGCCCCTCTGAAGCTCTCCCCAGAGAGGTCCCTTGGGAAGGCCTATCGACTCGAGAAAACCGACGTCGACCTTTCCAGGCCTGTCCCTCTCCCTGAGCCTATAGGCAAGCGAGGGCACAGTGTGGTTGGTCCAGATGGCGTCGATCACGAAATCCCTACCGCTCATCACCTCACCCGCTCCGACCTCCTTGACGACCACCTCGAAGCTTGGGTTGATCCTCGATCCGAGCAGAAGCAGCTCTAACGAATCACGGATGCCTGAAGGGCCGTACACGTGTAGCGGAGCCTCCCTCCTCGACAGGTCCATCGTAGCGATCAAACCGGCCAGCCCTAGGTAGTGATCTGCGTGGAGGTGTGTGACGAAGACGTGCGTGCTGGAGGGGAATCCCAGCTTCGCGGCCATCAGTTGCCTCTGTGTTCCTTCGCCGCAGTCGAAGACGAAAAGGCTGCCACCGAACCTGATAGCCAGGGAAGGCAGCGCCCGCTCAGGCGTTGGCATTCCGCCCCCAGTCCCCACGAAGGTCAACCTCATCAACAAGCCTGTCAAAGACGCGTCGCGGCCTATTTGAGAGTCCCCGTCGCACGTTTAAGAGATGGGCCACGTTTCTGCGAACGTGGACTTCTCGGAGTCACCCGCCCAGAGAGTTTTCAGGGATTCGGTGAGGGAGTTCTGCAAGCGCTACGTGGAACCTGTCTGGATCGACATCGACGAGCGCGGACTCATAGAGAGCGAGCTGATCTGGAGGATGGCGGAGAACGGCGTTTACGCGTTAACGATCTCGGAGGCATTCGGCGGTCAGGGCGGAACCTTCACCGAGGCCGCGATAGCGGGTGAGGAACTGGCGTATCACGCACCGGCCCTCTCCTTGGCAGTCCTCTTCATCATTCAGTCATCTTGGCCCTACACAGTTCAGCTGTACGGCAGCGAAGAGGCGAAGCTTGAGGTCCTTCCGGAGGTCGCGAAGGGAAGGGCAGCGATAGGCATCGCTAGCACGGAGGCTCACGGTGGCAGTGACGTCTCGGACGTCAGGCTCCAGGCCTCGAGGGACGGCAGCTCATGGATACTCAGAGGTGAAAAGAGCATGGTCTCACTACCGCGCATCATCGAAACTCTGCCTTGGGGGGGCGGGTGGTTCACGGTAGCACGCACAGGTGACCCGAGGATGAGACACAACACGATCACGGACTTCCTCGTTTTGATGAAGAGCAGAGGTGTAAGGGACCAGACCATCACCTACAAACCTTGGACTGAAATAGGCAGGAAGGGGCTCGACACCTCTGTGATAACCTTCGAGAACACCCGAGTTGATGACGTCTTCAGAATCGGCGAGGTCAACGGTGGCTTCAGGATAGCTATGGAGGGTTTCAACCTCGCGAGGTCGATGATCGGTGCCATAACCGTAGGTTGCGCGAAATGGCTCCTAGATTCGGGCCGAGATTGGATAAGACATAGGGAGGTCTTCGGCAGGCCCATCGCGAGCTATCAGTCCATCAGTTTCAGGTTCGCAGACCTTGCGAAGGAACTTGAGGCCGCAAGGCTCCTCTGTTACAAGGCCGCTTGGGTCGCAGACAGATACTACGTTCATAAAGACGGGTCGGTCGACTTGGGAGACGTTGCGCTTTACGGGGCGATGGCTAAACTGAAGTGCGCGTCTCTAGCGGTGGAGATAGGTCAGGAGGTGATGAAGTGGTTCGGAGGTGCCGCATACTTCAAGGAGACTCCAGTACTGAGGGCGTGGTTGGGTGCCCTGAGCTACGTTCTTGGCGCCGAAGGGACAGAGAACATGATGCGCCTGATCATCGCGAGGAGGCTAATAGGTCGCGACTACGTTTGACTTCAATCGCTTGAGTTCGGGTTTATTAGAGCCGAGGAGGCGCAGTGTGCGATGGCACGTGGAGGAGTGCGGCCGCTCCACAAGCTTTACGAGGTCTCGCGGGACGGAAGGCTAACAAGGAAAACGATGTATTGTCCAGTGTGCGGCATCGGTTATTTGATGGCTGATCACGGAGACCGATTTTATTGCGGAAAGTGTTACCATACCATATTCAAGCAGAAGGAGCGCGGAGCGGCACAGCCTCGACGAGGATGAGCTTAACGAGCGACTTATGTTCCTCACCGACCTCCACTATCACCACGCCCTCGGATGGCTGACCGTAAAGCACCAGAGCTCCTATCGGTGCCAAGTAGATCGCAACCAGAGCTAGCAGATCCTCCTCCCCCGTCACCACCACTCTCACCTTACCAGCTCTCGCGATGGCTCTTTCGACTGCGACGAAGCTCTCCCGCGAGACAGTTCCAGCCTCGTTCGAACACTCGATTTCCTCCTCCACGTCAAGGTCAACCCTACTGACCTGCTCTCTCCTGCTCTTATCGTCGGTCACGAAGACGACTCTCGGTGGTTTAGCGGCGTTGACCTCTGCAGATACCACGTCGCCTACCGCGACGACTAAGTGTGGTCGTTGAGCCAACAGACTCCTCAACCTCTCTCTGGTCTCCTCAGGTGAACCTCTGAGCAGAACTCCGATGGGCCTCTTCAGACGCTCTCTCTGCCCCTCCGTTATCACGAGGGCCTCGACGCCGCGCGGGAAGAGACTATTCCACTCTGACCGCATAACGACCAGGCTTTGTGATGCCCAACGACTTCGCGAGCTCCGATTCCTCGGGGACCAGCATGACCACAAGACCCGAGTATGAGGTGGAGAGGTCGGCGGACCCGCAGTTCCAACACTTCTCCTCAGAAGTTATCGCCCTGCAGACCCTGCAGGCTCTTTCCCTCGCCAACCCTCATCACCTCTTAGCCGCTGGCTTCGGTGCGATCTGTTGCGCGATCCATTCAAGGTTGCCCAGATAGGGCTGACGCGTCGTTAGTCCGACCTTTCCCCCTCCAATTGAGACGGCTACCACTCTAGCCCTGACCCTGTCACCGACTCCGAGCTTCAGACCCGTCTTGTTGCCGACGAGCATCATGTTCTTCTTGTCTAGCGAGACGTAGTCGTCCATGATCTGAGAGAGGTGAAGCAACGCATCGATCGTGACAACTCTCACGAAAGCCCCGAACTCCGTCACGTCAACGACCTCTCCCTCAACGACCTCTTGAAGCAACGGCAAGTACGTCAGCAAGGTGCAACGGACGCGGTGGTATGAGGCTGGATCACGTGGCAACAAGTAGCCAACCTCGTCGACCTCTACGCTCAGTACGGTGATGACGTATCCCAGCTCCTCATCGACCACACCCTCATACATCGAGATGAGCTTCTCCAGCGCTATCTGATCGAGCGGGCCGCCGAACTCCTTCGGCTCGATGCCTATCACGTCCTCAACCGTAACGAGATAAAACATGCTCTCGCGCTGAGTAAGTTAATTCCTGTTACCTGTTTAAAAATGTGACGTGAGACGGCATCGAGGGCTGAATGGCCAAAGGTGGACTCCTTCTCGAGCTGTTCATATCTCAAACGGATATCAGGTGGAGCATTCTTTTATGATTGAGTGGATGAATTGGGTGGAGTTGTAGAAGCCCTCGAGTGGAACGGTTATCAAAGCGTCCTTCGTAGCGGTGAGCTCGGATGCTTCGGTCAAGCGATTATCCCGTGAAACGGATCGTGAAGCGCGACGGCCGTGTCGTCGACTTCGACCCAGAGAGGATAAGGAACGCGATCAGGAAGGCGATGATCGCGACCAACAGACTCGACGAGGAGCTGCTTGACAAGGTCACCGAGAACGTTTTGCGCCTCGTTGCCGAGAAGTTCGGTGAGAGGATAGTCCCACACGTGGAGGATGTCCAGGACCTCGTTGAACTATCGCTGGTGAAGTTCGATCTTTACGAGGTTGCGAAGGCCTACATCCTGTACAGGAAGGAGAGGGAGCGGATAAGGAAGGAGAAGATGCGAATACTCGACAGAGACTATTTGGACGAAGTCGACAAAGCGTTCTCCGTAAACTCGCTGAGGCTAATGGCGGCGAGGTACCTCCTGAGGGATCCTGAGACCGGCAAGCTGATCGAGGGCCCGAAGCAGATGTTCCAGAGAGTCGCGGCGCTTGTGGTCATTCCGGACATCCTTTACGATCCGAGGGTCTTCGATGTCGAGAGGTGCCAGAGGGTGAACCCCAGCGAGGACTTCGACCCTGCTCTCTGGGATGGTAAGCTTGGGCTGAGAGGTCCAGAGGGCAAGCCACTCTTCACCTGGAACCGCTGGCACCTCGAGAGGATGAAGGCGCTGTACGACCGATTGAACTCGGAGGGCGCGATGAGGTGCAAGTTCTCAGCGATAATTGAGATGCTCCAGAGGGGTGATTTCGACGAACACGCAAGGGACTACCTGACGTACTACAGGCTGATGGCTGAGAAGAAATTCATGCCCAATAGCCCTACCCTATTCAACGCTGGCGCGAGGCTCGGCCAGCTCTCGGCTTGCTTCGTTCTGCCCATCGATGACAACATGGAGTCGATCATGAAGTCTGCTTCAGACGCTGCGATGATATTCAAAAGCGGTGGTGGGATAGGGATCAACTACTCGAGGTTGAGGCCCGAGGGCGACATAGTCGCATCAACTTCAGGTGTTGCCTCAGGTCCAGTAACGTTCATGCGGATAATTGACACCGTTACGGACGTCGTCAAGCAAGGAGGGAAGAGAAGGGGAGCTAACATGGGCATACTGGAGGTCGACCACCCAGACATCGAGAAGTTCATTAGAGCTAAGGAGAAGTCCGGAGTTCTTGAGAACTTCAACATCAGCGTTCTGATAAAACCGAACTTCTGGGAGCACTACGAGAGGAACGAGCCATATCCGCTGGTGAACCCGAGGGACGGAAGGGTGTGGGCGGCAGTGAACCCGCGCCAGCTCTTCAGCATGATCGCTGAGGCCGCGTGGAAGACAGCAGACCCCGGTGTTCTCTTCCTCGACCACATTAACAAGAGAAACCCGTTGAGGGAGGTCTTGGGAGACATAAGGACAACGAACCCCTGCGGAGAGGAGCCGCTTTACGAATACGAAGTCTGCAACCTCGGCTCGATAAACCTTCACGCCTTCGTGAAGAGTCAGGAAGGTAGGGCCGTTGTAGACTGGGAGGAGTTGGCTGAGACCACTAGGTTCGCGTACAGGTTCCTGGACAACGTGATAGACGTGAACAACTACCCGCTGAAGGAGATAGACGAGATGGCCCACAAGACGAGAAGGGTAGGCCTGGGATTCATGGGCCTTGCAGACATGTTGTACGCCCTCAGGATTCCCTACAACAGCGAGGACGGCTTCGCGATGATGCAGAGGGTCTCCGAGTTCATCGCATGGCACGCTTACTTCGAGAGCGCGAAGAGGTCGCGGGATAGGGGGCGTTTCCCATTGTACTGGCAGAGCAGTTACACGAGGGGTGAGCTGCCGCTCGAGGGTTACTACCATAGAGAGATCTGGACGATGGACTGGGACTCACTCTCTAGGTTCATCAGAAGTTACGGTGTTAGGAACAGCTTCGTGCTCTCCATAGCCCCGACCGGAAGCATATCGATGCTCGTCGACACAAGCTCCGGCATAGAGCCAGTCTTCGCGCTGGTGTACGAGAAGAGGGTGACCGTGGGGACCTTCTATTACATCGATCCTGAGTTCGAGAAGCACTTAGAACAGCGGGGGATGAAGAGAGACGACGTTCTCAAGGCAGTGGCTGAAAACGGTGGATCGATACAAGCGCTCGACGAGCTCTTCGATGAGGAGGCCAGGAAGGTCTTCGTCGTCGCATACGACGTACCTTGGTGGGACCACGTCAGGGCTCAGTACCACGTCAGCCTGTGGGTCGACGCGGCCGTGAGCAAGACGATCAACATGCCCAACTGGGTGACGACGGAGGACGTGAAGAACGCCTATCTCTTCGCGTACAGGCTTGGGCTCAAGGGTATAACGATCTTCAGGGATCAGTCGAAGGGCGCCCAGGTCCTCGTTACTCCAAGTCAGAGGACCAACCAGTACGTCGCACCTGTGAGTAACAACACGTTGCAGATGATGAAGGCCTTGGGCATCAACGTCAACGTTGAGAGGGCCACGGCCGTAGACCTTGAGGGGTCTCATAAGCTGTTCCTCAAACTCGCAGTTCCTGCCGATATCGTTGAGGAGAGCATGAGTGGGGGAGAATCACGGGGTGAGGAGTGCCCGGTTTGCAGCGGGAGGAGAATCGCGCATCAAGAAGGTTGTGCGACATGCTTGGATTGTGGGTGGTCCGCCTGCCTTACGGCGTGATTGTCAGAAGGTCAACTCCAGCTGCCTCTCCAAGCGCTGACGTTGGGTCATGTACTCGTCGTGTTTCAACTCCCCTACCTTGTATCTCAGGTCGAGCTTTACCATTTCGGCTTTTATTCGTTCGTACTGCTTCACCAGCTCGCCGATTGCGTTCAGGAGCACGTTCAAGTTGTTGACGATCCGATCCACCCACCCCTCGGGCACGTTTAGCTCCTTAGCCTGCTTCTTCACCCTCTCCATTCTCTCCAGCAGGTCGCTCCTGAACTTCGGAATCTCCCCGATCTTGATCTCTATCGGGTTCTGAAGTATGGTGAGCTTCGGCCTCAGCTTGGAGATCTCCCGGTCGATCTCGATCTTCTGTCTAATGTACTCCCTGTCGGTGACCTCGCTTACCTCATGTCTCAGCTTGAGGTTGTCGAGCCTCTGAGTCAACTCTTTTATCCTCTCCTCGAACCTGTTGATCATCTCCAACCTCTTCTGGTTCAGAGTCGTTATCCTCGACTCGTAGTCGGCGTATATCTCCGAGAAGGCATCGAAAGTCGCCTCACCCTCCATGAAGAGGTCTACCAGCCTTAGCTGCCAACTGTAGAGTTTCGAGAGCTGCTCGATGAGCTTCCGTTCCTCCGCGAGCTCCTCAGGTTGAACCTCCTTTGATGTCTCGAGCTGTGCAGGCTGTTCCACAGCAGCTGATACCTGCTCACCCGATGGCGCGGGAGAGGACGTAGGTTGCTGTGGCGGTGCTCGCGCTTGGACCTGAGGTTGAGAGACCTGAGCCTCGAGCTCCTTACCGCAGTTCATGCAGAACCTCCCCTTTATGGTTAACTTACCGCAGTGTGGACAAACCACCCGCCCGAGTACGGCCATCTGTCATCACGCTTCCGTGATGAATTAAATTAATATGATATAAATGTTAGAGTTGGTGAGTGATTCGGCGAATTAGCAGGACATTCTCAGCCAATTACGGGGGGATTTCCTCGATCGGTCACGGTCTGCCACGCCCTGAGCTCCTCTCCAATCGCCCTCATACCCTTCTCAACCTTTTCCAAAGAGTCGCTGATGCTCAATCTAACGTGCCGCTGGTAGTTGCCGAACACCGACCCAGGCGCCACCGCAACTCCTCTGTCCTTTAGGAGCTTCAGCGCGAACTCCGTCGCGTCCTCAACCGGGAGCTCGGGAAAGACGTACATTCCACCGGCTGGTGAGACGTATCTTGCCCCCATACGGTCGAGATGAGAACAGATGATCTCCGCACCCCTTCTCATGTGCTCCCTGTACCTCTTCGGTGTCTCCCTGTCGGTGAGGGCCTTAAGAGCGGCCACCTGCACGAACTCCGGGACGCAGGTAAGTAGTGACCCCTGAATGCGGGTTGCCCGGTCCGCGATCTCCTTCGGCGCTACTAGGTAACCTATCCTGTAGCCTGTCATCCCCCAACTCTTTGAGAACGACATCAGCATCACCACCCTCTCTGAGTTGGTGGCGAGAGCCGTTTCGTGCTCTCCGAAAGAGTAGTCCATGTAGACCTCGTCGCTGAGGAGGTAAGCTCCGGCCCTCTCGGCAAGTTCGACGAACTCCCTCATCAGCTTCTCACCGATCACCACACCCGTCGGGTTGTTGGGGTAGTTGAGCACCAGTAGCTTCGTGGCGTCGCTCATTAAGCGCTCCATCTCAGCTGGATCAGGAACCCAAGCGCCCTCGAGTGACGTCTTGTGTATGACGGACCTACAGCCTAGGTAATCGGCCATCTGTTTGTAGTGGGGCCAAGAGGGGTCTATCACCGCTACCTCTTCACCGACTGAGAGGATTGAAGCCATGGCGAGGTAGACACCTAACCTACCGCCTTGAGTCACGACGACGTTCTCGGGTCTCACGTCAACACCGAAACGCTCCATTAGGTCCTCGGCGATCGCTGCTCTGAGCTCCGGCAGACCGGCCGCCTCGCCATAGAACGCGTAACCTCTGAGAGCCGCATCACTGAGCTCCCTAGCGACTGCAGCTGGTGCACCCAAAGTGGGCTCACCGACTTCCATGTGAACTACCTCCATTCCGTTGCGCTCCATCCTCTTCGCTACCCTCATAAGATCCATGTGGGTTACCCTGTTGGAGTTCGATGGGTTCTCCTGGGCCCTTACGGAGCTCTTCAGGATCAACGTCAGCACCCTCCTGATCAGGTCTTGATCGATACCGAGATCGACTGCCCTCTTCAGTGCTACCGCTCTCAGCTCCCTCTCGACTTCGGGAACGAACTCCGGAACCCCGAGCTCGGCCTTTAGCCGCGCAATGTCAGCGACCACCTTCTCCCTTTCTGCGAGGAGCTCCACCAGCCTAACCGTAAGTTCTCTCGCCCTCTCCCTCTGTCTCGAGAGCTCCTCGGTCAGCCCCAACTCCATTCGTAGTTCAGGCACTTCGGCATCACTAAAACGTTGACGGTCACGGTCAAACCGAGAGGACGCCTAAGGAAGGAAACCTCCTCAGGAACTCCGCAACCATCGGCTTGTAGGTATACGCGTAACCCTCTGGCGTTTCCGGAACGAGCCCAAGACCCATCAGTGTTCTGTAAACTACCGCTTCCGCTCTGCTCCTCAATATCATCACTCCCTTTCCGTAGTCCTCGCCCGAGGAGAAGGTAATGGGGAAGGCATTTACTTTCCTGAGCTCGCCGTTGAGGACCGCGTCCGCCGCGAGGAGGTCCTCTCGCCTGAACTTGTGACGTCCTCCCCCTATCGTCTCGACGTGCGGGTCAGCCGAGCCCAATAGCTCCTCAAGCGAGGCCTTTCTTATCGGCAGACTGTCCCTCATCCTCTTCAGGTGACCCTCGATTAAGGCGTCGTCAATCGACGTCGGAACCATCCCGTTCTTTTTGACTCGTCGGTCTTTAATAAAATGGAGATCGTTGCCGCTCGCTCAGGTCTGCAGAAGGGTACAGCATCCGGTTTCCGTGCGTAGAGCTACTAACGTCCATCCGCCGCCGCACCCTTCATCATCAAGAGGAGGTCCAAGACCATAACACTCAGCGACCTTCTCACAACTTGACCGGAAGCACCCCACTCCATCGCTGAAGTTGTTTATATTTGAGGAGGGAGGTATCGTGTGAGGACATGCCTCAGAAGGAGAGGACGAAGCAGCAGAAGGAAAAGGTGCCTGCCTTCACAGACATCTCCGAGCTTCCCGGAGTGGGGCCAGCGACTACCGAGAAGCTAAAGGAGATCGGCTACTCAACGGTTGAGGCGCTCGCAACCGCTACGATAAGCGAGCTCGAGGCGGCCGGTATCGGAGAGAAGAAAGCCCAAGAGCTCATAGAACTCGCGAGGGAGACGATAGAGATCTCTTGGGTGACTGCGAAGGATCTGGTTAAGTACAGAAGCTCCATCGGGAGGCTGACGAGCGGCAGCAAGGCGCTCGACGCGATGATAGGTGGAGGTGTAGAGACTCAGTCTATAACGGAGTTCTTCGGCGAGTTCGGGTCCGGGAAGTCGCAGATCTGTCATCAACTCGCTGTCAACGTCCAGCTTCCGGAGGAGAGGGGAGGACTGAACGGTGCTGCCCTCTACATCGACACCGAGAACACCTTCAGGGTCGAGAGGATAGAAGCGATGGCCAAGCACTTGGGGTTGGACACTGACGCAGTGCTGGACAGGATCGTGTACGCTGAGGCTTACAATAGCGATCACCAGATGCTGCTTCTTGAGAAGGCAGACAGGATCATCAAGGATAACGGCGTGAAGCTGATAATAGTGGACTCCCTGACAGCTCACTTCAGGAGCGAGTACATAGGCAGGGAGATGCTTGCGGAGAGACAACAGAAGCTGAACAAGCACATGCACAAACTGCTCAGGCTCGCCAGGGCCTTCAACGCCGCCTCGGTCGTGACGAACCAAGTCATGGCCAGGCCGGACGAGTTCTTCTCGCCCATGGTGGTCTCGCCGGTAGGCGGGCACATAGTAGGACACACCAGTCACACTAGGCTCTTCATCCGGAAGACGGCGGGTAAGAACCTGAGAATCGTGAGGCTCGTCTCGAGTCCTTACCTTCCAGAGGGAGAGGTGTTGATCAAGATCACGCAGGACGGAATCGAGGACGTCGAGGAGTCGGAGAGGGAGGAGCTGAGAAGGAGGTGAGCTCATGGACGAGCGACTCGAAAGAACGGTCGTGAAATTCGTTCAGACGCTCTTCGAAGGGAGGTACTCAGACGCCGAGAGGATTGCGGAGAACTTGGAGAAGAGGTCTAAGGGTGAGCTGGATGCGGTCGTCTCGAAAGTCCTGAAAGGGTTGCATCTCGCTTACACCACCGATGACTCAGCGTCGTTAATACACAAGATCTACTCGTCCGATAACCCGAAATCGGAACTCGAGAGATACGTAAGTTCGATGAGGGATGCGAACGGTGACCTCGAAGAAGCCTCTACGATAATCGAGGTTTGGGATGTGATATTGAAGAACTTCGAGAGGCTACCGATTCCCGACAGATACGAGCGTAAGTCGACGACCTCCTGACCGACCTACGTCAATTACGCTATCAAATTGTAAAACAGAAGCATGCACATCAGCCACATCGCGGAGTAGGACCCAACTGCAAGCGTCCACCTCCTCCTGCGCGAAAGATGAGGGTTGTCCCTCTGCACCGTGTTCATCGTCACGTAGGTGATCGCGAGGTAGACCCCTGCCGCAAGCGGAATCGCGAAGGCCCAATGCGCCACGGTTGAGATGTAGGCCGACAAAGCACCTGTCATGGCACCCATGCCTGTCTTGATGAGGTAAGCGATTACCTCGCGCAACCCATTTGCTTTGATATCATTCTCTTAAAATATCTCTAACACATGCCTCTTTTACGAACTCACGTACAGGACCACTACATCACGATGCTTCTGAGGTTCTCGCTGGCGCCCTCGTGGAGCTTGTTTAGGAAGACTAAATAGACCTCTGAAGACCTCTTCCTGAGCGCGGGCGGCGTTACGACCCTTTTGCATACCCTGAAGGACCTCTGAAGCCGCCGCTCCAAGACACCGAGCTCTTCGCACTCGAAGGCCTTTAGCACGGAGTTACCTCCCAGCGAAAGTACCACATCGGAGACCTCGAGGGCCCTTATGGTCAGGACGAGCTGGTTGAAAACATCCACGTCTCTCACACCGGAGAGTCTCGGTGAAGCATCGGAGATCAGGACGTCGCAACGTTCCCCGTTCAGCGCATTGAGTATCTCATCTGCGACCTTAGGACTTAGCAAGTCGGTGACGAGCACCTTGACGTTCGGCGCTTTGAACGCAGGCTCTCTCACGTCTACTGCCACCACCAACCCCTCAGGTCCGACGATCTCTGACTCGACTTTCAGCATGCCTCCGGGCCAAGAACCGATGTCGACTACTCGGTCACCTCTGCGCAGCACGCGGTACCTCTTCTGAATGTAGAGAAGCTTGTAAGCCGCTCTTGATGGATATCCCTCGACCTTAGCTCTCTTGTGCCACGGGTCGTCGCGTCGCTCGGAGAGCCACCTCGCCTTACTCACAGTTCACCAACTAACCGAGTCTGGGACCCACGAGATTAACGCTTTCCAGTACTTCATGAGCGCCGTCATCCTCATCCTGAACGCTCGGTGAGTCCCATTCGCTCTCCTGGGCATCCACCGGTACACCCTAGACGATGAGCTCCAAACGCGTTGAGAGCTGACTTTCAAGGTAACTCTGTTGATGCAGGATCGGGTCGTGAAGTCGCACAGCGCATCAAGTCCCATATCGACACACTCCGTCGAGACTGAAACGGAACGTTCTGATATTGGCTGCAGCGTTCGGTAGAGAGACCTCGATGCCTCGCCTTCTCACAGAGAGGCCCCGTCACCGATCACCGACTCACCGCAAACCCGATCAGGCACATTGAGAGCATGATGCAGACCTCGAGGGCCGTCTCCAGGACCGGCGTAATGGTGTATCTCATGGGTGACTTATAGCGCCTCACCACACTGAATGACGATGACTAAACGAGAACATCGAAAGCACGTCAGGAAGAAAACGCGTTGAACTGCTCCGTTAGTACCTCCAATCACACAAGTCAAGAGATGGAGCTGCAGACCCCAGATAACACATATTAGTTGTGAACACGTGTTAATTCGGATTGGCTTTCGAGAAAAGGCTGGTACTACCGGGCGAGAGGGTGGGTGTCATAGAGGAGTTCATCTTCAAGGAAGGCCTATGGGCGAACAGGCGCGGCGAGATAATCGCGAAGAAGGTTGGCACAGTGAACTACGAGTTGCGAAGACACGAGGTCGCATTGAGGCCGCTGAAGAGGGACGCGAGACCAAAGACCGGGGATATCGTGCTCGCTGCCGTGAGGGAGCTTCAGGACAGGGTAATGTGGTGCGACATCCTCGGCGTCGCTGGAATCAAGAAAGCGCTCCGTTACAGCGGTGCGATTTTGAGGACCTCAAAGCTCCTTGACTTCAACGTAGGGGATCTGGTGCTCGCGAAGGTCGTCGATGACACCTTCGGGACCTACACCCTATCTGTTGAGGGAAAGGAGTTGGGACTGGTCTTGGGGTTCTGTGATTTCTGCGGTAGGACGCTCGCAGATCGAGTGAACGTCTTGCACTGCAACTCCTGCAGGAGAACGTTCAGGAAGAAGGTATCGATACAGTATCGCAACTTCGGAAAATTGCTTTTTATGTTTCCCGTAGAGACGATGACGCAGGTGACGTAGGTTATGGGGATACGAATAAGGATCATCGAGAAGGAGACTTCGTCTTTGGTTTTTGAGGCCGAGGGCGTGGACTTCAGCGTCTTGGACTCGCTGCAGGAGACCCTAAACGAGATGGAGGAGGTAGAGTATTCCGGAACAACGCTCCTGCACCCTCTTCACCCGAGCCTAAGGTTCGTTCTGAGGGTGAAACCGGGTCATAACGCTCAGGACATCCTCCTGAGAGGGCTTGAGAGGTTGCAAGGAGTTGCGGAGACGTTGCACGCGTTGATCGAACGTTTAAACGAGCAGGTTCGAAAGGCCTCCGAGACGACGCAAACCGCCAGCTGATCTCATCTATTACCTTCACGGTTCTGAATTGCTCGTCGGCGAACTTTTTCTCATCTCCCTTTATTGAATTTGAGAAGACATCGAAACCTTGAGCGGCCCTGTAAAGGGTCTGGGCCTTAGACGCTCGACCCCGGTTCTGCACATCTTTATAACGACGGAGCCCGTGAGAACGCAGGGTTGGACGCAACCACCAGGAGGTTGCTGAGCAGGTCAAGGATCAAGGCGGAGGTTGAGGAGTTCGTCAGGAACTACCTCAAGGACTCCTTCATCGGAAAGGTGGACATCACAATGACGCCGATCTGGACCACCGTAACGATATACACGATGAGGCCGGGGCTGGTAATAGGGCCCAGAGGGAAGCGGATAAAGGCACTGCAGTCCGAGCTTGAACAGAGGTTCAAGATCGAGAACCTCCAGATAGTCGTCTCGGAGGTGGAGGCGCCGGAGCTAGATCCCAACATCATGGCGAGAAGAATCGCACAAGCTATGTCTGCGGGGATCAGGTGGAGGAGGATCGCTTTCTGGGCTCTTAGGCGGATCATGGAGTCCGGTGCGAGGGGCGCGGAAATCGTCATCAGCGGCAAGTTAACCTCAGCCAGAGCTCGGTCAGAGAAGTACACGGCCGGGTTGATCCCGAAGTCCGGACACTACGCGACTAAGGTTAGGAAAGGCGTGGCGCACGTTCAGCTGCCCGCTGGGATCTTCGGAGTTCAGGTGATCATTTACCCACCGACGGAACCGATGGTTGAGGAGGTTAAGGTCGGAGGGGGAGAGGAGAGCCTTGGTGCGTGAGCTGGAGGAGTTGAGGAAGAAGAGCGACGCAGAACTTCTCGAGGAGATCACGGAGATCAAGACCGAAATCAGGTTGCTGCGTACCAAAATAGAAGCTGGTGGTCGTGTTGAGAACCCAATGAGGCTGAGGAATCTCAAAAAGAGGTTGGCTAGGGCCCTCACCGTCTTGCGAGAGAGAAAGATTGAGTCGGAAATCTCGCCACGAAAGCAGACCGATTAGGCCCCCGGTGACGCTACTCGGTTACAAGGCGGTAGCACACATCGGAGATAAGGTAATCGAAGGATTGGTAGTAGACGAATCTGAGAAGGTCGTCACCATTCGAACGAAGGACGGCAGTTTAGAGCGACTGATCAAGACGGCCTGTGAGAGATTGGTGGTGGAACTCTCTGATGGCACCAAGGTCAGCACTAGGGGGTGCAGGCTCTTGGGTATGCCGGCAGAGAGGTTGAAGAAATACAGGCGTGGCTGGGAGAAGTCAAGCTGATCACGTTATAACTACCAAAGGCGTTCTGCGCTCGAAACTCATTCATAAGGCGGTCGTGAAAAAACAAACCTCCATAATCGGCATCACGGCGACCCGGGTTCACGGATCTTCACGATTCTCGAGTCGATCACCCTGATGTCCCAATCGCCGGCGAGGGTTGTGCCCTCGTTTGTAGAGAAGCAGTCTTCGGTCAACTCGCATCACTAGCGTGGAGTAGTTGTCCTTGTACGTCTTGTGTCTCACTACTACTAATCCGACGTCCCTCCTTTCGGGTTCCTCGAACTTTTCCATGACCTCCGTGACGACGTGCAGAGTGTCTCCGTCGAATACCGGTGCGAGCATCCGCAGATCCGTGATCTCAACCTCCCTCGCGACGTTCTTGAAGTCCTCAGAGGCGATACCGAACGTAATTCCCAGAATCAACGTAGTCACCAGAAGTGGTCTCTTGAACTCCGTGAACTCCATGTACTCTCTGTCGAAGTGCAAGGGGGACGCGTTCAGGAGCATGTGAGAGATCAGCAGGTTGTCCTGAAAAGTAACCGTCCTTCCGCGTCTGTGGAATATCGTCTGTCCCTGCTCCAGGTCCTCGAAAAAGGGCCCCTGATAACCGAGATACGCGCTCACCCCTCGCTCACCCCGGAACTCTTAAGATATCGCCTCCACGGCGAAAACGCTCTTCTGTAAACGAGGTTAGTCCTCTTGATCTCGCAGACCAACTCCCCTCGCTGATCGAAACCTCGATGTATCCACGTCACCACACCTGCCTCAGGACGCGACTTGGATTCACGCACTTCCACGACCTCAGTCTCCACGTAAAGCGTATCGCCAGGACGCAGGTGTTTGTGTAGCCTCATGTATTCTGCCCTCACGAAGGCTACGCTGTTCACACTCGTGTCCTTGACGCTCATTGCGAGTGCCGCGTTCAAGACTATCAGGGGATGAATGACGACCTCACCGAACTCCGCGACTGTGGCGTATTCCCTGTCCACGTACAGAGGTGTGCAGTCTCCGGTAAGCGCGATCCAAATGTAATTGTCGGTTTCTGCGAAAGTTCTGCCGGGCCAGGACTTTATTCTCATGCCCGGTTTGAAGTCCTCGAAATATGGCCCATCTCCGTCCCAAGGGACATCTTGAACGGGTGGCTGCTTCATCTCGTCAACACTACTTTCGGCAAGGCCGTGATCCAACAGCACTAGTGTCCATCGAGCGAGTGGACACTGCTGCGATTGATCGCCTGAGTCTGGTTTCTGCATGCCCTTCCGAGGTCAGATTACTTTCCGAACTCAAGCCCTTCACCCCATGGACGGTTAAGGGTCGCTCACAGTTATTAAAGTGGCTCTGGCAGATGCCGCTGGAGTCGAGATGGCGAAGAACGTGGGAATAGACGTAACACCTCCGTCCACCGAGTGTGAAGACGAGGCCTGTCCGTTCCACGGCCACCTTAAGGTGAGAGGCATAATACTCGAGGGTCGGGTCTTCAAGAAGTACATGAGGAGGACGGTCGTAGTCGAGAGGGACATCACCATCTACATCCGGAAGTACAAGAGGTACATGAAGAAGAGGAAGAGGACATCTGTCCACCTGCCTCCGTGCATCGACGTCGAAGTCGGCGACACGGTGAGGTTCGCGGAGTGCAGGCCGATCTCCAAGACGAAGAGCTTCGTGGTTATAGAGAACCTTAGCAAACGGGGGGTTAAGGTTGGCGCGTAGATCGAGAGCCGTAGCTGAGGTAGGACTGCTGCTCGCCAAGCCGAACGTACCTAGAACCATCAACGTCGGTTCATACATCAACTGCACCGACAACTCTGGTGCACAGGTCCTTAGGGTGGTGAACGTAATGGGTGTTAAGCCGAGGTTGAGGAGACAGCCTGCTGCATGCGTTGGAGACCTGGTTGCGGTTACGGTGAAGAAGGGCGACATCGAGCTTCGGAGAAAGGTCCTTTACGCTGTCATTGTGAGGCAGAAAAAACCCTACAGGCGAGCGGACGGCACGTGGATCTCCTTCGAGGACACGGCTGGCGTGGTGGTCACACAGGAGGGCGACGTTAAAGCGACCGAGATTCGAGGTCCGGTAGCCAGAGAGGCCGCCGAGAGATGGCCGAAGATCGCGAACCTCGCCTCGATCATAGTGTAGGTGTTGAAAAATGAGAGCGACCCTCTCATCCAAACCGGAAAAACAACGAAAGCGCCTCGCGGAGTTGGCCAAGAAGCAACCGAGTAGGCTGATGGCTGTTCATCTCTCAAGGGACCTAAGGGAGAAGTACGGAAGGCGCTCTTTACCGGTCAGAGCAGGAGACACCGTGAAGGTCTTGAGGGGAGAGTACAAGGGGATAACCGCTAAAGTTTTGAGGGTGAACAGGAGGAAGCAGTTCGCCTACCTCGAAAACGTCACGAGGAAGAAGGCCGATGGAAGCAACGTCAACGTACCGATCCACTGCTCGAACCTGATGATAGTCAATCTCGATCTCGACGACAAATACCGTAGGAAGCTACTAGAGGAGGGTAGGGAAGGTCTGAGGGCTTGGAAGGGTGAGGAGAGCTGACACACCTGCGCCGTTACGCGGCCCCAGTCACCTACAAAATACCGGTCAAGGAGAAGAAGTGGGCACCGGTACCGAGACCTGGCCCGCATTCGAAGAAGTACAGCGTACCCTTATTGGTCATCGTAAGAGACTGGCTCAGATACACGTCGACCGCGAGAGAGGCTGAGAGGGTAGTCAGGGAGGGTAAGATCGTCGTTGATGGCAGACCTGTCAGGGAGCCGAGGTTCCCAATCGGGTTGATGGACGTCATCGAGGTACCGGACACCGAAGAGAAGTATAGGGTACTTCCCTTCTACAGGAGGGGGTTGGGCCTCTTGGAGATCGAGGGCACCGAGCTCGGGTTCAAGTTGGGGCTGATCGTCCGTAAGCACCACGTCAAGGGAGGGGCTCTGCAGTTCACGCTCCACGACGGACGCAACGTCCTCATCAAGGCCCCCACGGAGAAGGACAGAGCGATCTCTACGCACGACGTGTTTAAGCTCGAGCTCCCATCGGGAAAGGTCATGGCACACCTACCTTTTTCAGCAGAGAAGTACGGCCTCATCTTCAGAGGTTCGAGGATGGGGCTGCACGGCCCGATCCTCAGCTTCGAGGAAGTCAGGCGATATCCGGCTAAACAACTTGTAACCGTCCATACGCCCGAAGGAATCATCTCAACCGTACTCGGGTACGTTATGGTTGTGGGTGAGGACAGACCATGGCTGAAGTTGCCCTGAGCGGTCGACAAGCTCCGGGAGTCGCGAACCCGATGAGGGTGCTGAGAATAGAGAAGGTCGTTGTCAACTGCAGCGTAGGCGAGTCAGGGGTCAGACTTGAAAGGGCATCCAAGATCCTCGAGTCGCTCACCGGTCAGAGGCCATCGATCAGAAAGGCGAAGAAGACGATAAAGGGGTTCGGCATACACAAGGGAGAACCGATCGCCGTTATGGTGACGCTGCGACACGAGAAGGCCATTGAGTTCTTGAGGAGGGCATTCGAAGCGGCGAAGAACACTTTGAGGTCTGAAAGCTTCGACACTTACGGTAACTTCTCTTTCGGGGTGAAGGAGCACTTGGACATGCCGGGGACCAGATATGACCCGGAGCTCGGGATGATCGGTTTCGATGTGGTGGTTCATGTCGCTCGACCCGGTCTACGTGTTCAGAACAGAAGGATAAAGAGGTCAAAGATCCCGGTCTCTCACAGACCGACGAAGGAGGAGTCGATCGAGTTCGTCCGAAGGGAGTTCGGGGTCAACGTCATCTGAGCTCTCCGAAACCGTAATTAAAGTCAGGTTGGCGTTCACACCAGAATGTCTCTGGAAGCTGCGCACTTGTGCGCCAACTGCGGTGCCCCGATCGACCTATCACCAGATGCGGTGATCGCGGTATGCGCGTACTGCGGTCACGTCACTTCACAGGAGGGTCCGGGTGTCGCTCCGATCCTATTGCGACCCGAGAAGGAATCAACAATTCGAGCGTTCATTGAGCGCTACGCGAGGAGGAAAGCGGGGCACAACGCGGTCATCAGAGACCTGAAGTTCCTGGTCGTGCCGATGTGGGTGGCGGAGCTTAGGGCTAGGACCAGGTACAACGGTTACAGAGTTGAGACTAGGACGATGAGAGTAGGCTCAGGTCGCAGGTCATCCGTGCAGACCTACAAGGTCTACGTGCCAGTGAGAGGAACGATCGACGAGAGGGTTGCTGTAGCCGCGTACGGGAGGAAGTTCGAGACGATATTCGGGTTGAACGTGGTGAAGTCGAGCCTTCTCATGAGGTACGACGCCGGGAGTGAGGTCGATGTCGCTGCGCTCAGAGGTTGGGAGGTGATAAGCTCCGAGCTAAGCGAGCGTGAGGCCCTTGAAGCCGCGAGGACGACGATATCCGACGAGCACAGGAGGAGGGTCGAGTCGATGACCACCAAGCTCTTCGACTGCTACACCGAGACGGAACCGATCTCCCTGAAGCTGGTTCTGTACCCTGTGGTTGAGGTGCGCTACGAGTCGGGTGGTAAGTCCTACAGGATGTGCGTAGACGGCGTTGAAGGCGCCACGCGTGTCCTCAAGGCCGAGCTGCCCATGACCTTTTTGAGGAGGTTGAGTAGGGCCGCCGCCGGCATAGCGTTGATTCTGGCCTCTGCGGTCGCAGCGATCTATCTTCAGCCGCTGATCGGGTCAGACTTAGACTGGGAGTTGCAGTTGATCGTCATAGCAACGCCGACCGTTACAGCAGCCATAGGTGGCCTCTTCGGTGCGACTAGGGCGACCGCCATTCAAAGGGTGGAGAGGGCCCTGGAGGAGGTGGACTTCAGGGTTCTGGGTGGTGGGGCTTGATCCTGAGGAACTATCAGTGTCCCAACTGCGGGGCACTCCACGAGGTCAGGGAGGGCGACGTCTCCATCAGGTGCGGATACTGCGGTGTGACGTTCAGGACCTACGAGGACGAAAGACGCTTCATAGTGCCCGTTTATTACGACAGCAGCAGGGCCATTGAGAACTTCCTGCTCTGGGCGAAGAAGCAGCTCGGATACGAGGAGACGTTGCCGATGGAGATCTCCCTCAAGGAAGTGAAGCTGCATTTCTACCCCTTCTGGGTTGCGACCGTGCACGCCTCCACCACCTTCACCGGCCTCGGCGAGGACGCGGAGTATTCCAGTCCTCACTCGGGAGGCTTCAGAGAGATCAGGACCGTTCTCAGGGAAGAGTCTGGTAGCTTCGAGCGGCTGATCAAGGTTGCCCTTCCAGCCCACGACGAGATCCCTCTGAAGGGCGAGATGATCTCTGTCTCAAGGGCTAGGGTCTACTTCAGCCACGATTACGTCAAAGGGCACGGAGGAGTGCTGCACGGTGCGACGCTCCGCAGGGAGGAGGCCATGAGGACCGCGGAGGGAATAGCGACTGATGAGCTGACAAAGTTGATCTCGAGGGAGGTGGTGAAGGTCACCTCGAGGAACGACCGAATATCGGTCGGTGAGCTCTCATTGGTATACGTTCCGGTCTGGTACGTCACATACGGGTTCAGGGGGAAGAGCTACTTCGCGCTCATCGACGCATCGTCCTCAAGAGTGATTTTCGCGACCTACCCGTCCGACCCGGTCGAGAGGGCTGCTTATCTGGGGGTCTCAGTTGCACACCTGATCGCGGGTATCGGAATAGCCTTACTCATATGGAGCGCCAGCTGGCTGGGAGCTGCAACGGTCGTGATAGGGATGGCCTCTGCGTCTGCCGTCTACGCGTACAGGGGCCTCAGTTCGACGAAAGCTCGGGAATCGGTTACGGAAGACAAGAGCAGGGATAGGTGGTTTCAGAGGATCGCTCGAATATCACGTTCTACTTGTGTAGAATTCTCGACGTGTTCGTTAGTGAGTAACTCATATATCAAGGACCAATAGAAGATGGTCGCATGGACGTAGAGCGCGTAAAAAAGGAGATGGGCCTCTTCGAGAGAATTCTCACGTACGTTCCGGGTTACAGGGGTTACAAGGAGAAGGAGCTCAGGAGGGAGACGGACATCCTCGTCAGGAGGAAGGTCAGCTCCGTTCTCTCGGAGGCCAGGGCCCTTCTCAACTCTCCTCTCCCCCCGTCGACCGCGAGGAGGCTTGCTTATGATCAGGACTCCAGGTTCTTCTTCGAGAACCTCAGGGCCGAGCTCGACAGGATCACTCAGAGGATGGACAAGGCGGTTGCCGGCTACGCAGGGCTCTTCGATGCGGTGAAGGTCCGGGAGGACAAGCTGGACGCGGTGCTCCGCCACGACCTCTCCCTAATAGAGAAGGCCGAGTCGATAAAGACCTCGATCGCGGACCTCTTGACGAAGGAGTTGGGCACGGAGGATTGGAGAGGTAAGCTGGCACAGCTGAGGCAGGCAGTGGCCGAGTTCGACGGTCTCATCGACGATCGGTCCAGGATCCTCAAAGGCCTGTCGGAGGTGGGAAGCTGATGCCTGCCTACAGGAACGCGGGCGTGGACTTAGAGGCGCTTCAGCGTAACCTTGCTGAGCTGCTTCAGAAATCAGGATGGAAGGTGAACAAGCACATCCCAGGCCAGAGGAGCTTCCTCTTTGAGGTGAGCAGGGGCATGCTGCGAAAGGGAACGGTAAAGGTCGGAGGTACTCCGGATGAGGTCAGGGTCGAGGTGACAGGCCCGGACGAGCTGAAGGACCTTCTGGACCACGCGCTCGCGGAGTCGAGTTCCAACCCGAGCGCCATCATCGGATGGAGGCAGCTGGAAGCTCAAGAGTCGCTGCAGGCCCTTTCATCGACACCGTTCGGGAAGATGTTTGGCATTCCGGTGCCCCCGACGACCGCGCCCCAACCCGCTCCTCAACAAGCAACGGTCCACCAGCAACCCCGTCCCGCGCAACGCCCCAAGCTCGAGGCTTGTCTTCACTGCGGTGCCCCGCTCACCTACAACCCCGAAGAGGTTCTGGTGATCTGCGAGTACTGCGGTTACGCCAACAACCCCACCGGCGAAGCACCTCCGAGGATGTCGATGGTTCCCGCGACGCTCAGCGGATCTCAGGCGCTGACGATCGCCAAAGATTACGCGGCTAAAGGCATATTCGTGACGAGGGGGATGGTGGAGAAGGCCGTATGGGGCGAGATATGGACGGCATACGTCCCGATATGGGTGGTGCCGGTGAGGGTTTACGGTGACCTAGTGGGCGAGAGAGCCCTGTTCAAGACAAAAAGCGAGACCAAGAAGATGGCCCAAGAATTGGGGCTGGAGCTCTTAGGTGCGGCGCTGGGAGGACGAACTGGTAAGACGCTCGCGGACAGGGAGAGAAAGGAGTCGGTCGATGAGACGATCAGCGTGCCGCTGGTCGCGAGGAGGTCAGCATCCTATCAACCCGACCCAGAGGCCTTCAGGGTGCCGCTGGAGAAGAAGATGCCCTTCAGGAGGACCGGCGACGACGTCCTGAACGCGGAGATGGGCTCTGCGGAGGCCGTAGAGGCCGCGAAAGGGGTCGCGCTGGAGACGGTCAGGGCCCGATACACGACGTTGAAGAGGTTCAACGTGAGCGCTTACGAAGCAGGTGACCCGGAGCTGGTCTTCGACCCCTGGTGGTTCGTGAAGTACGAGATGTCAGGTCGGGAGTTCATGGTGGTCGTATCGGGCTCGACTGGTACCGTTATAGCCGGCCAGAGGCCATGGATACCGAGAAGGAGCTCAGGAGGTGGAAGGGTTGCCTAAGGTGATTCAGTGGGTCGGTGCCCGCGAGGGCGACATCGTCTGGAGGTATCCGATCGACGATATCGAGTGGGGCAGCAACCTGATCGTTGAGGAGGCCCAGGCCGCGGTCTTCCTCAGGGACGGTAAGGCGTACGACGTCTTCAGGGCAGGGAGACACGTGATAACGACCGCGAACCTCCCGCTACTCACGAAACTGCTCTCGAGGGTTGCAGGGTTCGACAGGGTCCCGTTCAAAGCGACGGTCATCTTCGTCTCACTCAAGCAGTTCCAAGGGAAGTTCGGCGCGCAGGGCCAGACGAAGGAGCTCGCGCCCCTGAAGTTCTTCGGGAGCTTCTGGTTCAGGGTCGAGGAACCCAACCTCTTCGTTCAGGAGGTCGTGGGATCGCAGGGGGCCTACGGAACGCAGCAGCTTCAGGACTTCCTCAGGGGCTACTTCAACGAAGCCCTCATCGACGAACTCAGTCAGCACGGCATCGCTGAAGTCTACGGCAGGCTCGACGAGACCAGCTTCCTCGCGAGGAACGTGGTGGGAGCTGCGTTC
>JANXEU010000040.1 GCA_025058055.1 Candidatus Calditenuaceae archaeon
GTTGACGACCTCGTCGCTGAGAGGTCTCAGCCTCGCGGCCTCTGTCTTCGGCCGCGGGTAGAACCTCGATATGTTGACGAAGTCCGGTCTCACCCTCTCCATCAGTCTCACGGTGGCCTCGAAGTCGTGGTCGTCCTCAACGGGATAGCCGACTATGACGTCGGTCATCAGCGTCAGGCTGGGGAAGCTCTCCCTGAACCTCTCGACGTACCTCATGAAGTCCCTGACCGAGTAGCCTCGCCTCATCTCCCTGAGGACGTAGTCGCTACCGCTCTGGACGCAGAGGTGCAGGAACTTGAACACGTGTCTGTCTCTGTAAGCTCTTACCAGCTCGTCGAGCTCGAACCTCCTGAAGTGAAGCGGGTTCATCATGCCGACGCGAACGACGTAGTCACCCTCAACGCTGGATGTTATCCCCTCTAATAGCTCGGCGAGGTTCGTGCCTATGTCCCTTCCGTAAGCGGACATGTCCTGTGAGGTGAGCCAGACCTCCTTCGCGCCCGCCTCAACGGCCCTGCTCACCGCCTCCCTGATGACCGATGGCCTGTAGCTGAAGAGCCCGCCCCTAGCCAACTTCGTCTGACAGAAGGCACAGGAGGAGAGGCAACCGCTGGCCACCTCGATCACGTCGATCACGGAATTGGTCCTGATGTGGGGGAGCGTTGGCTTCTCGACCCTTCCGTCCTCCAGCACGACCGCCCTCCGTCCTGTGAGAGCCTCCCTCACCACGTCCCCGACCCTGTGAACCGCGTTCGGCCCTATCATCGAGGCTCTTGGGCTGATCTTGGTCACGGTCTCCGGTTGGGCTTTGGCGAAGCAGCCTGCGACTATCAGTGGCTTATTCAGCTTCGAGAGCTGAGATATCCTGTGAACCATCCTGTTGGCGGTAGGCGTCTTGACGGTGCACGTGTTGATCAGTAGGACGTCCGCGTCACGCGGATCGACGACCTCGACGTAACCCTCGCTGGCCAGTACGCCCCTCATTATTTCGGTGTCGTGGAGGTTGGCCGCACACCCGTAGCTCTCGACGTATAACTTGGGCATCCCGTAACCCACTCAGAGACGGTATCCCTTAATCTTGTGCCCGACGCGGTTTAGCGGATTCGGGAAGCCATGACCTCATGCGGTGGCGGCCAAGACGATCGCCCTGATCCTGTCCCTGTCCATGCCTACCAGTTCGGAGAGCTTATCGAGCAACAGGTCCTCCGGCATCAGGCCCGACATCTGCTTCCAGAGGTTCCTCAGGCTCTCGTACCTGCTCCAAGGGTAGAGGATCCAGTGAGACGTCTTGAGGACGTAGTAGTCTGGGACGAACTTCGTCCAGGGTTTTATGTGCAGCACCGCGCTCCTCATCACGGCTGGGTTTGAAGATCCCGATATCAGAGAGGTAGCGACCTGAAGCGTCTTGCCCTCATCCGAGACGTCGTCCACCAACAGCACTCTCCTCCCGTTGAGGACCTCCATTCCAGGTTTGTGGTAGACGATAGGGGCGCCCCGCTCCTTCACGCCGACGTAGCTCCTTATGCCCATCGGCACCACGTCCTCCACGTCCAGAACGTCTGAGAGCAGGTTCGCGACGAAGAGCCCTCCCCTGAGTATCCCGACCAGTGCGTCGGGGTTGAAGCCTGAACCCTTCACCTTCTCCGCGAGGTCCTCAACCTCCCTGACGATGTCCTCCCACTCAAGCATCAAGAACTTCTCGGTGCCCAAAGATGCCTCCTTAGTCACAACAGAACTTATCGGTGGATCTATATGCGTTTTAGCCTCTGCAGACCCTGATCGAGCGCGTAAGTAATTCACGTAACGGCGGACCTTCTGACTTTGGGCCGTCCGAGCTGAAAACGGGTATAGAATTCGAAGATCGGTAAGATTAGGGCCTGTGGAGATGCTGTCAGTCCGGAGGAGGTGCCAGAACCGAACGGAAGTCATGGAGAGTCGTGATGGATGAAGGAGAGCTGAGCCTCCCTCAAACCGAACGAGAGCTACAGTTCATCCCTTCTCGATCTTGTCCCTGAGGAAGTCCGGCAGCATTCCCCTCTTCGAGAGCTCTAGCGCTTGGTTCTTCGTGTACCTCCACCAGATGTCTCCCCTCCGGTCGCTCTGGAAGTCCCAGGGACTCACAGCCACTAGGTCGCCCTCCTTTATCCAGATCCTCCTCTTGAGCTGACCTCTTATCCTGCAGAGCCGCTGCTTGCCGTCAGAGCACTCCACCATCACGTTGTCGTAGCCCATCAGCTTCACGACGATGCCGTAGAGGTCGCCGGCTCCCAGCTCCGGCATCTCCTCCAGCTCCTTGGGCTCCGAGATGATCTTCCTCTTCCCCATTCCCCCAGTTCTAATGTCGGCGGCGTCATTTAGGTATACCTATTCGTCCTCTTTGGGGCCCTTATGGGTGAGCGATTAAATCAGACCTGTGTGTTGTCAGAGTGGGAAGATGGGCGGACATCGGTTCTGGGCCAAGCTCCATCACGCCTACACCGGCGAGATAGTTTTGGCCGCATGCGATGAGGACATACTCGGTCGTAGCATCGCGATAGAGGACGGCTTCGAGGCCGTCATCTCGGAGGGTTTCTATATGGGCAGCCTCGTTGACTGGGAGCAGCTAAAGTCCATGCTCTCAAACGCGACCATCGTGAACTTGGTGGGCAACGAGGTGATCGACCTGGCGGTCAGAGAGGGGATAGTCCCTGAGGCGGCCTTCAGGACCATCGGTGGCGTCAAACACGTCCAGATCATGCGCTGACTTCACAGCTCGACTTGGGCGCTAGGTTTGGTACCGTAGACTACAACCGCCTCGTCCCTGAACTTCCTGTTGGGGACGATGACTATGCAGTTCTCACCCGCGATCCTCGTGGTGGTCAACGTTATCGCGATTATCCTGCCTCTCTTCCCCGAGATCTCCACCTCGGTCCCGATCTTGATGTAGGGATTGAGCAGCAGCGATATACCCGTGTAGACGTCTGAGAGCCATGGAACCAGTCCGAATCCCATTACGAGGCCCAGGGCTCCGATGGCCGTGAGGGTCCCCACCACGATATCGAAGAGCTCTAACCTGTAAGCGAAGTATACCAGAACTCCGAGCACCGTGAGCGACGAAAGGAAGTAGTAGAACTTGATGTAGTCCCTTGAGATCGCGACGAGCCTCCTGAAGATCGACCTGAGGAAGAACCAGATCAACACTGCTGTCAGGATAACCAGTATCGCCTCCAGCGAGATCAGTATTCTTAGGTCCAAGACCCCGCACCCCTCAATCGCTCCGTATCACGGCTATCGCGTCCACCTCGATCAGGAACTCGTCTCTCACCATCTCGCAGACGATCGTTGTCCTCGCAGGCGGATCCCTAGTGAAGTACTGCGAGTAGACCTCATTCATGACCTGAAAGTCCTCGCGCCTCTTGAGGTACACGTTAACCTTCACCACGTCCTCCAAGGTGCACCCAGCAGCCATCAGTATCGCCTTGACGTTCTCAAGGACCCGCTTGGTCTGTTCTCTTATCCCTCCCTCCACCGTCTTTCCAGTCCTCGGATCGAGAGGGACCTGTCCAGCAACGAAAAGCAGACCTCCTGCTCTGATGGCCTGTGAGTAGGGGCCCACGGGTTTAGGCGCGTGTTCCGAGAATATCACATGCCTCATGTTCACGGTCTTCCTCAATCGATCACGTGATAGAGTTATCTCAGAGAAATGCTGACCCGAAATCTGGTCTCGGCGCACGCGGTGAGTTGGCCACAACGTCCTCCGTTCGGCTTGGTGCCGGTTCTCAGACACTCAGGGGGAGACGGGATCTAGGTGACCGGCGCACTGCCGGGAAAGAACGGAATTATCTTGTAGTTCACCAACCCCAGCCAAAGAAGTCCACCAAGCGATGTATTGACGTACGGAAGGAGCCAGTATACTCGGTTGATGTCCTGCTTGAAGACCAGAACCGAGAGAGGGACCAGCACGTAGATCACCGAGAGGAAGCTCAGCGGGTGAAAGCCCGTGAGGGTGATCGCGAAGTACGCGAGCCCTGCCCAGAAGAAGGCAACCAGAACCAGAGCCGGGCCCTTCCCTATGAGTACGGGCGTCGTGATTATGCC
>JANXEU010000017.1 GCA_025058055.1 Candidatus Calditenuaceae archaeon
AGGTCGGCCCTCTTCATGCCCCTCGGAACCCTCACGGAGACCTCAAGGACGTGGACCTTCGATACCTCGCCGGAGTGCATGAAGATCACGGTATCGATTATCGACGGAACAACACCTATGTCCACCCTGTTGGCGACCCGCTGAATCGCGTCGATGGGAGAGGTTGCGTGGACGACGCCCACCATCCCTATGCCGGCGAGCCTTAGGTCAACGAAGAGCTGGAAGTCCTCCTCGTTGCGCATCTCGTCGAAGACCGTGTAGTCGGGCCTGCTGAGGAGGAGCACGTCGTGGAGCTCGCTGCCCGATGAAGAGGATTTGGAGTACTGCGTGACGTCGGCCGGAAGCACTAGGTCCCTCGGGCTCTCCACAGTCTTCACCACCTTCCCCATCGATCTGTAGTGCTCCGCGATCGCTTGAGCGAAGGTCGACTTGCCCATCCCCGGTGCACCGGCTATGAGTATGCCCTCCGCACGGGTCGTGAGCCTCTCCATCAACACGGACGGAAGGTTGTACTCGTGAATGGACTTCCGGACAACGGGCCTGACCACCGTGACCTCGAGGCCGTCGCTGAGAGGAGGTCGGGTGATGACGACCCTGTACTCACCGTACTGGAGGATGGTGACGTTCTTGCCATCGACCTCGATGAAGGAGGTCCTTGACTCGTCCTCGTAGACGCGCTGAAGGAGATGGAGGACGAAGAGCTCAAGCCTCTCCCTCTTCACGGGTAAGGGTGATAGCTCCAGGAACCTCCACCTGCCTGGGGTACCGGCCTTCACCCTCGGTGGTACGCCCTCCTTCAGGTGCAGCGACATCACGTTCCCCCTGAAGACGTCCTCGAGGGACCACTCACTCCGCACCTCAACGCGAACGGTCTTAACGCCTAAGGCCTCACAGAGTCTGTAGGTGAGGGGGTCTGCGGTAACTACGACCGCACCGTTCTTGGTGGCCTCCTCTCTGACTACTTCCCGAACCTCACCTAAAGCGTCTTCGCTGCCGATGAGCTCTATTGGTATGCCTTTACGCTCACAGGACTCCCTCAGCGCCCTCAGCGAATCTATGGCGTTCTCGTCGCCGCTCCTGAACCTCTCACCGAGCGACTTGACGATCCTCCTGTGAAGGAGTATCGACCCTCTCAGCTTCCCCTCCTCAACTAGAGAGGAAGCTAACCCCGTAACCAGAGCCACGTCGTCGACAACGTAGCGTTCCTGCACCTTCCTTGCCTCTGCACAACGTACTCACTTCCTCTATTCAACCTCATCGCACCTTTTGCTCCTAGATCGGTAGGGAAGGAGGTCTCAAAGCCCTGAAGTCTATGATTTAAATATGTGTGACGGAAACTGTTAATTGGGCTTGGCTATGGTCCCCTCGAGCGAGGTTGTCAACGAGTGTCCTCGGTGCCACGCCGACATACCGGAGGATGCACACAGGTGTCCCCGGTGTGGACTCTGCGTGAGCTGCTCAAGTCAGTAGGACAGGCAAATCTGGTTCAACGAGCGAGACGCAACCCTCACGACTCAACACGACCTTCAAGGCCCTAATCTCGACGCCCGCCTCTGAGGCCCTCATAAACTCTGAGGCGAGTTCAGGATGACGCTCGACGAAGGGTCTGAAGGACCTGCAGGAGGGGTGAGCGGCGACCAACGCCATCACCGCCCTCACTCCTCTCCTTCTGATGGCCTTTAGTGTCCTGACATGTCTCAGACCGCGCTCGCTGGGAACGTCAGGGTATGAGCAACGACCAAGCGGATCCAAGTAGACTGCCGATTTCAGCTCGAGGTAGCCGACCTTACCTCTGGGCCCCAGCATCTCGTAGTCGAGCCTCACGTCGCACACCTTGACTTCCTTCCCAACGAGGTACCATCTGTTCAACCAGTTCACGCAACCGCTTCGCCAAGCGTACTCGAAGGCCCTGGCCTGTGTAGGAGGATCGATCAGCGCTATGCCCTCATCCGTCGACACACCGATCAGGGTACCCACGGTTGGTGAACTTCGATCCGCGTCCCTAGGAACGTAGAACAACTCGGCACCGGCTCGCAACAACTCTCCGAGCCGACCTGTGTTCCTGTTGTGCAGCTTGAGGAGCTCTCCGCCGGACTCCGCTATTAAGAGGAACCTGTTGGGCCTCGAGACGAACTTAGAACGCTTCAGCGCCAGTCTCAACAGCACCTTCAACGTCATCGTTTCCGTAACAGGCCGAGCCCATTACCGTTCCATGGTCGTCAGAAAAGGCATATTAATGTGAGTAACTAACAACACCATGACCCTTGACGACGGAGGTTCCCTGGACGCTATCCAGAGAGCCGACACCTGTGTGTAACCCGCTCTGCAGGTTCTTCAGATGCACGAAGTTCTTAGCGCCCGGAAGGCCGGCACTCGACTTCAAGAGAAACCCTCCTTGGTGCAACTGGGTCGACGGTCCCTGCATAGGGTTCAGGTGCGTCTACGCGTCGTGCGTCCAGCTAAAGCTCCTCCCCGACGGGAGGTGCTCCCTCTTCATCAAGCCGAAGGAGGCGGCGAAGACCGCTGAGTCACACGAGGAGGTGCCTGAGGTGAAGCTTAACCTGCGGGGAAGGGCCGGTAAGAGGATGAGAGACCTAGGGTTCTGAGGGACAGATGCACCGTCAAGTCCGGAGAGTCGAGGTGATAGGGTTGAGTCTGCCTATGGTGAAGGAGGGAGACGACTTAGCGGAGCTGATCGTCTCCGCGGCCGAGGAGCTCGGCGTCGGTCTGACATCGGGTGACATAGTCGTCGTCTCACAGGTCGTGATCTCCAAGTCCGAGGGGAGGGTGATGTCGCTCGCCTCGATCGAAGCCAGCGAGAGGGCTCACAGGATAGCTCGCCTCACAGGGAAGGACCCAAGACACGTCGAAGCGATACTCAGAGAGGCGGTTGATGTCCTCAGAATCAGGGCCGACGGCCTCATCATAACTGAGACTCGTCACGGACTTGTCTGCGCGAACAGCGGTGTCGATCTCTCTAATGTTGGTGAGGGCAACGTCTCGCTCCTTCCATTGGTCCCGGATTCGTCCGCTAGGAAAATCAGGGATAGGATAAGGGAGCTAAGAGGTATCGAGGTGGCTGTGATCGTCTCCGACAGCCACGGCAGGCCCTTCAGGAGAGGTGCGATCAACGTGGCGATAGGGTGCAGCGGCATAGAACCCGTTCTCGACCTGAGGGGAAGGCCTGACCTCTACGGTAGGAGACTGCAGAGCAAGCAGGTATGCGTGGCCGACGAACTCGCATCGGCCGCGGAGCTCGTGATGGGCAACTCGGACGAGGGAATTCCTGTGGCGATAGTCAGGGGGTACAGTTACAGGACATCTGAAGAGGGGGCCGCGTCTATAGTAAGGACTCGAGAGGAAGACCTCTTCAGGTGAACCCTGTGATCGACCCTGAGGTCATGACGCATCAGTTCGCAAAACATAGATTTAAATATCATGAGTAAGCGGTCAGTGCGATGCCCCAGGTAAAGATAGTTTACTGTGTGCCCTGCGGTCACCTACCCAAGGCGACTCAACTGGCCTCTGAGCTGCTGAACAGATACGGCACTCGATACCTCAAGAACTTCTCCGTCACCTTGGATACCAGCGACGGAGGGACCTTCGACGTCTTCGTAGACGGCAAGCTAGTCTTCTCGAGGAAGGCCGCTGGCGGCCGGTTCCCCACCGTGGAAGAGATCGCCAAAGCGATTGAGGGATGAACCCCGAGCGGGGGAAGAGAGTCGCTGTAGGAGCTGACGACCTCTATCCCGCTGCGAAGACCGTCGTCGAGCACCTGAAAAAGAAGGGCTTCGAGGTCGTCGAGCTGGGATCGCTGAAGTCCGGCAGAGTGGAACCGTGGCCAGAGGTGGGAACCGAGGTGGGTGAGATGGTGGTGAAGGGTCAGGCCGACTGGGGGGTCGTGGTCTGCTACACGGGAACAGGTGTCTCAATCGCTGCCAACAAGGTTAGAGGAGTGAGGGCGGCTCTCTGCTACGATGCTGAGACCGCAAGGGGAGCGAGGCTCTGGAACGACGCGAACGTCCTCGCGTTGAGTGGCAGGCTAGCGTCACCTCAGGTGGCCAAGGAGATCGTAGAGGCTTGGCTCTCGGTCGAATCAATAGATGAGTCCGAGAGAAGGAACATAGAGAGGCTGAAGGGCTACGATTCGGCTCGAGTCTGAGAGCTGAGGCTCCGGAGAAAGGACTGAACCTCTCTCGCGTGATCTGATGGACTTACCTTAGTGAAGACGCCGACTACCGTTCCGTCAGGTGCGATGACGAACGTGTGACGCTTCGACTTTCTCATGATCGAGTTGAGTGAGGAGTAGGCCTTCGAGACCTCACCTTTGACATCGCTTAGAAGCGTGAAGTTTAGGCCGTGCTTCCTCGCGAACTTCGCGTTCCTCTCAGGCGGGTCCGTGCTGACCCCTAGCACCACCGCTCCTAACCCCGAGAGGTCTGGAAGGGCCTCCCTGAAGCTGCAGGCCTCCCTCGTACAACCCGGCGTGTCGGCCATCGGATAGAAGTAGAGAACGACGTACCTGCCAGACTTCAGGGCCTCGGATAGCCTGAAGGTGCCTCCGTCGGACGTGGGCAACTCAAAGTCAGGGGCCTTTCTGCCCAGTAGCTCTTCTGGATCTGAGGACATGCCTGTCCTGGCCGACTAATGTCCGCAGCCGCATGAACAGCTGTGACCGCTACCGGAGGGCCTGCCACCCTTGACCACGAACCCCTCACCGTAAGGCGTCGAGGCGTAGTCCAACTCGATGCCTTGAACCCTCTCTGCAGAGAAACCGTCGACGATGAACTTAACGCCATCAACGTTGAGGACTATGTCGTCGCCGTTGATCTGATCGTCGAGCGCGAGGCCGTACGATGGACCGCAGCACCCCTCACTGACGAATATCCTGACTCCGACCGACTCGCCAGCCTCCTTCAGTACCTCCTTCACCTTCTGTACCGCAAGTGGTGTTACCTTGATGTCCAACCGCTCCACGCGCCCTCTACCTCCCTCTATCCCAAAAAGCTTACCTCACAACTCAAGTGAAGGAGAGAACCGACGACTGAGGAAGCTTCAGGTCGAGGAGCTCATGACCAGCATCGTGAGCGTTGATCTGACCTTGTCGAGCCTCCTGATGTTCCACGAGACTATCTCCTTCAGCTTCTCCATGTTCTCCGCCTCGACCTTCGCGACGATGTCGTAGACGCCGTAGACTGCATAGGCCTCCCTCACCGCAGATATGCTCTGCAACTTCCTAAGCACCTCTTCCTCCGACCCGATCTCCGTGTTGATCAGGACGAACGCGATCGGCATTTCGGGTTTTTTACCAATCCTCGCCTAATAAGGTTATTTCGCTACTCGTTTAGCCTGAAGGCGACCGAAGAAGCCGCCAAGGGACGCTCAACCGAGTAACCTGAGTAATTTCATATAATGCTCTTATTGTGAAATAAGACTGAGATATGAGCACACACATTCAGCCTTTGGTCTCAACAGAGTGGGTAGCGAAGAACCTGAGGAACAAGGACGTGAGGATAATCGAGGTCGACTACGATCCTCAGACCGCGTACAATCAGGGGCACGTGCCGGGCGCGATACTGTGGGACTGGAAGAAGGACATCAACGACCAGCTCGAGAGGAACATCGTCTCGAAGGAGGGCTTCGAGGCCCTGATGTCGAGGAGCGGCATCTCTAACGACACGCACGTCGTCCTCTACGGTGACTTCAACAACTGGTTCGCGGCGTTCGCGTTCTGGGTGACGAGGCTCTACAACCACGAAAGGGTAAGCCTGATGGACGGCGGCCGAAAGAAGTGGATCGCGGAGGAGAGGGAGCTGACGAAGGACGTCCCCACGTATCCGCCGGCGCAGTACAGGGTCACCAGGGTCAACTACGAGTTCAGGGTCTTCATGAACGACGTCAGGACTAGGCTCGGAAGCCCGCAGGTAGCGCTGGTCGACGTGAGGTCACCTGACGAGTTCTCGGGGAAGATACTGGCACCTCCGGAGTACCCGACCGAGCACGCACAGAGGGGTGGACACATACCAGGAGCGGTCAACATTCCGTGGGGAAAGGCCCTCAACGAGGACGGGACCTTCAAGAGCTTCGAGGAGCTGAAGCGGCTCTACGAGTCCGCTGGCGTCACACCAGAAAAGGAGGTCATCACCTACTGCAGGATAGGCGAGAGGTCCTCGGTGACGTGGTTCGTTCTGAGGCACCTCTTGAACTACCCGAAGGTCAGGAACTACGACGGCAGCTGGAGCGAGTGGGGCAACGCAGTGGGAGTGCCGATAGAGCGCTGATCTCACACCTCAGACTTTACAACCTATATTTCTGAGATCCATTAGTCCAACAGCCGGAATGATCGGAGTCACACACATCGGCAAAGGAGTCTACATGATAGACAACGGAGGACTATACTACGACAGGACAAACGCCACTTACGTCGTCAGGAGCGACGGCAAAGCGATAGTCGTGGACACAGGATACGCTTCGAGGTACGAGAGGGTCAAAAGGGCCCTCGCTTCTATAGGGGTCTCTAGGGACGAGCTGAGCGTGATCGCGCTGACTCACGTACACTTGGATCACTGTGGCGCTGCGTCGAAGCTGGTCAAGGACTACCCGAACGCGACTGTCATCGTCCATCCAAAGGGCTCTAAACACCTGATCGATCCAACGAAGCTCTTGGAGTCCACCAGGAGCATCTTCAGACCTAGGGATTTCGAAGCGATGGGAGGAATGGACCCCATGGAGTCGTCGAGGGTGGTGGAGGTATCGGACGAAGAAGACGTTGAGGTCGGTGGGGTCACGTTGAGAACGATCTACACGCCCGGGCACGCACCCCATCATGTGGCCTATCTCCTCCTTCCGCACAACTACGTGTTCGTGGGAGACGCCCTCTCGACGAGAGGCGTGGTCTTCAGCGTTCCGCTACCGGACACGGTGCCTCCGAAGTTCGACTATGAGCAGGGCCTCAGGAGCATAGAGAGGATCTTCGAACTCGGGGCGAAGCTCATCTTCCTCACACACTACGGTAGCTACCTCTCGACTGACGAGCTGAAGGAGGAGGAGCTGAGCCTTTACCGCAGCTGGTTCGAGAGGATCAGGGCCCTCAAGAACGAGAAGCTGGACCACGATGCGATAGCCGAGGCCATCATCAGGGATTACGAGTCGGTGCTTAGGGCACGACTTCATCCGGTAGCGAGAGACTGGATAAGGAGGTACGTCCTGGGAGCCTACCTGAGCGTGTGATACGTAAAATAGCCGGACTGCATGAGGACTGCGGGTTGAGCGTCAAGCTAGTGGACTCAACGAGGTTGATAGCGGAGCTCTCGAGACACCTCAAGGAGAAGAAGGTCGTGACACCTCCGCCTTGGGCGAAGTTCGCGAAGACAGGAGTCGCGAAGGAGAGGCCTCCCACGGACCCCGATTGGTGGTACGTAAGGTGCGCCTCGATAATGAGAAAGCTGTACCTAAAGGGTCCGGTAGGCGTCTCGAGGCTGAGGAGGGAGTACAGCGACAGACACAGGATGGGCCACAGGAAGCCTCACACGGCACCCGGAAGCGGGAGCGTCGTCAGGGAGGCGCTCCAGCAGCTCGAGGCAGCCAATCTGGTCACCAAGCACGGCAACAAGGGGAGGGTACTCACCGAGAAGGGAAGGGAGCTGGTGGAAGAGTACTGCGAGAGGATCGCGAAGAGCTCATGAGCCCGAGGGAGAGGATGCAGCGGATAAAGTCCGAGACCTCTGGGCTATCGGAAGAGATCAAAACGCTCAGAGACCTCTACGGAAGGGGCGAAATCGACCGAGACACCTACCTCGCTTCTAGGTTCAGAGCCGAAGTGATGTACGAGTTGAGGGTGATGGAGCTCATGAGGGAGGCCTTCGCACCCGTCACTCGCCGTACATCTCGACCTTCCCGATCAGATCCATCAGCACGTTCATGAGGTCCAGTCCCCTGATCCTCCCCATGGAGCCTCTGCTGCATCTCAGCTCGTCGAACCTGGCCACGTCGTCCCTCCTAACGCCTTCGCCGGCAATCGCGAGGGGCACAGGGTCCCCGTGATGGCGGCCGTCCAAAGAGCTGGTCGTGTGGTCGCCGGTGACGCAGATCACCGCCCTCGAGAGTATCGGGTCGAGGTGCCTGTGAAGCTCCCTGTCGATCCGCTCGATGAAGTCCCTCTTGGCCGAGGGGTTGCGATCGTGCGACGCCGTGTCCGTGCCCTTGATGTGGAGGAAGACCAGCTCATAGGACCTCAACGACTCACTAGCGGCCTCGAACTTCGCTCTGAGGTCCGTGTTCAGCGTGCCGGTAGCCGTCGGTACCAGCCTCACGTCCATTCCCGCGGCCTTGCAGACTCCCTTGTAGAGGGCACCTCCAGCGATCACAACGGACCTTACGCCGTACTTC
>JANXEU010000024.1 GCA_025058055.1 Candidatus Calditenuaceae archaeon
GACGGTGACCTGCTGAACCCTAGAATCGATGTTCCTCCCCACCAGCTTGACGACATCACCGTCCCGGACGGTGCCGCTGAAGAGCCTGCCGGTCGCAACGACGCCGGCCTGAGGGTCGACCTTCACGTCGGTCACGATCATGACGGGAATGCCAGAATCGCTGCACTCGATCATGTCCTTCCCGACCTCGGACTCGATGTCGCCTTTCCAGATCTTCGGTATCCTGTACCGCTGAGCGACGTTGGGTGCAGGGTGATTCCTCACCACCATCTCTAGCACGGCCTCGTGAAGCGGGAGGTTTCCCCTCAACCAGTCGATGTTACCCTCATTGAACGCCTTGATGATGTCGCTGAACCTGATACCTTTCTTCTGAGCCTGCTGAAGGGTGAAGCCCCACCGATCCTTTGAGCTGCCCATCGCGACGGTACCGGCCTGGAAGCTGACCTTCCACGCGTCCCTGTATTGAGGTTCCGAGTGCATCTCGATGAGCCTGTTGACCTCAAGCACTATCCTGCTGATTACCTCCTGTATCTTTTCCGGCGAGAGCCTCAGCTCCTTGATCAGCCGATCGATCTTGTTGATGTAGAGGACCGGCCTCACCCTCTCCGCGAGCGCCTGCCTGATGACAGTCTCGGTCTGTGTCATGACGCCTTCCACCGAGTCGACGACCACGATCGCGCCGTCGATGGCCCTGAGGGCCCTAGTGACCCTCCCGGAGAAGTCGACGTGGCCCGGCGTGTCGATGAGGTTGATCACGTAGGGCTTTCCGTCCATCTCGTAGTAGAGCGAGATGTTCGCGGCCTTGATGGTCATCTGCCTCTGCTGCTCCTCCTCTAGGTAGTCGAGGGCCAGCGCTTTACCCGCCAAAGCCGGAGAGAGCAGGCCCGCCGCCGCCAGCAGCGAATCGGTCGTCGTGGTCTTGCCGTGGTCGACGTGGGCTATGATGCCGATGTTCCTGACTTGGTCCTTGTTTCTCAGTATCTCCTTGACCTCCGAGATCCTCTTCACTCTAGGCATCTCGCACCGTCAAACGCTCTCCTCCCTGATTTAAAAACTGAAGGAGGACAAGCGGGAGAGTCGCGGCGTAAATCGATCGCACTGCTGCTCGGAAGGGTCTCGACGATCCATGCAGGAGCACTCGAGTTTCTATTTGCTTCTCAAGTCCAGCGATCACAGAGGTTCAGTTAATTAGCTATCAGGCACGCGACCACATCCACTTGGTCAAATAGCGGGGGGTGGATTTGAACCACCGATCTCCGGGTTATGAGCCCGGCGGGTTAACCTGGCTACCCTACCCCGCTTCAGCTTCGCTCATTTTCAAGAACGGGACAGCTGGATTTAAACCTCTGTCTTTGTGAGTCGAGGAGGCGGCTGAGGGTCGGTGCAAGGGACTCGGTCATTGACCGCTGCCGTCGCCACCAACGAGTCGGTTGAGGTGATGGGTCACGGTGACCGACTTCGCTCCTACAGCGTCCGGTAGGACAGCGAAAGCTGAGGGTGCTTTCGCCACGGCACGCGTTTACCACAAGCTACGCTATACGTATGTTCGAAGTATCACCGACATTTGTCCTACTTAGCATTGATCTCGGGTCAAATAAACATCGGAACGTCATAAATCTGATCGTTTGAATGTTAAAATGTGTAAATTTCCAACTATTGTCCATGAGTTAGCTGAACATTGTTACATCGCGAGAACGTGATACCAAATAGCAAAGTTAAAATAACGAGTGTGAATGAGGCGGCGTCAGTAATGCGGATGGACGGAAGAGACGCTGAGAGGGGTGTTTACCGGCCGTGAACAGCGCGATGTCTTTGTCGGAAGGACGGGTGCAGGTCTCTAGGTATCTCTCGCTACCGAAGAAGGATTCTATCGAGTTCTGGAATGACAAACGTATAATGCATATAAGAGAGCTAGCGACAACTGGAAAGCCAAAGTACGTCTGGGACCTTTGCAAGGAGGGTTCGAGAAGGGTGCTGGACGCCGTCAGGTTCAGGGCCGAGGTGGAGGAGGGTCAAGAGTGGAAGTTGGAGTTAGAGCCTCGGGAGGACGTAGAGGTCTCATGTGAGATCGCATACGGCAGGATCTGGATGGCGACGCCGCTTTACCTCGGTGACATGTCCTTCGGCGCGCTCAGCGGCACACCCAACGTGGCCCTAGCGAGGGCGGCCGACGAGACGGGTACTCTGTGCGGCATCGGGGAAGGAGGCGTACACCCTGAGGTCGCGAAGTGCAAGCGGATCTTCGTTCAATGGGCCTCTGCCAGGTTCGGGCTCGACCTCAACGCCCTCAGGCTGGGAATGGGCACGGTGATAAAGATCGGACAGGGGGCGAAGCCCGGAATCGGTGGACACCTCCCAGGTGCGAAGGTCGTCAGCATCATCTCCAGGACCAGAAGGATTCCGGTAGGGATAGACGCGATATCACCGGCCCCACATCACGACATCTACTCGATCGAAGACTTGGAGCAGAGGATATGGGCCCTGAAGGAGGCAACGGGGAATCCGGTGTTCGTCAAGGTCGCTGCGACCAACTACATCCCGTACGTCGCGGCGGGCGTCGCGAGGATGGGTGCCGATGGGATCATCATCGACGGTCAGGGCGCCGGCACTGGCGCAGCACCTTCGGTGGTCAGGGACAACGTCGGGATACCGATCGAGCTGGCGGTCCCCTCGGTCGACAGGATGCTGAGGAGGGAAGGGATGCGGGAGGGCTTCACGGTCATCGCCGCGGGTAGGGTGAGCAGCGCTGAGGACACGGCCAAGCTGATAGCCTTGGGCGCGGACTGCGTCTCGATCGCGACCGCAGCGCTCATCGCGATGGGCTGCATCATGGTTCACAAGTGCCACCTGGGCTTCTGCCCGGCGGTCCTCACGAACCGTATCGAGGATGATCCGAAGAAGGTGCTGTCGCTTGACGTCGCAACCCGATGGGTGACCAACCTCATCAGGGGATGGACCGGAGAGCTGAAGCTCATCCTCGAGAGGGTAGGTCTAAGCAGCGTTAGGGAGCTGGTCGGGAGGAGGGACCTGCTGACGGCTGGTGACATCTCCGAGGACTCCAGGAGGGCGATGGGGCTCGAGCGATGAGATCTGGACTAAGGAGGTAATCTCAAGGCTCAGGCAGCTCGCCGGCACGGATGGAAAGGTCCCGGGAGAACCACCGATCGTGAGCATGGGTTCTACGTCAGCTCCGATGGTTGAGACTCCTAGGTTCATCTTAGATCACATCGTCTCAGACGGAGCTCAGGTGACCAGACCGAGCATCGATCCATACAGGGAACCCGTCGAGACGCACCTCTACCTCTTCAACGGCACGCTCAGGCTCTCGATGCCGATTGCTATCGGCGGACTGAAGGACCTCGACAGAGAGGAGGTCTCGGAAGTGATAAGGGCCTGTTACAGGATGGGGGTGCTTGTTGACCTCAACGGGTTAACTGAAGTGCCTGAGGAGGCCCTGAGGAGGCAGTCCCACGCGATCGCACCGATCGGTGCAGCCAACTCCTCGAGGGTGAACGCGTTACAGCTGACTGTTTCGGGGCCTAATGCGACTGGGCTTGAAACGATGAGACCCGTTCACGAGAACCAAACTCTCGTTGCCAGAGTTCCACCACTCGAAGACGCCTCTTTCTACAGGGACCTCTTCGAAGCCGGGTTCAGGGGGATCATCATCGACGAGGACCTCGACCATCACGACGCGGTCGAGTTGGAGGTCGCGACTTCGGTCTGCGACAGGGCCCTCAAAGTGCCCGGCCCAGACAGATTCCCCGTGAGGAACTGGATCAGTTTGCTGGTCTCATCGGAGAGGTTGAGGTCTTCCAGCGACGCCTTCAAGTTGATCGGCCTCGGTGCAGAGGTCGTCGTGTTACCCAAGGCTTGGAAGATCGCGATAGACTACCGGCCTCAGATGGAGAGGCCCCTGCTCTCGGAGAGGTTGGAGTACTTTCTCATCGGGGTTCAGAAGGAGCTGAAGCTGCTTGCTGGGGCCGCGGGCGTCAGCTCGCTCTGGACGTCGCTGGTGGGCTCGAGGGAGCTCTTCAGGTCGATCGAACTGGACAACTCTTTGAGGGTCAGGCTAGGGGTGAAGTCGGCGGGTGAGTGGTGAACCGCTGGAGATATCGCACGTGAAGTCCGGGTGCGGCGTCTTCGGCGTGCTGAGGAAGCGCGGAGCTCCACCGATCAGCCCCGAGGTCGCACTTGCCGGAATAGAGTGCGTCAGGTACAGGGGGAGCAAGTTCGGTGCGGGGTTCGGGCTGGTCAGGAATGACTCGCAGTCGAGGAGGATCAAGGCCTTCGCGGCCTCGGACCGTGTCGCTGAGGAACTGAGGAGGGAGCTCCAGCAGAAGATCGGAACTGTTGAACTGATCGGATCCGAGTACGCGAGCGACGGCAAAACTTACGCGTCTTACGTCTTTGAGCCCCTCGACGAACCGGACCAGAAGCAGCTCAGGAGATCGATCAGCGAGGTCAACAAGGCCTTCTCGAGGCCGACTCTCAGGGCCAGGATCTACTCGTGGGGCAGGTACGTCGAGGTCTTCAAGGGCGTCGGCTATCCTTCCGACGTCTACGAGCTGTACTCTCTGAGCGATAAAGTCGAGGCCGCAGACCTCTGGATATCTCACACCAGACAGCCCACCAACTCGCCGGGGAGGCTGCCGATATGGTCGCATCCCTTCGCGTCAGGAGAGTGGGCGATCGTCCACAACGGCGACGTGAGCTCGTTCGGTGCCAACATGGAGTTCCTATCGTCGCTGGGAGCGGACAGCTTCGTGGGCACGGACAGCGAGGTCATCGCGTTCCTTCTGGACTACCTCACTTCGGAGATAGGACTGGGGCTGGAGGATGCGTGCAAGGCCCTAGTCAACCCGTTCGAGGGCTCGGATGACATGCTCACGGGCCAGCAGTTGTGTGCTCTGAGAGGGGCGCAGCTGGACGGCCCGTTCTCGGTGGTCGCGGGTTTCTCCGACGGCAACGAGGCGTACATGGTGGTTCTTGTCGACAGGTTCAAGTTCAGACCGATAGTGGTCGGTGAGGACGAGAACTACTTCTACGCCGCGAGCGAGGAGGCACAGATCAGACAGGTCTCTCCCAACGCGAAGGTCTGGACCATCGAGCCGGGCGGTTTCATGATCGCCTCGACCGAGAGAGGCCTCATCAGGCCGGGAAGAAGGGCGAGGGAGCGCTTCGTGAGGTTCAGCTCATCGATTAGGCCGCCGAGCCCCACGGGCGTCGTTGTCGATGCGTTGGGCCTGACCTACGGTAGGATAAACTCGCTGCTGAGGAGTCTAGCTGCTCAGGGATGTGACGAGGTGAGCCTGATCAACGTCTCCGGACAGAGGTACATAGGAGTTGGTGTCGACAAGCCCCTTAGGGTCAAGATCTTCGGCACACCGGGCAACTGCCTCGCCAACTTCAACGACTGCGTGAACTTCGAGGTCTTCGGGTCGGTTCAGGACGACGTGGGTGACGTTATGCACGGAGGCAGCGTAGTGGTTCACGGCGACGCTAGAGACGTGTTAGGCCAGGCCCTTCAGGGCGGACAGATCCTCGTGAGGGGGAACGCGGGCAACAGGTGTGGCATACAGATGAGAGAGTACTCACACAAGAGGCCCTATTTGGTGATCGGTGGCACCGTAGACGACTACCTCGGAGAGTATATGGCCGGTGGCGTGATTGCAGTCTTGGGCCTAGGTTACGAGGACGGAGATGTCCCGCTAGTTGGCAGGTACGTCGGCTCCGGGATGGTGGGAGGTAGGATACTCGTCAGAGGCCAGGTCCCTAGAGACCGGATAGGCTACCTCCCGCCGCGGGAGGACATCGTCCAGTACCTCAGGGGCCTTCACGCGGACGGAGACCTCGATACGAGCACTTTTCAAAAGCTGACTTCAGAGCAGCACCTAGATTACGAAGTCCTCAGGGCACACCTCCCGTCGGATCTCCTCAAGAGGGTCGGGAAGCTCTTCGAGCACAAGTACTTCCGCAGGTTGCGGGTCGAACAGGTCTCACTGGACGGTGAAGAGTTCGAGGACGTTAAGTCGGTCCTCTGCGAGTTCGGGAAGAGGTTCTCGATCGAGCGCGAGGTCGAGAGGGCCCTGAACGAGGAGTTCACGCTGATCGAGCCGCTCCGGGTCACCTCGGTCGTGAGAGAGCCTCAAAGTGAGGAGGGATGATCCTCCAGATATCCCGGTAATACGCGGAAATCTCACCGAATGTGGTCAGACCCTCGGGTCATTCAACGGTTATGTGCACTTTAAGTCACGGAGGTGACGTGAACGGAACTAAACTCGGATTGTTGCTCTCCATAGCGGGGGTGACGCTGTCGTTAGGGCCGATACTCTCAGGCGCGGTGCTCTTTCACGCAGGAATTCACGGCGTCTACGAGCTCCTGATGGTCGGTAACGCCTCGACGCTGCAAGTGCCGCTCTCGCTTCTGTTGTCGGTCCTCGCTGCGCCGCTCACCCTCATCGGCCTCTGGGAGTTCAAGAAGAGCGTCAGGATTAACGGGGACTACGGAAACTAGGCCTCCTTCGCCAGCTCGACTACCCTCCTCGCGGCCTCCTCCATGGACCGGTAGTACTCGTAGCCGTTCTCCCTCAGGATCCGCTGACCCTCCTCTTCCCGGGTACCGACCAGCCTCACGACCAGCTTGACGTTCCTTCTGGAGCCCCTCAGGGACTTCACGAGACCGTTAGCGACTTCGTCGCATCTCGTGATGCCACCCAGCACGTTGACGAAGACCACCTTCACCGACCCCTTCGAAAGGAGGAGGTTGACGGCACTCTCGACCCTTCTCGCGTCTGCACCCCCACCGATGTCGAGGAAGTTGGCCGGTCGACCTCCATAGTGTTTCACGAGGTCCATGGTTGCCATGGTGAGGCCTGCTCCGTTGCAGATGACGCCGATGTTGCCGTCGAGTTCGACGTAGCTGAACCCCATCTCCCTAGCGGCCTCCTCGAGGTCTCTCTCCCTCTCCAAACTGAGCCCCTTCACCCGGGCGAGGTTGTCGTCGATGATCACCTTCGCGTCCAGCGCCAGCAGCCTGTTGTCCTGCGTCAGCGCGAGCGGGTTGATCTCGGCGAGCTCGCATCCGAGCTCCGAATACAGGGAGTAGAGGCCCCTGACCGTCACGACGACGTCGTTCATGAGCTCGTTCGGTATCTCTAGGAAGGCGGCGACCTTCCTGAGATGATAGTCCCTAACACCTACCAACGGGTCGATCGCGACCCTGAGGACCTTATCTGGATGACGTGCCGCGATTTCCTCGATGTCTACTCCTCCCATGGAAGAGGCCAGCATAACGTGTCCCCAGTTGGATCGGTCTATGGTGAACGAGAGGTAAAGCTCTCTCGCGATGTTCACGCGCTCCGCTACGAGCAGTCTCCTCACCCTTTCTCCTCTGATCGTCATCGAGAGCAACTCCTTTGCCACGGTCTCGGCCTCCTCGGTCGAACTCACCACCCTTATGCCGCCTGCCTTACCTCTGCCGCCCACGAGCACTTGAGACTTCAGGACGCCCGCACCTCCGAGCTGCTCAACGGCCCTCTTCGCCTCTTCTGGACTCGAAGCGACGACAGACTGTGGCACCGGTATTCCAAAGCGCCTGAACAACTCGACTGCTTCGTGCTCGTAGAGCTTCATTCGCGATCCAGCGCGCTTCTCGACTATTAACTGTACTCGATCAAGGGAGGGTCCGAAAACTCTGCGTAAGAGACGAACTATAAAACTGGGAGAAGGGAGGCCAAAGGTGTGGTCGAGATCCACGTCTGCGTGAAGGAGAGCGTTGACGTGTCGAGCTTCGAACACGACCCCAAAACCATGACACCTATCCTTGAGAAGGCCCAGAGGAAGGTGGGCGACTTCGAGATGAACGCGCTCGAGGAGGCGGTGAGGATAAAGGAGAAGCACGGAGGCGTGGTGAAGATCCTCACGGTCGGTCCTTCTGTGCAAACCATCACGATGAGGGAGGCGCTCGCTAGAGGTGCTGACGAGGCGTACGTCGTATCGTCGCCGGAGCTCATCAACTCAGATCCCTGGGTGCAGGCCAACGTACTCGCGGCCCTCTCGAGGAAGGCCGGGAAGGCAGACATCATACTCTGCGGAGAGGCCTCGGTGGACGAGAGCAACTATCAGATAGGTCCCCGTATCGGGGAGGAGTTGGGCATACCTGTCCTCACCCACGTCTCGAAGTTGGAACTTCTCGGTAACAAGTTAGTTGCACAGAGGTCCCTCGAGGACCGGGTCGAGGTCATTGAGGTGCCGTTACCTGCTGTCGTTACCGTTGGGCTCGAGATAAACACGCCTAGGCTGCCGAGCCTGCTGATGATAAGGGCCTCTGCGAAGAAGCCGATTCATCAGGTTCAGCTTCACGAGCTCGGGCTCCCGGGTGAAAAACTCGTCCCGAAGGTCAAGACCACTTCGATTAAGGTGATGAGGACCGAGAGGAAGAGGGTGGTCCTAGAGGGGAAGATGGAAGAGATCGCGGAGAAGCTCATCGCCAACCTGAAGGGTGAGGGCGTCCTCAGGTGACCTCCGCCCTCTTCACGGTCCTGAGGTACTCGTACACCACGTAGAGGACCATTCCTATCGCGAAGGAGAGGAAGGCGTATACGTAGAACGCGTCGAAGAGCTGCTCCCAAGTCATCGTGAAAACGGGACGTCAGCTCACTTATCACCGTATCGCCGAGCGCGAATCACAGGTAAACACCGACTCGAGTTCAGGCTGATATTCTCGAACCCAGTTCGATCCGTAAATGGGAATGGACCTTCAAGTCGACACGCTGACTGTGGGGCCTCTAGGCACCAATTGTTACGTCATCTCGAGGAACGGTAAGGCTGTGATATTGGACCCAGGATGGGAGGCCGATAGGATATTCGGAGCGATGGGCAACCTCAAGGTTACGCGATTGCTCGCGACTCACGGCCACTTCGACCATATAGGCGCTGTGGAGGAGCTGAGGGAGAAGACCGGAGTCGAGTTCTACATTCATAGGCTCGACGCGGAACTGCTCGACGTTGCAGTTCAGCACGCTAAGCTCTTCGGACTCGAGATACGGAGTCCAAGGCCTGACGGATATCTCGAGGAGGGCGAAGAGATCGAGTTGGATGACCGCAAGCTCAGAGTCATTCATACTCCGGGACACAGCCCCGGTAGTGTGTGCCTTCGTGCTGAGTTCACGCTCTTCAGCGGTGACACGCTATTCATGGGGTCGGTTGGAAGAACCGACATAACGGGCGGCGACTTCAATCAACTGATGTCCTCCATCAGGCGTAAACTGTACGTGCTCGACGACGCTACGATAGTTTACCCTGGACACGGACCTGCGACGACCATCGGGTTCGAGAAACGCTTTAACCCCTTCGTCAAACCTTAGGACATGCTTTAGTACAGGCGATTACACATCCCGTGCGGTTTGGAGATAGGTGGAGTTTTGAGGACGGTCGTGCCGGCAGTCATGTCCGCCCTCTTAGTGCTCGGAGTTGTGGTGTTATTCCCCGGAGTGATACCTGGAACGTCGATCGCTACCACCGCCACGGTTCCTGTGCCGGTCTTTCAGACGAAGTTCATCAACGTAACAACCACTCTAACTAAGGCATACCTTGTGGACTCCCGAGGGCCAGTATGGGAACCGGTGTTCATAGAACTGTCAGAGAGGAGCGCGGAGGGCTCTCTCATCGTATTGAACAGAACCCTCACCCAAGAAAGGCCATCGCTGGCCGTGGTCTTCATAGTGGCCGCGCCGCGGGGGTACGATTTCGCTAGCACGGTCAACGGCTTCGTCTTCAGACTGGAAGCGAGAGTGGCCAACAGGCTGACGGCCATCGTCTCGGAGGCGTCACCGCCAGTTGTTCCCGGCCTAAACAGGGACAACTACAGAGACCTACTCATGGAGAGGGCCTTCTCACCGGTCAACGTACTTCCGTTCCAGAACCCCAGAAGGACCGATGTGTCGCCGGGGCCGTTCACACTGCAGAAGGAACGTGGTACGTTCTCGCCGTACTCTTGGTTAGCGATCTGGCCGATCTCGGTTCACTTCCACGGACTTGAGCGGGACATTCCTGTCACCGTGACGTTCTCCTACAGCTTGGTCGGAGCGAAGTGACTCACCCCACTAAGTCGCAAATGAGGGTCTTCGAAATTTTCCACACGGACGAAGACCGCTACGAGCGTCAGAAGCGGCTGTGGGACCAGAGGAAGATCGCTTCGCTCAGGGCCTTGGTGGGTGGAGCGGGAGCGCTCGGCAACGAAGTCGTGAAGAACCTTGTTCAGATTGGAGTGAAGAGGGTGTACGTCGTGGACTTCGACAAGGTCGTCCCCTCGAACCTCAACAGGTGCCTCTTCTTCAGGCGGAGCGACGCTGCCAGGAGAGCGAAGAAGGTCGACGCGGTTGCTAAGAGGGCCTCGGACCTGAACCCGGACGTAGAGGTTATCCCGATCTTCGGCGACGTCAAAGAGCTGTCTGAGGAGGTGCTTGGAGACGTGGACGTGGCCCTAGGAGCCTTCGACAACATATTCGCCCGGCTGGTGCTCAACCTCATGTGTTACACGCACAATAAACCTCTAGTCGACGGAGGAATGGAGGGGACGTACGGCATGGTTCAAGTGGTTCTGCCGCCCGACAGCCCTTGCGTGGAGTGCGGAATGACTGAGCGCGACCTCGAGAACATGTGGGAGAGGATGTCCTGCAGCGGCGACGTCGTGGTGGAGGAGGGTCCGAAGCTGCCCTACATTCCGATGACCGGTGCACTTATCGGTGCGATTCTGGTCATGGAAGCTGTTAAGATCGCGTTGGGCCTCGAGTCCTATCGGTCCTCCGGAAGGTGGAACGATTCAGTCGGTGCTCCGATGGTCGGGAAATCTCTCCTGATCGACCTCAAGTCCAACTTGAGTTACGCGTACGACCTCCACAAGAGGGCAGACTGCAACGTCTGCGGCTCCTAACCAGGGCTTTTTCGTCTTCTCGTCTCACGATGTTTTTAATGCAAAGTATTTATAGAAGTGTATGACTCTAATTAAAGAAAATTGAAGAACCATAGATCTAAGTCAGGTCTCAGCGAAGCCGTCACCGCTATTCTGCTCGTCGTGATCGGCATCGCGATGGCGCTGATGATCTGGCAGTTCTTCACACCGAGGCCCACAGAAGAGTTGAGGGTGGGGCCCATCGATGTCTCCGGAGGCGTTGTAGTTTTCACCGCCCAGAACATAGGTAGCGTGGACGCCGAGATAATAGGGGTCGCTTGTTATGAAACGGGTCAACCTCCAGCTTCAGGAGGTGGGATCACACCACTCGGTGGTGCAGACAACAAACTTCAACAGGGCGAGTCGAGCACCTTCTCAGGCAGTTGTGCCGGAGCGTCGCCAGGGCGACCCATCAACGTGATGGTCTATACGAAGAACAAGGCATACGGTCCGTTCACGGTGGTCGTGAGGTCCGGCTGAGACGCGCGGTCAACTCATGCTCTTTATTTCAATCAAGACTCCGTAGTGGATAGAATTACTACTATCTATGTCAATACACATAAATCATACCGTTTGAGAATGAGTTCGATCGTGACATGATCGTCACAGTCAACGAATTAACGACCAAGAGGAGCGTCAGGCTGGAGGTCGAACCGGGCCACTCGGTGAGGGCGGTCGTTGAGGAGGTCATGAAGGCGCTCAAAGTGCCACCGCAAACCACGTACAGGCTCGTCCTCGGTGGAAAGGAGATCGGCCCGGAGCTCTTCGACAGGACCCTCGGCGAACTCGGCATATCTGACGGCGCCGTGATGGACCTCGTCCCGAGACCTGTAGGAGGGTCGATGCTGCTCCCACGCGACAAGTTCCTGAAGAGGCTGGAGAGGGAGGAGGAGGACCTGAGGAAGAACGGCTACACCTTCACCAAACAGGACGTCTGGAAACCCATGAACTTCCCGATGGTGTACAGCGCTGGTTACGAGACCCTCAACGTCGCGGTCAGGTACACGGTCACCTTCAAGGCGAGAGGTTTCCTGATGACGAAGAGGGGAATCGAGGAGCAGATGGACCACTCGGCCAGCCTCTACGTCCTTGACTACTACCCCTACATGGACCCCAAGAAGGGCGCACCGATGAGGATCTTCTGGGAGAGCGACATCTTTCACCCCAACATCTGTCCCGGGTCCCGATATGGCGGAAACGGACTCGTCTGCTGGAAGATGATCAAGGAGTGGGGGAAGACCTTCTCGCTCGCGACCCTTGTCAGGGGCCTTCAGCTACTCGTCGAGAACCCGAACCCGGAGGACCCGCTCAGCAAGATACCCGTGTGCATGCAGGCGGCCTCCTTCTTCAAGGATAACCCACACCTCACGGGATCCTTCAAGCCCGAGGGCCAGAGCAGACCTCGCGTGATCGAGTAGGTGCATGAACTTGCAGGGCGGAGGGGAGAACGTCCTCCCCGTCTACGTGGGCTTAGAGGCACTCATGGAGGCTGTGAAGCACTGTAAGGCGGGCCTGCCCAACGAGGTGATAGGCTTCCTCATCGGCGAGAGACTTAAGTGGAAAGACGAGGTCTACGTCTTCATTTCGGAGAGCGTTAGGGGCAGGTCCGTGTCCACACACACCCATGTGGAGTTCGAGCAAGACGCGCTCGCTGAAGTGGCTCAGCTCATCAGAGAGAGACATCCGGACTCAGAGATCGTGGGGTGGTACCACTCACATCCGGGATACGGTTGCTTCATGTCGCCCACCGACTTGAGCTCTCACAGAAGATCGTTCCCGTACCCGCATCAGGTAGCGCTGGTGATCGATCCGGTTAGAGGTGAGGCCGTTTTCTTCAAGATAGATGATGACGGCGACTACGAACCCCTTCCCTCAGCAGTCGTGAGGAGGAGGCCTCGTGGTAAGGATAGTTGAGGTGAGGGAGCGGGACATAAAGGAGAGCCCTCCGCCGGTAGACGGCGATTACGAGCTGGTCGCAATTGACGTGAAAGGAGTCGGTTATGACATCACAGAACTCCTGAAGGAATCGGATGAAGCGGAAAGTGGAGAGTAGGACGCTCCGAATCTCTCGGCCACGTCAATTCAACTTCCCTTGGTGATCTCCTTTATCACAGCGTTTGACTCCTGCAGCGCCTTCACGAGTATCCGTTCCTTGGGGTTCAGCTTCGACCCAAGGGTGCCGACTGCGAAGCCGATCTCGGACGCAACGAGCCCTGCGACCTCGTCTATCAGGGGTTTGAGGGAGCTAGCACCGGACTCGTACTCCCTGAGGAGCACGGCGAGGTCGTCACCGACGTAAAGGGCCCTGTAGATCGACTTGTCGAGCTTTCGGTACAGCTTCCTAGAGATCTTCAAGAGTCTCAGCTCCCACAGCGCAAGCTCCAGCAACGTCCGCGCTTCCTTTTCCTTATGGAGAGACTTCAGCACCCCGAGTGAGGCGACCGTGCCTAAGAAGGCCCTGAACAACCTTCCAGCCTCGATGACGTTCACCGGAACGAACTTGCTGTAGAGCATGAACGAGACCTGTGCCTCGTCCCTCATCTTGAGCACCTTCTCCGCAGCTTCGCTGATCGTCCTAGCAAGCTCCTCTCTCCGTTGCTGATCTGCGACCACCGAAGACGAGTACTTGCTCACGTCCATCCAAGACTTGCTCATCGCGAACATCTTCTCGAGCAGAGCTCCGATCGAGGACTCCCCGATCAGCGGGGCTTCGGTCACGTAAAGTACTGTAGGAGGAGGAAGCATGTACGCGCTGACCTCTAGGACCTTTGGCCTGTTCTTCCTCAACGTTCTTCAGACTTCAAGCGCGACAATAAGCCTTATCCCACCTGCGTTTCAAGTCAGCCCCTGCTTACAGCCAGAATCCCGACCCTGTCAGAGGAGCAGGTCAACCTCGCGGTCCAAGCCGAGAACGATCGCGTGGGGTCATACGCGCCCCAAACTACCGAGAACAGCCTGTGGCTGATCACCACGTTACCGGTCGATTCCCTGACCAGCTTGACGACCGTGAAGTTCACGGAGACCCCAGGCGGAGCGGCCGACGCTATTATGGCCAATGCTTCGTCCACAGGGATTCCGTCCTCCCGACAGACCAGGGCCTCCATCTGACCGCGCTCGGTGAGAGTTGCAACCATCTTGTTGGCGAGCTCCTCCAGCTCGCTCCTGTACTCCGAGACCGAGACGGTCTTCATCGAGACGATCTGATAGAAGAGCACGACTCCCAGCACCACGATGACTGAGGCAAGTATCGCCTCGACGGTCCAGACCATTCCCAGACGCTTCACGGTTTTGGTCCTCAAGACGCACCACCGGACCAGGCCCACAGCTCAATACTCAGCGTCACTCCGTTCTCGGATATCGTGGTCTCGGAGAGGTATACCGCGTCCGGAGGTATCGTGACTCTCGACGGCTCCACGAAGCGGCCCTTGATGTACGCAACGACTAGATCGGGGTAGACTGCCGGCACTACATGATAGGAAGACTCCGTGTAGACCACGATCGGTGACTCGAAGAACATCGGTGTGATCTCGTAATCGGGCTCGACGCTCGTTGATCCACCGTAATAGCAGAGGTCGTAGCTTCCGGAGACCTGAATCGTGCCGTCGTCTCGGTAGGTCACCAGCCCCGGGTCCAGTCTGAGGCCCTTCACGGAAACGCTGTATGGAGACACGACGATCGATCCCCTTCCCGCGATGCAGGTCGTGTAGTCGGAGGGGAATGAAAGGGCCAACCCCCTGCCGGTCTGAAGGATCTCCTGGGTGAAAGACACTCTGGCTACGAAGTCTACTCTGACTCCGTCGAGGTTGTGGGACGGAGAGCCGACGTAGTTGGGGTTAAGGAGGAAGGCCTCTCTCGACGATCGGGAGACCAACGACTTGATGAGGTTCATCGCGGCTCTTGACTCGATGCGGACTGATGCGTCCTCCGTGTAGGAGAGGTAGGTCGAGGCACCGGATAGCGAGGAGAAGACAACCAGCCCCGCTACCAGCGCGAACAGCGAGACTCCGATAGCGGCGTCGACTACCGCCTCCAAAGCTCCTCTGCGAATGAAACGGGGAAAATTAAGTGTTAGCGTCGATCTGGCAGATGGGCGATGGACATTAATTTATAACAGCCAACCTTGCTGAGAGACGGATTGGAGGAGCTCCTCAAGAGGTTGAGGCTGGAGATCGTCGGCGACTTCAGACAGTATCTGAGCAAGATCGAACAGACCGGTGACGGCTCATGGGAGGTCGTCCTTACGGAGAGGGCTGACGCTTTTGCGGGCACCATGGAGTGCCCGGTGGACAGGGAGGAGGTGCGAGTTGAGGATGCGGTGCTCTGTCCGACCTGCTACACGCCGTATCACGTTGACTGCGCGAAGATACTTGCCAGCAGGTCGGAGAAGTGCTGGAAGTGTGACCGCTTCGACAGGTTCGACCTCTTGGTGAGGGGGAAGTGATGCAGAATGGGTCTAGAGCACGAGTCGGGCCGGAGGATACTGATCAGCATACTCACGGATCCCCACAGGTCTGGTAAGACCATTTACTTCGACCCCGACGCGTTGTCTGCGAGGATCGGTGGCCAGTCATGGGACCACCTAGAGGCGGTCGTCTCCCTGAGCGAGAGGGGACTTGTGAAGTTCTACTTCACGAGGGAGGTTGAGTTGCTGTTCAGGTTCCTAGTCACCAAGGCTAGGTCTGAGCACGTGCTGGGGCTTAGGGATCAAGATGAGATCGCTACCGAGTTGAGGAAGGTGGTGACTCTGGGGAAGGTCCTTGGAAAGGCCTTCGAGAGGAGCGCCGACCCGCGGGTGCCCGATCACATAGAGGTGCTGAGGGCCCTATCGACGCAGCTCGGCAAGCTGTTTAAGCTCCTTGAGGGGAAGAAGCTCGTTAGTAAGGAGGTCTACGAGAGGGTGGCGGCCTCGGTCCTCTCAGACACGGCAAACGTCGTTCAGTCAACGGAGGGCGTTCTCTCATCACTCAGGTCGGCCCTCTCTGACCTCGTAGAGGTGATGAACGTGCTGAGCCAGGAGCGATCAAGAACGGCTGAGCTCCGGGACAAGTTGGGACTCAACCTCGAGGAACTCGAGCTGATACTGAACTCCTACTCGTCAGGCGTGAACGAGTGCAGACACCTGCTTCAGGAGGCAGATCGTCTAGTGAGGACCGCCTTCCCGAACTGGGAGGAGGTCATCGGGTCCGCGGACAGAATTAGGTCAGAGTTCGCGCCGAAGGCACCGTTCGTCGATGCTGTTCTAAAACAGCTGACCAAAATCAACGAGATGCTGGCCACGCTGAGTCAGGCCTGAACGTGATTCACCAAGAACTGTATCCTTTTGACCTCTTCGGTCGCTCCCTCGAGTATCTTCAGGGTCCGCTGAAGCCTCTCGATCGAGTTGTGCATGAACTGTAAATTGAGGTCCGTTCCGACTCGGAGGAGGCTCCTCATGGCTTCGAGCTGCTCGCGGAGTTTCTCGACGCTCCTCTCAAGCACCTCAACGTCTGCCCTTGGCCTGCGCCTTGACTCGGCGGCCCTTCTCGTCAGCTCCTGATAAAGGAAGTCGTACTCTTCCTGACTAACCTCACCGATGACGAGCCTCGCCTTGAGTAGCTCGAACTCCGCCTTCAGCTCCGGAGGTATCTCCTCAAAGTCCTCGCCGTTCAGGAACTGCTTTGCCAGCGACTCCAAGACCTCTTCGACCACCTCGCTCGACCAAGAGGCTGTCTCGACTAACCGCTCGTGAGGCAGATCGCCGATGCTTGCCCTGAGAAGGTCCTCCTCGAGCTTCTCCCTGACCTTCGAGAGCGTCTCGAGGGCCTCGCTCCCCAAGCCCTTCGAACCCTCTAACCTGACGATCGACTCCTCAACCTCACGGAGGGCCCTCAACAGGTCCTCCATGACTGCTGGGTTTCGGTCCCTCGAGCCAAGATAGTTGATCAGCGAGGAGACGAGCAACGATCTCCTCCTCAGGAGAACGCCCATGAGGCTGGGAGAAGGAGGAACCTCCTCGAGCGTCGAGTTGGGCATCGAGAGAACGAGTTCCGACATGGTCCTCCTAACGATCTCGTACTCGTACTCTGCGACCTTTCCCGACATGAAGCTGTAGTCGAGGAGCCGTATCGCCTGCACCATCTGATCTTTGGCCTCCGAGAACTCCGGGACCCCAACGACCGAGATCAGACCCAGAGACTGAAGCCTGATGAGGCCCATGAGGACCCTTAGCTCATCAAGCCCCAGAGCAGCGGCGGTCTCTCTCAATACGATGCGGACGCGGCCTCCTCTCCTAGGACGCGAGGTCAGATGCTGAATCAGCCGCACGTCCTCCTCCCGTATGCTCAACTCAGCATCTCCCTCGAGCAGCTGAATAAAAGCCGTGCGAAGAGGTAGGGAGCGCTGTACCGATCCGATTGAACGTCAATTGAGATACCTCGCACCTTCAGAGACGAGCGCCTTGTAAAGGACGATGGTCGTGATTCCGGTATAGATCAACATGTTCGCAATGAGCGCTGGCGTCGGCGAGCTGGCCAGGGGCTCGAACGTCCTTATCATTAGTATTGGGAGCGAGAGGAGTATAGATCCTATCAGAGGTATCGAGATGAACACCATCGAACCGAGGGAGAGCGGCGATGAACCGATCCTCACCATCAGCGACGTCAGAGTGGCGAGCGCTGAGCCGAAATAAGACATCGCGAAGAGCAGCACCAAGTCAACCGCGAGGAAGGGCAGCTCGCTGGATCCTAGGGCCACGACCCCGTAAAGCAAGAGCGAGAACGGGAAAGAAACCGTCACGTAGGTGAGGAGCAACCCGGTCAAGTAGTGCCTCTCTGTGCCCGGTGAGAGCTTCACCACCCAGATGTTCTTCCTCTCAGAGATGCTCCAGTTGATCGCGAGCAGGGCCGGCAGGAGGGGGACGTAGAGTGCGATCATGGTCAGCTGGGCCAGCTCGGAGAACTGGAAGCCCCCCATCATCCTCGGAACAGCGATGTTTCCGAGCGTTAGGAATACCAGCACAGTTATCCCGCTCAAGAGGCTGCCCTCCCTCACCACCCTCATCAAGTGCAACGCGTACATCAGCGAGGTGAGGTCGCCGCTGTTCCTGAGACCCACCACCTTAGTCACGAACGTCGGGAACTTGAAGTACCGGGAGATCTTGGTGGGCTGCTCCATCAAAGCAGAGATGAGGACCGGTGTGACCGAGGGATAGAAGTTCGCACGAGAGAGGTGTAGGTAGATCAGCGTGAGGAGGAAGATGTAGGGGGCCACCACGTAGACGTCCGTGATGTCTCCTCTGATCACGTTTGATAGTATCACCGCGGGATGGTACCTCATCGCGTCGGGCTTTGGAACCCTGAGCGCGAGGAGGAGCAGAGGCACCAAGACGGCCACCATCAGAGCCCATCCGAGGGCCCTCGAACCCCGGTCACCCAACTTGACCCTAGACAACCCGAGGACGTGAGAGAGCAGGATGGCCGCAGATATGGCGACCGCATAGGTCGGCAAGCTTCTCACCAGATAATCTACGTGCCACGGAAAAGTGAGCGTGGTGATCATCAAAGTAACAGGCGGAAAGATGAAAAGTGACAGCAACAGGAACTGGAACAGCAAGTCTGAGAAGAGGAAGATCCGTGCTCTGACGTACGACGCCACCACGAAATCTATCTCGTATGGGAAGGCCGTGATGCCTCCCTTGATGCCGAGGTAGATGCCGGTCGCGAGTACCGCTGTGACCGTTATCTCCGAGAGGACTGGGAGGAAGCCCGATGGCCCCGAACCTGACACGATTCCCGAGAACCTCATCGCAAGTGAGAACAGACCCGTTACAGATAGCCAAAGTACGTACATCAACACAAGCGATAGTAGATATCTCGGCCTCCTGATCAGAGGACCTAAGTAGTGACGCACCTTCACCGAGAACAGAGTGAGCGCGATCCTCAAGTCTCGCGTCACCGCGCTATTATCCGAAGGAAAGCGTCCTCCAGAGACGCCGATATTCCTAGGCCAGCCAATTGCTTGAGCTCTTCCACCGACCCCCACGCGCGGTCCTTACCGTTGTGAATGATCGTCGCCGAGTCGCAGACCCTCTCTATCGTGTCGAGGAGATGAGTGCTGACAAGCACCGAGCCTCCACCCCTCGAAACCTCCCTCATCTTTGCCTTCGCGATGCTCTGAGCCTCAGGGTCCAAGCCGTTGAACGGTTCGTCGAGGATGAGGATGTGGGGGTCGTTGACGATCGCTGAGGCGAAGGCGACCCTTTGCTTCAAGCCCTTAGAAAGGCCGAAGATCAGTTTGTCGAGGTACCTGCTGAGGCCGAACAGCTCCGCGACCTCGGAGACGCTTGACTTGAGCCGCAGACCCTCAAGGCCCTTCAACCTCGAGACGAAGACCAAGAACTCTTCAACGGTGAGGTACTCGGGGAGTGAGGGGTTCTCGGGGAGATAGCCAATGAGAGGTTTGTAGGATACGTCTGTGGTCACGGACCGACCCGCGACCGTAATTTCGCCTCGATCAGGTTTCAGGAGCCCTACGATGCACTTGATCGTCGTCGTCTTGCCGGCTCCGTTCAGTCCCAGCAACCCGTGAATGGTACCCGCATCGACCTCTAGGCTGAGTCCCTGGACGGCCGGCTCGCCCTCGAAGCTCTTCCAGAGGTCCTTCACCCTGATCAGCGGGGCTGCCAATCCTCTGTCTCCCCCTCATTCTGACGATATGGGGAGGATATAATTCGTGATTTTGCACATAACTAGACCAAATTCAACTGAACCGCAAAGTCGCACCGACCGGTTTGACTGGATTGGGGAAATAGCCTTATTTATCGCGTCAGAGTGGAGAAGCGTAATGAAGAAACGGGACAACCCCGCTAAAAGTTCTGCGATCATTATCAAGTTCAAAAGGTGGGACATACCCAAGAACTTTGAGGTCTTCGACAGGTACAAGTCGGGACCCAGTGAGATAGTGATCGGTAGAGAGCCGGGATCGCCCTCACTGAAGTATGCGGTACAGGACCCCCCAGTGAGCGAGAAGGAACTCGAGCAGCTCGGCGAGCTCGCGGGAGAGCTGATATACACGGCCAGATCTAAAGAGGAGTTCACCAAGGAGAAGTTCGAGGAGGCCCTCAAGAAGAGGAACCTGAGCAACCCGATTCTGCTCCATTACATCGATAGGGAGCTGTGGGGATATGGGCCATTGGCAGCCGTCATGGCTGATCCCAAGATCGAGAACGTCGAGTGCAACAAGGCCGGTAGCCCTGTGACCGTGACCCACACGGACTACGGAAGGATCGAGACCAACATGGTGTTCACCGACGAGGAACTGGACAAACTGGTGATGAGGCTCGCGCACCTCGCGGGGAAGAGCGTCTCGATCTTCAAGCCGTTCTTGGACGGGGTCACGATACCTGGAGGTCACAGGTACACGTGCACTTATAGGACCGAGATCTCCTCAAGCAGCACGTTCGCGATCAGGAAGTTCCCTGAGAAGCCGTGGACCATCACGAAGCTCCTGATGAACGAGACCATAACGCCCGAGATGGCAGCTTGGATCTGGCTCATGATCGAGACGAGACAGGCGACGCTGGTCGCAGGGGTTATGGGCTCCGGTAAGACCTCGCTCATCAACGCACTGGCTTCGTTCGCACCGCCTCACATGAAGATCGGGAGCGCAGAGGACGTTCCGGAGTTCAGGCTTCCGCACACGTACTGGCTGAGGTACGTCATCAGGGATGCCCAGACAGTGGAAGGCACTGGCGCCGTGACGATCTTCGACCTCCTCAAGCTGCTGCTCAGGAGCAACGTTGACTACATCTTGGTCAACGAGATCAGAGGTGAGGACGCGAAGGTCTGGATGCAGGCCGTCGCGACAGGGCACGGCGGAGTGACAAGCATCCACGCGGAGGACCCGGAGAGCGTCTTCGCGAGGCTTGAGCAGCTCGGAATCCCAAGTGCCCACCTCTCGGCGCTGAAGGGGATCGCGTTCATCGGCTTCATCTTCCAGGACATCGGAAAGGGTTACTTCAAGAGGATCAGGAAGGTGAGGGAGTTCTACGAGGTTAAGCTCGGCGAAGCGGAGAAGGAGGTGAAAAAGCTCTTCTGGTACGAGGCGGGCCCGCAGGGAGGCCCCAGAAGCATTCCCCTAGACGAGCTGCTCTCCACCAACTCCGCCAAGGTGGTCTCAGAGTACCTAGGGCTCTCGAAGGAGAGGCTCAAGGAGGAGTACCTCAACAGGGTGGAGTTCCTCAAGTGGATGAGGGACATGGCCCTCGCGAAACCTGAGACGGCCGAGATAGAGTACGTCAAACAGTTCATGACGAACTTCTACATCGACAAGACTTTCTATAAGTCCATTCCGGTCCCGGCTAGACCAGAGCACGCCGTGAAGGAGAAGAAAGAGGTGCCTGTGGTAAAGCCCAAGGTGACGATCGAGGGCCTGACTGGTGTTGGTGTTGCGGCCCAAGTCTCTCAATCACAGGATTCCGCAAAAGGTTTGGGTGACGTGAAACTAGTAGGAGTAGGCGACCTCGTCCTGAAGCCGCCCAAGGTGGTGAAGAAGGGAAAGATCGTCGAGTCGAGTCCGGAGAACGAGGAGGAGTACGGTAGAATCCTCTCTAAACTCAAGAAGGAGAGGCGGTGAGTCGTGGCCCTCACCGAAAGGCTTGAGCGCTTTCTCTCGAACTACATCTACCTCAGCGGCCTAAACGTGATCCCGAGCAGTTACGTCAAAAGGGTCTTCAACTTACTGGTCGCTTCGGCCGTTCTCTCAGGCTTTCTGATCTATTTCTCGCTGGTCGTCGTTGGAGTCCCTGCGTTCGTGATCATCGGTGTGATGCCGCTCGCGTACTCGGTCTACCTGCTCTTCAGGCCCGTGATCAAAGCTAGGTCCCTCGAGTCTGGGTGCATAAGGGAGCTCCCCTACGTGGCCGCGCTAATGACGTCTTACGCGGCGGTGGGCATTCCTCCGCACAGGAGCATGTCGATGGCGGGGATGAAGGAGAGGCTGTTCCCCTACTTCTCCAAGATCGTCAGGAGGATAGAGACGGTGAGGATGGTGGCAGTCAAGGACGTTCTCGAGTCCATTGAGGATGAGGCCGACAAGCTGAACTCGCTGGTCCTCAAGGACTACTTACAGTCGGCGGTTGGGGCGGAGCGAGGCGGCGGCGGGATGTACAACGTCCTAAAGGACAAGATGCGGACCCTCTTCAACGACCTCAAGGAGCGGTACAAGGCTCTAGGAGACCAGCTCAAGCTCTTCGGGGACCTGCTGCTGATCTTCTTCGGCGTCCTGCCTCTTCTGCTCTACACGATGCTGACCGTTTTCGCGAGCGACATGGCCATCGACACCTCCCGAACGTTCACCTTCCTCATCACACCGATGCTGGTCTTCGTGCTCGGTCTCATGATCGACTCCGGATACCCGACGACCCCACAGAGCTTCGATAGGTACTACGTGAGGACGTTGACGCTTGGTCTCCCTATAGGGGCAGCGGTCGCGGCCGTTATCTACCTCTCACCGACCGTTGCAGAGGCGATACTTGGTGCGAGGCTCGTTCAGTACAAGCTGGCCTTTGCGCTGGGCGGGGCCCTCATCGCAATCACCTCAGTAGGTACTTGGTTCTTCTACAGGGACTACAACTTCATGAACGGCGTCGACTTCGCTATCCCCAGCTTCGTCAGGGACCTGACCGAAGAGGTGAAGAAGGGGAAGAGCCCCAGCATGTCGATAATCTATCTCGCAGAGGTGAGGAGCTACGGGAGACACTTCGACTCGGTACTGCATCACATTGCAGCACAGCTGAAGGTCGGCAGAAGCGTCAGGGAGGCGATCGATCCCTACAGGGGCAAAATATCTTGGAGGTCTGAGCTGATACTCGACCTGATCGCGGACGCGGAGGAGCTCGGCGCCCAGAGGGAGATCTTCGAGGAGCTGACCGAGATCAGCAGGGAGGTGAGGGACGCGATACGGGTCGCGAAGGCGAAGACGACCGGGTTCAAGTTCTTCGGGCTGATGGTGGCTGTCTTAATGATCTTCATCGCAGCTCTTTTGATCAAGCAGATCATCGTCCCTCTGTCAAACTTGGCTGTGACCATACCCCAGACGGTTGGGCTCGGTAGCGTCAGGCTCCTGAGGCCTGATCAGCTCCCGATGCTGATAGACAACATCTCGGCGGGGATCGTGCTCAACGCGACGTTCCTGGGGATGCTCACCGGGAAGATGAGCGAGGGCATCACGGCCGCGGGCTTCCTCTACGCGGTCATCTACACCACCGCAGCTGTGATCGCGATGGGGGTGCT
>JANXEU010000001.1 GCA_025058055.1 Candidatus Calditenuaceae archaeon
GCAGCAGCTTCAGGACTTCCTCAGGGGCTACTTCAACGAAGCCCTCATCGACGAACTCAGTCAGCACGGCATCGCTGAAGTCTACGGCAGGCTCGACGAGACCAGCTTCCTCGCGAGGAACGTGGTGGGAGCTGCGTTCAAGAGGATAGGGCTCGAGCTGATCGATGTCAAGTTCGAGGGGATCGACACCACGCCCGAGTGGAGGGACAGGATATTCTTCCTCAGGCAGGGCGTATCTGCCAACGAAGTTCTGAGGATGCAGACCGTCACGAAGACCGCCGAGGCCCTCGGTCAGAGCCAGGGAGCTGCGGTCGGTGCGGGGATCGCCATAATCCCGCCGCTGTTCCAGCAACCAGCGCCTCAACCCCAACAGGTGCTCGTGGTGTGTCCTCATTGCGGGTATCAGAACCCTCAAGGGATGAAGTTCTGCGGAAGCTGCGGCAAACCGCTCGGACCACCGCCTCCACAGCAGCCTCAGCAACCGCCGACGATCAGGTGTCCCAACGGTCACAGTGTGCCTCAGGGCTACAAGTTCTGCCCCGAGTGCGGAGCTCCGTTGGCCTCGACGTGTCCGAACGGTCATCAAGTTCAGCCCGGATCGAAGTTCTGCCCAGAGTGTGGAGCAAGGCTGGCATGATGAGCTACGGCACCGGAGCCCTGATCGCGATCGTCGCGTCGATCGGCGTACTCATGGTGCTAATGGGCTCGGGTATCTTGAGGGCCGAGCCTCTCTCAGCTGTCGGAGTCGTCCTCTCGGTCTTTGGGATATACACGATCGTCTACGGTGTAGCCTCGAAAGAGGGAATTTACCTGGTGCTATGGGGAGGTGTAGCTCTCGCACTGGGCGTGGGGCTTGCCGCATCTAACGTCCTCAACCCAGTTCTGGTCGCAGGCATCGTTTTGGTGTTCATCGCCGGAGTGGGTGCTGCGGCCGCTCTGAGGAGACGAGTCACGTGACCGAGGTTCGTTGGTGATTGGAGGCTCTGTACGCTGATTGGATCGACCTATTCCCCTACAAAGTGCACGTCAGGGTCTTTTGGGACAGAATGGAGGTTAAAGCCCATCTCTTCAAGATCGAGATACCATTCTCAGAGCTGGAGGGAATGGGCATCGTCGAGAGGATACCTTGGTACGTCGGCAGAGGAATCGAACCTTACCCTCACAACAGGACTCTCTACGTCGTCAGCCGTAGAAGGAACTGCGTCGAGGTCAGGAAAGGTTCAGGTTTCTGGAGAAGGTTGGTGCTCTCCGTAAATCAACCAGATCTCCTAATCGAGTCGGTGAAGAGGTACAGCGGCAGAGGTTGGATCATCTAGGTGGTTCAAGTGGCGCTGAAGTTGCTCTCACAGGGTTCGGGCCTCCCGCATCGCGTCACGGATCACGCTCGCAGTCTCCAGAAGTTCCCTCTCGCTCACCCTCAACCTGTTCTTCCCGAAGGCCCTGGTCGGGTTGTCCGTTTGGCTCTGATATCTCGGGATCACGTGGACGTGTGCGTGGAAGATCACCTGACCTGCGGCGGCGCCGTTGTTCTGGAGCAGGTTGATTCCCGCTGGGTTAAGGGACCTCTTTATGGCCCTAGCGACCCGAGCAGCGAGGGAGAAGAGCCTACCTACCTCCTCCTCGGTCATCTCTAGAACGTCGTCCCTGTGGGACTTCGGCGCTACCAGCGTGTGCCCCACCGTCACCGGAAATCTGTCCATGAAGACGAGACGCTCTCCGTCGTCCCAGACTATCGCGCCCCACTCCTCGCCTGACGAGATTTTACAGAAGACGCACCCTTCCTGCATGATCTCCGAACAGGTGCCTGCTTATCGGCTGAAAAGCGTTTTTCCCTTGACCACGAGAGGCGTATATCAAAGGTCGCGTAAGGCAAAGCCGTGAAGGCTGCACTGATCGAAGCGGGTAAGGGAGTTGTCGTGAAAGAGGTCGAACGGCCAGCGATCGGCAGGGGTGAGGTTTTGATCAGGATGGTCGCCTGCGGGTTATGCGGCACTGATGTCGAGAGGATTCGAGGAGGTTACGGAGTTGGCAGGTCCGCGATCGGGCATGAGGCAGCCGGAATCGTCGAGGAGGTCGGAGAGGACGTCAAGTGGTTGAGGCGTGGAGAGAGGGTCGTACCGCATCATCACACGAACTGCGGTGACTGCTACTACTGTTTGAACGGAAGCCCCACCATGTGTCCCGAGTACAGGAGACACCACTTCGATCCCGGAGGTTTTGCAGAGTTCTTCAGGGTCCCGGAGTTCATCGTCAAACGCGGTGCGATCTACAAAATAACGGAGAGGCTCTCTCTCGAAGAGTCTTCTTTCGCGGAACCTCTCGCCTGTTGCTTGAGGGCCCTGAGAAGGTCCGGACTGAGAGAGGGGTGGAGGGTTGCGGTATTCGGGATAGGCCCGATGGGGGCGCTGTTCCTGGAGCTCCTGAACTCTCTCGGAAACGAGGTCGTGGCCGTGGACATCAGACCGTCGAGGCTTCGGTTAGCCGACTCAATCGGCGTCAGAGCCGTCGACGCGTCTAAAGCCGACGTGGCGGAGGAGTTGAGGTCTCTGACGGGCGGAAGGGGAGCAGACCTCTCGATCGTCGCTACGGGTAGTTCCTCAGCCATACTCTCTGCCATCAGGTCTACGAGAAACGGCGGCACAGTTTGCCTGTTCGGTCTACCTCCCAAGGGTACTAAAGTCGATCAAGACTTCAGCGACCTCCTAATCAGGGAGGTGAGTGTGATCTCCTCGAATGCGGCAAGCGAGGACGAAATGGTGGAGGCCCTGAGGCTCCTCGAGGAGCGGAGGGTCAACTTGACGAAACTGATAACCCACAGGTTCCCTTTGGAGAGGTTCGAAGAGGCCCTGAGGACTTTCGAGTCGGGTGAGGGAATGAAGGTGCTGATAACGCCTTGAGCTACTTGGTCTGAAGTGCATCCTTTACCAGCTTGTTGACCTCTTCCACAGGCACCGTCGTGTATGTCTTAACGTCTGCAGGTATCACGATCATCCTAGCCATCCAGTTCTCATCGATCTTGTCGACCGATTTGACGAGAGCCGTTATCGCGAGGGCCTTCGCCTTCTCGAGGGACGTGTTAGTCTCGTAGGAGGACTCCAGTATCTCTTTCACCTTGTCCGCACCTCTGCCTATGCTCCATGCCTGATACTCCATAACAACCCCGCTCGGTTCGGTATAGAATAGCCTCGCACCGTCGACAGAGACACCGCCTATCAGCAACGCGACGCCGAACGGCCTCACTCCTCCGTGTTGAGTGTAGAGCTGCATGAGGTCGCCAACTCTCTTCGCTATCCCCTCCACCGAGGGAGGTTCGTCGTAGGTGAGCCTGTAGCTCTGTGCGTAAACTCGAGCACTGTCGACAAGCACCCTCGCGTCTGAGATCAAGCCCGAGGCGGCCGCGCCGATGTGAACGTCCACTTGGAAGAGCTTCTGAGAGTAGGCCGGAGACTGTAGCCTACTGTGAGCCCTCTCCTCAACGGCCAGAACAACTCCCTCCTCAACTCTAATGCCCACGGACGTCGATCCTGACTTGACCGTCTCCAACGCGTATTCGACTTGGTAAAGTCTGCCCTGAGGCGAGAAGACCGTTATTGCTCTGTCGTACGCACCAGCCATACCTAGAGCGGCCATCTCCTCCGTTCTCAACACCAAGTCCTATAATAATTGTTCCTCCGAATTCGGAGGCCCGCGCAGAGTTTACTTTCTCAGGTCCAGAACGCTCGAGAAAAGTTTTTAGTCATACTCGGCTCGATGCCTACCGTGTGCGTGAAGGTTTACTACGATGCCGACGCATCACTGGATCCCCTTAAGGACAAGACCGTGGCGGTCATAGGTTACGGAAGCCAAGGCAGGGCCCAAGCGCTCAATCTGCGCGACTCGCGTGTGAGAGTGATAATAGGATTGAGGGGGGAGGGGAGGAGCTTCGAACAGGCTAGGGCAGACGGTTTCGATCCGATCTCAATCGACGAGGCAGCTGAACTCGCAGACGTGATTTTGTTTCTGATCCCCGATGTACCCATGGCTGAGCTGTATCGAAACAACGTCGAACCCCATCTGAAGCGAGGCAAGACGCTGGTTTTCGCACACGGCTACAACGTCCACTTCGGAAGGATAAAAGCACCAGAGTACGTGAACGTCGTACTGGTTGCACCCAAATCACCAGGTCCCTTGCTGCGTCAGAAGTTCATAGAGGGAAGAGGCGTGCCTGCACTAATTGCGGTCCATAACGACGCCACCGGAGACGCGAAGCAGATCGCTCTTGCGATCGCGAGGGCTATCGGTTGTACCAGAGCGGGCGTGATCGAGACCACGTTCGCGGAGGAGACCGAGACCGACCTCCTCGGTGAGCAGGCGGTGCTCGTTGGAGGCGTCATGGAGCTGATAAGGAAGGGGTTTGAAGTACTGGTAGAGCACGGCTATCAACCGGAGCTCGCGTACTTCGAGGTCTGCAACGAGCTTAAGCTCATAGTCGACCTGATTTACAGCGGCGGCTTAACGGGTATGCTCAACTCGGTCTCGGACACTGCGAAGTTCGGTGGTCTGACAGTCGGCCCGAAGATAATTGACGAACGGGTTAAGGAGAACATGAGAAGGGCCCTGAGTTCGATCAAGTCAGGTGAGTTCGAGAGATCTTGGACCGGAAACCCGAAGGCCTACGAAGAGCTCAGAAGGTTGATGGCAGCGATCGAATCGCATCCGATCGAGTCGGTCGGAAGGTCTCTGAGGGCGAAGGGGATTCTCTGATTTCACGTGAGTACTGCGTTCACTTTCCCGAGGACCTTCGCCTTTCCGCCCCGCGGCGTCGCAAGCACCTCCTTACAGACCGTGCACCTCACGACTGTCTTGGAGCTGTCGAAGACGACCTGCCTGTTGCCGCAGCTAATGCAGGTAACCAGCAGAAACTTGGAACGGGGCTGAAGTATCAACTTCTCTACGTCTACCTTCGCCAACTCGAGTCACCTTACGATCTCCAGCTTCCGCATCCTTATGCCGGCCCGAAGAAGCTTCCTCCCGCACTTGTTGCAAGTCAACAGGAGCGTCTTCTTGTCGGTGGTCTTCGCTTTGTTGCGCTGAATGGGATACTTCTGACCGCCGTAGCCGCGAAGTTCCCTCTCGTGCCGCCTCGCGCCTACAGCGAGCGACCTCTCCTTGCCTTTCTTGTACAGAGACACCTTGTGCTCTGTGTGGGCGTTGCACCTCGGACAGTGAACGTTAATCGCCTCCGGCACCTTCACGGCTACAAGATGCCAGCGATCGCTTTTTAAAGTTTGACGACCATCGGCACACCATCTTCGGAGCCTCGGGGATCTCTTAATAATAGGTGTTGAGATGAGTAATTGGCATGTCGCACAAGCGAGGCGTTCAACTGCGCGTCGCGGAGGCGCGTCAGAGGGACATCGGCATGAGGATCGCGAGGATCGACAACTCGATATTGAAGGACCTGAACCTTTCACCGGGGGAGCTCCTAGAGATAACCGGTAAGAAGGTGACGGTCGCTAGATGCTGGCCTGCGTACAGGGAGGACGAGGGCCAGAGGCTGATCAGGATCGACAGCGAGATCCGGAGGAACGCCGGCGTCAACGTGGGTGACTACGTCACCGTTAACAGGGCAGAGTCCGTGAAGGGGACTAAGGTGGTGCTCGCTCCCTACGAGCAGCTGCCTTTCATCGGCGACATATCGAGGGTTGTCAAGCAACAGCTCATGAACCTGCCCGTCGCAAAGGGAGACACCGTTATCATCCCTATACTAGGAATGGGTCTAGAGCTGAAGGTGATTCACACGGTACCGAAGAGCTACGTCTTCGTAACCGAGGACACGGTCATCGAGGTTTCCACATCGCCCGTGGCTAGGACCGACGAGGTCGGTGGTATAACGTACGAGGACATCGGAGGTTTGACGAATGAGCTCCAGAGAATAAGAGAGATGGTTGAGCTTCCGCTCAAACACCCGGAGCTCTTCAGACACTTAGGGATCGAGCCTCCGAAGGGCGTGATCCTCTACGGACCCCCAGGCACCGGGAAGACACTGATCGCAAAGGCCCTCGCAAACGAAACCGGCGCCCGATTCCTCAGTATAAACGGCCCTGAGATAATGAGCAAGTTCTACGGTGAGAGCGAGGCAAGGCTGAGGGAGATATTCTCAGAGGCGGAGAAGAGCGCACCCAGCATCATCTTCATCGACGAGTTGGACGCGATCGCACCTAAACGAAGTGACGTGTCTGGTGAGGTGGAGAGACGCGTGGTCTCTCAGCTCCTAACCCTCATGGATGGGCTGAAGTCCAGAGGCCAAGTTGTAGTTATAGGTGCCACGAACAGGATAGACGCTGTGGACCCTGCCCTCAGGCGGCCCGGGAGGTTTGACCGTGAAATCAGGATAGGCGTCCCAGATCGGAACGGGAGAAAGGAGATCCTTCAGATACACACGCGACGCATGCCTTTGGCCGAAGACGTTGACCTCGACGAGCTCGCTGACGTAACGCACGGCTTCACGGGTGCCGATATCTCTGCCCTCTGCAGAGAGGCTGCGATGTACGCACTACGGAGGTTCCTGCCGAAGATAGACTTAGAGAAGGAGGTGATACCGGCGGAGGTGCTTGAGCAGCTGAAGGTGACTAGGGACGACTTCCAGCAAGCCCTCAAGGTCGCACAACCCTCTGCCCTGAGGGAGGTCGTGCTGGAGGTACCCAACGTGACTTGGGACATGGTCGGAGATCTCGAGGACGTGAAGCAGGAGCTCAGGGAGGCAGTCGAGTGGCCTCTCAAGTACCCGGATCTCTTCAAGCGGCTCGGGATAAGGCCCACTAAGGGCATACTTCTCTACGGGCCTCCTGGGACCGGGAAAACGCTCCTCGCCAAGGCGGTCGCGACCGAGTCCGAGTCGAACTTCATCAGCGTCAAAGGCCCCGAGGTCCTATCGAAGTGGGTAGGCGAATCCGAGAAAGCTATCCGAGAGATCTTCAGGAAGGCCAGAGAGACCGCGCCCTGCATCATCTTCTTCGACGAGTTAGATTCGATCGCCACGAGAAGGGGCACGCACACCGACGCTGGAGTCACGGACCGCATCGTCAATCAAATGCTGACCGAGATGGACGGCATACAGTCGCTGACGGGCGTCGTCGTGATCGGCGCGACCAACAGACCCGATCTGCTAGACCCCGCGCTGCTGAGACCAGGGAGGTTCGACAGGGTGATACGGGTACCGATCCCCGATTACAAGGCTCGGCTCGAGATCATAAAGGTCCACACTAGAGAGATGCCCATTGACGAGGACGTCAACCTCGACAGGCTCGCTAGGCTGACCGAAGGGTATACCGGCGCCGACATAGAGGCGTTGTGCAGGGAGGCTGCCCTCAGCGCCGCAAGGGACAACTCGTCACTCATAGCGGCTTCCAAGCAGAAGAAGGAAGAGCTGGAGAGGCTTAAGGTCTCATGGCGGCACTTCGAGCGGGCGTTCGAAAAGGTAAGGCCCAGCATAAACGAGGAACTGAGGAGCGCGTACGAAAGGATCGAGGAGCGCATCAAGACCCAGATGGCGTATATCTCGTGAATCGAGCTGGACTCGGCACTGCGCGGATCTCCAACGTTAATATCTCCCGCATCTGATTAAGATTGGAATGAGCGTTTCCATTCCTCTGCAAAAGGCAGCACCGAACATATGGATGATACCGAAGACGTTCAGACAAGACATGAAGGTACCGGTGTACGTGTTCGCTTCGGAGAAGCTGCTGGAGAAGATGAGGACTGACCGCACGCTGCTGCAAGGCGTCAATGTAGCAACCCTACAGGGAGTTCAGAAGCACGTCGCGGTGTTGCCAGACGCACACGAGGGATACGGCTTCCCGATCGGAGGCGTAGCCGCAATGGATGCAACCGAGGGCGTGATCTCACCCGGAGGGGTCGGTTACGACATCAACTGTGGTGTGAGGTTGATGGTCACAAACCTCACCGAGAAAGAGGTGAGGCCAAGGATGGTTGAGTTGGTTAACTCGGTCTTCAGGCACGTCCCCGCAGGCCTCGGATCAAGGAGGAAGGACTTCGTAGTCTCCAGATCTGATCTCGACAGGGTGGCGGTTGAAGGCGCGAGGTACGTGATCGAGAGATACGGCCTCGGGTGGCACGACGACTACAAACACATCGAGGAGGAGGGCAGGTATCCCAGGTACAAGGCCGGCGAAATACCTGACCCCGACCCGGCAGTGGTCTCGAACGAGGCAAAGCAACGAGGCCTCGACCAAATAGGGACTCTGGGAAGCGGCAACCACTTCTTGGAGATCCAGAAGGTTGAGAGGATATTCGACCCCGTTGCGGCTAAGAGGATGGGCATACATCAGGAGGGACAGATAACGGTGCTGATCCACTGTGGAAGCAGGGGCTACGGCCATCAAATCTGCAGCGACTACCTCAAGGTGATGGAGAGGGCGGTAATGAAGTACAACATCAGGTTACCCGACAGAGAGCTGGCTTGTACGCCCACCAACAGTCCAGAGGCCACCATGTACCTCAAGGCGTTCGGGTGTGCAGTCAACTTCGCGTTCGCAAACAGACAGGCCATAAGTCACTGGATTAGACAGAGCTTCGAGCAGGTCTTTAAGAGGCCGGCGGAGGAGATGGGTCTGAAGATCGTGTACGACGTCTGCCACAACATCGTCAAGCTCGAGAAGCACAGGATCGACGGCGAGCTGAGGGACGTCTTCGTTCACAGGAAGGGCGCCACTCGGAGCTTCCCCGGTAACGAGCCGCCGTACACCGACTTCATTCCAGAGACCTACAAGGACATCGGGCAACCGGTCTTCGTGCCGGGCAGCATGGGGACGGCGAGCTGGGTACTCCTCGGCCAGAGGGGGTCGCTGGACCTTTCGTTCGGAAGCAGCGTCCACGGCGCCGGTAGGCAGATGAGCAGAGCGGGCGCTAAGAGGGCTTACAAGGGCGATCAGGTCGTAAGGGCTTTAGAGAGCAGGGGGATTTACGTGAAGGGTGACACCATGGACACGATCGTCGAGGAGGTCCCGGAGGCCTACAAGAACCCTGACGACGTGGTTGAGGTCGCTCACAGCGTCGGAATGAGCACGAAGGTCGCGAGGCTCGTACCGATCGGCGTAGTGAAGGGATGAGTTGAAGAGGCCCTCGAGGAGGAAGCTGATCCTAGCCTCAATCCTCGGGTCTGTCTCGTTCGCAGGTAGCCTCTTCTCGACAGCCTCCATAAACTACGAACTCGAGGTGACCAGACTCGACGCAGGACTGGGAAGAAGAATCGCCTTCATGCCGGACATTCACTACCACGCCCTTGGAGAGGAGCACGTGGAGAGAGCCCTTAAGGCCTTGGAGGGCTTGGACCCCGAAGCGGTAGTGATAGGTGGCGACTTGGTCGATGAGGAGACTCGTGACATCAACGGCCTTGACAACCTCTTGAAGGAGATCGACTCGAGCGAGAGAATTGCGGTCCTTGGTAACCACGAGTACTGGAGCGGTTTGGTGGAGGTGGCTGTCAACGCCCTCAGAAGGCAGGGGTTCGATGTCCTCATGGACGAGTTCCTCAACACTTCTTTCGGGCGCGTCTTCGGATACGACTGGAGGGAGGAAAGGGTCTACCCAGAGATATCGTTCGACGGTCTGGTCTTCACACATGACCCTAACGCAGCTGACAGCGTGAGGGGGAGGACGCTGGTGATTGCTGGACACACTCACGGCGGGCTTGTCATCGGAGGGCTAACCGTTCTCACCAACTCGAAGTACAACAGAGGACATTACGCCCTCAAAGGTTCAAGGCTCTACGTGTCAAGAGGATTAGGTCAGATGCTCCATCAGGTCAGGATCAACTCTAGGCCTGAGCTCGTCATCATTGAATAGTCACCTCGACCCCCTCTTGTTGAGATGCGAAGGACGCAGCTATCCCTACCTCCTCGCGTCAAAGTCCTTGAGGCTCTGGGCGCGGTTGCAGGGGACAGAGTGACAGGAATCTCTGAGACCGGCTGTAAGGTCGCCGCCTCCGAGGGCGATAGGGTTTACACCGTTCGCGTGGACCTCAATACAGGCGAGGTCTTCTCCGACGACAACGGCACAGTCTACAGGAACTACGTCGGCTATCCCGTTATCGCGTTTCTTATGGTGAGAGGGATTTTGCCATACAACGAGAGGATCGCCAACCCTCTGAAAGGGATCAGGTGGAGGACTCTCAACGAGCGGTTGAGGAGCTACAAGTTAGTCGAGAGGGAGGTGGCGAATCTGCTCAAGGGCCACGACATAAGCTGGTCTGAAGTGGAGAGGTTCGCGGAGGACGTTCTTTCGAAGTTGGGCGGGTTGCAGCTTTGGAAGAGACCTTGAGGTCAATCGGTACCCGGTTTAGGTAGCACCATGAGGCTCAGCAGGTAGAGTGAGGTCAGCTCCTGTTTTGCGAGGTTCTCCAGAGCAGGACTCACGGTGTTGATGGCCCTCTCCCTCCAGCCCTTCCATGACGTCTGGACCTTGACGCTCTTGATCAGCACATCTATCGGCGTCATCGACTGTTCTGAGTCCTCCGTCCTGATCGACTCGACGATGTCCCTTAGCGCGTGATCAGGTCCGAAGAGCTTCGACGCATACGGTGACAGATCAACCAGCAAGCTTTCGCCCTGAAGGCCCGTGAGCTTCGCCCTGAGAGACCTCATCCTGAGTCTGGACAGCGCGGTGTCGAGAGCCATCAAGTCGTAAGCGTAGAGCGTGAAGCCTTGATCGACCAGCTTCGATATGTATGCCGATGACTCGAGGTAAGCCTCGTCTGGGCCCTCAGGGGTGAAAACACCAACCGGAACCTTGATGGTCTCTCCATCGAAGACCGCGACTGCGTATAACTCGTACGGTGAGGATGCGGTCCCTGATACGACGGAAGCCTCACCGAAAGGCATCGAGTACACTAAGACGGTCGCTCGCCTCAAAGCCCTCGACGGTCTCGGCAGGACCAACTCCCTTCCCCTGAACTCGACCCTAATTCTCTCTCTAGCGATGAACCTCTCCAGAATGGCGATCGCGTAGTGACGCGCCACCTCCCAATCCATCCCCTTTGCGACCAGAGTCGAGTAGGCCAGCTCGTTGACGCCTTCGAGGAGGGCCTCGTCGAGCTCATCGGGCTGATAGGTCTCGGTCAGGTCCTTGAGCTTGATCCAGTCCAACCTCTCAATCAGTCCGGCAGAGTCGGGTTCGTGCACGGTCAGGAACTTCCTCTCACCCATCACCGCGACGTCGTACTTGATCGTCTCGAAGGGTATGCACAAAGCACGGCGCATCACGAGCTCTATGAACGCAGCCCCCAACCTCGTGAGGTCGGGCTCAGCCCTAGGATCGAGCTCTACGGTCGTGCCATACGAGTAATCAGAGTAGACTCCGTCAACGACCGCTGGCACCGTAAGCGCCCTTCCATCCCTCACGACGATCGTCTTACCTTCGCCGACCACCATAACCCTAGGCCTTCTGCTCCGAACAGTCCAGATCGTTCTGTTGGGGACCTTGACGTACCTGTTGAAGCCGTCCGGAGGCCTCACCACGCATAGGACGTCGCTGTGAATCAACCCGGACTTAAAGTCCCTCCTCAGGTCAGGAGTAGTTCCCCATCTCTTCGTTAGCGAACGGTACTCCTCAAGCACGTAAGCCAGAGGCTCGTACCGCCTCATCACGTGTTCGACGAGGTCCTCCACCACAACACCCGTTACCACTCTGCCCTTGACGTCTGGCTTGACGAACGACGTCACGACGCCATCAGAGGTGTAATCAATGCATCCGATCTGAAACTTCTCAACTAGGTCCGCGTGCGATATCTCCTCTAGAAACCTCTCGACGTCCTGAGACCTCCGGACCCTCTTTATGCCGTAGGGAGGTGCGAACTCGTAGAAGTTGAGGTTGAGCAGGGCCCTCTTGCCTCGCTCGTTGAGGTGTAGGCCGTCCCGAAGCCCTAACCTCCCCAGCAACTCCAGCTCCTCTTGGGAAGCGCGAACCGCCCTGTTTGGGTTCGAGAGCCTGATTAGCCCTTTCACCAACGTCACGTATTTGTTTCCCGGATGCGCTAGGAGGACCTCCCGTGGAAGCGTGAGCCACCTAAGCAGCACCTCCGGACCCCTTCGCAGCAAGTTGTAGTCCCAACCAGAGGCTGGAAAGATGACGGTCTCGGTCCTCTCGATCTCCTCCCTCCTCCCCTTCCGCCCCTCTTTCTGGAGGAACTCTCTCAGGCTGTCGGGTAGCCCCACGTGAACGGTCCTGACAGCGTGACCGATGTCTATGCCCTGAGAGAGCGTCCTCGGTGATATCAGAAGCTTGAGGTTGCCCAGCCTCGCCCTCTCCTCGATCTCAGCTCTCAAGGACTTCTCCAGTAGGTGATGATGAGACGCCACTAGATCGCCGACCCGCTCCCTGAGAGCCCTCGCGATCTCCTCGGCCTTGGCGATGCTCTTCGTGAAGACCAACGTTATTCCGTCGTCGCTGGCATACCTCTCAAGCAACTCAATCGGGTTTAACCCCAGGTCCTCAGAGAGCTCTATGTCTGTTGACCTAGCGACCTCCAAAACCTTGTAAACCGATGACTTGAAGCGGTCGTAATCCTCAAGCGACTCTAAGACGTCGCGTCCCACTCCGGCTGAAGCAAGAGCATCCCTCGAGGCGCGCAACTTCTCCCATAGGGCCCTCAGGTCCTTTCCAAGCACAACGTAAGTGAAGTTCTTAGGTCTGATGGGCATTCCATCAACGACCTCCACCCCCTTCTCGGTGATCCGCCTAACGTACTCGGCTAGTTCTGTGGGGTCCTTCAGCATGGCAGTCAATATCGCGAACCTCACCTTCGGAGACACCTCCTCTTTCACGATCGCCATCATCGCCAGCATGATCGCCAGACTTCTTGGGTTGTAGAAGTCGAGGTCGTCGATCACGAGGACGTCTAGGTCCTCGAGGAACCCTCTTGTGTAGGGTGGCCTCTCGGTGCCGAACTTCTTCAGCTCGTTCAGGAGGAACGCGGGGTTCGTGATCACGACGTTGCTACTTGAGATCTCTTCCCTCAACCTCTTTGTCCCCATCGACTTCGAGTAGTCTCTGACCGTCGGTGCGTCGACGATCGCGGCCTTCATCCCAAGGGCCTCGCAATACCTCTTGAGCCTCTTGACTTGGTCGTTCGCCAGAGCTAGAGTCGGGTATATCGCCATCGCCTTCAGCCGCTTCTTCGCCACGTAGAGGAACCAAGCTTCCGTCTTCCCGGAACCCGTTCCAGATCGAAGTATGAGGTTTTTGCCGCTGTTCAGCGCTATCAGGGCCCTCATCTGGTGGAAGTAAAGCTCCTTATCAGCGATCTCGAAACCCCCCGAACCGAGCTCGGGCAAGAGGTCTCGGAACCTGACCTTGACTCGGCTCGGCCGGGAACTTTCGGTCACTAGCTCGTAGTAGTCGATTCCCAGCGACCTTAAATGAGCAGAAGTGTCGGAGAGAGTTATTTCAGGCTCACCTCCTCTGAATCATGAGCTCGGCTCTCCTAAGGTCTTCTAGGCTATTGACCCGCAACATGAACGCCAACTTAGGATCCATCGAACGGAGCGCCCTATAGTTGACGTAGATGACGTTACGCATCTCCCCGATGACAACGTCCATCGAGTCCGAGTCATGGGAGGCCTGGTAGGCTCTAAGGAACTCTACGGTTCGATAAGCCGAGAAAACGTAGTTCCTCACTCCCTCTGAGGAGGTTGGCACGGCGGCGTTGAATCGTCTGGTCAAATCGAGCAGGAAAGTAGTGAACTCAACGGTAAGGAGGGGGGCGTCGCAGGGTAGAACGAGCAACCGATCAGCCCGCTTCTCCGAGAGGACACCGTGAATGATTTTAGGCAGCGCGACGTTGTAGGACATCACCAACCTGCCGAGGTGCTGCTCAACCAGTTCTCTGTAGTCCTCTGCCTCGGCCTCGTCCGAAACAGATACCATCACTTCTTCAACCTCGTCTGGTATCGATTCGAAGACGTACTGGATCAGAGGCTTTTGGTGCAGTCTGACGAGGCCTCGCCTAGAACCACCGATCTGACGGAACTCGGTCAGGATCAGGGCCGAAGCGTGCAACCCACTTAGACCGAACCGGCTCGTGATTAAGACATTTTTTCAAGTTGTGGCATCGATGACGAATCAGGCAACGGTACGTCGCCATAGGTCAACTACTCAGCGAACCTCGCGTCGATCGGTTTCGACCAGCAGAGGCGCATCGTCCCTCGGTCAGCGGAGTACTGGAAAGGGTGGGGCCGGCCGGACTCGAACCGGCGACCTCCGCCTCGTAAGGGCGGCGTCATAGCCGCTAGACCACGGCCCCCGTGCGAACTCCTTCCAACGCGTATTTATGTTGAGGCCGACGGTCTCCGCTTTATAGCACGGCCTGCTCGGGTCAATCGGGGTTGTCCTCGATTAAGGAGAAGGTCTTGATCATCGACTACGGAGGTCAGTACACACACCTCATCGCGAGGAGGTGCAGGGAGCTCGGGGCTTACTCCGAGATAGTCGACAACAGCCTCATACACGAATTGAGATTGTCAGAGTATTCGGCGCTGATCCTCTCAGGAGGGCCGAAGTCGGTCTATGAGCTAGGATCGCCCCAGCTCGAGCCACGAATAATCGAATCCGGAGTTCCAGTCCTAGGAATTTGTTACGGCCACCAACTGATCGCAAATGCCCTCGGAGGAGAGGTGGTGAGGTCGCCGCGGCGCGAGTACGGAAGGACGCGAGTGATCGTTGAGGAGGAGAGCGTGCTTTTCGCTGGTCTACCGAGAGAGCAGACGGTCTGGATGAGTCACGGAGACGTCGTGGTTACACCACCGTACGGGTTCAGGGTGGTTGCGAGATCCGAATACGGTCTGATTGCGGCCATGGAGTCGACTGAGAGGCCAGTCTTCACCGTGCAGTTTCACCCCGAGGTGAGGCACACCGAGCACGGTATGCGAATGCTCGAGAACTTCCTCAGGCGGGGAGCAGGGCTTAGGGAGCGGTGGAGGCCCATGGAGAGGATCTTGGAGATAATAGAGGAGGTCCGTAAGTCCGTCCCTGAGACAGAGGAGGTGCTGTTGGGGGTGAGCGGGGGCATCGACTCCCTCACCACCGCAGCTGTCCTTCATCAGGCGATCGGAGATCGACTTCACACGGTCTTCGTCGACCACGGACTACTGAGGGCCGGTGAGACCGAGGAGGTCATGCGCGTTTTAAAGTCGATGGGTTTAGAGAACGTCCACTTCGTAGACGCTAGGTCACGTTTCCTTGAGGCCCTGAGAGGCGTTTCGGACCCTGAAGAGAAGAGAAAGGTGATCGGAGCGCTCTTCATAGAGGTCTTCAAAGAGATCGCCTCAAGGATAGGAAGGGTCAGATACATCGCCCAAGGCACGATTTACCCTGACAGAGTCGAAAGCGGGGCCACGGGAAAGACGACCAGCGTCATCAAGTCCCACCACAACGTCGGCGGATTGCCCAGAGAGCTTGGATTGGGTCTGATCGAACCCTTGAGGGACCTCTACAAGGACGAGGTGCGGGAGGTCGCGAGGGAGCTGGGTCTGCCTGAATGGGTCGTGAGGAGGCACCCCTTTCCGGGGCCTGGGCTTGCGGTGAGGATCATCGGCGAGGTCACTGAGGAGAAGCTTGAGGTCTGCAGGAAGGCCTCGGCGATCGTTGAGGAGGAGCTGATAAGGTCAGGACTTTACGAGACGGTCTGGCAGGCCTTCGCGGTAGTGGGCGACGATCGCTGGGTAGGCGTCAAGGGTGACGAGAGGGAGGAGGGGCGGGTGGTGATCGTGCGAATCGTCTCGAGCGAGGACGGCATGACCGCCGACTGGGTGAGGCTCGAACACGAAACGCTCGACCGCATCTCGAGGCGCATAACGAACGAGGTGCCGAGTGTGACGATGGTCTGCTACGCCGTCAGCAGCAAGCCGCCCAGTACCATAGAACCCTGTTGACGAATAAATCCGAGCAACACGACTCATCGTCGTGCGAATCGAAGTCCTGTGCCGTGACGAGTACTCTGAACTCTTAGGAGACAAGGAGGTGAACGGAAGGGTCCTCAACGTCGAGCGCGTTATCGGGGAACTTACCCGCTCTGTTAGAGCTGAGATCGACTCTGCGCTTTCTGAGAGAAGGCGGTGGCTCGATGACCGAACGCCTGCGAGGGAAAAGTGCCGGTTCCCTTCATGGGATGAGCATTTCAGGGACTCTGACGGCAACGTCAGGACGTTCAGGGAGATAGTTCAAGGACTGATCGACAACTTCCTCTCACGCGACAGCGCGATCGCGTGGAGGCTGAACGACCGCGTCTCCGTGCCTGACGAAGCGAACCCGTTACTGAGAGCAGGTCTCGAGCTCACGGGCCCTTGGTATCCGCTCAGCAGGGCCATACATCAGATAAACTCGGACGTGGTAACGGCTTTCGAGGACGAGGAGGACGCGTCGCCTGCTTGGTACGTTCCTCACCGCTCGGGAATGAGGTGCCCAGCAGTCTGGGAGGGGCGACGGAACGTCAAGCTTGTCCTCTCGGGAAAAGTGCCCAAGCCATACGTCGAGAGTGGTAAAGTTTACGAGATCCTTAAGCCGAGGGAGAAATGGCCGGTCGTCTTTCACAGGCTCCCGGGCATACACCTTCTTGATCGTTACGTCCTCGTCGAAGGTAGGCCGGCTCCAGCGATCGTCGTTTCGGCGGTGATCTATGCCCTCAATAACTACGACTCCCTCAGGCGATCGGGTTCAGGAATTTACTTCTACGTGCCGAAAGTCATGACGCCGCGAGAGGCCCTCGTCATAGAGAGACTTCTCAGAGGGCTCGAGGACCTAATGGCACTTAGAAGGGGTGAGATCAAGATCGCGATGCTTTACGAGGAAGGGATGGCCGGCCTCTACTTGCCGGTAATCCTTTGGATCTGGAGAGAGAGGCTCCTGAAGTCCAGCAACGGCCGCTGGGACTACTTGGGGTCGCTGATCGAGATGTGGAAGGACGAATCAGTCTTTCCCGACCCTCAGAACATCACCATGACCTCTCCTAACATGATGGTCTATCAACGCTACAACGCTCTCCTCATGCTAATGGCAGGACTCAATAAGGGTGAGCTTCGCGCAGCACCGGTCGGTGGTATGGCCGCGGTCATGCTTTACCCACAAACCGATTATTACGGTCGCAATAGGTACAACGCTCGAGCAGTAAGGGGGATTAAGATCGACAAATTGAGGGAGCGACTGACGGGGCTGGTATTCGTCGCGGAGGACGTTCAGAGGGACGCGATCGTAACGCTAGAGGACGTTCTTAGGGGGAGGTACAAGGGCCGTCTATATGATCTCTTCAGGCAGAGCTGGGTTGCCACGAAGGAGGAACAGTACGTCGCAGCTGGCAACGTCCCCCTCAGAGCGAGGCTCGAGGACCTACAGGGGATCATCGACGCACCGATCGAGTATGTGGAGATCAACGGCGTCAGGTTGCCCACACCAGAGAGCGGCCTAACAGACGAGGAGAGGAGGAGGTTCATCGACCTCGGACTCCTCACCGTCGATGGCAAGATCAGGCCTTGGGTCGTGCTCACTTCAGAACTCAAAGAGCCTGAAGACCTCTTCTCTGGTGTTCTCTGGGAAGGGAGGACTCTCTGGGAAGCCCTTTACTCGGTACCTGATGGCGACGTGACCGTGGAGCACATACAGCACGCCTTCTACATGGCCGCGAACTACGCCTTTCAGATCCTCAACGGAAACCTCGCTGCTGCGATAGACGACTACGAGCTGAAACAGCGTTTCATGAACGACCTTGCGACCTACAGGATTTTCACGGCCTGGCTCTGGTCGCTCTACAAGAACGGTGCCCCGGTGACTAGGGACGGACACCTGCTCGGCCCTCAAAAGACCGAAGACGGCGTCGTGCTCTCAAAGAAGACGCAACACCTCCCTAGGGGCACGAAGTTCGATGAGGAGCTGCTCAACAAGATCTGGGAGTTGCACTACGAGTGGACTAGGGCCTTCTACGATGACCTAGACAGGATCGCTGCCGAGCGACTGATCGTCGCGTTGAAGGGATCTGCCTCAGAAGAGCTGATAGAGAGGGTTAAGGAGGCGTTGAAGAGAGCCTACGGTTCGGGGCCGTTCGCGGAGATGAGCGACGAGGAGGTCGCGCGATCTGTTGCGGGGATCCTCGGAGTCGGAGTAGATGAAGCAAAGAGAGAGGTGATCGCGAACGCCCCTAGGTTCGACAGGTCGAAGGCGGTCGTTGTCATGGAGTTCCTCAAGGCCCTGATAACGTGCCCGAGGTACGTGCAACACAACGCTCGATTGCTCTTCGCAATATCGGAGATGGACAACGAAAAAGCGTTGATGGCGATCGACCTCATACTGAGACGCACGCATGAAGAAGTCGAGGAGCTGGTGAGGAAGGGGCAGGTCGACGCCGAGATGCTCACGCTGTACAGGTACGTATACGACCTCAGGTGACCTCGCGCCTTCCTACGTTAAGGTTGCCCCCAGATCCAGCCTTCATCAGCCGTGCGTACTGTCTCGGGTTCTTGATGCTGGCGGGACACAACCTCCCCTGCTCTATGCACAGGCCATGAGCTCGCATCGTCTGACATGAGGGGACCCAGTACTTCGTTCTCGAACCCTTCAAACCAGCTATGTGCTCAGTCTGATATCTCGCGATCCTCTCGTTGAAGTCAGCCCTCTGCGAGTAGATGCCGATCACGTCATCGACGGTGTAACCTATTGAGAGTAGGAACGCAGCAATCGCGAAGTTGCCGAAGTGTCCGACTTTTCCTCCTGACACGAGGCTCTGTTTCAGGGCCCTCATGCAGGGAGGCCAGCTCCCTTCTCCCCTGAAACCTCCATGTGGCTCACGTTTCGCCGCCCTCGCCAGAAGGACGCTCCTCACGGCCTCCAAACGCGTCATCAGCTCGCTCGGTACCTTCGGCTGCCCGACCTCAACGACCCTCTTTAGCGTCCTCGACTCGACCTCCTCGGCAGCCACCCTGATCAGCTCGCGCCTTGAGACGTAGACCCACCCGTTGTTGACGGTCCTGTTGACGAGCCTCCATTCGGTTCCATCGATCCCCTTCACGAGCCTCAGATAGTCTCTCAGCTTGATCTTGTAGGGCAGTCCACCCTTTCTCTCTTCCTCTGAGCTCTCAACGACGCCGCATTCGATGCTTAGCTCCTCGGTCAGTACATGTAACAGCGTTTGGTCGTCTTCGTCCGCGAGGAGGCGCTCCACCCGCCTCGACTCGTAGAGAGACCATCTCCTAGCAAGCCAACGATCTCCTAGCGACGCGACCAGCATGAGCGCAACAGGAAAGCTAAGTATCTCAGCGTCTAGGTCTTCTGCAAGCCTCACCTCTCCAACGTCCTCGCCCTTTTCGACGGCCTCAACGACCCGCCGAACAGCGGCGTCGACAGCTTCAGAGTGCCAAGAACTCGACAGCTCCTCCACCGTGGAACCCCAGTACTTGGAGACGTAATCCCTAGCGCCACTGACGAAAGGGTATTTCGCCATGAAGAGCTTTGAGTTGACGTAGAACTCTCTAGTCGGATCGGAGGCCACGGAGTAGGTCACCTATCAAAGTTGAGATTTCTTGGTCTTTTACGTTCTTTAAGGCCGACTCTGCGAACTCCTTGACTCCTTCCGTTCCGAGCTCATCGATGTATTCGACTGCCTGAAGCACCATCTCGAGCTTGTCGAGGTCCCGAACCAGCCTCCCCTCAGGACTGACGCCCATTCTGTATTCGCTCACTGCCTCTGTCAGAAGGTTCCTTACCGCGTCAGGAGCACGGTCGAGGATACGCGCCAACGCTGTGTCCTCAATCACCGACAGCCGCTCCTCGCCCAAGGACGCTTTCTCTCCGGGCATAAGGTCGCCGGTGAAGGCTTCTGGGAGATCGTGAAGGACCGCAATGAGCGCAGCCTTTCCGGGATCAAGACCGCGCGCTGCCGCGAGGGCACACGATAAGACAGCCAGCGCGAGGGAGTGGTCGGCAACGCTCTCTGGATCTCTGACACCTCTGAGCCTCCACCCCTTCCTCTCCAGAGACTTGAGGGCTGAAGCTGCTGAGTGGAGCTCGAGTAGCCACGAGTCCATTTCACTCAAGAGAACCTCCTCCAGACGTGGGGGAACTCTGAGACCTCCACCTCTCCAGGACGGACTTCGCCATTTCGTTAAGTATCGGACTACCTTCCTTGAACTGTTGCGGATGAGGAGACCTCGTTGGCGAGTTGCAGTTAGGACACGTCGACCTGAGAGTGTAAACTTTACACTTCTCACATCTGCGAATCCTCAAACCTTCTCCTGACCCTCCCTACCGAAGGGAAGGACCTCGACAACGTCACCCTCGTTCGAGAGCACACCCTTCATCTTCTCGATACACGAGCTGAGCTTCGACGCAGCGTCCTGCACATCCCTCCCTTCCACCCTGAGGAGGTATCTGGGTGACCCTATGACCGTAACCCTGATAGAGTTTGGGTCGATCGCGGTCGCCGTTTCGGCCGCCCTTCTGATCGCCTCCACACCTCCCTTCTTTGAGGAGAGCTTCACGATCGCCTTTACAACGTGACCAGGCCTCTTCAAGTCCCTGAGACACTTCTCAACGAGCTTGGTCGCGAAGACCTCTGGAAGCTTCACCCAGTCCGGCAATGGCTCACCCATGGCCAGCTCTTCTAAGAACGAGTATATGCTCAGTCCTCTGGCCCTTATCGGCCTGAGAAGCCCCTCCTCTACGACGTGGGCGGGTGTTCCTGTCTCCTTCGCGACCGCGTCTATCAGTCTCACGACCTTTACCTTCCTGCTCCACTCTAACATCTTCTCGTCGTGCTCTTTGTTCGAGACCCTCCTGAGGCTGACGTCAACCTGAAGCGTATCGGGGTTGCTCCTGATCACTTTGAAGACGGTCCTCTGTCCAACTCTGAGGTAGTCGGATATGTTCCTCACCCATTTGAGGGAGATCTCAGAGAGGTGAACGAACGCCTCCAAACCCTCGTACTCATCGAGGGAAAGGGTCGCGCCGTGCCTCTCGACCTTCTTGACCGTAGCTACCACCAACTCACCCTCCCTCGGAAAGCCTTCCTTCCTCAGTATCGACATCTCCGCTTAACCGCTTGGAGCTTCTAAAAAGCTTACCAAAGGCGCATCCGACTGGACTATGGCAGGAGATCCGTTGAGGTAATCATCCGTGAGCTGTCGCTGAGACGATCTTTATCACGTCGCGGTCCTTGAGCCTGTGATCTGCAGGGACCCTCAGTCCTGTGCGAGCGTCGATGGCATACAGCAACCCCTTCGCGAGCTCCTTGTGGACCCTCTCGGCGAGTTCCCTGACAGTTGCGTCAGCTGGGACCAAGAAAGCGTCAGGAAGCACGTTCCCTGATCTGTCTGTCAGAGTCTTGACGTCGTACACGGGATAGACCGTGTTCATTCCAAGCAACTTGAAAACCGTCACGTCTATCGCGAACTGAACACCGGTCCTCAGGTACCTCCCGAAGATCCGCTCGTTGATCACTTCCAGGGCCCACCTCTGCTGCTCGGTGAGGGCGCTCCCTCCTGTGATGACGAACTTTTCCTCTCCAGGCTTGTACCTTATGAGTCCCCGCTGCTCTGCCCTTCTGAGTATGAGCTCCGCCTCTGAGCTACACGGCACGACTATTTTGTCCGGGAACTTCTCGACTAGCTCCTGATAGAACAGCTCTGAGGTCTCTAGGTCGACCTTGTTCGCTACAATGATCGTCGGTTTCGAGATATCTCTCAAGACTTTGGCGAACTTCATGTCGTCGTTCATGTTCCAGTTCTCGAACTCCTTGCTCTCCAGTCCCGCCAACTTGAGGGCCTGCTCAACGTGTTCCGTACTTATCCTCATGCCGTGAAGGGGTTCGGCTATGGCTTCAGCAAGACGTTTACCAGCCTTGATCGATTTGGAGACCCTGTCTTCGTTCCGTTCGATCACTTTCATCAACCATATAACAAGCTCCTCCTCGATGTCGAAGACGTCGGCGACCGGATTTCCAGAACCGGGCTCTGTTAGTTTGCCCTCCTCATCGACGCTGCCCGAGGCGTCCACGACGTGTAGTAGTGCATCGGACTGTGAAGCAACCGCGAGGAACTGGTTGCCTAGGCCCTTGCCTGCCCAAGCACCCTTTATCAACCCCGGCAGGTCTATCAGCTCCAGCGGCAGGTAGCGCCAATCGTCGATGCAGGGAGCCGACTTGGGGCTACACTTTACCCCGAACTCCTTGTCGACACAGGGAGTTATCGCGTAGGCGATGCCGAAATTCGGCAGCTTCGTCGTGAAGGGATAACTCGATATCTCAGCGGACTGAAGAGTCGCTGCGTTAAAGAAGGTCGTCTTGCCTGTATTGGTCTTACCTATTAGCCCTAACCTTACCAACCTCAAAATAGTCTTGACTCTCAAGAATTAAGGTATTTCCTGAACAGTATCAGCATCGCTGCAAAGCTCTGAAATTCAGAGGTAGTTGCCCCTGATGAAGCTCTCAGGTCTTGAGGTAATCCTTCAGCTCTTCGTAGGCAGTCTTAACCTCGTCAACGGTCGCCTCGTCTTCTAGAGTGGTCACGTCGCCGAGCGGTGCCCCCATCACCACCGCCCTCAGAAGTCGCCTCATTATCTTACCGCTCCTAGTCTTGGGCAGCCCCTTGACGAAGAGAACGTCCTTCGGGACCGCGATCGGCCCATACCTCTCTCTGAGCCACTCCATCAGTTGTGCTTTGACCTTCTCAGACGGCATGTGACCCACCTTAAGGGTTACGAAGGCCAGCGGCACCTCTCCCTTAATCGGATCAGGAAGTCCCACGACCGCCGCCTCCGCGACAGCGGGGTTTGAGACAAGAGCCGATTCGAGCTCGAAGGTCCCCAACCTGTGGCCCGCGACTTTCAGCACCTCGTCCGCCCTCCCCGCGACCCAGATGTAACCGTCTTGGTCCTTGATGGCGTAATCTCCTGTGTAATAGATTCCGGGGAACCTGCTCCAGTAGACTCTGTTGTAGCCCGCCGGGTCACCCCACATCCCGGTCGGCGGCCCGAGCATGCCAGGCCAAGGTTTCTTTATCACCAGAAGACCCTTAGCTCCGGGCGGGAGCGGGTTGCCGTTCTCGTCAACGACTTCTACCTCTACTCCTGGTAGAGGAGGGCCGTTAGTTCCAGGCTTCAGAGGTACCAACATCAGTCCAGGAGCGTGACTGATCAATATGCCACCAGTCTCGGTCTGCCACCACGTGCTCCCAACTGGGCACCTCTTGCCGCCAACCACTTCGAACAGCCACCTCCACGCCGAGGGGTTGATGGGTTCACCGACGCTGTGGATCAGTCTTAAGGAAGAGAGGTCGTGCTTCCTCACAGGCTCTTCCCCGAACCTCATCAACATCCTCACAGCCGTCGGAGTCGTGTAAAGTATCGTGACGCCGTACCTCTCGACGATGCTCCACCACCTGTCGGGCCCCGGGAAGTCTGGAGCGCCCTCATACATTACGATCGTCGCACCCTCCATCAAGGGTCCGAATGCGACGTAACTGTGTCCGGTCACCCATCCTATGTCGGCGGTACAATAGTAGACGTCATCGTCCCTGATGTCGAAAATCCATTTCATAGTGGCGTGAAGTATTACCGAGTAGCCGTGATGATCGTGGATGATGCCCTTCGGCTTTCCTGTAGTGCCGGAGGTGTACAAGACGTAAAGGGGTTCATCTATCGTCATCCTCTCAGGTTCAACGTACGCGTTGACTGGTACCTGCGACAGCAAGTCGTCCATGAACACATCTCGCCCTTCCTTCATGGGAACTTCGTCACGCAACCTCCTAACTACGACTACCTTCTCTATGCCGTCGTACAGCTGACACGCCGAATCCGCTACCTCCTTCAACCTAACCGCCTTTCCCCTTCTGTAGAACCCGTCTGCGGTCACGAGGAACCTAGCCCCAAGGTCTCTCATCCTCATCGCGAGGTTCTCGCTGGTGAAGCCACTGAACACGACGGTAAACGTAGCTCCAATTCTGGCACAGGCGTACAAGACCGCCGGCAGTTCCGGAATCATCGGCATGTAAATCGCCACCCTCTCTCCCCTACGGACACCGATGCGTGTCAACCCCGAGGCTATCCTGTTGGTGAGCCTCCACAAGTCGTAATAGGTGAGCTTCCTCACCTCCTTAGGTGAGCCACCCTCCTCCAAAGGCTCCCCCTCCCAGATGATCGCGACCTTGTTCCTCCTCCAGGTCTTCACGTGCCTGTCCAAGCACAGATAAGAGATGTTTTGAAGGGATCCTACGAACCACCTGTAGACGTTGGGATGCTCGCCGGGTAGGAGAACGTGGTCCCATTTCTTGAACCACTCGAGCTCGTTAGCGACGCCCTCCCAGAACCTCTCGAAGTCTCTTGTGGTGAGGTCGTGAAACTTCTGATAGGCTTGCGGATCGACCGTTCTGTTCTCCCAATTCTTGAGAACCAGCCTCTCTTCAAAAGGAAGCGGCTCGCTCTGAAAAGACTCGTAGCTCATCAACCTTAAATTAAATGATGTTCGTAATAAGCATTAATATCTAAAAAGTGAGATTGTGTCACATGACCCCTTTGATTATCTCTTAGAATTCAACAGGATAAAACTCTGAAATTGGGCCGCATCACTTTTTCTCTTTCGCCTTGGCTACCACTTCCCTAACCTCCTCTTCCAATCTCAAGGGCCTCCAAGTTCTTGATTCAACTGTAGCATCAGCATGAGGCTGAATTGGTCTGTACCGGGTCGGGGTTCTCGCCCTTCGTTGAGCTTAAGGACTCCTCCATAAGGAGGTCGTTCTCGGTTCCCCGCCTCCGCCCCGCTCACTCCTCTGAGATCTATTAAGGGAACGAACGCTTCTACTTTCCACGTCGATCGAATTATTTTCAGCGAGTCTATGTTATAGATGTCTATGTGTTGTATTTATGGGGTTTTTGTTTAATGCATGTGGCTAAACATATTTTTCGTGAACATTAATTAGAATAACAAATATCAGCGTGTCGATCATATCAAGTAAAACAACGGGAACAGGAACACCCACACTATGTCTACGAAGTGCCAGTAGTATCCGAAGTACTCGATCGCCTCCCAATTCTCCTTCCCGTAGAAGCCCTTAATTGATCTAGAGACTAGGTAAGCTAACGCGAGCAACCCTGCTGTGACGTGTGCTCCGTGTACGCCTGTTGTAAGGAAGAAAGTCGATGCAGGCAATGAGCTTCCGAACGTAACACCATGGTGGAGTAGCTCGGACCACTCGTTGTACTTGTTGAAAAGGAAGAGCAATCCCAAGGCTATCGTTCCTCCAAGGAAGCCTGTTGTAAGTCCCCTTTTATCGGCCCTCGCTGATGCTAAGGCTAGAACGACCGTGAGGCTACTGGTCAGGAGAACGAAGGTGTTGACGGCTCCGTGCCAGACGTCAAGCATGGTTCCCGGCGCGGGCCAAGAGCTTGAGGCAGACCTGACGTACAGGTAGGAGGAGATGAGTATACCGAACAGGGCTATTTCGGAGGCTATGAAAGTCCACCAGCCCAGCTTGACCCTGTCAACCTTCTCAAAGGGCCATCGCTCCCCGATCGAGTCCTCATGAGAGACAAACCTCTCCCTTCCCCACCCGACGACGCTGATCGCGAGAATAACAAGACCGACAGGTAGCAACAGAGGGTGAACCGTCAGACCTGCGAGCGCGAGGAACGATCCCAAGCTGACCGCGAACGGATATGGAGATAGGTGGGTCTCGTGATGGTGGTGAGCTGCGCCATTGGTGGAGATGAAGGACAGCTTGCCGTCTGCAAAGGTCGGTATTCCGGGGAAGTTGTGGGGCGGAGGCGGTGACTCGGTCGCCCACTCGAGGGTGAAGGCCCCCCATGGGTTATTTCCAGCCGGTGGGCCGTTCCTCAAGCTCCAAAGCAGGTTCCAGAACATTATCAGGAACGAGAGTCCGAAGATGAGACCTCCCATCGTAGCCAGCTGATGCCAGAAGAGCAGATCCGTCTGATAGATGGGTACCCTCCTTGGAGTCTCCCATGCGATGAACAGCGGGAAGTAGAGGAGGTTATATCCTATCATTGAGACAACGAAGTGTGCTCTCCCTAACCTCTCGTCGAACCTCCTTCCAGTCATCTTGGGGTACCAGTAGTAAATTCCAGCCAGCAAACCAAGCAGCCCTCCTCCGACCATCGTGTAGTGGAAATGCGCCACAACGAAGTAGGTCCCCCTTAGGATGTAATCGAGCGCGTTGGATCCCAGGAAGACGCCCGTAATGCCTCCGACGATGAAGACCATTATCGACCCCAATGCAAAGAGAAATGGCGTGCTGATCTGAATCCTCGCCTTTACGAGGGAGTAGATGAAGGACAGGATTATCGCGTCGAAGGGGATGGAAATCGCTATGGTCGTAATCGTGAATACCCTTCTGACGTCCTGACTGATGCCGGTGTTGAACATGTGATGCCCCCATACTAAGAAGCTCAAGACCGCGACGATGACCATCGCGATCATCACGGCCGTTCTGCCATAGATGTGCCTCTTCGTGGATGCCTGTATGACCTCTGCAATCGCTCCGATACCAGGGAACAGAACGATGTAGACCTCGGGATGACCGAAGAACCAGAAGATGTGATCCCAAAGCAACGCACCACCCTCTGGCGAAGTGAAGTAAACCGTGCCGAGCAACCTGTCAGATACGAGGATGACCACCCCGGCCAGCAGCGACGGGAAAGCGTAGAGCATCATGAGCACGGTCAGGAGGATGGAGAACGTGAACATGGGCAGTTTGTTAATCGTCAAACCTTGAGCCCTCGACCTAAAGATCGTCACGACGAAGTTGAACGTTGAAGCAGTCACGGACGCGATGAGGAGCGCAAGTCCGAGACCTCCGGTGTTGACTCCCACATAGGGCGAGAACTGGCTCGTGGTAAGCGGTGCGTAGAGCGTCCATCCCGCGTCGATCGTACTGTCTTGGAAGAACGAGATGATGGAGAGGATGCCACCGAAGAGGTAGAGCCAGTAGCTCAGCGCGTTCAACCTCGGGAAGGCTAGATCCCTCGCACCAATCTGCAAAGGCACGACGTAGTTCGCGAGAGCGAAACCCAGTGGCGAGATCACGAAGAGAACCATGATCAGGCCGTGCATTGTGACAGCTTGGTTGAACTTCTGAGCGTTCAGGAAGTTAAGTGTGGGATCCGTTAGCTGGAAGCGGAAGAGCAGCGCCAACATCCCTCCCACTATGAGGAAGTAGATCGCCGTGACTAAGTAGAGGATACCTACGTCCTTGTGGTTGGTTGTCATTAGCCAGCGCTTAATCGATGATGTCGGTGGCAGAGGATCGTTTGTCACTTCGCTCCACCTCCTTGAGATCCATACCACCGATCGAACTCCGAAGGCTCCATAACCACGAGTTTGCCGAGCATTACGCCGTGCCCTGTTCCGCAAAGCTCGAAGCACCTGATCTCATAAATATTCGGGACGCGAACCTCTGTCCAATAATAGTTGATCTTACCAGGTATCGCGTCTATGCCTATGCCGAGCTCCAATATTCCGAACTTGTGAAAGACGTCTCTGCTGGTCACGATGAACTTCACCGGTCTGTTAGCAGGTATCCTACCCTCGCCCAGCACAACTAGGCCGTTCGGGTAAGCGAACTCCCAGCCCCATTGAAAGGCTGTCACCCTGATCTCAAACGCATCTCGAGGAGGAGACTCAAGGTACTCCAATGTGGAGAACGTCCCAATGATCAGCGAGAGCACTACAACAGAGCTCAGGAACAGCGATATCATAAGCTTCGCCGGAAACCCTTGCCGAGGAGGAAGCTCACCTAAGCTGACCTCTCCCTCCACCGGCTTGTCCTCACGGGTTCTGTAGCGGAACAGATTGTAAAGGAGATATGTTCCGACCACTATGCCTACGATGGTTCCCAGCGTCAAGAACAGATTGAACAGCCCGTAAACGGCCTCGGCCGAGGTCGAGACCATGTCTGTACAATTTGCTTCGCCTCATGAAATAAATGTGATGGCACGTAGCCTACTCGAGTGCTGCCGACCCTTCAAGTGCGGAAAGGTGGACACCGACGCGCGTAAGGGCACTCGACTCAACTCCTCAACCGCTGGCAGCGGGCATTCAGGTCTGATACTCTGCACTTTGTCCACCCCTCGACGAGGAGATAATCCACTCTTCAATAAGCGTGCAGCCTATCGGACTGACACTCTGATTTGGCCCGCAGTTTTGATTGAAGGGGCAGAGCGGACACGGCGAACCGAAGAGGGCCGAGGGATTGAACCTCTTTATCTGAGGAACGAGCTTCATCGTCCACCTGTCGTTGGCTAGTATCCTGACCCTCTTCACCAGCCCTTTCTTCTCCAACTTGATAGCGATCCTAGACCCGTCTCTGCTGGACACGCCCAGCTCGTGCCAAAGCTCAGATTGGAGTATCCCCTCTCCCCGCTCAAGCAAGAGCTTTATCGCTTGCTCTTCTAGCTTCGAGATCTTCGACGGCTGCATGAACCCCCTAACCCATTAAATCAGACGGGCGGTATTTATGCGATGACGCCATCGCCAAAACGATTGCCTTCAGGAAGATTCAGGGCCTCCTCAGCCCCTTGAGGTAAGCTGCGTGGAGCTCGTTAAGCGACCTGACTTCCCAAAGGCCCTCGCTGAGCCACTTCAGCACGCTCAGGGCCGAGTTAAGCGCTTGGAAGGTGGTGAAATAGGGTATGCCGGTTATCACGGCCCCGCGCCGAATGAGGTAACCAAGCCTGTCTCTCTCACCGGCCCTCAGCTTCCTCACGTCCACGATAAGACCAACGTTCAGATCTCTGAAAGTTAACGCAGCATCTATCTCGTGACTCCATCCTGAATGATCGACCTCGATGACTTCTTTGTCGTGCTCGATGACTCCACCTTCCGTTATCAAGCAAACGTCCATCCCGATTGACTTGAGCGACTCGATCGCATACAGGCCCTCGTTAATGGATTCTTCGCTGACCGCCACCAGAACTCTTACTCCTCTTCTGATCGGGTTGTTGGCAGCGAGCTGTGCCTTCCAGTACGCCTCCTCAAAAGTCGCACCTATACCCATGCACTCACCAGTCGACTTCATCCTTGGTTCCAGTATTGGATCAACGCCTGGAAGCTTCGCGAATGAGAAGACTGATTCCTTTACCGCGACATAGGGGGGGTTGGTCTCCTCCGTGATCCCGAGTTCGGTGAGCTTGCACCCGAGCATGACTTTGGTCGCAACCTTCACGAGAGGCACACCGATCGCTTTGCCAACGAAAGGTATCGTCCTAGAGGCCCTCGGGTTGGCCTCCAAGACGTATACTTCATCACCAATAACCGCGTACTGGACGTTCAGGAATCCCACCACGCCCAGCTCTAGGGCTAAACGTTTGGTGTAGTCCCTGATCCTATTCAACGCCTTCGTGGAGAGGTTCCGAGGAGGAATGATCATGGCGGCGTCGCCGCTGTGAACGCCCGCCAGCTCTACGTGCTCCAGTATGCCGCATATGAACACCGATTCACCGTCGGAGATGGCGTCCACGTCCACCTCAACCGCCGGATAGAGGTACTTGTCTATCAGTACGGGCCTCTCCTCGGTCACCTCAAGCGCCACTCCGATTAACTTGATCAGCTCCTCCCTGTTCCAGACGATCCCCATGCCCCTCCCACCGAGGACGTAAGAAGGCCTGACCAAGATCGGGTATCCCAGCGACTCGGCGACCTCAATCGCTTCATTCAAGCTCTTCGCGGTCCCACCTTCAGGCTGAGGTATCCCCAGTTTGAGGAGTAGTTCCCTGAACCTCTTTCTGTCCTCACAGATGTCGATGCTTTCGGAGCTGGTACCGAGGATTCGCACTCCCGCTTCAGCTAGTCTCTTGGCAAGCTTCAGCGGCGTCTGTCCTCCGAGCTGCACGATTACACCCTCTGGCCTCTCTCGATCGATCACGTTCATCACGTCCTCGAACGTCAGAGGCTCGAAATACAGCCGAGACGATACATCGAAGTCGGTGCTTACTGTCTCAGGGTTGTTGTTGATCACAATCGATTCGATGCCCTCCTGCCTAAGCGCCAGCGACGCGTGAACCGAACAGTAGTCGAATTCTATCCCCTGACCTATTCTGATCGGTCCGGATCCGATGATCAGCACCCTCCTCTTACCATCGCTCACTCTGGCCTCGTCGGTGTCTTCATACGTCGAGTAGTAGTACGGGGTCACTGCCTCGAACTCTCCAGCACAGGTGTCGACCATCTTGTAGACTGGTGTTACGCCGAGTGACTTCCTCAATCTCCTCACTTCTTCCTCAGTAGCGCCCAACAAAACAGCTAACTGTCGGTCTGAGAACCCCATTCGCTTCGCTCTCCGAAGCGTCTCCGTGAAGGCGGGTGAGCTGGGTTGTAAGCTCTTGAGCTCTTTCTCCATCTCGACGATCCTCTTGATACCGTTAAGGAACCACTTGTCGATGCGGGTGAGCCTGTGTATCTCATCGACCTGCATCCCGAGTAGCATCGCCTCCCTAATCGCGAATATTCGCTCCCAAGTCGGTCTAACCAGCAACTCTCTCACTTGGTCTAGGGTCCTGATCGTGTCACGTGCATCCGCACCGAGTCCGTATCTGTTTATCTCCAGCGAACGGATCGCTTTCTGGAGCGCCTCCTCGAAAGTCCTGCCTATCCCCATCGCCTCCCCGGTCGATTTCATCATTGTGCCGATGACAGCGTCGAGGTCATCGAAGACGTCCACGGGCCACCTCGGTATCTTGACAACGACGTAGTCGACCGTCGGCTCCATAGCGGCCGTTATGGTCCCAACGACCTTGTTCGGGATCTCGTCGAGCCTGTAGCCCAGCGCGATCTTCGCGGCGGTACGGGCTATAGGGTAGCCGGTGGCCTTCGAGGCGAGGGCCGAGCTCCTGCTGACCCTGGGGTTCACCTCTATCACGGTGTACTCGAACATCTCGGGGTTGACGCCGAACTGGATGTTGCAAGCCCCCATTATCCCAATCGCCCTGACTACCTTGAACGCGACCCTCCTCAGGACGTGGAACTCCTCGTCGGTGAGCGTCTGGGTGGGCGCGACGACGATGCTCTCTCCGGTGTGGATCCCGAGCGGGTCTAGGTTCTCCATCGGACAGACGCAGACGCAGTTGTCCGCGGAGTCCCGCAGGATCTCGAGCTCGTACTCCTTCCAGCCCTCGAGGTACTCGTCGACCGCGACCCTCCCGTTCATGCTGACCATCAACCCCGTGCTGACGAGCCTCCTCAGCTCCTCGTCGTTTCGCGCGACGCCGGAGCCCGTCCCGCCCAGCGCGTAGCTGGCCCTGCAGAGTACCGGGTATCCGCCGAGCTCCCTCACCGCCTCCTTCGCCTCCTCGAGGCTCGAGACCTCGATCGATCTGGGTATCGGCTCGCCGATCGACCTGATCAGCTCGTGGAAGAGCCTCCTGTCCTCGGCCTTCTTGATCGCCTCGACCGGCGTCCCTATCACTTTGGTCCCTACCTCGTCGAGGACCCCGGCCTCCTTCAGCCTTACGGCTAAGTTCAGGCCCGTCTGTCCTCCCATCGTCGGCAGCAGTGCATCCGGCCTCTCCTTCCTCAGGATCCTCGCGACCGTCTCGACGTCGAGAGGCTCCACGTAAACGACGTCGGCGATCTCATGGTCGGTCTGGATGGTCGCAGGGTTCGAGTTGACGAGTATCACCTTGACGCCGTCCTCTCTCAACGCGAGGCACGCTTGAGACCCCGAGTAATCGAACTCCGCCGCCTGCCCGATCACTATAGGGCCGGAGCCGATCACTAGGACGCTGCTGACCCAGTCGAGCTTCGGCATCAGAGCATCACCAAGAACTCGTCGAAGATCCCGGCCCCGTCAGAGGGCCCAGGACGGCCCTCGGGATGATACTGCGTCGACAGAACGCTCAGATCCTCGTGCTCCAACCCCTCCACGGTGCCGTCATTGAGGCTGACTTGCCTTATCAGAAGGCCTTTGCTCTCGAACCTCCTTGGGTCGACCGCGTAGCCGTGATTCTGAAGGGTGATGTGAACTCTTCCAGTCTTGAGGTCCTTCACGGGGTGGTTGGTCCCTCTGTGACCGAACTTCATCTTGTACGTGGTACATCCGAACGCGAGTGATATCAGTTGATGTCCCAAGCAGACCCCCATCACCGGCACTTTGCCGATTAGCTTTCTGACGGTCTCGATCGCGTAACCCAGCACCGCAGGGTCGCCGGGTCCGTTCGAGATTACCACACCATCGGGGTCCCAACCGAGGATCTCCTCGGCTGAAGTCCAAGCTGGGAATCTAACCACCGTCACTCCTTTCTCCAGGAGCTTCCTGACGATCCCGAGCTTCACTCCGCAATCAAGCAGCGCGACAGTCTTCCTTCCTTTCCCCAACAACTCAACTCTGCTGCATGAAGTCTCCCTCACCAGATCCACCTCATATCTCCAGGATGCCAACCTTCTCCTCACCGATTCGACGTCCACTGACTCTATGTCACCACACACTAACGCGGCTGGCACTGTTCCGTGCTCCCTGATTGCAACGGTCAAGGCCCTAGTATCGACGCCTTCGATGCCGACGACTCCGTACTCCCTCAGTAAGTCGGATAACTTTCCCTTGCTCTTTGAATTTGATGGATGTTCGCACGCGTCCCTGACTACAACCCCCTCCGCCCAGATCCTATCGGATTCCAGCTCTCCCGTCCAGACACCGTAGTTCCCGATGTGAGTGTAGGTGAAGAGCACTATCTGCCCGTTGTAGGACGGGTCTGAGAGCGTCTCCTCGTAACCGCTGAGCGAGGTCGTGAAGACAAGCTCCCCCAGAGCTTCGCCTTCAACGCCGATCGACCTGCCCCGTATCAGCGCCCCAGTCGCGAGAAGTAGCAGGCCTTCCGACATCATAGCCCTTTACGAGTTCCACTAAAAATAACTTGAGTTGAAAGCCTGTGAAACGTTGAAAAGGTGATGACGGGACAAAGTTATAACCCGAGGATCTCATCCGAGACGAACCTCACAACGGACGATAGCTAAGTCTTCGAGCGTTCTGAAAGCGGAATGGCGTTGTCTCAGCTCACTCTCTCCCACGCTTAGAGAGGATCTGAACCCATGGGTTGTCCTGAAGGTAGCTAGGAAGTGGTCCCTGCTCGCTCGCATCGTATCGGGCCTTGTCGTCTCGACTCTCGGCGATCGTCACCCTCCTCGCTCCCGACTCTAGGATCTCGACTTTTGCTGCTAATCTCTCGAGACGTTCCTTTAGCGACTCGAGAACCACTTCGATTTCACTCAAACGCTTCAGGGAGCCGATTTCGTTCTCGAGCCTCTCGATTCTACTGATCAAGCTCGTCGTCTCCTCTACGATCGACGCGCTGGCCTTTCCTTCAGTCATCGTTAGTTTCTGTATGATGGTGTTCTCCAACAAGTCCATCTTTCTGAGCATCTCTCTGATTGCACCTCTGACCTCCTCTAACGCCAGCGATCTCGAGTCCGGTGCTTCCGCGCGGGTTGTCATCTGAGCAACCTTAAGTCTGGGAGGCACAACTTCCTCAACGAAGCTCTCTCCGTACTTGACCAGCCCAAGTCCGTGAACCCTAAAGACGTATTCGCCGACTCTGCTCACTATTCTACCCGGGACTGCAACGTACGCGACCCTCTCCCTCGCTGCGTCCATAGAGGCCTCAATCATGACAGAAATCAACTCAGGGGTGGACGCGTCCTCGTGAACTACTCTCACGACCCCATCCAACGGGCCTTGCGATATCCGAATAAGGTCCTCTTCGATCGCAACGGAGTACCCTGCATCTTTAAAGTACTCAGCGATCCTCTGCACGGTCTGCCGTTCCTTTACCAACTCCCCACCTCAAAGTCGATACCGATATGAAAGCATCATCCTCAACCCGAGTGAGAGAGGAAGTCAAGCCTCCCTCCGTCTATGGTGACGACCTGACCCGTGATGAACGACGCGCTCTCCGATACTAGGAAGGCCACCAGCTGGGCGACTTCCTCAGGTCTACCTACGCGTTTGAGAGACGTCCTCTCGGAGGTCCACCTGATAAGCTCCTCAGCCTCCTCCTTGGGACTCCCGAAGACTAGATCGGTCAAGATGAGGCCGGGCGCGACGGCGTTGACCGTGATCCCGTATTCCCCCAGCTCCATTGCGAGCCTCTTTGTGAGCACGACGATCGCCGCTTTGCTCATCGCGTAGTAAGTCGTGTTCTTAGCGCTGGTCCCGAATCCCGCTATCGAGCTCACGTTGATTATCCTGCCCCACCTGTTGACCCTCATGTATGGCACGGCCGCGGCTGTGCAGTTCACGACGCCTTTGACGTTGACCGAGTAGAGCCTGTCCAGAATCGAGATGTCGTCCATCACGCCCCCTCTCAGGAATATGCCTGCGTTGTTCACTAGGATGTCCAGTTTCCCGAAGGAGTTGACTGCCTCGGTGACGAGCCTTTCTGCGTCCTCCCTCACGGAGACGTCAGCTCTTACTGCAATCGCTTTACCTCCTGCCTCTTGGATGGCATCGAGTGTCTTCTTCGCCTCAACCTCCCTGTTAAGGAAATTACAGACAACGTAACACCCAGACTTCGCGAGCTCGACCGCTATCGCTCTACCTATACCTCTGGAGGAGCCCGTCACTATGGCGACTCGCCCATTCAGCTTCCCCATGACCTCCAGAACACTTCCCCAAGTCTATTAGTTTAACCAGCCCAATTTGCGATGAGAATTCACCTTAATACAATAGCAGAACGTGAGCATATTCTGGGTTGCAGTCGCAGACCAAGGCCGTCCTCACACCCGCATCGAGTTTCAAAATTTACTTCAAGCTCACGAAACCGAACGTCTGGTGGCTACTCGTCTACACCGGTATAGGAGGGTTCTTCGTCGGATCCGGACAAGCCTTAGACCTCCGCACATTAGCCCTAACGACGCTCGCCTTGATCTGCGGCTCAGCTGGATCAGAGACAATTTCCAACTACATCGAGAGGGAAACCGACTCGATGATGTCAAGAACGAGGAGGAGACCACTTCCATCGGGCGCGATCAACCCTCCTGAGAAGGCCCTATGGCTAGGAATCGCCTTGACCTCCGCTGGCATCTTCACCTCAGCTCTCATCAACGTTTACGCGTTGTCTTTCATGATCGTAGGAATACTGGACTACTTGGTCGTTTACGTGCTGTTGACCAAGAAGCGGACTCCTCTGAACATAATCCTCGGTAGCTTTTCGGGAGGAGCTCCCGCCATGATCGGTTACGTGTCCTCCAGTGGCACACCCGCCATCACGGGTTGGTTATTGGCAGCGCTGGTGGTCTTGTGGATACCAGGACACGTCTGGAGCCTCGCGTTGAGGTACAAGGAGGACTACAGGAGGGCCGGCATCCCAATGCTGCCTGTCGTAGTGAATGAAACTAAAGCGATAAGGTGCATAGTGTCCACTGTGATGTTACTGGTCGCGTTCTCGCTGATGCTCCCCTTGGTCGAACAGAGGCTCGGTACCGTTTATTTCGGTGCTGCCCTTGTTACTGGAGCCTTGCTGATCTACCTCAGTTTCCGGACAGCCATGAGGCCGGACTTCAAGAAATTCTGGAGGCTCTTCAAGTTCACCAGTCCTCATCTCGCGATACTCTTCGCCGCCATGATGGTCGACCTGCTCTTATAGGACTTAAATGCATACAATAGGTATTTCATGAGGAGGTTATTGGTCGGGCGTTAGGACTTTTATAGGAAGACACACAACTCGATCTGGAATATGAGCGTGCCGATTGACGTGAAGACGACGCTTGAGAGGTTTCGGAGGTTCATGATCTATAACACGTGTCTGTCGTTCATTCCAAAGGGCTACTTGAAGGACCCGACGGTCTTCCCGGAGAGGAACAGCGAGAGGGGGCAGATCTACCTCGAGGCAGCCGCCAAGATCGAACTCGCCAAGATCAAGGACATCACGTTCGTGAAGGCAGTCGACGTTCTCGGAATAATTTACGCGTCAAAGAGCGGTAACACGCAGCTCAGGTGGAGACAGATCAGCGGATCCCTTGGCAGACTCATGGGACAGGCATCCCTGAATTCGGTCGTCAACCTCATCGAGTCCAAGGTGCTAACCAAGGAGTACGTGGAGGGGTTGGTCTCCCACATGCAAGAGCTTCGTAGCGAGAGGGAGGGCGAGAACTCAACTGAGGATTAGGGCCCTACAGCGGTCGCAAGGCTTGAACCCTTTATTGTCCGTGTCCTCGACGGAATTGCTGAAGTACATGACACAATCGCGTCTGACACAGTGATTTAACCCCAACAAATGGCCGAGTTCGTGAGAGACCTCCTTGCTCACGCGCGCGATGTAGGTGTTTAGTTCTTGATGTCTGAGCCTGTATGTCGAAACTACCGCCGACCTCTTGTACGCGAGTCCGAAACAGAAGTTGAAGCCATTGACGTAAATGTCGTCAGCCACGATGACGATTAACAGCCCGACCTCTGGGACCAATCCCTCCACACTCCTCACCAACTCCAGCGCGTCGACCTGGCCCCTTCGCCTGTTCATTGACTTGGTGATGAAAGAGCTCAAGTCAGAACGCTCTACCTTCGCGGAGAGACCATAGACCTCGTCTACAACTGAAAGAGCTCCGAGCACCTCTTCGCTCACAGCCTCATCGACGATGACCCTGACCTCCCCCCTCACGAAAGCTAACATAACTCGTGTAACATTTAAGCAGGCGGATGAAGGTAGTAATGGTTCTGGGAACTCCTGGTGTAGGTAAGAGCGCAGTTTGCAGCGAACTCGCGCAGAGGCTACAGGTACCGCATTTGGAGCTCACCGAACTCTCAGGCAACGTCACTGAGGTAGACCCTAGGGCTCTTTCCGCGAGAAGCAGTTCGATCCTCAAGAGGCACGGAGGTGGGGTGATCTCGAGCCACATAGTCTTCAAGCCTAGGGCCGTGAGAGTGATGAAGGCCATAGTACTCAGGAGAGATCCACTGGAACTCATCGAGGTGCTCCGGTCTAGAGGGTATGACGAGCCTAAGGTCGCTGAGAACGTCGAGGCTGAGTTCATAGGTCTTATCTACTGGGAGGCGGTAAGGAAGTTCGGACGCCGATTCGTGCTTCAGTTAGACGTGACCAACAGGGAGTTAGTGGAGGTCATTGAGTTGGCACATAGAGCCATTACCGGAGAACGCATCAGAGAAGAGGTTGACTGGATGAGTGATCTACCCGATGACCGACTTGAGAAGTTGTTGCGCTACCTGTCCTCAGTTACCTTGCTTTAAGACTCGCTCAGCTCGCTCAGCGACCGCCTCGGCCATCTCAAGAGTACTGGCGCTGCCACCGAGGTCGTAAGTCACATGTCGCCTCTCCGCGACCACGTCCTCAACCGCCTTGAAGACTGCCCTCCCTTCTCTCACGAAACCGAGATACTCAAGCATCCACGCTGCTGAGAGCAACATCGCGGTTGGATTGACTCTGTACTGACCCTTGTACTTGGGGGCACTGCCGTGTGCGGGCTCAAACATCGCGTATTTATCACCGAAGTTGGCGGAGTAGATCATCCCAATGTTAGCGACCAGTGCCGAGGCGAGTTCTGACAAGACATCCATGAATAGATTGGTGCTGAGTATCACTGTATTATTGAACCTCTGCGGGTTTTTGACGAGTTGTTGAGCCATGTTGTCGATGTAATATTCTTCCAGCGAAATACTGGAATAGTTAGATGCGACCCTCTGAACAGCGTTGAAGAACACCGAGTCAGTTAGCCTCAGGATGTTCCTCTTCGTTACGGCTATGACCTTCTCGAACCCCCTCCGCTTCGCCTCCTCAAACGCGTACCTAGCAACTCTTTCTGAGGAGAAGTCTGAAACTCTTCTTATTGCGAGCGCTGTGCCGGGTGCGATCATGAACTCTATACCAATATACAACCCCTCAGTAGCTTCCCTAACACAGACGAAGTCCACGTCTCCTAGCGGACCAGGCAGACCTTTGAATGTCTTAATCGGCCTGACGTTTGCGTATAAGTCCATTCGCTGACGTATGCTGACCGCGACGCTCTTCGGCGCTCCCGGATCTGGAGGCGTAGTGGTTGGTGCTTTCAAACATGCGTCGCTATTCAGTATAACCTCCCACGTGTCGTCTGGGATAAGGGCGAAAGTGGTCGGCTTACCGGCAGAGACCCACCAATCGTATCCCGCATCCTTCACCAAGACCTCAATCCCCGGGTTGATCTTCTCCAGAACTAAGAGAGTAGCCTCCGTCAGTTCAGGGCCGGTTCCGTCTCCTTTGATCAAGACAACAGACTTGGTTCTTGGCAAACTCAACTTCACTTAAATTAGCTTCTAATAAACCGTCAGCCTCGTTGAGGAGCCTGATCTCTACCTCCTTCGAGAACCACAGAGACGGACGACGCGATTAAGGTAACTCATTTGAAGATCGCAATCACGCAAGCTGATAAGCTGAACGAATAAGCGGCGAACTCCGCGCGAGTTAACTCAACATGGAGTGGTGCCGTGAAACCGCCGAGAGAAGGAACGATCTTCGAAGCGCACCGGACAGTCAGCCTCTGTAAGACTTTCCCTGTGGACTTCAGCCAGAGAATCAAAGATTAAGTCCAGAGCCGAGTGGCGAGGGGAACCTGCTGAGCGAACGACCACACTCGACTAAGCAGCGAAAATCGACAGTGCAGGCAAAACGATCGTTGTGATGTCACTAGCTTGAGGTCGAGTCGCTGTAGGTTGTTGTTCCTACCCTTTAGACTCGTGAGTAGTCGTTTGACCGCACGAGTTATCTAAAGTGACCGCTATTAACATGACTCGAATATACCACTCTGGGCAGGACATCTAGATAGATAATTAAAGTGTTACCATAAAGTGTGTCCGATTTTTCAAGTCCTTGTCTATGTTGAAATGTCGTGAACGCTAGCGCCCGATAACATGAGGAGGTCGCTTGTCCTTAACTTGATTAAAGTGTCGGGAGAACCGCCCGACGTTACCACCTCGTCGTATCGGAGGATGCTGCTGTCGGCTATCACCCTGACGCCGGTGCGATGATTGAAGGGAGGCACACCGCCAACGACGTATCCGGTCATCGACATGACCTCCTCCCTTGAAGCGATCCTAACCCGAGCTCCTATCACATGGGACAGCTTCGTCTTGTCCACACTTCTGTCACCCGAGCACAACACAACGATCGCGCTGTTATTCGACACGAAGACGACGTTCTTCACGATCACGGAGGGATCGCAACCTATAGACCTCGCGGCGCTCTCTACGGTCGCTGCCTCCTCGCCCTTGAGTTGGTAGAGCGTGAACTCAACTCCTCTCTTACTAAGGAACTCCATGATGGCCTCGTGACTCACGGCTCCTTAAGATCATCGTAGCCGAAATTAGCGGTTTGGGGCTCACTCAAGGCTGAAGTCATCACGACGCAGCTTTCACCTCCTCGATCATCGCCCCCCTTAGTAGCACGTCAGATCAGAAAAACTTGAATGCGGAGTTGCGAGAACTGCTTTAATGACGTAGCGTCTAGGGGGGACATCGGGTTGAGTTATAGGAGGGGGCGGAGGTTCGAGTACGAGGTAAGAGACCTCTTCCGTTTGAGGGGATGGTTCGTCATCAGGGCAGCCGCTAGCAAACCTGTTGACCTCGTTTGCATGAAGAGGGGGAGCGTGGTGCTGGTGGAGTGCAAGTACGGTGATAAGCCCACGAGAACGGAGCTCGAGCAGGTGCGATTTATCTCCCAGAGCGTTGGTGCCACCGCTGTGATCGCTGTCAAGGAGAGGTACGGGAAGATCAGCTTCTATGACGCCCTGACAGGAGAGGAGTTCGTGCCGTAGGTGGATGGGATGCTGATGGGCAGATACGAATCAAACGCTGCAACGAGGTTTGTGAAGAGAGCGGTTCAGAGAGGCGTAGCAGCGGAGCACTTCAGGTCAACGGAGATCGGCCCGATCTCCAGCTTGGGGCTCGGGACCTACCTAGGAGATCTGAATAGTGAGACTGATGAGCTGATGACGAACGCCGTGGTCCACGCGGTCTCGGAGGGTGCGGTGAACGTTGTGGACACGGCCATTAATTACAGGTGGATGGCCTCAGAGCGGTGCGTAGGATCGGGGCTGAGGTCTCTCGTGGAGTCTGGCTCAGTTGAGAGGGGGAGCGTGCTGATTTGTACGAAGGCCGGTTACCTCTCACACGACCCTCACTCAGGGGAAAGGTATGAGGAGTTCCTTGCCAAAAAGATCATCGGAGAGGGGCTCGCGAGTCCTAACGAAATAGCTGCTGGAATTCACTGCATAGCTCCGAAATACGTGGAGTGGAGCGTGAGGAAGAGCATCGCCAACATGAACCTCGAGGCCGTGGACGTCGTCTACCTTCACAACGTGGGTGAGTCCCAGTCTCCGGTCTTTGGTAAGATCGAGACCTTGAGGAGGCTCGAGGGCGCGTTCAGAGCCCTTGAGGAGCTCAGGGCCGAGGGTTACATCAGTTGGTACGGTATGGCCACCTGGAGCTCGCTGATCGTTCCGGAAGATTCGGAAGAGCATCTGGAGCTGGAGGAGGTCGTCGAGGCAGCGCTCTCCGTAGCCGGGAGGTCGAACGGATTCAAGTTCGTGCAGCTTCCCCTGAACTACGCGATGCGGAGCGCGATCGAGACCAAGACTCAAACGGTCTCTGGGAATCAGCTGACCGCAGTTGAGGCCGCCAAGGCTCTGGGGTTGATCGTCGTGACCAGCGCTCCCTTGCTCCAAGGAAGACTGCTGCGGTTGGCGAAGCCCCTGGGCCGGAATTACGAAGGCCTGACGACTGCGCAGGCACTGATCCAGTTCTGCAGGAGAGCGCCGGTAACTACCACGCTCGTGGGTGCTAAGTCGCCGGAACACGTCAGGGAACTTATTGAGCTCGCCAAGAAGAGTCCTGCCATTGACTAGCGGTCTTGAGACGGGCGGCCTCGGTCGTGGGGATAGACCTGACGGCTTCCACTAGGAAGGAGTCTGCGGTGGCGCTCCTTCACAGAGGTCGTGCGTCCATCGAATGGCTAGGGCCCGACCACGAGATAGTCGGCCGAGTAACCGCGATCACACCTAGAACGGTCGCCATAGACGCACCGCTATCGTGGCCCGGTCAGCGCAATTCCCTGAGGGAATGTGACAGGGAGGTGAGGAGACTCGGTGTCGGAATACTCCCACCTACTCTTGGACCGATGAGACTCCTGACAACTAGAGCGATCGCTCTAACCGAAGCGCTAAGATCTAACGCAGTCCCGGTCATAGAGACCTATCCGAGGGCTGTGCATAGGCTGATGGGGTGGGTTGGAAGAGGTGGGAGGCCTGGGGCGAGAGAGTTGGGGTACCTGTTTAAGGCCCTGCGACTACGGCTCGAGTGCGAGGTCAACGAGCACGTCATCGATGCTCTCACGTGCGCTTGGGTAGCATGCCTGTATCTGAGGAACGAGACCGTCGAGCTAGGCGACCCGAAGGAGGGGACGATCTCCTTGCCTCGCGCCTGCCTCACTCCCTCAACGCGAAGTCCTCGGACTTCCAGACGTATCCGCAGCTAGTGCAGTAGAACGACCAGATCTTGACGACCTTGCTATCCTCCGGGATTAACGGTATGTTGATGGATCCGCCGCACTTGGGACATCTGTCCCTCGAGTAGCTCTTCCAGACCTTGACAGCGATCTGCACCCCTTCGACTACGGGGACCTCGGAGACCGTGAAGCCGGCCGCGAGGAGCTCTGATTCAGCGGAGGACCCCTCAGAGCTCAGATTCGTAACGAGAACTCCGCCGACCTCTAAAATCCTGTTGACCTCCTGAAGATCGATTCGTCCTCCGATAGGCCGACTGCTGTCGATCGCAATGACCATCTGCATAGAGGAAGACCTCAGCGGGAGCTGTGGCCCTGAAACTATAATGTCGGTCGGTTCGAGTACCCCGTGGTGAAGCTGAATGTGTCTGAGCGCAATCGAGCCATTCCCCTCCTGTGTGGTCACAACGATCCTGAGCAGATCGTTCGCTGCGAGGAGACCTGAAGCCATGACGTCGCGAATTACCCGATCCTCGACAGGCACTTCCAACTCAGAAATCGATTACGGCTTGCTCAAAAATCGATCACACGAACCTACGCTCCTTGAGAGCCGCCGCGAGAACGTCATCGCCGTAAATTTTCAGTTCGTATCTAACGCTGACCTGAGGTCTCTTCACGTCCAGTAGCCTAACCAAATCGATCGGTGTCGAGTTCACGATTACCTCCGGGTCGCATCTGAGTATCGTCTCCCTGAGATCACGGATCTGCTCAGACGTGTACCCCATCGATGGCAGGACTGGCCCTATGTGACTGAACTCCTCGTAGACCCTCTTTATCTCGCCCACCGCGAAAGGCCTCGGGTCGATCACGACGGCCTCTCTTTCCACCGCCACCGCGTAACCCGCCGCGTGCGACATACCTCCGTGAGTGACTGTGGGTGCGTCCTCGATCACCAGTGCCCTCTTACCTGACAACGTAGCCGTACCCTCGATAACAGTCTCCGCACGGGCGAGCGTTACCGCCGCCTTCGTGTTATGACGCTTTACGTTTCTCATAATGAGTTCGACGTTCTCACGCGGCGCTACGTTTGCTTTGTTGATCACTACGACGTCAGCCATGATGAGGTTGACCATTCCTGGATAGTAAGAGACCTCGTTGCCTGGTCGCAGAGCGTCGAGAACGACTACGTGCAGCGTTGGCTCGAAAAAGGGGAAGTCGTTGTTGCCTCCGTCCCAGACTATGACCTCAGCAAACTTCTCGACTTCCCTGAGAACCTCCACATAATCGACGCCCGCGTAAACCACGTTGCCCTCCTTGAGATGCGGTTCGTACTCCTCCCTCTCCTCGAAAGTGCATCTGTAACGCTCTAGGTCCTCGTAGTCGGCGAACCTCTGGACCGGATGCCTCAGGTCACCGTACGGCATTGGGTGTCTGACAACCACGAACCTCTTGCCTGCAGACCTCAGCAGCCTCGTTATGTAACGTGTCACAGTGCTCTTCCCGGCCCCTGTCCTGACCGCAGTAACCGCGATAACTGGAACCCTGCTCTTCAGGGAGGTTGACCTAGGGCCCAAGAGCGCGAAGTCGGCTCCGGATGCGAGAGCAAACGACGCCTTTCTCATTACTTCCTCGTGAGAGAGGTCGCTATAGGAGAGCACTACAAGGTCGACTCCATCCTTCATCAGCCTCGGAAGGTCGGACTCGTCGTAAACTGGGATGCCGTTCGGATAGAGCTCTCCTGAGAGCGGGTACGGATAGACCCTGTTGGCTATACCCGGTACCTGAGATGCGGTGAAGGCAACCACCTCGTAAGAGGGATCGTTCCTGAATACGACGTTGAAGTTGTGGAAGTCTCTACCCGCGGCGCCCATGAGGATCACTCTTTTCCTCCTCACACCCTCTCACCGACCATTGACGAGCAGTCATCCAATATCATTCTGTCGGTATCTCGTTGTCCGTTAAAAGTGCCAACGCCATCCACCTCATCAAAAGGGCAGAAGACGAGTGTAGCGCTGCTCGCAACTGAACGCTTCGTTTACGGTGTGAGGACATCGTAGTCTGATGAGCTAGATTGAGAGCCTCTGGGCCCGGTGGGATTTGAACCCACGACCTTCCGGTTATCAGCCGGACGCTCCGCCAAGCTGAGCTACGGGCCCTAAGCGGTCAGCGCTCTAATTCACTAATTAACCTGCTGAAGTCCAGAACCAGTCTTGCGCGATCGTGGGGACAAGTCGCGGCGTCCGATGCGACGCTCACGTCGTGACACTCAATTGCTTGAAGCGTCCTGGGGCTACGTCATGGTTAAAATCGCCCTCAATCTACTGCTGAGGACCTTGGGAAACGGTGAGTTCGCCGCGAGGACGCTGGTAAGGACGAGGCGAAGATTCAGGTGGAGTTATCGGCCCTACAGGTCCAAGATGATGCGGCTTAAGGAGAAGTACGACCCTCTCGAGGGCGCACCAATGGCGAGAGGAATAGTCCTAGAGAAGAAGGGCATTGAGTCCAGACAGCCCAACAGCGCGGTCAGGAAGTGTGTGAGGGTCCAGCTCATTAAGAACGGTAAGGTTATCACCGCCTTCTGCCCTGGAGACGGGTCTCTGAACGTGATCGACGAGCACGATGAGGTCCTCGTTCAGGGAATCGGTGGAACGCTCGGGAAGTCCTACGGAGACCTGCCAGGAGTGAGGTACGAGGTCTTCTTGGTGAACGGCGTACCGCTGAAGCTGCTCGTCATCGGAAAGGTGAAGAAACCAAAACGCTGACCTCGAGCGATAGTTTGAGGTCCTTTAACTTGCTAGTCCACCTTCCTCAGAGCCCCAGTATAGCACCTAACGCGTAACCCGCGGCAACTAGTGCACCGGTCACAACAGCGTTACGAACGTTGAGGGCCAACACAGGTATCATGGCGTACTGGTTCCCGAAGGTCTCCTTGACCATTCTGTATATCCTTTGTGCTGTGGGTATCGTCGCTAGGCCAGCCAGCACCAACCAAGGTCCCAGTCTCAGCACCGGTATTAGCGCTATCACCAAGTAAAGGGCAACGAACGAGGCAGCAAGGAACCTCAAAGTCTGCTTCTCCGTGAACCTCGCGACCAAGTGCATTTTGCCCGCAGCGCGATCGTATGGAGCGTCAGGAATCTCGTTAACGTACAGTATCAACATGATTAGTAGACCTATGGGTACCGAAGCAAGGAAGGCCTCCACCGAGAGGCTCCGTGTCTGTACGAAGTATGATCCGAGCACGATCACGGGCCCGAAGCCAGTTCCCACCGCGAGCTCACCGAGTCCCCTGTAAGCCAGCTTAAACGGAGGAGCTGTGTAGAAGTAGGAGAGGAAGAGACCGAGCCCCATTAAAGTGAGTATCTCGACTAAACCTCGAGTGAAGGCGAGGTAGAGACCTGTCGCGGAGCCAATCGCGAAGAATGAAGCGAAGAGTAGCTTAGCCCCGGACTCGCTGATGAGTCCGTATTGTAATGACCTGGATCCTCCGCTGAAGGGTGTAGGCCTCCGATTTGCAGGATCGGCTCCGAGCTTTGTGTCGAAATAGTCGTTCGCCACGTTCAGGGCCATGTGTATGAAAGCGAGTCCTAAGAAGGTCAGCAGTAGGAGAAGGGG
>JANXEU010000025.1 GCA_025058055.1 Candidatus Calditenuaceae archaeon
GACGTTGAGACAGGCCTGCCTGAAATCCAGTGTATCAGCATGAAGGGAAGTATCAGGTTCTGCTCAGAGACTTTGGGCCTTAGAACGAGAAAAACCGTGCTCCCCAGCAGGGATAACCACGCCAAAGATCTGAAGTCTCGAGGGTTCTTGAGCGAAATCAGCGCCGATGATAAGACGACGGCCGAAATCCACGGAACCCCTACCACGAAGCCGTGAGGATTGATGCCCGCATAGCTCCACCCGTAAAAGTACTCTAAGATGTTTAGCGGGGAGAGGCCTCCGGCATCTGCGAGCCAGTTGATGGTCCCTGTCACGGGAGTCGAAGCGCTCCAACCCAGCAACACGAAGGGAGCGAAGAAGATCATCGAGGAAAGGGCAACCAACGCGGCGGCGAACGTCAGCCCTCTTCGTAACCCGTAGTAGGCGACGAAGGCTGGCACGGCGCCGAGGGCAAGGGGCTTGAAGTTGAGAGAGACTGCCAGCAGAAAAACCGACAGAGAGGCCCTCCGTACGTTCAGCAAGGCGAGCAGGAAAAGGGTGGTGGCCAGTACGTCAGGTTTACCCCACGCAACAGTCGTCATCAGAACGAAAGCGTTGAGTAGATAGAAGTCTTCATGTTCTAATTTCGATCTCTTGGCTAGAAAATACAGAACGAAGAGACTTATAATGATTGGAATTTTGGAGAGAGCGTTGAACAAGAAGGTATCGCCTGCCGAGAGAGAGTAAACCATCGAGAGGAACAGAGGCCAGAGCGGTGTCTCACCTATTCCCTGAATCTCGGATGGGTATGAGGGGTTTGGATAGGAACCACCCTCGTAAGGGCTGAGGCCGTGAGCTACGTTTCTGGCTGCGACGTAGCTAACCAAGAGGTCGTACCCGTGACCTAAGAAGACGACCAGCGGCGGTAAGAGAAGCGCTGTGAAGATCAGCGGTGACCCTTTCATCCGCCTCGACGAATCGCCCTTACTCCCGTTAACACCAGCAAGACCTGCAACACGACTAAGAACGTGTAGCTAACGACGAACGGTGGACAGAGAAACGGACAGCTTACGCCGTTAAAGCTCGCGATGGGCATAAACCCGAACAAGTATAGCGCAAATTCGATGGGACTTAGCCCTATTGCGGGGCCAGTCAGAGGGTTTAACAAGAGCATGAGAAGGTACGTGATCGCCCAATAGAAGACGCCTCTCATCGCCCAACTCTTGTCTGTGATGACCCCGAACAGGAAGAGGACTTTCACCGCGATGAAGCTGATCAGCGCATACGCGTGTCCGTTCTTCGGGTTGTCGACCCAAAGCAGCCCGTCGAAAGCGAGTATTATTACCCCTACCAGAACGGACGCGGCCAACAGGATCGTGACGGTCATGTTGGGCTTCGACTGCATCTTGCATCTTACTCGAGACCAGCAGGCTTAAACGTTTCGCAAGACCACTTTGACGAGTCGTTCATAGCAATCATTAATGCGTTCATTTGCAATTCCTCTACCCTGCCGGGCAGCAAGAACAACTCTCACACAGCCGTTTCGTGGGGCTTCCTCGTTGAGCCCGGAGAACGTTTATCTCGTGGGCGATGTTCGGCGGGGTTGGGATCGTTTGCCTGGGTTCGTTGAAGAGGTCGCCCTGACCTTTGACGACGTGCTTCTGCTCCCTAGGTACTCTGAGATCAAGTCAAGAAGCGAGGTCTCTACGCGCACTAGGTTCACGAAGCGGGTCGAGCTTCACATGCCGATAGTCTCGGCTGCGATGGATACAGTCACCGAGAGCAAGATGGCGATCGTCATGGCGAGGGAGGGCGGAATAGGCGTGATACACAGGTTCATGCCCATTGAGGCCCAGGTGAAGGAGGTGCAACGCGTCAAGCGCGCTGAGGGCATCATCATCGAGGACCCATATGTAATAGGACTCGAGGCCCGAATCGAGGACGCGCGAAGGGAGATGACCAGACTCGGAGTGTCGGGGCTCGTAGTGGTGGACAAGGAAAGAAGAGTTTGGGGGATCGTGACAAGGCGCGACCTGCTCTTCCAGCCTGACGAGGCTCTAGTGAGGGAGGTCATGACCCCGAGACATGAGCTCGTGACCGCGCGTGAGGGGGCTGATGTTGAGGAGGTAAAGGACTTGATCAGGAAGTATAAGGTCGAGAAGATACCCATTGTAGATGATGAGTGGAGACTCAGGGGTTTGATTACCGCTAAGGACATCGAGTCTAGAGGTCTCAACCCCTACTCGACCAGAGACCGTAAGGGCAGGATGATGGTCGCCGCAGCCATCGGTGTAAAGAGTGACACAGTAGAGAGGGCCAAAGCTTTGCTGGAGGCTGAAGCTGACGTCTTAGTTGTTGATGTCGCACACGGTCACACTCTGATGGTCATGAACACGCTGAAGACCTTGAGGCGGGAATTCGGCGATGAGGTTCAGCTGGTTGCTGGCAACGTAGCTTCTCCTGAGGGTTTCGAGGACCTCGCGTCTCACGCAGACGCGGTAAAGGTTGGGATCGGACCGGGTGCGGTCTGCACCACAAGGATCGTAGCTGGAGTCGGCGTTCCTCAACTAACCGCGATAATGAACTGCGCGGAGATCTCCGAGAGAATGGATGTACCCATGATCGCAGACGGTGGAATCAGGAGCTCAGCCGACATCGTTAAGGCCCTCGCGGCCGGAGCCTCGACGGTCATGATAGGTATGCTTTTGGCCGGCACTGATGAAAGTCCTGGCTCGATAGTCTTGAGGAACGGCAAGAAGAGCAAAGTTTACAGAGGTATGGCTTCGTTCTACGCGATGCTCAGCAGGGACATGCGCGAGAGAGGAGAGGTTGAGCTAGATGAGGTGGCAGACTACTCCTACATGGCCGAGGGTGTCGAGGCCTACGTTGACTACAGGGGGTCTGCAGTAGAGGTCCTGAGACAGCTGGTTGCAGGACTCAGGTCTGGCATGAGCTACCTAGGCGCGAGAAATCTGAGAGAGATGAGGGAGCGCGCGGTCTTCGTCAGGATATCTGAAGCGGGTTACAGGGAGAGCCTACCTCACGACGTCGAACGGGTCACTTGAGGACATGCCCTCTATAGCTGTAGTGGGCCTTCAATGGGGCGACGAAGGTAAGGGCAAGGTGGCTGCATATTTAGCCAGAGGCGCTAATCTCGCGGTCCGATACAACGGCGGACCCAACGCCGGTCACACGATCATGTACTCCGGTAAGACCTTCAGAATGCACTTAGTGCCTGCGGGCGGTCTCGTTTGCGGAACAGCAGCCATCGGTGCGGGCGTCTACGTGGACCTCAAGACGCTCTCGGAAGAGCTGAAGGAGTCGCGGGAGGTCAGACCAGACCTGAGGCTTTACTTGAGTCCGAGGGCACAGGTAATCACGGAGATTGCGCGGCGTGCTGAGGAGTTCCTCGAGTCGATGCGAGGTGAGAGGGCCATCGGTACAACTAGGAGGGGAATAGGCCCTACCGCAGTTGAGAGGTTTGGACGAGTCGGTTTACGGGTTGCGGACCTGCTCGAACCCGATTCGCTTCAGGAGAAGTTGAGAGACATCGTTACGTTCTGGAACCTCAAGGGAGTTGATACGAGAGCGCTCGCGGATGGGTTGTCTGAGCTTTTCTCATCAATCGAGGTGGAGGTGACCGAAGTGAATCGTCTCATACGCGAGAGGTTGACTTCGGGAGGCACTGTGATATTCGAAGGCGCGCAGGGAACGATGCTCGACGTCTTCTACGGCACCTACCCTTACGTCACCTCAAGCATCACAACCTCAGCGGGAGTATCAATCGGCTGTGGAATTCCGTCGAGATGGATCGATGTCATAGTGGGCGTAGCGAAGTCCTATACCACGCGGGTAGGTGCAGGGCCTTTCCCGACCGAAATTCACGGAGACATCGCAGATAGAATAAGGTCGGCCGGCGTCGAGTACGGTGCCACCACAGGAAGGCCTAGGCGGATAGGGTGGCTGGACATCGCTCAGCTGAAGTTCGCGGCTGACCTCAACGGCACAGACGAGATCTTCCTCACTAGAGTCGACACGCTCTCAGGCCTCGACAGGCTAAAGGTCTGCGTTGGCTACGAGGGATACGAAGACGGCGAATTCCCCGTGACGGTCTCGGAGCTCTCAAGGGTTAGACCTGTCTACGCCGAACTTGAGGGGTGGCCTCCGATCGATGAGACCAAACGCGGAGAGATCTTGAGGGAGGGTTACGGAGCGCTCCCCTCTCAAGCGAGGAGATACTTGGATTTCGTTGAGGAGAACCTAGGTACCCACGTCAAGTACGTCGGTGTCGGACCTAGAACGGAGGACGTGGTCGAGCGGTGACTAACGCGCTACTGGCGATATCCCCTCTTGATGGGAGGTATTCCGAACTCGTTGACGACCTCAGATCATATCTCAGCGAGTACGGCCTCATCAAGTACAGATTGATGGTTGAGGTGGAGTACCTCGCTTTCCTATCTAGGAGCGGCATAACCGCTATAGGCCAAGCGGAGATCGAGGCTGCGCGGTCGGTGCTGCGGAGCTTCGACCTATCAAGTGCGGAGGCCGTGAAGTCCCTTGAACGGGAAGTCGGTCATGACGTCGAGGCCGTCGTAAGGTACCTCAAGTCGAACCTCGTCGAGCTCGGTGCAAGGTCGGCCTCGGTCTGGGTTCACGCAGGCCTCACCTCTGAGGACGTCAACAACATCGCTTTCTCGATCTCCCTGAGAGATGCCCTCAAGGAAGTCCTGCTGCCGGAGCTGGAGAGGATCTGCAGAAGGGTGGCGGAACTCTCTCTTCGCGAGAAGGGAACCCTGATGCTAGCGAGGACTCACGGACGACCTGCGGTGCCTACCACCCTGGGCAAGGAGCTCGCTTATCACGGCTCCAGGGTCCTCTGGTGGCTTGAGAGGCTAAGAGAGTACAAGTTTCCCGGGAAGGTTAGCGGCGCAGCTGGCACCTACGCGGCCCTTGTCGAGGTACTCGGCAAACAGGCTAAGGAGAGGGCTAGACAGTTCGTTGAGTCATTGGGGTTGGAGTTCGTTGAGCTGACCAAGCAGGTAGTCCCCTCGGACCGTTACGCACCGCTCCTCGACTCGATGTCGTCGCTCGCTATGGCCTTGACGGACTTCTCACGAGACCTCTGGCTCCTCTGCGCACTGGGCTACGTTAACGTCCTCCCCAAAGGAGTCGGGTCGTCGACGATGCCACAGAAGGCCAACCCCATAGAGGCGGAGAACGCGGAGGGCAACCTCGAGATGGCTGCTACCGTGCTCTCTTTCGTTGCTAGGAGGCTCATGACAACGAGGCTCCAAAGGGACCTCTCCGACTCGACGATAAGGCGCAACGTGCCGGTAGGGGTCGCGCACCTCCTGATAGGCGTCAGGCAGCTTAGCAAATTCTTAAATAGGATAGAGTTCGCAAGTGAGGCGATGTTCGATGACCTCAGTTCACACCCAGAAGTGCTCTCAGAAGCGGTCCAGGTCAGGTTCAGGAGGTACGGTATCGATGTCCTTGACGAGCTAAGGTCAACCCTCGGGCGAGGTCTCAATCTGGAGGAGTCGGTGAGGAGGCTCGCGGAACGGTACGGCGTCAGACCGGAGGACACGCTTCCGAGTAACTTCAGGGAGTACATCGGACTCGCAGAGGAGCTGGCCGAACGGTTTCACGACGAGTGTTTGAGGAGGCTTAGACGCGGTGAGTCCGACTAGGAGCACAGAGGAGCAGCTATACGCTGCGGAGCTGCGCTCATGGCTCGGAAGGATCTGGGTCGTCACATCGAACGATGCCCTGAGGTTCGTACTGATTAACGAGCCTCTGAGGACTCTCGCTCCCAAGCCCTCTGTGACAGTGGATGAGAGCAGTAGACCGATCGTACTGAGAGAGTCTCTCCATCAAATCGCCGAGTACTTCGACGGCAAGAGGAGGGTCTTTGACCTGCCTTTGGATCCTAGGGGAACGAGTTTCCAGCGCGAGGTCTGGAGGGAGACTCTGAACATCCCCTACGGTTCGACGAGAACGTACGCTTCGTTGGCTGCTTCACTCGGGGTGCCAGACGGTGCTAGAGCAGTCGGGTCCGCGCTCGCCTCAAACCCCGTTCCGATCGTGATCCCTTGCCACAGAGTGATAAGGTCAGACGGCACTTCCGGAGGGTATACTAAGTCCCCGGCCCTCAAAGTGATGCTGCTGGAGTTCGAGCACAACAACGTGAAGGGCTAAAGATGGCTAACAACGCGCCCCTTGAGCGTAGCAATTCCTTGATATGCAGGCCAGGCCTCTAGTCTTCAGAACCCATGCGCCCATCGGTCGAGCACCGGAGAATAGAGAGGTTCCACGACCTCGACTGGGTCCTCAGAGAGGTCACTCGTAGGGTGGTGCCGCTCCTTCAGACCGAACTCCTTCGCCCGCTCTCAGCGATAGGACGCGTTTCTGCCGAGGAAGTGCGATCGCCGAGCGACAGGCCGTCTCACGACGCCTCCCACATGGACGGATACGCTGTGAGGTCCTCCGAGACTTCCGGCGCATCACGACAGCGCCCTGTGGCGCTCAAGGTTGATGGTTTCACTGGACCGAACGAGAGGGGGCCACCTCTGGGATCCAATTGCGCGCGGAGGATCCTGACCGGGGGGTACTTGCCTGAAGGAGCAGACGCCGTCATACCACAGGAGGAAGTCGTCATCGAGGGAGACTACGTCCTTGTGTTGAGGCCGGTCAAACCCCGCGAGCACGTCGACCGGACGGGCTCTGATCTGAAAAGAGGCGCGACAGTCCTTACGCGCGGTGAAGTGATAAGCCCTGTGAAGGCTGCACTCCTCGAATCGCTGGGTGTAAGATCGGTATCGGTCATGACCCCTCCGGTGGTCGGGGTGATGTCCTTCGGGTCCGAGCTGACCGACGACCCTGAGAAGGCGGATGAGGGTAGGGTCCTGAACACTCACGCACCGATGTTGGTGTCGATGCTCTCGAAGCTACCTTGCAGGCCGTTGTACCTAGGGCTCGTTCCTGACTACGTGGACGCTGCCATGTCTTCCCTGAAGAGGGCCCTTGATCAAGCGGACATGGTCCTCACGGTCGGTGGTTCCAGCGTCAGCGAACTGGACGTCGTACCGAGGGCCTTGGTTGAGCTCTCCGAGTTCTTCGTACAGGGACTTAGACTCCAGCCAGGCAGAGTTGGAGGAGCGGCCGTGGTGAGAGGGAAGCCGGTTGTCGTGTTACCGGCGCTGGTACACTCGACGATCAACGTTCTGAACGAGCTTGGCGTGCCGGTGTTAACGCATCTGGCCTCCGCTAAGCTCAATCAGTTCTTCTCGCTCTCGAGGGCCGTGCTCTCTGAACCGATCTCCTTCCACAAGTGGATCGACTTCTTGAAGGTGGTCTGGGTGAGCGTCTCCCATCACAGCGGTCAACTCTCCTGCAGGCCTCACGTCACGGAGTCCTCCGTCTTCTCCTCCGTCGCGTTCTCCGACGGCTACCTGCTGATTGAACCAGATGTCGATAGGGTGGATGCGGGGACGGAGGTCTTAATCAAGAGGCCTCTCTGGATGCTTTAGCCCATTTTCGGTTGACCGTCGACCCATCTCTTTTATCATAGGTCTCAGGTTAGGTCTTGGGAGATGGTCAAGGTCTTCAGGGACGAGGACAGACTCTCCCCCGAGTACGTGCCATCGAGACTACCTCACAGAGAGGACGAGCTCGAGCATCTCCTCACCCTCTTCAGCTCATTCATCGCTGGTAAGAGAGTCGGACAGGTAAGGGCCCTGCTGACAGGTCCTACCGGTACGGGCAAGACCGCACTGACGAAACTCTTCGGCTCGAGGGCAGAGGAGCTGGCGAGGAAGTCCGGCGCCCTGTTGAGGCACGTACACGTCAACTGCAGACTTCACAGGACGCTCTTCTCGGTGCTTAGGAGGACGATAGAGTCTCTGGGAATAACTCTGCCCACGAGAGGCCTGGCCAACGAAGAGATACTCCACAACCTCATGACCTACCTAGAGAGGGAGGGGATGTCGCTGATACTCACACTCGACGAGGCCGAGGTCCTCATCAGGGAGGAGCAGGACGCTGTCTACTACCTCGCGAGGATCGGGGAGGAGAGGTCTGAGGGGTCGAGGATCTCGCTGGTCCTGATACTGAGAGGTCTGGAGGGCCTGAACGTCTTCGACGCAGGCACGAGGACGATGTTCGTCACGAACGTAATCCATCTGGCCGAGTACAGCGCAGGTCAGCTGAGGGACATCATCGGCTTCAGGGCCTCCGAGGCCTTCCACGAGGGAGTGGTCACGGATGAGGTGATCGAGGCGATCGTCGACCAGGCAGGAGAGAGGGGTGATGCGAGGTACGCTATTGAGCTGCTCTGGAGGGCAGGGAAGTTCGCTGAGCGGGACGGGTCTCTCAAGCTGACGGCCGAGCACGTGAGGAAGGCCGCTGCCAGCATCTATCCCGCAATAAGGAGGGAGAGCCTCCACTACCTCTCCCTGCATGAGAAGCTGGTGTTGCTCGCAGTAGCTAGGTACTTCCAAGGGAACGACTCGCCGACCATGACGGCCTCCCAGCTCAACAGGCTCTACGCCCTCGTCTGTGAGGAGAACGGCACCATGCCCAAGGCCTACACGAGGTTCTGGGAGATACTGCAGAAGCTGGAGGACCAGGGCTTCATCAGGATCAGGGTCCTCAGCGAGGGGATCAGAGGCAGGAGGAGTTACATCGCCCTCCCCGAGATACCGGCCTCGATACTGGGGAGGGAGCTGGAGGCCATCCTGAGGAAGGGAGGAGCGCTCAGCCACGACGCGCGCGACGAGCCCTCACCGTAGTCCTCGGCCTCGCCGTCTCAACCTCGGGCTTCTCGTGCTTGACTTGGAGTTCAGGCGCCTTGGACAGAAGTGTGTCCACCTCGCGCTCGGTCAGACCGAGCGACTTGGCGACGCCCATGTCACCCGCCTTCATCATCATCCTCAGATAGGGGAGGAACTCCGTCGCCGCCTTGGAAGTGGACATGTGTGTCCTACTTGCGACCTTCTCCAGAACGGACCTCGTCAGCTCCCGCTCCACCCTAGTTTGCTGAAGGAACCTAATCCTCGAAGGGAACTCGAACCTTCCACCCCTCTCCGACGTCGAACTCTTTACTATGCCTGGACCTGCTGAGAGCAACGCGGTGCCATATTTCATAAGCTCCCATCTCTGGAACCTCGACGCCCTCCTCAGGTGCAGGTCAGCGTCCGCTAGGATCCGGTACGCCTCCTCGAGCGCCTTCGGGTCCTTTATCTGTGTTTGAAGGTTCTCAGAGACCCAAGTCATCACACCATCGATGTCGAGGCCGGCGTTGGTGAGCACGCCGCGGCCGTCGCTTAGACTCCTGGCACCGAATACCTTCGCCATCAACTCGAAGGCGTTCAGCTCAACCTCCCTCGACTCCAATAGCTCTGTTACGACCCTCGAACCTGTGACAGGAACCGCGATCGCCTGCAGGTCGTTGATAGCTGCCCTGAGGTCGCCTCTCGATCGCTGTGCGATGGTCTTAACTAACTCCTCATCAACCCTTAGGCCCTCTCGCTGTGCGATGGTCCTCAGCCTCTCCTCTATGTCCCTAGACCTCAGCCTCCTGAACGCGATCAGTTTGCACCTCTCTCTCAAGGGCATCAGCCTCTGGTCCCAAACGTCGTTCGCTATCAGAACCAACGGCACGGACGTCCTGTCCACCAGCTCTGTCAGAGCCGCTACGCTTCCAGATTCAGCAGACATGACAGCGCCTTCCACCTCGTCGATGAGCACCATCCTTCTCCCTCCGAGGACGGCGTTAGATGCGGTCGCATGCGCCAACACGCTCCGTAGGTCCTCAGCGGTCCTTCTGTCGCTGGCGTTCACTTGGACGAGGTCGTAACCACGCTCCTCCGAATACGCCAGAACCAGAGATGTCTTCCCCGTCCCAGGTGGCCCGTAAAAGAAGGCTGCCTTCTGCTTAGGAACCGCTTTCCTCTCCCACTCACTCATCCACTTAACGAACTCCGCGACGGCCTCTTCGTTACCGATGACCTCGGAGACCCTCCTCGGCCTGTGCTTTTCGGCCCAAAGCAGCGCCCCCACGTACCGACACCGGGTTTGCTCATGATAGGCCGGTCATAGCGTTTTTTTGGGCCTGTCTCTAACTGGAGGAATGAAGGGAAAAGATATTGAGTTGAGTTTCTCGACGTTCAGCTCAACAAGGTCTCAGCTTCCGAACTTCACCGTGGCCACCTTCTCGCTGAGCTCTCTTGCCCTATCGGAGACTATTTTTTGCGCGAGTCCGCAGAGCTGGAGAACTCTGAGGTCTGCTATCGAGTAATAGTTCTGATTGCCAACCCTTGTTACGCTCACTATCCCGAATTTTCTGAGGATCTGAAGGTGTTGCGATGTGGCTGATTGAGAGAGTTCTATCCCTTTGGCGAGCTCAACGACCGTCTTGGGGCCCTCTCTCAACAACGCAAGGACCTTGACCCTCTTCGGATGCGAAAGAGCAGCGAGGAATTCGGCCACGTGTTCGCATGACCCTTCCTCAATGCTCAACGACCCTCACCCTATACGGCTTACCGAAGTAAAGGTCGAAGAGCGGGTCTAGCCTGCCCTTCAACATCTCCCAGTAGATTGACGCGAAGGTCCTCTTCATCAGGTATTTCATCTCAGACGGCTTCTGTCTGGTCGGCGGCTTCTCGTATGTCGCCGAGACGAACACGGCCCTGTTCCCTCCCAGTTCCAGCGGGCAGTTTATCCTTCCGGTGTAACAGTAGACTTTCCCGGTGCCGAAGTAATCGGAGGTGATGTTCTCTGCGGCAACGATCGCCTCGAGATGGGCCACAACACCTGACTTGGAAATCGGTATGTTGGTGGCATCGCCGACAACGTAGACGTCGTCGCTGTTCGAGTACCTCATTGTTTCCCTGTCAGTTGGTATCCAACCCTCCGCGTCACCGATCTCAGACCTGAACACTATGTCCGCACCTCTGTGAGGAGGAACAGTTATCAGCATGTCAAATTCCAGTTCTTCTCCCTCAATAGAATAAACTTTCCTTAACTTCGTGTCGACGTAATCGGTGTTGAACATATTGTACAGCCTTATGCCTCTTTTCTCCATCAGGGGTTCAACGACATCCGCAATTGCGGGAGCGGGGTAGGCCCTAGTGTAAGGAGTGGCATAGTATATCTCGACTTTGTCCCTTAGCCCTCTCTCCCTCATAAGCTCCTCGACCAAGAAAACCGCCTCCACAGGGGAAGGAGGACATTTGTGAGGTATGTTGGTCAGGACGACAAGCTTGCCTTTGCTGAATCGCGACAGAGCCTCCCACGTTTTTCTCGCGTCCTCCTGTCCTGTGTGAAAGTTGTGGGATGCCTCCTTGAGGCCCTCGATAACGTCAGGCCTCGCGACCGACCCGGTCGCTAATACGAGGTAATCGTAGTTCAAGACCTTCGAATCGTATAGTATAGTGCGGTTCATTAGATCTATTCGATTGACTGCGGTCTCGTGGAGGACGACCCTTCTGTTGAGCAGCGCCGCCTCGCGCCTTCTGAAGCTCGCAGGCACCATTCCCCTAAAAGCGATGTCAAGGTTTCCCGGTGAAAAGACGTGCTCCGTCGAATCAGCGAACAAGTGAACCTCAGCCTTGCCTTCAGAGGTCTCACTCCTCAAAAGCGAAACCATCTTATTGGCGAGGATCGTCCCTCCGGTACCTCCACCGACGACCACCACCCGCTTAGGCGTCATCTCCCCTTCCTCACCACCTTCACGACGATCTTGAAGTAACCCTGCTCGTCCTTCAACTCTACAAGCTCATTACCGCTCTTCTTCGCCCATGCAGAGACATCGCTCTTCGCGGCCGGGTCGGTCGCCAGCAGCTCTATCTCGTCTCCTAACTCAGCGTTCCTGTAGGTCTTTATCAGCTCAGTAAGGGGTCCAGGACAGTAGCTGCCCCTCGCATCCACCAAACGCCTCAAATGAAGATCACCTGGCCGCCCTCGGACAGCTGCAGGAAGGTGGCTGCGCCCACAACGTCGTCGACCTCTTGTATCAGATCGCTCTCCTTCAAACCCAAGACCGCCATAGTCGTTGAGCAGGCGTGTATCTTAACGCCGAGCTCCTTGGACTGTTTAATCAATTGATATAGTTCTGGTACCTTGTTCTTCAACATCCGCTTCTTCATCATTCGAGTAGCCAACGCTGTCATACCCGGAATCACGGCGAGAATATTCGGCATGCCCAGCGATGTGTTGCCCACAGGTGTTAACTTCAGCGAGTTCACCCTGTCCTTCCTGACGACATCGAATCCCCAGAAGGTGACGAAGACGTGCACCTCCATGCCCATGGCGGCCGCGGTCTGCGCGATCATGAACGCGGGATATGCCATATCGAGACTGCCCTTCGAGAGAATGATGGAGAGCTTCCCTGCAGTGCTCTCCTCCTCGATCTCCTTCCTACCTGAGACCTGTATGGTTTCCAACACGAATCCCCTCGCTGATAGTATTTCCGAAATTTCTAATAAACCGATTGTGTTTATCGAAGTGTATTGATCTTGTATAATTTTACATACATCAACTAACTATGCATGGTCCCCTCAGAATTGTCATTAGCCCAAGCACATCGAATCGAATACGAAATTAGTTAAGAACGTGTCAATTTTCCTTTAGGGAACCGGTTACCGACCGACCCGAACACGGAAATCTACAAGAGAAACTCGCAGTATTTAGAGGATATCGTAATTAAATTCTCTCGAAATAGGATTTTCATAACACACTAAGTATTATGATGATTGATTAGAAGATGCCGTTATTGTCGTAATTTGTTGTCGGCTAGCTTCTGTTCTCGTCTCTGCCGGTTTCTCCAAGTCCAGTTTGAGTTCGACGTAGACGTCCTCACCGCGACGTTTGATGGTGAACCCCATCTTCTTCGCGAGATTTATCATCCGAACGTTGTCTGGAAGGATGATTCCGTAGATCGTTGATATTTTCCTCTCCTGAGCTACTTCGATGAGGGTGTCGATGAGTTTCGTCCCTAGCCCTTTTCCTTGGAAGTCATCGGCAACCAACACCGCGAACTCCGCCCTCTTACGATCGGGCTGCATGATGAGCCTTCCGACTCCGATGTTCCTTACCTTCCCGTCTTCACGATACTCGGCTATGATGGCCATTTCACGGTCGTAGTCAATGTTGCAGAACCTCACGAGCATTTCGTGCGTTATCTCCCTTATGACTTGAAAGAACCTGAATCGACTAGACTCCTCCGATAAGCCTTTTATCAGCTCGTATTCGATGGGTTCGTCCTCCGGCTTAATCGGCCGTAGCAGAACCATACGACCGTCTTTGAGACGCCACGGCCTCACGTACTTCGTGGGGTACGGCGAAATCACGAGATGCTGGTAGGGCTCTTCGCTGGGTCTGAAATCCGGATCGAGCAATATCCTACAGTCGGCTGATACTACGCGTTCTCCTGCGACGATTAACGGGTTGATCTCGGCCTCCTTTATTTCTGGGAAATCGACGATGATGTTTGAGAACCTGACTATCGTCTCTTCGATTTTCTTGAGGTTAGCAGGCGGTTTGTTGCGCAGGCCTTTCTGTAAGACGTCATAGATCTTCGTCTCCTCCATTATTCTCCGCGCGAGGACTTGGTTCAGGGGAGGAAGTCCGACGGCTTTGTCCATCAGAAACTCCGTCGCAACTCCCCCCGCCCCGAACATTATCACAGAACCGAAATCTGGGTCCTTTTTGGAGCCGATGATCAGCTCGTAATGAACAGGTTCAACCATCTTCTGAACGTAAAACCCTTTGACCTCGGCCTCAGATATCGCCGCCTTGATCGATTCACTCATTCTGAAGAAAGCCTTACGCAGTTCGTTCTCCGAGGTGATGTTCAAAACTACGCCGCCCACATCGGTTTTATGTATTATCTTCGGCGAAACGATCTTAAGTGCAATCGGATATCCTATACGTCGGGCTGCTATGACCGCTTCCTCGACCGTAGAGACTAGCTCCCCCTCTGCACGAGGTATACCGTAAACGTCGAGGAATTTGTTGGCTTCGTCGAAGTCGAGTATGTAGCGGCCCTCGTTCAACGCTTTTCTGACGAGGAGTTTGAGGAAGTTCTTCGGGGGTGATGGGTCGATTGGAAGGTCCTCTGGGGTTTCGTAGAGCAGCTCGAGGTTTCGCTTGTACTTGTACATGTAAATGTAAGCTTTGACGGCTTGTTCAGGCGTTTCGTAGGCCGGTATGTCGTTCTCGTGAAACATCTTCCTGGCCTCCGCAAGCGACTCTCCTCCGACCCACACCGTCAACACAGGCTTCACCCATTCGCTTTCCCTTACGATTGCGATCACAGATTCCGCGAGGTAGTCGGGTTGCGCTGCCCCCTGTGGGGTGTAGATTACGATGACGCCGTCAACGTTTGGGTCGTTGAGGCAAAGCCTTAAGGCCGTCGCATATCGCTCGACATCGGCATCGCCAAGGAGGTCTATTGGGTTCCCCCTACTCCAGAAACTCGGGAGAACCATCTCCAACGACGCTATAGTCTCCGGCGAAAGCGAAGCTACCCTTGCACCGTATTCCTCAACCGCGTCGGCCGTGATCACACCGAGACCGCCGGCGTTAGTTATTATTGCGAGGTTCGGGCCGACGGGTAGTCGTCTAGAGTCGAGGACGCTCGCGCAGTTGAAAAGCTCCTGTATTTCGTCTACGCGCACAACGCCCGCTCTCCTGAAGGCGGCTCGGTATACATCGAAGCTGCCGACGAGGGCGCCGGTATGTGATTTCGCCGCTTTAGCTGCGATTTCGAACTTGCCGGGCTTGATGACTATGATCGGTTTGTTGCGGGCAAACCCTCTCGCTGCGCTCATGAATTTCCGAGCGTTGCCTACGTTCTCCATGTAGAGCAGTATGCTTTTGGTGTAGGGGTCCTGTCCGAGGAAGTCGATGAGGTCGCCAAAGTCGATGTCCAGCATCGAGCCGAGGGAGGCGAACATGCTGAAGCCGATGTGCCTGCTAACCGCCCAGTCAAGTATCGAGGACCCGAGCGCGCCGCTCTGTGAAATGAAAGCTATCTGGCCGGGCTCGGGCGACTTGTTGAAGAAAGAGGCGTTGAGGTTGATGTGGGGTCTTATGAAGCCCATGCAGTTGGGTCCGAGGATTCGGAGTCCGTATCTCTGCCTGATCTCGTCTATCTCGGCCTCTCGTCGTCTCCCCTCTTCGCCAATCTCCTTGAACCCAGCTGAGATTATCGCAGCTCCCTCGACGCCCGCTTCTCCACATTCCTCGACGATGGACGGAACGGTGTGGGCCGGTGTTGCGATGATGGCGAGGTCCACGTTTTCAGGAACATCGCGGATTGACGGGTGGCATTTGAGGCCCTGAACCTGTTCTCTGTTTGGATTGACTGCATAAATTCGGCGTCTGGATTTCCCGGTCATGAGGTTCTCGAGGAGTGTAAGCCCGATCGATCCTGCTTTGTCTGATGCCCCGATTAGAGCGACAACTGCAGGGTTAAACATCTTCACCAAACTGCCCAAATCGTCCCATCCATAGCCACTCAGGCAGACTAAAATGCGTTGCGTCGTTCACCGACCGCTCTTACCGCTGCCGAGCTCTTCTGAGACCTACTGAGGAAACGAATTCTTCAAACTGATGAGACAGTCTGTTCCCTAGCACCAGCAGACGTGCGTTTTCGGATGTGGACCTTGCTGTTGAAGAACGGCATTCTTGCTCCGCGTTATGGTCCGGCTTAGGTTCCGTGAATGATGAATATCTTCAATTTTACGGTCAGCTCGTGAATATAACAATAGGGCATGGTTAAGGTCTCAAGATGGGTTGAATACTTAATTGAGAGGTATTACGCGAGATGCGGGCTCGAGTATCGAATCCTTAGAGCCATCGAGAGACTTCCAGAGGAGCTCGCGTTGCGCATTGGCGGAACACCTGAGTTCTGGCTTCAAGAACTTTCAGATCCCCAATCACGGTTAAACAGACTCAATCTGCTAGACGGAGCTGTGGAATACGCAGTGAGGATGGCAGAGCATTACTCTGAGAGACACGCCAAAGATGTGTGCCAATATCTCGAGATTAGTCTGGACAACAGTTGGATCGTAAGCTGGCTTGTGGGCTACGCTAAGGGACTTTACGGAGGTCAGTATTGACGGAAACGTGCGGGGGGTGGGATTCGAACCCACGAACCCCTACGGGACAGGGCCCTAAGCCCTGCGCCTTTGACCAGGCTTGGCTACCCCCGCCTCGTCATCGACATCAGCTCGGGTCGATTTAACCGTAGTTCTGGTAGGTGTGTGGCCACGGCGCTTGCATCCCCCAGTCGCGAAGCTCCCTCTCTCATACCTCCGCTCAGGGAATCCATTTTAACTTCAAGCTCTGTTATCGATTACGTGATAAAAATTGTCACAGTGATTCCGGCGAAAGGGGGCATTACGGGCGCCTCGATGGCTCTCGTCAACTCTTTGCTGGGTTTCGTAGGACTCTACGGACGTAACGTCAAAGTTACTGTGATCACCTCTCACAACGCACTGAAGTACCCAACCCTCGGGAAGCTAATCCGACGCGGAGTCCGTTGCCACGCGCTCAGAGTGGACCGCTTCCCTGCACTCGTCTACTGGTCGCTTCTAGCTATGAAGCTCTTACTCTCCGGTAGGCACGACGTTGCCCATTTCAGCACCCCCAAGGCCCTTTTCATTCTCTTCCCAGCAGCGAGACTCGTCGCTAGAAAGGTGGTGCTAACCCTCGAGGGGTACCCGCCATATGAGCTCTCAGAGGAGGGTGTGGGTTCGAGGCTCATCGGAATGGTGGCGTGGCACGCGAGCCTGAGACTTGCCGACTTGATAGCTGTCTGCTCAGATTGGTTGAGGTCCCTAGTCGAAACGAATCACGGCTACGGATCGAAGATGGTCACGATTCACAACCCGATAGACTTCGATAGATTCAAAGTTGAGGGGGCTGAAGGAGGGCCGCTGGTGATAGTCGCGAGGCTACATAGAGTCAAGGGCATCGACGTCGCGATCAGGGCTTTAGCACACCTCACGGAGTCGTCACCCGATGTCCCCGAGCTGTTGGTCGTCGGAGACGGGCCGGAGAGGCCTAGACTCGAGAGGCTCTCTGAGGAGCTAGGGGTCGCTGATCGAGTAGAATTCCTAGGACACAGGCCCGATCCTGAGCGATGGATGAGATTGGCGAGAGTCGTCATTGTTCCGTCCCGATACGAGCCGTTTGGAATGCCCGCCGCGGAGGCCGGGGCCGCAGGAAGGCCGGTCATCGCGTCAGCAATCGGTGGATTGAAGGAGATAGTCGTCGACGGAGTGACGGGTCTGCTCGCGAGGCCCGACGACCATGTAGACCTAGCCTTCAAGATTCAGAGGTTGATGAGCGACGAGAACGCTAGGAGGAGAATGGGCGAGGCGGCGAGGGCGAGGGTGCTCCGGAACTTCACGCCGGAGGCGGTCGCACCCAAGTTGATGAGCTTCTACCTCGATGCGCTCAGGTCCTGAGGGTCTGTTGCGAGAACCAGCGCGCAAACCGCTCCACCATTCCCTCCACTTCCACTTTTGGCCTCCATCCGAGCCTCTCGCGAGCCTTCGCGTTCGAGGAGTACGAGACGAGAGTCTCGTGGGGCTGGAGGTCCCTGAACACGACCCCAACCCTCCTCGCGAGCTTCTCCATCATGAGCTCCGCGACCCTCAGGACGCTCACGGGCCTCCCAGCGCCGATGTTGAAGACCTCACAACCTTCGCCCCTCTCGCCGACGCGTATAGTCCCCTCAACAGCGTCCGAAACGTAGGTGAAGTCCCTTTCGGCCGGCCTGAAGACCCCGTCGACCGACCTGCCGTAGACCTCGACCGGTTCCCCCCGAACGATCCTCTCGGCGAAGACCCTGAAGACGATGTTCCCCCTGCTCCTCTCCCCAACCACGTTGAAGTACCTTACGATCGGACACTCGAGACCGTACTCGTTGTGATAGTGGGCGCAGAGCTGTTCCCCGAGGAGCTTGCTGAACGCGTAAGGGCCCTTCGGCCTCGGAGTCATCTCCTCCCGCAGCGGCGGCTCGTTGTCGCCATAGACGCTGCTGCTAGAAGCGAAGACTACCTTCGGCGTCGGCTCGGTCTGACGGGCTGCCTCCAGAACCGCGAGGACCGCGTTGTAGTTGTTGTGCAGGTAGAGGTAGGGATCTCCCCTGCTGAGCCTGTGAGAGGCTAAGGCGGCGAGGTGGTAGACCACGCTGGGCTCCGCGTTCCTCATGACAGCCCTTACCGCATCGAGGTAGGTCACGTCCGCGCGGATAACTCTCATGTTGGACGCCTTCGGATGCCTCAGCAGGACTTGCAGGTTGTCCTCCTTCTGGGGCGCGGTCCCCATGGCCACGACCTCCTCTCCGCTCTCGAGGAGCCTCTCGACCAGATGGCTGCCGATGAACCCGAAGGCGCCCGTGACCAGAATCAACCCTTCCCGATCCTAGGTGTGCCTCTAAAAAACCTCGCTACTCCTCCGTAGAGAGTATCGCCCTTCGGGCCTCACCGATCGCCCTCCTCGTGAGGGCTCTTGAGTCCCTGTCGATCAGCAACAGGACGGAGAAGTAGACGAGCGCACCGACAGCTACCGTTCCCAGCGTTAACAGCGTCCCTCTCGGATTGATGAGGAACAGCACAGCCACCATGACCAGCGTCGCCGGTACCGTCTTCTCCAGCCCGTAAAGCACCGTGATCGCCGGAGCCCTCTTCCCGTAGAGATAAAGCATGGGAACGAACGACGCCACGCTCGCCGCGAGGCGGGCCATCGCCGCGCCCGTGATCCCCGCCCAGCCGACGGCCACGACAGTTCCCAAGACAAGAGTCCCCAGATAGAGGTAGTTCGGGAGCTGCGTGACGAACAGCGCAGACCTGACGAGGCTTCTCCCCGCGGTACCCCTCTCTACGGTCTCGAGCCCCGTCACGATGCCCTTCATAGTCAGGCTCATCACGCCGATCGCGGGCGTCAACAGGAGGTAGGGCAGAGCCGGTGCCGCTGCCAGATAACGCGTCCCGAATATCTCGACGAGCTGTGGCGCCAGCGCGATTCCCCCTGCGACCATCGGTGTCGTGAAGACGTGAAGGAACTTGAAGAGCGCCCTCAGCTCGGCGGGGCCGGCCGTCCCCGACCTCAGCAGCGCCGGGAAGACCGCACTAGTCAGCGCCTTCGCCGTCCCCACAACGCCCGCGATCGCCAGGCCTATGCCGTACCTCGATAGGTCATCCGACGATAATAGAACCCCGATTATGACCGAGTCGGTCGCGGCTGTGAGATACCCGACGAAGTTCTCGTGGAGGGGCAGCCAGGCCCTGCGCAGCGATCCCTTCAGCCACTCTTGGTCGAGATCGTCCTCGAAGTACTTGCGGGATACCGAATAAAGGTAGACCGCATAGGCCGCGTTCGCGATCACCACGGCCACTATCACGCCCTCGAGGCCCATCGGCAGGAACGCTAAAGCCAGCGGGATCTTGACGCCGTCGATCACGAGAGTCCTCATCCCGAGCCTGTGAGGCTCTGTCGAGTAGGTCGCCGACGTGAGCGCCGCTATGACGTAGTAGAGCGGAAGCAGCAGGGCCGCGAGGGCTACGGTCCTCTGCTCTGTTCCGATCGTGTCAGCCAGCACGCCTGAGAGCAGCGCGAAGGCCGAGGCTATGGGGAGCGACAGGAGGAGGTTGAACACGACCGCCGTCCTGCCGACCGCGTGGCCGCGCGATATCTCCACGACCGACCAGTAGGGAACGACCTTCTCGAGGACCTGGAAGTAAGGGATGACGCTCCCAATGAAGAACCAGACCCCCAGTTCAGCCGGCTCGAGGTTCCGGGCGATGAGGACGTTGAAGACCAGACCTGTCGCTAGGGTAGTGAGGTTTCCTGCGAACATCAGGAGGCCGCTGAACCTCAC
>JANXEU010000035.1 GCA_025058055.1 Candidatus Calditenuaceae archaeon
ATCAGAGGTCTTCCGTCGGGGCCCCTGATGATCGAGAGGAACTGGTAGAGAGCGTTGTAGCCGTCTATCGCGACCGATCTGCCCCTGAAGAACCCAAGCTCGACCTCCTCTACCGCCTCGGGGGGGATTATGTCACCGAGCTTTACGCCCAAACCCTTCCCTTCCCTAACACCGCTCGCCCTTCGATAACGCTTTCCCCCGACTCACTTCAGGGTCCTCAGGTTGGCGGAGAGCTCAACTTCGCGCATGAAGGTCCGAAGCACAGGCGACCTCCTCAGCGACTCCGAGAAGATCTCCCGCAGTAGGTTCTCATCGGCGTCGGACCTGACGTAACAGGTCAGGGACATCCTCACGAACCCCGGGTCGCCCTCGTCCGAGAGACCGAGGTAGGTCATCAGGTCTCCCAGCTCACCTTCAACAGCCACTTCAACGTCGTCCACGCGGACGTTCCTCCTAGTGGCGAGGTAGACGAACGTCAGAAGCACGCACGCTCCCAACGAACCCAGCAGGTACTCCAAGGAGGTCGGAGTGTTCACGGGGCCGCTGGGGTCTTCGTCCACCTCGAACCTCCCAGCCCCAGCCCTCACCAGAGACCTCATCCCTCCCCTCCAGGAAACCCTCGACCTCCGCAGGTTCATCTGTCTCCGCCTGTTGGGGTCGCTGTACTGCTCCGAGACCATCCGTAGCACCTTCTCCAGCGCCTCCACGTCGACGCCGTTCACCTCGACCAATTCTGGTGTTGAAGGTGCGTCCGGCACTAAACCTTTCGCCCCTTCGGTGGTGGAGGGCTCGCAGGCCTCAGCAGAACCTTTATGACGGTCAGGGGTCTCGGATGTCGATGAGGAGGAAGGTTCTGGTTAACGCCGGAGAGGAGTGGCCGGACGACCTGATAGCGGAGCTCTCCGAACACGCAGAGGTCATCAAGTACGGCACCGCCACCGTGGAGGACCTCAGGGACGCGGAGGTTTTGGTGACGTTCTACCTCAGCCCAGACGACCTCAAGCTCATGCACAACCTCAAGTTCATACAGGTACTCTCGGCAGGCGTCGACCACTTGAACTGGTCGGTGATACCTGAAGACGTGATGGTCTGCACGAACGCCGGATCCAACGCGGAGCCCGTGGCTGAGCACGCGATGGCCCTGCTTCTGGCCTCAGCCAAGAGGATCGCCTTCTACAACAGTAGGTGTAAGTCCGGAGACTTCAGCAGGCCTGTGAGGACGGCCCTGCTCAAGGGATCGACGCTGACCGTTCTGGGACTGGGGCCCATAGGGCTCAAGGTCGCCGAGCATGCCAAGTCTATGGGCATGAAAGTTAGGGGTTACGTCAGAAGGCCCAAGAGCTACCCATCGGTCGATGAGGTGTTCCTCCATCCCGACGTCGCTGGGGCCCTTAGAGGAGCAGACGCTTGTGTGGTGGCCCTTCCCCTCAACAAGCACACTAGAGGTCTAGTAGACTACGAGGCCCTGAGCTCCATGAAGAGGAACGGAATTCTCGTCAACGTCGCGAGAGGGCCGATCGTGGTGAAGGAGGACCTGATGAGGTTCCTGAACGAGAACCCGGACTTCGTCTACGCGACCGACGTCTGGTGGAACACTCAGGACCTGTCGAAGGACTGGGACGTCGCTCTCTTACCCAACGTGATCTCGACGCCGTGGGTCGCGGGCGCCTTCGGGAATCCGGCGGTCTTCGGTGAGATGGTCAGGTTCGCGCTGCTCAACGTCCTCAGGTACCTCAGGGGCGAGGAGGCGCTCAACAGGGTCGACAGGTCCGATTACTTATAGCACTTGGTGGCAACAGCCTCCTCCAAACCTATACCACCAGCAGCCCCGGGTTCTCTAGGTATCTGACCACCGTCCTCAGGAAGCGGGCCGCCGGTTCGCCGTCGACGACCCTGTGATCGAACGTCAGTGAGAGGGGCATCACGTGCCTCGGCACTATCTGTCCCTGGACTACCCTCGGCATCAGGACGATCCTGCCGGTCCCGAGTATCGCTGTCTCAGGGTAATTCGGCACCGGATTGCCGCTGAACCCCTCGACAGCGCCGTAGTTCGTGATTCCTATCGTGCCTCTCATGACCTCCTCAACCTTGAGGGTCCTGCTTCTGGCCCTGTTGATCAGCTCCGCGAGCCTCGAAGCGATCTCGAAGAGGTTCAGGGAGTCGGCGCCGTGCAGCACGGGCACTATCAGGCCGTCCTGCGTGTGCACCCCGACGCTCACGTTCACCCTCTTGTGGTACCTGATGACGTGCCTTTCGTCGTCGACGGTGGAGTTCAGCTCCGGATGCTCCTTGACCGCGAGCACCAGGGCCCTCACGGCGAAGGGAAGGTAGGTCAGCCTCACGCCTCTCTTCTCCGCGATGGGTTTCAGGGACTCCCTCAGCTCCACCAGCCTCGTGACGTCGGCCTCGTCGAAGACCGTGACGTACACCGCGTTCCTAGCAGCTCTGGTCAAGTGCTCGGCGATCGCCTTCCTCACGCCCCGGAACGGGACCTCCTCGTACTCGGCTTCGGTGCTGACAGCGGGTGCCGCGGCTGCGGGTTTCATCAACTCAGCGTGCCTCCTCACGTCCTCCTCGGTTACCCTGCCGCCGGGCCCCGTCCCCCTGACCTCCTCGAGCGGAACTCCGAGCTCCCTAGCGAGCTTCCGCACCATCGGCGAGGCTAGGATTTCCCGCTGGGCTTCGCGTTCGGCCCTTCGCGGAGCGATCTCCCGTGGTGCGGCCGACGCCTCAGCAGGTTGCGGAGCTGTCCACACCTCTGACTCAGCGGCCACCTCCTCTATCACAGCGATGACCTGGCCTACCTTGGCGATCCCACCTTCATGAGCCAATATCTTCGTCAACCTCCCCTCCACCGGCGAGGGGACCTCGATGTTCACCTTGACAGTCGTGACCTCCACGATCGGCTGGAACTTCTTGATGTGGTCTCCCTCCTTAACCAGCCAGCGGACGATCTCGGCCTCCGTCACGCCCTCACCGATCTCGGGCAGCCTCACGTCCATTCCCGGTCACACCTCCACGACTTGCGGGTAAGTCGGTTTAATGGTGACCCGATGAAGCGACGATACGTTGCATGGTGCCGTGCTGTTATGACGGGGCGTTTCGAGCAGGCATGGGCCTCCGAGCTCGTCGACGAGCATTCCGGTAACTCGTGGACCATCGGTGTTCACCGTGCCGTTACGCAGGCTAGCTAGAGCATAGACCTTTTGCTGCAGAACCCGTCGTCGACACCAGAGCGCGGGCCCGGCGGGATTCGAACCCGCGACCTGTCCCGGGGACTCGATCGAACTCGTCCCTACCGGTTAAGAGCTTCGACCCATGTGGTCGGCCGCTCTGACCTGACTGAGCTACGGGCCCTCGAGCTCTATCACCGGACCCCAGTATTTTTGGGTGATCGTCGCCCTTCAGCGATCCGGTGGTTCCGATGTTCGACGAAAGTCTGAACATAAATTGATTTATCGGCTAATTCTCAGCCGCTCAAGGTGCGTGGCGTGGTAACGGTGCTCGACTCCACGCTGAGGGAGGGTGAGCTCTTCAAGTTCCTGACGCCGGAGAGGAAGCTACGGGTCGCGGAGCTGCTGGCCGAGCT
>JANXEU010000009.1 GCA_025058055.1 Candidatus Calditenuaceae archaeon
CCAAACGCGCTGATTAGGATCATCAGCAACCAAGCTCCGACGGTGAGAGACACCAGCGACTCGACCTTCTCGATAGTCGACACGACCCCGCCCTCGATAAGGGTGATCACGCCCAACGGCGGCGAGTCGATCAGGAGGGGCATGATCTATACGATCAGGTGGTCGGCCTCTGACGCGGGCGGCATACAGTCAGTCCAGGTCTACTACTCCGGAGACGGAGGGGCTAATTGGCAACTCATAGCGTCCCTGAACGGGAATCCAAGGTTCTACATGTGGAGGGTGAACGTCGACCCTACGACGCAGGCGCTAATCAGGGTAACCGTCTATGACTTCTCCGGTAACATGGCCAGCGACCAGAGCGATTCGACGTTCAGGATAAGGAGCTGAGAGCGCATCGCAGACGAGGCGTGGTTCCGGTGAGCTCAGCTCGATAGGGCAACCTTGAAGACTATGTTTTGATCGTAAGGGCCTTTTTCGATCCGTTAGATGATGATAGAGGGCCCTGTGCTCTGAGTTCATTCAGATAGACGCGTTCACCGACTCAGCTCCCCAGCCACAACGTACTCTCTCATGCGGAAAGAGAGAAGACCTCCTAGTTCCTCGACGAGCTAGGCAACCGCCACTAACCGTGAGCTCTACGAGAGAGGGTAAGGACTGGTGAGTGAGGTTAAAGAGAGGGCGCGAGACCTTGACACAAGAGGACCGGGCGGTGAAGGCCAACAGTTGAAGAAGGTGGAGCTGCTGTTCGATTATCCTAGGTTGGAGGAGAGGCTGATCATCGAGAGGTTGAAGGGCAGGGGTATGGATGTGGCCCTCACCAACGTCAACGACGCTCCCTTCGTCGTCGGCGAGAGCCCCGCAGAGGTCTCCATCGTGAGGCCCGTGGCGATGTTCAAGGCGATGTACTCGGCTGCCGTGAGGGAGTCTTCTGGAACCTACACCGTCAACAGCTCGTCGACGCTGTTCACCTGCGGCGACAAGGTCCTCTGCTTGAGCGCTGTCAGAAAGAAGGGCATAAGGGTGCCCAGAACCGTCGTGGCCCTAGACAGACGATCCGCGGAGATCACTTACAAGGCGATGCAGAAGCCGTTCGTTGATAAGCCACCGATCGGGAGCTGGGGAAGGCTCGTGGCCCTGATAACTGACCCGATAAGCTGGAGGACTGTCCTCGAGCACAGGTCCATGCTCTCCAGCGCACAGCTGAAGGTCCACCTCATGCAGCAGTACATCGACCACGGAGGTAGGGACATCAGAACCATCGTCGTTGGCGAGCAGGTGGTGGGCGCGATGGAAAGGATAGGGCCCTCCGACGACTGGAGGACGAACGTAGCTCTTGGCGGCAAAACAGTTCCTAGGAAGCTCGACGACGAACTGGTCGAGACCTCCTTGAGGTGTGCTGAAATTGTGAGGGGCGACTTCATCGCGGTCGACCTACTTCAAGACAAGTCCGGAGGCTACTTCGTCAACGAGCTGAATGGCGTCCCCGAGTTCAAGGGCTTCATGGAGGCCACAGGGATCGACGTAGCCGATTCGTTGGCCTCGCACGTCACAGTGCTCCTCAGGCGCTGATCCCGAGTTCCCTCTTCGATAGAGGGCGCGCTAACGTTTTTAGTGTCCGTCCCTTGAACCGGATGGCTTGTCATCACGAGCGACAGGAACCGACGTGATCATTGTGGGCCGAAAACCGGTCCTCAGGTACGTCCTAGCGACCATTACCTCTCTCAACAGGGGAAACGAAGAGATCGTCGTGAGAGGCAGGGGAAAGAGCGTCTCGAAGTGTGTGGACGTCGTGATGACGCTCAAGAGGTCCTTCTTCAGAGACCTTGAGGTCAAGGAGGTTACCTTGGGGACCGATGAGGTCAAAATCGGTGATCGAACTGTTAACGTCAGCTGCATCGAGGTAAGGATTGGCAGGCTAAGGAACGTAAAGGCGCGCTGAATTCCATTAGGCGAGGTGCGTGACTTCCAAAAGAGGATTCAGATGACGTAACGCTACATCGCACCCATAAGATAACGATTTAGTCTCTCGATCCCTACGCCCACGGCGAGCAATGCATCTATTGTTTTCTACAATAACGACTACAACATATCTTTTGAACTCCCGTGGAGTTCAAGCGATAATTATCAGTCAGCTCTATGAAAAGAGAACGAACGTAGCGTCGGTCAGTATCGATGTATGAGGGCTTTGGGACCAGTCATTCAACATGTGGGATTGGGAGTAAGGCTTAACGGTTCACAGTACCTCATCGACCTCCCGAAGTCCATGAGTCTTCATTAAGACGATTGCAGCGGTTTTCAGCGATGTCGTGAGTCGGAGGCCTGCTGTTGAAGGAAGACGACGTCATCACGTTGTGGTAAAGCGACGTCCGATGAGTTGTTGAACATCTTAAATAAGCGGAGTTTTGCGGAGTGTGCGGGGTGGGAGAGCTAAACGCTGCAGTTTCCCTAGTCTGCAGGGAGTGCGGCAAGGACCACGGCCACGTGTTCGCTTATACGTGTGTCGAGTGTCTTGGAGCGTTGGAGGCCTCGATAGATCTCGGGAGTCTGGAGGTCTCTAGGTCCAACATCGAGCAGAGGAACAGGGACATGAGGAGGTACAGGGAGTTCCTGCCGATCCTGCGCGACGAGAACATCGTCAGCATAGGCACAGGATACACGCCGCTCATCAGGGTCGACTCGCTGGCAAGGGCGATAGGCGTCAGGAGGCTCTACGTGAAGAACGACACCGTGAACCCCACTTTCAGCTTCAAGGACAGGCCTTCGAGCGTCGCGGTCTCCAAGGCGAAGGAGTTTGGGTTGGGAGTGGTGGGATGCGCCTCGACGGGAAACCTCGCCGGAGCTACAGCTGCACACGCAGCAGCTGCAGGGCTACGATCGGTCGTCATGATGCCTTCCTTCGTCGAGGACGCGAAGGTAGTGCAGGCATCGGTTTACGGCGCAACGGTCGTCCTGATTGATGGAACCTACGACGACGTGAACAGGTTGGCGGCCCTCGTCGCGGACAGGTTCAACATCGGTGTGGTGAACGTGAACCTCAGGCCCTACTACGTGGAAGGGTCTAAGACGATGGGCCTCGAGATAGTCGAGCAGCTTGGTTGGAGAACGCCAGACAGGATAGTCGTCCCCTCAGCCAGCGGAGCCCTCCTCTCGGCGATATACAAGGGAATAAGAGAGGCAGAGGAAGCAGGACTTCTAGACGACGCAGACGTCGCCATGACCTGTGCTCAGCCGGAAGGTTGCTCGCCGATAACTACCGCGTATAGAAAGGGCCTAGATAGGGTGATCCCAGTCCATTCGCCCCAGACGATCGTGAGGAGCCTCGCGATCGGCGATCCCGGCGACGGTCTGCAGGCCCTGAGAGTGATCAGGAGCAGCGGTGGGACAGCAGGCGCTGTTAGCGATGTAGAGGCGCTGGAGGCGGTCAACTTACTGGCTAAGGAGACAGGGGTCTTCGCGGAACCGGGTGGAGCAATCTCAGTCGCGGTCCTGAAGAGGCTGGTGGAGGAGGGCGAGGTCGGAAGGGACGAAGAGGTGGTATGCTGCGTCACCGGAGCCGGCTTCAAGACGCTCGACGTCATCCCCAAGGGTGAGGGCCACATCAGGGTCTTGCCGAGCTTCGCAGCCCTCTCGAGGGAGCTCTCAAGGGTGCTCTCCTGAGAAGACGCTTTAATCTGGCCCAACGGCATCACTCATAGGATGAGGGTCAGGACTCTTTACTTCGCAAGGCTCAAGGAGCTGACAGGCAGGGAATCAGAGGAGCTCGAGGTGCCAGATGGATCGTTGTGCATCGACGTCGTAAGAGAGCTCGTCAGAGTGCACGGCTCCCGAATGTCGGCCTATGTACTCGACGATAACGGCAACCTCAGGAAGAGTTTCGCGCTAGCGATAAACGGTCGAAAGGTAGGTCTCGATGAGCCTGTAAGCGACGGTGACACGGTCGTGATAATACCTCCGATATCGGGCGGCTAGTCAGCGCTTGAGCTTCCTCAGGGCGTCAATGTCCATGGTACCAGTTGTCCTGTAGACGTGGACCAGTAGTATCACTGCGACCGCTATGACAGCCGCACCTACACCCAGCGACACCATCACGAATCCGAGACCCATTGGGTCGACTCCGGAGGCCCCGGCCGTGGCAAAGACGACGACGTTGAGATGTGCTCCGTTTATCATCAGCTCTATCGCGACGATCTGCTTGATGATGCTACGCTTAGAGGCCAAAGTGTAAACACCGAGCGCGAAGAAGAGCGCGGCGAAGAGCGTGTAGATCGATACCGGGTACATCGACTTCACCTCTTTGCTAGGACGATGATCAGTCCTGTGACGCCGGCCGCCAGCGCCAGTATTATCAGGAAGATCCCGACCAAGGGGAAGGAGAGACCTGTCCAGAAGATCCCGCTGAGCTCCCTCCCGACAAGACCGGGGTCGTTGGGTATGAGCCTCTCGGTGCCTGATGACCAGTACTTCCTGAAGGGCGGTGAGGAGGCCAAGCTGATGAACACCAACGCCGCGAAGATCACGGAAGTTGCCGTGCCGATGGCCTGCCTCCAGTTCATGCCGTCTCGTCCCTTCTTCTGGTGAACATCAGGACGACCATCAGCAGGGCCACCGCCCCTCCCGAGTAAGCCAGTATCTGGAAGAGCCCGACCAGATGGGCTCCCATGATGATGAAGAGCAGCCCCAATGAGGCCGTGAATATCAGGAACCAGAGCGCGGTCCTCACGAGGCTTCGGGTCTCGATGGACATGATGGCGGAGAGCGCCGCGACCAGCAGAAGAGCCGCCTCCAACAGTCCCGCGTCCATCGTCGACTTCCACCCTTAACTACAATTTTAGGTCTCCCGGTTACGGCCCTTAGCTAAACCCATTAGTGTGGTGGACTTTCTCCAGGTGGATGAAGAGGTTCAACCTGATGGCGACGACACTGAGAGGTCAGGAGCCGTTGGGCATATCGAGCCTAGTGGAAGTGTTAGCAGATCTCGGTGACCCAGAGGCCCGTGTCGAGATAACTAGGGTTCAAGGGGTGTTGACAGCGATCACGAAGCTCGACCCGTTCGACGTGGTGGAGAGGACGAGGGCCCTCGCTCAGAGAGAACCTTGGAAGGTGAGCGGATTGATGAGGCTGATTCCTGTCGAGAGAGTGGTAGAGAGTAAGAAGGAGAGTATAGTCGAGGTCGTCGAGGAACTCAAACGTAAGATCCCTCCTGATGCCACTTACAAGGTTGTGGTGGAGAAGAGGCACACACAGCTCTCGAGCAGGGAGCTGATAGAGGCAGTTGCCTCAAGGGTCGAGAGGAGAGTGGACCTAAGTAACCCCTCGTGGATCGTGCTGATCGAGGTACTCGGTGGGTTGACTGGCATCTCGGTCCTACGGCCCTCTCAGGTGCTGAGCCTGACGAGGCTCTGATCACTTGATCTTCTCGGCCTCGCGCTCCGAGTCGAGCAGTATGAGAACATCGCCTACCCTGACTGGACCCTTCACGTTTCGCGTGAGGACACGACCTGAGTCCTTTCCCTCTATGATCCTGACTCGTACCTGTGTCACATCGCCGTAGACGCCGGTCCTGCCGACTACCTGCTCAACTACCGCGGGCACTGGCTCCTCGACCTTGGCAGCCGTTGTGCTCTTCTCCTTCTGGCTCAAGCCCTCCCTCTCACCTCGTTGACTTTCTTGACGATCTCCTCAAGGTAACTCTTGCCTTCTCCTGGCTCTACCACAGCGATGGCGCTCGTAGGCACATCGAGTCCCGCAGCCCCACCGAGGTCCCTCTTGCTCGGAACGTAAACGTAGGGCACACGCTTCTCGTCGCAGAGGATCGGGAGGAAGGCAACGATCTCCGGCGGATCGACGTCCTCCGCTATGACTACGAGCTTCGCTAAGCCTCTCTCCACGGCCCGTGTGACCTCGTTGATCCCCTTCTTCATCTTCCCTGAGCTCCGCACCAGCTTGACGACCTCGAGCGTCGCACTCGCCAACTCCTTCGGCGTCTGGAACTTGACGTAGAACGCCTGACTCGGCACACCTATCACCTCATCGCCGGAGAATTATCTGCGATCCGCATCGATATAAACCGGTATCAGCTCGGAGTCTCTGCACATCCCTCCTCACTTTAATACTCGTCACGGACCCTCATGCCGTGCGCCTTGACCCGCATAGGATCGCCCAGTTCACGCCCCTGATCGTCGCGATGAGCTGGGGCCTCAGCCTCGCGCTCCACCACCCGTTCGCGGGCTGGTCGATCTACAGCGATGTCGTCAGCTTCTGGGTGAGGGAGGAACACCTGCGAGAAGGAAGGATTCCCTGCATCGAGTATTTCTTCGAGTACCCACCATCTGCCTGTTATCTGACGTACGCAGCTAGGTTACTGGGTGGTAAGGACCTCATCGGGTACTACCTGGCCTTCTCGCTGCTGAGCCTTCCAGCCTTTCTAGCGATCGGCTACGTGCTTCAGAGGATGTCGAGGGAGGTGAACCCGCTCGCCTTCGTCTTCGCGTTCTCACCCAGTCTAGCCGTTTACGGGATATACAACTTCGATCACTTCCTCGCCGCGCTGCTGGGCCTCTCGATAATCGCCTTGACCTCGGGGAGGTGGAAGCTGGCTGGCCTGCTTCTCGGCCTTTCGGTCTCGGTGAAGCTGATGACGGTGCTTCTGCTGCCGCTCTACCTGCTGGAGGGGAAGGGACGAAGACTCGGGGTCTTCACGTGGTTCGTGGTGGGCGCTAGCATACCTACACTACCTGTCCTGCTGCTCAACCCCTCCTGGTTTCTGGAGTTCATACGGTATCTCGGAGGTTGGGGGCTCGAGAACGCCTGGTACATCTGGATCTTTCAGGATCCCTTCTCACCCACGGCGAAGTTCTTCGGTGTCATGTTGCTGGTCCCGTTGCTTATGCGAAGCTACACTGCAGCGCTTCCGGTAGGTACCCGATCGCTTCTGACAGTCTCCAGTTGGTTGCTAACGGCATACATTTTCACGCCCCAGATGTTTCTATGGCTTATACCACTCATGCCATTCTCCGTTGTTACACTTTATTTTTGGCCCATTATAGATATCGCTAACATGTATATTATACTTACTTGGTTTACAACAAATCACCCCACACTCCCGTGGACCTTGCCTCAAACCATGTCGCTAATAAGAGCCATTGCTCTCGCGTTTACGTACTATTTTGCCCTTAAAGCAAGTTCCAAAAAATCTCTCCTTACTTAAATTTCACCGAACTATGTGTACGGAAGATCGCCTGATTTATCGATCAACTTACGATTTGTTCGATAACTTT
>JANXEU010000003.1 GCA_025058055.1 Candidatus Calditenuaceae archaeon
TGACCTGGATCCTCCGCTGAAGGGTGTAGGCCTCCGATTTGCAGGATCGGCTCCGAGCTTTGTGTCGAAATAGTCGTTCGCCACGTTCAGGGCCATGTGTATGAAAGCGAGTCCTAAGAAGGTCAGCAGTAGGAGAAGGGGATCGAAAGCACCACGGTAGAGCGCGACCGCTGCACCCGTCGCAACGGGAACTGCTGTAGCCGACAGGAAGGGGAACCTCACCACCCTAAAGAAAGTCCAGAACGCACCGATGCGCGGTTTGAAGTTCACTCCGAGTTTCAGCCCCAGCCGCTCGAGATACCCCTTGGCCCTCGGTGTAGAGACCTCGACGTACTCAGGGAACGGGACCTCCTTCTCGTTCCATCTGTAAGTCCTCTCGACGTCCAGCTCTACGCCCTCGGGCGACATTCTCGCAACACCGCGTATCACGAAGTACCTTCGATCCGTGTACCCTCCGCCCGGTATGGGTGTGATGTGATTGAGGATGACGTTGACTCTCCTTCCCGAGAGAGAAATTGTCCTGTAACCCTCAGGTAGCTCGATTAAGACCTTACCGTCCTCCAGCTTCACCTTCGCGGGAAGCGTGACCGGGTAACCCTCCTCGTCAACGTAGGAGACAGAGACCTGTTCGTACTCCTGTAGAGTAGCAGCGGTGATCATTTACGACCCACCTCCCAACCTGTATCTCACCGGTTTCGAGGTCATCGGATCATCTTTCCATACGACCAACTCCTCAGGAACCACTTCGATGACGGCCCTCTCCCAGAAGAGAGGGAAGGCGAACCTCTGCTTTAGGTACGCGTCGATGTAAGGCTCTTTCTTCCTCCAGAGGGTCAGCAACCTCATCCATCCCTTGCTGAGGTCTGATTCGTCGACCCGGGCCCTCCCCCTAACGGTGATCGCTTTGACCTTGCCTGTTCTCATGAACTCTTCAACGGAGAAGTGCACGGAGACCTTCGAGTTCCTTTTGATGTGTTCGAGCTTTTTGCTGAACAACACGCTCGACGTGAAGTAGATACGTCCTGTGCCTTTCTCGTACAAAGGCAGCATCGGATGTGTGACCGGTTCGGACCTTTCGTTGACCGTTGTCAGCAGAGCTACGAGGGCGTTCTCGAACACCTCCTCTACTTCGGGTGGAATTGACGCCCTCATCGCGTCCACAATTGCGATCCATCGCATATAGTTTATCGAACTTCTCAAACCAGCCTTAGATAAGTTGAAATTTAGGGTTACCCTAAATTTAGACGATGCCTAAATCACGTGGGCTCACTCCGGCACAGGACAGGTATCTGGCGATCATTTACAGCTTCGACGAGCAGAAGAGGGACATCACCACGGGAGGACTGGCTAAGGCGCTTGGCGTGACACCGGCCAGCGTCTCTGAGGCGTTGAAGTTCCTAGAGTCTAAGAAGCTCGTGGAGAGGAGGAGCTGGGGGAAGTACGCCCTGAGCCAGCGCGGTCGAGAGATCGCCTCGAGAATGTCTCACAACCACAGGGTTCTAGAGACGTACTTCGTCTCGGTGTTGGGTCTGAACGAAGGCGCAGCGTGTGAAGAGGCTTCTAAGATCGACATGTTAGTTGGCGACGGTCTCGTTGCGAGCATGTGCAGAGCTCTGTCGTGGCCGAGCGTCTGTGTTCACGGCCGGCCTATTCATCACGGATCGTGCAGAGGTTGTGAGAGATGAAGAGACAGAAACTCGTAATCGCGATTGCGGTACTACTTGCGTCAGCTGCAGTACTTTTGACTTCCAACGTAGCTTTCAGGCCTTCAACTACCGACGTATCGACGGCTACGGGGAGGAGCGTCGTCGTTTCGATTGGAGTGCTCGGTGAGATCGTTTACAGACTAACAGATGGTTCGGTCGAGGTACAGACTGTTATTCAATCTGGTGCGGACTTACACGATTGGGAGCCAACGCCCAGGGATGTCGAAAAGGTGAGACGAGCGGTCCTAGTGCTCTATGTCATGAAGACCCTCGATGGAAGGATGATTGATCTGGCGAGGTCAGCAGGTTCGAACGCAAGAGTGGTTGAGGTCTCGGCCCACCACTCTGTGAGGACGTTAATGATGAACGGTGCTCCCGATCCGCACGTCTGGCTGTCCTTGAGGAACTACGCTGCGATGATCGATGTCGTAGCTTCTGAACTCATTACCGCCTTCCCTGAGATGTCTGATCGCATCAGATCAAGGGCCGATAGGCTCAAAGGTGAAGTTTTAGGTCTCTACAATGAGTTCTTGGGAAAGTTCGAGAAGCACAGGGGCAAGCTCTTCGTGACAGAGCACCGCGCCTTCAGCTATCTCGCAGAAGAGTTCGGGCTGAGGAGCCTAGCCTTGATAGGAGCCGAGGAAGAGGAGCTGAGTCCCAGATGGCTTTCGACTCTGAAGGGGGAGGTCTTGAAGAACGATGTCAAGGTGGTCTACGCTGAGCCCCTTCTTACCCATCAAGAGCACCATCACGCATCAGCTTTGCTCGAGAGGTTCGCAGAGGAGCTCCAACTTCAAGTGAAGTTCTTGGACCCACTGGAGGGGATGGACCTCGAGGACGCGTTGAAGGGCCGTGGTTACGTTCAGATGATGAGGGAGAACCTCGAATCGCTCCTAGAAGGGTTTGAGTCTTGACGACCGTTGTCGAGGTAAGGGACCTCGCTGTTTCCTACGTCAAGGGGAGCTGCGTTGTCGAGAACGTCAGCTTCGATCTCCAGAGGGGAGAAGTCGCGTACCTTCTCGGTCCCAACGGCGGCGGCAAAACCACGATTCTGAAGGTGTTGATCGGGTCTGCGAAGCCCTTCAGAGGCTCCGTTAAGCTCTTCGGAACAGACCTGAGGGAGTTCAGAGAGTGGTGGCGGATAGGGTACGTTCCACAGGACGCGACTTTAACCCTCGGGAGAATGAACGTCAGCGTCAATGAGCTCCTGGGTGCCGTATCGTTCGGTCGAAGCAGATCCTTGGACAGGGCTGAGGTACTGAAACTCGTTGGTCTTCAAGACACTTCGGCTCTGCTCAAGAAACCCCTCTTCAGCCTCTCCGGAGGACAGTTACAGAGAGTAATCGTAGCCGCTGCACTGATCAACAGTCCAGAGCTGCTCCTACTCGACGAACCAACCGCGTATGTGGACCCGTCTGGTAGTTCGAAGTTAATGGACTTGGTCTGGAGTCTAAACACCGACTTAGGGATGACGATCCTGATGGTGACTCATGACGTCTCAATGATCGGACACAGAGACGCTAGAATACTATGCGTGAATCGAGATCGGTTCTACGCAGGTCTGATGCAGGACCTTATGTCGTCTGAGGAGCTGTGTAAGATCTACGGGTTTCACGTCTACAGCGTCGGACATGCTTGGAAATCTACTGAGTGAGCAGTTCTCGATTTCCCTCTGCCCAGCGGCCGAGCTTTCTGACGGTCCACCTCTCCACTGCCTCGTCTAGGTCGATCGAGGTCATCAACACGTCTAAGAACTTCGAGTGCTCAGAGACTAGCAGTTCTAGCTCGGCGACAGTAAGCTTCCCCATGCGATAGAGTCTTGCCATGCTGACTAGTGGCACATGAGCCGCTGGAAACCCAGCGAAGCAGATGGCATCGAACCTCATGTTCCGTAACAACGTGAAATACCTGAGGGGCGAGGTCACCAGAAGTCCCGTCTTTTCACGCATCGCTTCCCTGATGCAGTCCGCGATCTCCTGACCTGCCATGCGTTCCGAATACGCGTCGAGAACGTCTAACCACTCACTAACCTCTAGACGACCGGTAACCCTGTACCTCATCGACAGCCTCGCAACTCTAAGCCCCAGCTCGTAGTCAGCCTCTGCCAGGTCGTTCGGCAGAAAGCCTCTCACCTCGGTCGAGTAATTGAGCCTTCGCAGGGCCCTGAGGAATCGGAGATGTGGCCATATCGAGGCCCTCGTCGCACTGGTCACCTCGGATATGAGAGATTCGTCACCAGATCGGATGTATGAGTCTGCGAGCTCGCCCGCCTCTTCGGTGACCTCTAAGAGGAGCAGAGAGTGCTCCAGAAGCATGCAAAGGTCTGCAGCTTCAAAAGCACCTTTTGCTCTCTGCGTCCTGACTATCAGCTTTCCCATCTTCAGATCAACTAACTAGAACGTATGGTAAGAAGATTATCGTGAGGAGCATCGAGATGAAAAAGATAGAGACTGCGGTCGTTATGCTGGCTACGAGTGTCGATTTCTCACCACCTCTCAATAAAGTCGATAGAGACTTTCTCAATGCCTGGCCACCATCTAGAGGGTAGATCGGAAGTGCGTTGAAGATCGCCACGTTGATGTTCACGAACCACAACCAGTAGAGCGCGTTGCTAACAGCCGTGTAGCTACTTCCTAATATAGGGTGAGTGAAGAGCGAGCTGATGGTCCTGCACCTCTCGACCGAGTCCGTCGTCACGAAACATACCTCACCCTCAGAGAACGGATATACGACGACGTTGAAGGTTGGCGGTGCGAAGAAGGCGAGCGGATTCGAGGTGGTGATGCGCCTGTACCTCTCCAGAACCTCAGCCGCGAGGAGGTGGAAGTCTGCCTCCCTTATCAGCACACCTATCCCCGGACGGCCGCCGCCTATGTCTGCTAATGTCAGAGATAGGGTCAAGAAGTTACCATCTCTTATCACTCCTAACTCCACCTTTCCCCCGATTCCGATTGATGCGAATGCGTTGGAGAGCTGCAACACGCCGTTGACAGGAACACCGTTTACGGAGTTGATTTGGTCGTTCGGCCTGAGCCCCGCAGCGCTGGCCGGTCCACCCTCCATAACAGACTCGATCACCAACGGCAGAGAGACCGTCACGGAACTTGCAATTGCGACTAACGCAACGAGTGAGGCGATCGCAACAACCGCGTTCGACGTCGGGCCAGCCGACAGTATCTTAAGAACCTCCTTAAGTCTGCCCTGCCGTATCTCACTGTCCTCCGTCTCAACGAAAGCACCGATCGGTATTCCAAGGAAGAGTATCAGTCCAGTCGACTTCACTGTGTAACCGAAGCGCCTTGCGATGATACCGTGAGCCCCCTCATGTACCATCAGCGCCACGAATATACCGAGCCAGCCGTAGATCACCGGTAGGTAGGGATTTATGCCCGGGAGGAGAAGGAATGAAGCAGGCCCTGCCTCCCTCTGAGCCTGCTGGACCTCCGGCCTGGTTAAGATCGCCATAAGCGAAATCAAGAGGAAGTACGTCGCTGCGCCCGCGAGAACTGGCATCGCTATGAGCGACAACACCGACAACGGACCCATGACCCTAGTTCGACCTAACTTCTCGAGCGGCCTCAACATCCGCTCAGACCTTATGACGATCAATGGGAACTTGAACTCCACAGCCCGTCTTCTCATCCGCTACCAGCTTAACGTTGATCGCTCAGTAAATAAGCTGATTCCAAGGTAATGAGTGTGTTTAACCTGAATACGCAGCCCCCCATCGAGTCCTTCTACGTCAGGGTCTTGGGCCATTACTTCGCGGTCAAGGGGGTCGTCCATCCACCCAAAAGGGTGGTCTCTGTGCTGGCGTGGGCGCACAGCTACGGCCGATACCTGAGGTCGAGAAGCATCTATCAGACGTACTCGCTTCTGAAGGAACATCTGCCAGAGGCTATCCACTTCGATGACAACGCAGGTCAGGTGCTTCCCGCCATTCCGATTGAAGAGGTTGAAGAGGTCATTGCTCCGATTCGGAGAGAACGCATCAAAGTCTGTGACGAGCTCACCCGGAAAGCGAAGGAGCTGATTGACCTGATTGATCCGACCTGCGACCTCGGGATCGGTCTCACGGGTTCACTCTTGCTCGGTCTTCAGGACGACTCTTCGGACATCGATCTGGTAATCTTTTCAACCTCAGGTTCGGAAAGCCTTCTCTGCATTCTCGACGAGCTTCGACGGAAAGAGGTCGTTTCAACCGGGAGAGGCTCAATCGCCGAGGACGTGGTCTTGAGGAGGGGAGACTCGGCCGTCCCGACAGCGATATGGATTCGCCTTGAGTCAAGGAAACGTCTCATCGGTGAATACAGGGGGACTCACTTCACGGTTAAAGTCGTGCCGCTGCCAGATGAGTATTGGGAGCCCTACGGCACGCGGAGGTGGAGATCGATGGGCCGTTGCGTCCTGCTCTCGGAGGTTACCGATGACAGGTTCGCGATCACAACTCCCAATGCGTACGGTGTGAGGACGATTGAGGTGATAAGGGGCCCAGAAAACGCTTCTGAGGTGGTGCGAGTTGAGTCGATGAGATCAAGGTTCTCTGAGGCCGCTTACGCACGGGAGACCGTTCTTGTCTCAGGTCGGCTTGAAATGGACCTTCTCAACGACACCTATCGCGTCTTCTTAGGATTCCACCCCTCCGACGCGCTGATTCCAGTTGATCTCCTTGGAGACGACGCTCAAGAATTCCTAAGGGCGGCGACCTCGGATTGCTCGTGAAGGTCAGGACAGGTTCAAGGTTGCACTTGGGTTTCACGTCGCTCTCCTCGGCCCCGAGTCCTTGGTCTGGTATTGGCCTCATGATCGAAGATCCCGGAGTAACTGTCAGGGTTAGTAGTCCTGGTAGAGGTCGTCTAGACTGTTCCGACGAGCATGCTGAACTCGTAAGATCGGTGGTTAGAGCGCTGGGCTCTGACCTCTCGGCCCTAGACATTGGAGTCGAGGCCACACCCCTTCACGTCGGACTCGGCACAACCACGCAACTCTCCCTAGCTGTGGGCATGGCACTCTCCGTACTGTCAGGTTCGGAGTTCGATGTCCTTCGAGTCGCGAGACTAACCGGCCGGGGAAGGAGGTCTTGGATCGGC
>JANXEU010000027.1 GCA_025058055.1 Candidatus Calditenuaceae archaeon
TGAGACCGGACTTCGTCAACATATCGAGGTTCTACCCGCGGCCGAAGACAGAGGCCGCGAGGCTGAGACCTCTCAGCGACGAGGTCGTCAACCGGAGGAGCAGGGCCCTGACGGAGGTCTGCTCGAGGATCTCCCGGGAGAGAATGAAGGAGTGGATCGGATGGGAGGGGTTGGCCCTAGTCGACGAAGTCGGTCCTCGTGATGAAGCCATAGCGAGGAACATCGATTACAGGCCTATAGCCGTCCCAGGGACCGATGGGAGGTCGCTGCTCGGCAAGTGGGTGGAGGTTCAGGTTACAGGCGCCAAGACCTTCTGTCTGATCGGCGAGCTGAAGGGTGTCCTATAGGTCGAACTTCAGGCGACGTAGGTGAGGTTCTCGTCGTCGAAGTGCCTCACGAGCCTCGGTTCAGATGGTCCGCTCTGACCTTGGTTCAGCAGGGCCCTCACCTCCTCCTCACCGAGGGGCTTTACGGCGAACCTGAAGGCCGGATGGTCGTCTCCGAACTCGGACCTCGTTATCTCCATCACCAGCCGACGGGTATCAGATTCGTCCACGTAGCCGAGTGAGTGGAGGTACTCGTGCAGCAGAACTGTGAAGAGATAGGACTTGAGCTCGGTCGGGGAGACTCCTTGTCCCACGAGCGCCGAGATCACCCTTCTGTTCAAGACGATGAAGTTGGTTCCGACACCGTGGTAAGCGAGGACGAAGACGGGCTCGTCGGCTAGGACCAGCATCAACCCCGCCCTCCTGATGCCCAACCTCCCCTCGACTATCCTCTTGACTAGCGTGAAGACGTCACGAAAATCCTTAGCCCTCTCGAGCTCTGACTTGGCGTCCAACGTCCTACATTCTGCTCAGCACCTCATAACCGTTATCCCTTCAAAGCACCTCGTTAAGGATCAAGGAGCTCCACACGGGTCAGAGTCTACCTGTGCGTTCGGTTGGCGAAGCCACGTCGAGAGGCAAAACCCTAATACCGGGGTATGGAGGAGTGGACGCGGGATGTCTGCCAGCGAACTACCGATGAACGTACAGCAACAACTGGCTAGGCTCCAGCAGCTCCAACAGACCTTAGCGGCCCTCCTCTCGGAGAAGCAGAGAATCCAGTCGGAGCTCGAGGAGATCAAGTTGGCGCTGGAGGAGCTCTCCAAGGTCGACGAGTCGGTGATCGTCTACAAGGCTGTGGGGCCGCTGCTTATCCAGACCGCTAAGGAGAAGGTGGTCACCGAACTCTCAGAGAAGAGGGACCTGAACGACACCAGGCTGAAGGTCCTCGAGAAGCAGGAGGCTAGGACGAGGAGCCAGATCGCATCGCTCCAGAAGGAGATACAGATGAGTCTTGGGACCGGTCGGTCAGAGGAGTCGTGAGCGCCCGATCGATGGCGCACAGGGATCTAATCAGGTCTCCTGAGCTCATCTGGAGGCTCTGGGAACGCTTATCGGCCCTCCGGGGACTGAGGGTTACGATCCTCACACACGTCGGCGGGGATCCGGACTCGCTGGCCTCCTCGATGGTCCTTAAGTCACTGCTCGAGAGGGCTATCGGGTGCGCTGAGGTACACGTTCACGTCCCCGGAGAATTCTCCGACTCGGCGAAGAGGTTCGCGTCGGCCCTCGAGATGAAGCTGGCGCATGAGCTTCCCGACTCGGACTCGTACGTCGCGGTCGACGTCGGATCACCCTCACAACTGGGAGAAGTGCTGGCTCAAGTCGCCGAAAGGTTAATCGTCATCGATCACCACCAGCCTCAACAAACCTTCAACTCTTCAGAGGTTTTCGCGGCGCCCGAGTACCGCTCCTGCTCGGAGATCGTTCTGGACCTCTGCATCCACGCGGGTTACCATCCAGAACCTCTCGAGGCAACCGCCCTTTACTTCGGATCCTATTACGACACCGTGAGACTCACCACGAGCGACTCTCTGGTCCTGAGAAAGGTCGGTGTTCTGGGCGAGCTGGGTGCTGAACCAGGCACGTTCTCTGACAGGCTGGAAATCCCTCCGGACTACTCTGAGAGGGTCGCGAGACTCAAGGGCATCAGGAGGGCGAGGCTCTACAGGTGCGAGAACGTGATCGTCGCTCTCACGAGGGTCAGCGCCTTCAGGCCCTCAGTTGCTAGGGCCCTGCTCATGGCAGGTGCGGGCATAGCGGTCATCGGAGACGAAGTCGACGGTGTCTCGGAACTGACCTTCAGGGTCGCGAACGAGGTCGTGTCGACTTACTCGTTCAACGTCGTGAGGGACTTGGTTAACCCGCTCATCTCGAGGTACGGAGGTTCAGGGGGAGGGCACGCTGCGGCTGCGAGGGCGAGTGTCCGCGCAGGACTTGAGGAGGTCTTCAGGAGGTGCGTAGAGCTGATAGGCGGGATGCTGGGCACCAACCTATCGCCGGTGGACGAATGATGCCGATCATCGAGGTCGTGGACCTGAGGTTCAGATACGAGGGTTCAGAGACTTGGTCGATTGATGGACTCAGCCTAAAGGCCTCCGAGGGCGAGCTGGTGCTGGTGGTTGGGCCGACCGGTTCTGGTAAATCGACGCTACTCAGGGCCATAGTGGGTTTGGTGCCGCACTTCTACAGGGGGGAGTACCACGGCTCGGTGAGGGTCTGCGGAATCGATGTCTCCAACACGCCCGTACACGTAGTCGCGACCAAGGTGGGCATGGTCTTCCAGAACCCCGAGACTCAGCTCTTCTCAACGACGGTGGAGGCGGAGATAGCGTTCCCGCTGGAGAACCTCGGCGTCCCGAGGAGCGAGATGCTGATCAGGGTTGAGGAGGCCCTGAGAGCGACTGGGATGGCCGAACTCAGAAAGAGGAACCCTGCGGAGCTCTCCGGAGGTCAGAAGCAACGGCTCGCGATCGCGTCAATCCTCGCCATGAGACCGGAGGTGCTCGTCCTAGACGAGCCCACCTCGATGCTCGACCCCGTGTCGGCGTCGGAGATCTTGGAGTTCGTGGTTCGTTACTGCAGATCGGAGCGAAGGACGTTGTTGATCTCCGAACACAGACTGGACCTTCTTGTCCCTCTAGTGGACAGGATGGTCATCATCACGGACGGCAAGATCTCCTTCGACGGCAGGCCTCACGATTTCTTCCTTCGTGGTACCGGTGAAGAGTTCAGGATTAAACCTCCCCGAGTCCCCGAGATCTACCACAAAGTGGTAGCGGCCGTCGGTCCGAACAAGTACGAGAGGGTACCGCTGACCGCGAGTGAGCTGGTGGAGCTGATCTCCTCCGGTGACCCTTGATGCTGGAGGCGGTGAACGTTCGCTACGAGTATCATGGAGGTAAGGTCGCCTTAGACGGCGTTGACCTGCAGGTACGCGAGGGTGAGGTCGTGGCGCTCATGGGAAGCAACGGTGCTGGAAAGACAACGCTCATGAAAGTGCTCGTGGGATTGCTTAGGCCGAAGAGCGGGAAGGTCGTGCTGGACGGCTCGGAGATCTCTGAGTTGTCCTCGAAGGAAGTCGCGAGGAGGATCGGTTACGTACCCCAGATCGCCGACAGCCTGTTCTTCCTTGAGAGCGTCCGAGAGGAGATGAGATACGCCCTGAGGAACTTCGGCATCGGGGACGCAGACCACCGTGTCGAGTTCCTGCTCGAGAGGTTCGGGCTCAGCGAATTGAGGGACAGGTCTCCGTTCTCCCTCAGCGGCGGCCAGAAGAAGAGGCTCTCGATCGCAGTCGTGCTGGCTTGGGACCCTAAGTACGTGCTCCTCGACGAACCGACTCTGGGCCAGGACAAATCGGGCAGAGAGGCGATAGCGTGGACCATCGAGTCTCTAAGGAGGGAGGGCAGGGGAGTTGTGGTGGCAACACACGACGTCGAGTTCGTGTCAGAGCTGGACCCTCAGGTGACTCTTCTTAGTTCAGGCAGGGTACTGGCCTCAGGTCAGGCTTACGAGGTCCTCTCCGATGAGAAGTTGATGAAGTCCGCGAACCTGCTTCCCCCACAATCGGTCATCATATCGAAGCAACTGACGCGTCTGGGGATTCGGACCACGCACAGGGTGAACGAGCTGGTGTCGAGCATCGCGACCCTCATGAGGTGCAAGGAGTTTGGCGACAAGCATCGCTGACCTTCTCAGGTACAGGGAGATTGAGTCACCGCTCATCAGGTTAGACCCGAGAGTGAAGCTCCTGATCTCCATCTATCTCTTCACCTCGACGCTGATCTTCGACAGGCCGCCCCTCCTCAGCGCCATCGTCTCCACCGCCGTGCTCCTCACAGTTGGGTTGACGCTCCACTCAATCGAGGCCTCTAGGAGGTTGCTGAGGACGATAAGGGCGCTCTCGTTCTTCCTGGCCTTCGTTGTGTTGCTGAACGTCCTAGGCTTCGTCACCCAGGGCCTGAACCCCCTGACGTTGGAGTTCGTGGCGATCACATCTTCGCAGTTATTGAGGTTCGTCGCGGCCATCGTGTCATTCTCGTTCTTCCTACTGACGGTTTCTCCGGAGGCGCTCGCAGCCACCCTCAGGTCGATGAGGCTACCTCACGACTACGTCTTCGCGATGACCGCGGCGGTGAGGTTCGCACCGCTCTTCCTTGAGGAGATACAGGAGGTGATCGACTCCCAGAGGCTCAGGGGCGTCGACTACAGCACAAGAAACCCGGTCAAGCGTCTCAGGAACTACGTGAGGGCCTTCGTGCCGGTTGTGATAAACGCGCTCAAGAGGTCCTTCGAGATGGCAGAGGCCCTCGAGGTCAAGTGTTACGGCGCCGTCAGGAACAGAACCAGCTTTTACGTGCTGAGGCTCAGGAAGTCCGACGTGATGGTCCTCACAGCCACGACTGCGGTCTTCGCGTCGCTGGTCACTTTGAGACTGTTCCTCTGAGACGAAACTCCACAACTTGGTGGAGGTCGTTTAGCAGCGCCGCGACTGTCGGCTCGCCAGCACCGTGTCCGATCAACGTGAGGTCCCTCGCCAACCTGAACTTGAAGGTGATCGCATTGAGCGTGCCGTGGACGCAGAGCGGATCGTTCGCCTTCACCAGCCTCGGCGCCACGAGGAGTCTGCCGTCACTGTCGACCGATCCGATCAGCTTGACCGACATGCTGGACTCTCTTGCGGCCGCAACGGCCTCCTGCGTTACCTTCGCAATCCCAACGACCTTGACGTCCTCGAGGCCCTTCTCGAGACCCATCAGAGCGTTAGCGAGGATCAGGAGCTTAAGGGCGGTGTCGTAGCCGTTGATGTCGAGCGACGGGTCCCTCTCCGCGATGCCCATGTTCTGAGCCTCCCTCAGGGCCAGCTCAAACGTCAACCCCTCGAACTGCATCCTGCTGAGGATGTAATTGGTGGTGCCGTTGAGAATGCCTCTGATCGAGAGGAGCTCATCTCCACGCATGCAGAGCCTTCTGAGGGTGATCAGCGGGATGCCGCCGCCCACGGTCGCGTCGAAGAGTAGCAGAGTACCCGTCGATCTGGCGAGCTCCGTGAGCTCCCTGTAATGGAGGGCCACCGGTGCCTTGTTGGCGGTTACGACGTCGATTCCGTTGCTCAGGGCCGTCCTTACGTCGCTCAGACCAGGCTCGGCGCTTGGGAGGTTAGTCGGTGTCAGCTCCACCAGCACATCGAAAGCCCTCTCCCTCATCAGGGACAGCGCGCTCCCCTTTGTGAAACCCTCAGAGTCCCAGAGTTCTCCCCGAAGTTCGTCAGGAGATAGGCCGTGCACCCTGTAGAGGTAGCCTGTGGACCTCGAGACTCCCACGAGCTTGACGTTGGGAACCCTGTTGTCCATTAACTCCTTCGCGAGTAACCTGCCCAAGAAGCCGTAACCGTTAATGAAGATCCGTAAGTCCAGAGCCTCACACCTCCGACACCGCGAGGGCTCCGTATCTCTCAGCGATCGAGGTGAGGTCCTCGTGCAGCTCTGAGACCTTGTCCGCAGGAACCTCCATCAGAAGCTTCACGGTGAGGCTCTCGCCGAACCCGCGAGTGGATGACTCGATGACCCTGTAACCCCTCAACTCGAGCTCTGAGAGAAGTGAGTCCAGCCTGACACCTCCCACGACGATCGCCATGACCATTTGCTTCTCTAGGCTCTCTGCTCCCATGACCGGAACTCCGACGCCTTCGATCCCCTTCCTCGCCCTCTCGAGGCTCTGAAGGTCAGGGAACTCGACGTTGATGCTGACCGGCACGTACCCGGAAGTTATGATCTCCCTGTTGTGGACGATGGAGATGATGTTGCCTCCAGCTAGCGCGATCTGCTCGAGGACTCTCAGCAGCGTCCCGGGCCTGTCGATCAGCGCACAGGTCAGCCTCACTCTCTGCCTCAACGTCTCACCCTCAGCATCCGCGTTGAATGGTCTTGGTGTCTAAATTAGTATGTGACGGCCTTTATGAAAGGATTCAGATACTCATCGGTGAGTTGAGTTAGTCGCAGCGGTCCTTCAGATCGACGCTCACCCTGCGCTGGGGAAGGAGAGGGCCCTCTCCAGCCATGCTCTCAGCTCAGACGAATGGACTCTGACCTGCTGTGTCGTGTCCCTGTCGCGGACCGTGACCGTGTCGTCCTTCAGAGTCTGATAATCTACCGTCACGCAGTAGGGAACTCCGATCTCGTCGAGCATGTGATACCTCTTCCCGATCGCGTCCTTCGACTCGTAGACCGCGTCGAACTCCATCCTCAGAGATTCATAGATGTCCCAAGCCTTCTCCGGAAGACCGTCCTTCTCGACCAGAGGCAGAACGGCCACCTGAACTGGTGCGAGGAACCTAGGCACCCTCAGAACCCTCCTCTTCTGCTCCCTGACGTAATTGAGCTCCATCAACACGTAGACGCTCCTGTCGACACCCATCGAGAGCTCGAAGACGTGTGGGAGGACCTTCCTGTTGCGGTTGGGGACGGTGAGGTCCTTTCCGCTCACCCTCATGTGTCCAGAGAGGTCATAGTCGCCCCTGTAATTGCACGCGACCAGCTCCACCCACCCGAGCGACGTCTGTACCTCGAGGTCCCACGCTTCCCTTGCGTAGAAGGCCTTCTCGTCCTCGCCGAGCCTTCTGAGCCTGACCTTAGACCTCTCGACGCCGAGCAACTCGTAGAACCTCTGCATCAGCGCGAGGTAGTAAGCGGGAAGCCAGTGGGAGACCAGACCAGTCCTTAGGGCCTCCTCAACGGAGACCTCTCTGAAGTCACATCTCTCGTCGCCGAACCTAAGCACGTAGTCCTTCAGCCTCTTCCACCTCAGCGGGTCCACGTCGTCCTCGGGGTCGAAGAAGACCTCTACCTCGGCTTGGTAGAACTCCCTGAGTCTGAGAAGGCTTTGCCTGGGGGAGATCTCGTTCCTGAAGCTCTTCCCGAACTGACAGAGGGGGAGAGGTAGCTTGGACCAGCCTACCTTGTACGTCCTGAGGAAGTCGACGAAGAGCGACTGGCACGTCTCGGGCCTGAGGTAGGCCTCCTCGCCCTCGCCGCCGACGCTGACTTTGAACATCATGTTGAACCTCTCGACGCCGCCGAACTCACCGCCGCACCTCTGGCACCTGATCCCGTTCTCGAGGATGAGCGCGTAGATCTCCTCGTCCCCGAGCCTCTCTGGAACTATTCTGCCTGTGAGCTCTTGAATCAGCCTGTCAGCCCTGTAGATGGCCCCACAGTTCTTACACTTGGTCACCGGGTCCGCGAACGAGGCGAGATGTCCCGATGCGACGAAGACCTTCTTGGCCATGACGATGGAGCCGTCGAGCTCGACCATGCCGTCGTACCTGACGACGTAGCGCCTCCACGCCTCCACGAACCGGTTCCTCAACCCAAGGCCTAAAGGGCCGTAGTCCCAGAACCCAGCAGGCGCATCGTCGTAGATCTCGCAGGCCGGGAAGAAGAAGCCCCTCTTCAAGGAGAGGTCGATCAGCTCATCGTAGACTCTGCTGGACATCGCCGAATCGAACCGTCAGGACGTCATAGAAAAACCCATCAGGAGAGCTGGGTACCGCAGGTGGGACACTTACCTCCGATGTCTCTCCAAGTCTCGACGCACTCCCTGTGCATCGGCGCACCGCACCCTGCGCAGTTCCTAGCTGAGCCCGGTTGTATGACGTCACCACATATCACGCACTCCATCCTCTGAGAGGGTTGCTGGGCCTGAGGTATCTGGGGAGGCGGAGTTAACCTCGGTTGAACCTCGGCTGACGCTGGTCTTGCGGCGATGGAGGAAGTCTCCTCTGACTCCTCTCTCAGGAGCTCTTCGAACATCTCTTCCTCCGGTGAGACGGCTGGTGAAGAGATGGCCACTCCCTGTACTGCTTCTACCTCCATCGGCTGATACGGCTGGTAGGTCGAGGGTCTTGACTCTGGGCGAAGCGCGACCAGTCCTATCATGGTGGATATGGCACCACCTCCGGCCATCGCGACACCGGTGAACAGCGCCGCTATCGCGCCGACTTCGGTCCTGAACTCGACCTGCAGCGATGGAAGCAGATAGAGGACCGAGTAAAGCGGAGATAAGATCGCTAGCGCGGCCCCACTCAATGCGAAGGCAGGCACCGCGAACCTGAGGACCTTTATGCTCGCGGAGACCGACGCGAGTACTCCTGAGGCGCCAGCGAGCCCAGCCGCGATCAGAGAGAACACGAAACTGGAGGGGAGGTCGTATCCTTGGACGCCCTCAGCCATCACGTTGTCGTAGAGCAGAGAGACCCAGTCCAAGAGCAGAGTTAGGACGTGTACCGCACCGAGGATTGATATCAACGACCCGACCCTGATCAACCTAACCAGTGCGTCCCTAACGTCCGTACCCGTTACAAGCATACTGAACCGCCTAGGACATGCCGCTCCCCATGTTATATAAAGATGTTGTACAGGAAACGGTTAGAACACATAGGCGTCGGATCGACATCATTATATTAAGGTTGCTCCTTCATGGTTTCGAAGACGAAGCACGTCTCCGTCTTGCTGACGTTCTTGAGCGGCCTCAGCCTGTCGATGACGAGCTTACCAACGTCCTCGACTGAGGAACCCCTGACCTTCAGTATCATGTCCCACTGACCGCTGACTAGGTGGACCTCGTAAACCTCGGAGAACTTGGAGATCTGTGCAGCCAGTTCCCGCTGAGAGACGTCCATTGTGGGGGTGAAGGAGACCAGTACGAACGCGGTGGTTCCGCTGCCGATCTTCGCGTAATCCGGTATCACCGTGAAGGACCTTATGTAACCCTCCTCGATCAGCCTCCGTACCCTCTCTTGGACGGTGGTCCTCGGCAGGTTGAGCTCACCGGCAAGGTCCGTGAAGGTCTTCCTCGCGTCCCTCTTCAGCGCCTCTAGAATCCTCAGGTCCCTAGCGTCCAGCGTTGTCACGCGGTTTCACCCACCTCCCGTTATTTAGGGTAGGTTAGATAGCCGATCAGCTAATGGATGATTAGGCAGGTTTTTATCTGAAGCGTAGCTGGATCTGGAGAGTTGGCGAGGATAAGGAACGTAGCGATCCTCGGGTACGGTGGATATGTACCGAGGCTGAGGATCAAGGCGACCGAGATTGCGAGGATATGGGGGAGGGAGGAGGACGCGCTGCCGGTCAGGGAGAAGTCGGTCAACGAGCTCGACGAGGACGCGATAACGATGGCTGTGGAGGCGGCCAAGTACGCTATGAGGAGGGCCGGCATAGACCCCGCCGAGATAGGCGCGGTCAACGTCGGCTCCGAGTCGCATCCCTACGCGGTCAAGCCGTCGGGAACAGTGGTCGCCGAGGCGCTGGGCATACCGCCGAACTTCCTCGCGGCGGACCTGGAGTTCGCGTGCAAGGCCGGGACTGAGTCCCTCCAGATGATCTCCGGTCTGGTCTCAGCAGGCATCATAAGGGCGGGTCTGGCGATCGGGGCCGACACGGCCCAGGGGAGGCCGGGGGACGCGCTGGAGTTCACAGCTGCAGCTGGTGCGGCGGCCCTAGTCGTCGGTAGGCCCGGAAACGGTGAGGTCGCGTCCATCGAGTACGCCCGGAGCTACGTGACCGACACACCGGACTTCTGGAGGAGGGCCCACGAGCGTTACCCCTCGCATACGTTCAGGTTCACGGGTGAGCCGGCCTACTTCCATCACACGCTCTCAGCGGTCAAGGGGTTGCTGGAGGAGGCGGGACTGAAGGTCTCCGATGTCGACTACTTCGTCTTCCATCAGCCCAACTACAAGTTCCCGTTCGCGGCCGCGAAGGTCCTCCAGATTCCTAAGGAGAAGGTGGAGCAGGGAGTCGTGACCCACCTAATCGGCAACACGTACGCCGCTAGCTCTCTGATGGGGTTGGTGAGGGTGCTGGACGCGGCGAGGCCCGGCCAGCTGATCGTCCTCACGTCCTTCGGCTCCGGTGCCGGAAGCGACTCCTTCCTCATCGAGACCAAGGAGGGGTTGCCGGAGAAGAGGGCCAAAGCTCCGTTGCTGGACGCTTTGATCGGCAGGGCGAAGTACGTCGATTATGCGACCTATCTCAGACACAGGGACAAGATACGCGGTGCCTGAGTCATGAGGAACGTTCACGTGGTGGGCGTCGGCTACACGAGGATCGGGGAGCACTGGGACGAGTCCCTGACCGAGCTCATGGCCGAGGCTTCGCTCGCTGCGATCGAGGACGCAGGCGTTGAGAGGGTAGACGGAGTTTACGTCGCGAGCACCTTCTGCGAGGTGACCAACAACCAAGCCGGCATTTCAGCTCTGATAGCTGAGGCGCTGGGTCTGAGGAGCGTGTACGGAGTGAGGGTTGAGGGTGGTGAGTCCTCTGGAATGATGGCCTTGATGGAGGCGTACGCTGCGGTCGCGTCCGGACTGGTCGACTTCGCGTTGGTCGTCGGCGGCGAGAAGCTCTCGGACCTGTTACCGGACGAGTTCAACTCCGTTCACAGCATGACTCTGCCGTACGACTCGATGGGGTTCGCAGGTGTCACACCGGCGTCCATCGCGGCCCTTCTCTACAGGGCATATCTCGAGAGGTATGAAATTCCGCAGGAGTTCATCGCTCAGTTCCCGGTACTCATGCACAACAACGCTGAGGGCATCAGCCACGCTCAGTTCCCTTTCAAGGTGAAACTCGAGGACGTGCTCGGTTCTCCTGAGGTTGCACCTCCTCTGAGGAGGCTCGAGTGCTTCGCGCCCTGTGACGGTGCAGCTGCCGTGATCTTCGCCTCCGAGGACTCTCAAACTAAGCGCTCATCAGGTCAGACTGTGAGGATCGGAGGGATAAGCATGAAGACGGATTACGTCTCGCCGTTCGACAGGGAAGACCCGCTCTTCATGACCTCTGTGGCGCTCTCCGTCGACGAGGCCCTTCTTCGCAGCGGCATCTCCAGAGGCGAGCTAGACGTTCTTGAGGTCCACGACTCCTACTCAATAGTCGCGCCCCTTATACTCGAGAGCGGAGGGTTCTCGTCGCGTGGAGAGAGCTGCCCTGACCTCAAAATGAGCAAATACGCATTGGAGGGCGAGCTCCCTATCAACACCTTCGGAGGCCTGAAGGCCAGAGGCCATCCGCTAGGCGCGACAGCGCTCTATCAGGTAGCCGAGGTCTACCTCCAGCTCACCGGAAGGGCGGGGAAGAGGCAGATCGATGGGGCGAGGGCAGGTGCGGCTATCTCCGTTTCGGGGTTCGGGACGATCGCTGGGACGGCCGTGATGCTGTCGGGTGAAGGTGAGTGAGGTTCAACTTCAGGCCTCAGAGTCACTGGAGGTTCAAGAGGTTCAGGTACAGGACGGAGGTCTTGAGGTGTGCGAGCTGCGGTACCGTCAATGTGACACCTAGGCCTGTCTGCAGGCGCTGTCGGTCGAGGAACCTCTTGAGGGAGGAGCTCCCGGAAAGAGGCAGGTTGGTGGCCTTCACCGTCGTGAAGTCACCCACCGAGGAGCATAAAGAGCTGGCACCGTACATCGTCGGTCTCGTTGAGTTCGAGGACGGTACGCGCGTCGTCACGCAGATAACCGATTCGGACCCAGAAGAGCTGCGCACCGGAATGACAGTTGAGCGTGTCGTCCGGAAGATAACCCACGACGGAGACTCAGGGATAATCGTCTACGGCTTCAAGTTCAGGCCTCTAGTGTCTTAGCCGACTACTTGGACGGGAGATAACCTGGGAGGTGGTGTAGAGGAACAGATCGGCTTATCAGCATCCGTCACGGTCAGTTCTGAGAGGTGACCAACGACTCTTCTCTCTTCCCTCCATTCTCGAGGTGGATGGAGGAAGCAGTACTGGAGAATCCGCTGAGGCGGCTGATTCAAAGCCCCCTGAGGGTCCTGAAGGAGATGGGCGTGAAGTTGGGAGACGTTCTGATGGACGTAGGGTGCGGTTTCGGCTATCTGTCGATACCAGCGGCTGAGCTTGTCGCTCCTACAGGTCTTGTATACTCGGTAGACGTTGACGAGTTCAAACTCCGGAAATTGAGGGAGAGGGCCAGATCGAGGAACCTCAGCAACCTGAGGACCATCAGATCGGAAGCTTGGAAGATCGAAGAGGTCGATTCCTGCACGGTCGACGTGGCCGTGATGTTCTTCAGCCTTCACCACTTCGAGAAGCTTAGAGAGTCGATGGAGGAGGCTAAGACCAAGCTGAGGAGGGGTGGGAGACTCTTCGTCTACGACCCGATACGCACTAGGTTCGCGGGACACGGAACGAGCGCAGAGGAGGTCATGAAGATGGGCATCGATCTGGGTTTCAGCTTGAGATCCCTCAAGAAAAGAGGCCTCACCTACAGCATCGAGCTGATGAAGTCGTAACCGGAAGACGTCACCTCTAACGTTTCCAACTTGGTGGCAGAAAGTTCAAGAAATCCAGAGCGAGAACAGAAGTGGGCCCGTGGCCTAGCTTGGATAGGGCGCCGACCGTAGAGTCGGGCGCATGCCTCCGGAGCCGGAGGTCCCGGGTTCGAATCCCGGCGGGCCCGATCTGATTCTGACGGCAACGTTCAGTAAGGGATGACTGCGTTGACAGACCAGATAGCTTGGACCGGGCGGGATTCGAACCCGCGACCTCCCGGGTGCAAACCGGGCGATCTGCCACTGATCTACCGGCCCGCAGTGATGAGTTCCGGAACTCACAATATAGGTTTCGCGACGAGTGACGACGCTCTGAGGCGGGCTGCCTAACGGCACAGAAGTCCGGTGAGGCGCTTCAGGATCGAACCCGATCTGACGCGTCTGCCCTCGGTTCAGCCACTCGAGAGAATTCTCTCATTGTGTCCATCACGAGTACCTGCTCAGATATCGCTGTATCCCAGGCTTCCTCATGAGCGACGCCTCGGTTATTCTCCTGACCTTCCCGTAAATCTTGGATTCGAAGAAGGGCCTATCGAAGGCACCGAAGCACCAGCCTATCCCGAGGTAACTGTTTGGATCGACTCCGTCGAGGCCGTACCTGTCGTTCAAATAAACGGCGTATTCGAAGGCCATTCGAGGGTCCTCCGTCCACTCGATCAATCTCTTGCACCAATACATCCGCATGTAGTTATGGACCTTCCCCGTACTCAATAGCTCTCGCTGAGCTGCGTTCCAGTACCTGTCGTGAGTCTGGGCCCTCTCCAGCTCCCTCAGGCTGTAGATGTGCTCACGTCTGTCCCCTGCGTGGTCCTCGAGCGTACTCCTCGCCCAAAGCGGCAGGCCCTCGAACTTGCCGAAGTCAGGGTTGTAGACCGCGGCGTTCCTCGCCAGCTCCCTCCAGACGACAAGCTCGTTGATCAAGGTCTGTACGTTCACGTCGTTCGGGGCGTAGTGTTTCAGAACCTCTCGCAGCACTTGAACAGGCGATATCATCCCCCACCTCAGGTAGGGGCTGAGTTCGGACGTGGCAACCGCCCCAGGATCCGATCGCCTCTCGGAGTAGAACGGCAACCTTTCCCCTACGAACGTTCTTAGACGTCGTAGCGCTTCGTCCTCCCCTCCGACGAGTTGATCGACGGCATCGACTGTGTGGTCCACCTCGAGGCCCTTAATGTAACCCTCAACTGTGTCCTCGTCCCAGCTGACAACGTCTAAGTCCAGTGAGGGGATCCTGGGAGCGAGCGCAGGGACCTCCTCCAAGAACTTCTCGAGGTTGCTCAGGACCTTCGGTCTGATGGTCATAGCGTAAGGCTCGGGCCTCCGGGACACGACCTCGACGGGAACCGTGACGTCTCCTTCGACCATCACTACATGCGATTCGGATCCCTTGACGATCTCGTCGATGTACCTCCTCTGGTGGGCGAGGTACGGCCTATCCAAGACAACCATGCAGGACTCCCTGATCAAGGGGAGGAAGTCGTAATTCTTCAGGACCACGAGCTTGATCCCTCTCCGGGCGAGGGAGCTCTTCAACTTCATCATCCCCTCGAGCATGAACCTGAACCTCCTCAGGTTTGGGTGGGGCTTCCTCTCAATCAGCGGAAAGACGACGATCGCCGGCCTCCCCAGCTCGTTGGCAGCGTGTATCGCGTACTCCAGAGCGTAGTTGTGAACTGATCGATGAGAAGCGTACATGATGTACGTCACGAACTCCCCGCGGTTCTTTTCTTGGTCTGCCCTGAGGACATGTATCCGCTCCACCCTCATGAAGCCCGGTAGGGGGATCACGGTGGGAGTTTCGGAGACACATGGATAAACTCTCGTTCAGCACGTCAAGCTCTCGGATGAGAGGGTTCGAGCCTTCGGATCTCGTTATGTGGGAAGGCATTCATCGGAGGTATGCACTATTATTAGCTTGCCTCAACGTCTCATACCGATGGACAATAATTCGGATGAGTGGAGATCTGTGAGCGATCTGATCTCCCTTAAGGGTAGGCGAGCGCTCATCACGGGTGCGGCCTCCGGTATAGGACGATCGATTGCCGAGAGGTTCGCTGAGGTCGGGGCTGAACTGCAACTGGTCGATGTGAACGAGTTCGGACTTGCCGAAGTATCGCGATCGCTCAACGAGAGGTTCGGGGCCACACTCAAGACTTTCGTGATCGACCTCTCGAAGACCGACGATATCAAACGGCTTTGGGAGCAAATTGAGGGCGAAGCTCCAGACATACTCATCAACAACGCCGGGATCTACGAGTTCAAGGAGTTCCTTGAAGTAGACCCTGCGTTTCTGGAACGCACTTTATCGGTGAATCTCAAGTCGGCCTTTTTCATGTGTCAGCACATGATCAGGGCCAGAGAGAATAAGGGAGGGGTGATCGTCAACATCAGCTCGATAGAGGCCGTGCTGCATCTCGTTAAAGGGCTGACGCATTACGGCATCAGTAAGGTAGGGCTCATCACGTTGACCAGGGCCCTCGCGAGGGAGTTCGGCGAAAAGGGGTTCAGGGTGAATGCTGTTATGCCTGGAGGTATCAGGACTCCTGGAACCGAGAGGCTGAGGAAGGAGGCGATGAAGAGGTTGCAGGTCAGCTTCTTCGTCACCGGATTCAGCTTCATCTCGAGAGTTCCCCTTAAACGGCTCGGGCAACCTGATGAGGTCGCTAGGGTGGTTCTGTTCTTGGCCTCAGACCTCGCAAGCTACGTCAACGGGGCCGTGATCGCGGTGGACGGTGGCTTCCTCACGGATTGAGATGCTCCGGCCGGGATTTGAACCCGGGTCTCGGGCTCGAGAGGCCCGCATACTTGACCGGACTATACTACCGGAGCGCGGGTAAGCTACCCCCCTATAACTAGTCGATTACTGAGCTGTTATCTATACGTATCGGCTGAGCGTGGCGGCGTGCAGATCAGCCTGCCTTGATCTCGACGACGTCTCCGTCTGAGAGGGAGTGATCTGGACCGACGCGCTGACCCTGAACCTTGACCGATCTTCCCCAGACCCTTGCGTACCTGAACCCCCTCGCGAGCTCCTTGTGGATCATCTCGGCGAGCTCGAGGACCGTTGAGCCCTCGGGGAGGAGGAGAGGTTTGTTGGAGACGACGCCGTCCTTCTGCGTGTACACCCTGATGAGGGACAGCGAACCGAAGAGCGCCTCCTTCAAATCTTCGATCGAGAGGTGATCGTGAACGCTCGTGGGAACGACCTTCAGACCGGAGCGCTCCGCCAACAGTCTGGCGACATCCCTAGCCCTTTCCGGACCCAAGGCGTCGGACTTGTTCAGCGCAACGACCGACCTCTTGTACACCGGTTGAACTATGACCTGCTCCTCGATCTCGTCGAGCGTTGCGTCTCCGATGACCTTCAAGACCGCAGAACTGTAACCGTAGGACCTCATCAGCTCGATGACCTCGGTTGCCCTGCACTGAAGCCGGCCAAGCACAACGAGCCTGATTCCCCCACCGTCGGTCCTCTGGACCTTTACCTCGCAACTCGGTCTCTTCAGGGAGATGCCATGGTCCTCCAGTAATGACCTGATGACCTCCAGCTGAGCCACTGGGTCTGATGTTGAGTCCAGAACGATCAGGAGGAGATCGCTGTTCCTCGCAACGGAGACGGCCCTGCTGGTGAAGCCGGTAGGCTGAAGGTCAACAGTTAGGACCGGCGGGAGGTCGACCAGCTGAATTTCGGCATCGCGCACCAGCATCATACCAGGGTAGGGACGGACAGTTGAGAGCGGGTAATCGGCAACTGGAGACTTAGCGTTGGTGAGGACGTTCAACAACGAAGACTTACCCGAGTTGGCCGGACCTATGATCGCTATCTGCGCCCACCCCTCCTTCTCGACTGAGAACTCGTCCTTGCCACCGGTCCTCCTTCTCCTCCTCTCCTCCATCTCCGACCTCAGGTCCGCGAGTCTCTTTCTCAGCTGTCTACGCAGCTTCTCGGTTCCCTTGTGATCCGGTATCAGACCTATGGCCTCCTCGAGTTTGGCCACCTTCTCCTCTATGGTCCTGGCAGAGGAATACTCCGCTAGCTTGGCCTTAGCCTCTGCGGGGAGGTTGGTGGGCATCCAGAATTCAGTCTCAGGTCGTGAATTAAACCATGATACGCCGGGCGAAGGTGGCCGGGTCGTTAGGTTCAGGCTTTTAAGATGCGAATGGAAGAAGTCCTTGGACTTGGGTAGACGGAGAAGGAAGATCATCAGGAGGGCACCGAGGCCTTTCCCGAAGGTCTTCTACTGCCCCCTCTGCAACCAGCAAGCTGTCACGGTGGTGACCGTCAGCGGCTACGTCGCAGAGGTCAGTTGCGGCAACTGTGGTGTCTCACATCAGGTGCCTTGGTACAGGAGCTCCATGCCCGTTGACGCCTACTCCACTTGGTACGACATCATCATGGGGAGGGTGAAGGAGGAGGAGGTCGCGCAGAAGATAGAGCGCTTGAGAGTGAGCCACGAGCAGGTCCTCGAGGAAGCGGAGTTGATCTCGGAGGAGACGCCCATTGATGAAGCTGTCGCCGAAACGGTTGATAAGTCAGCTGAAGGCGAGGTCGGCACAGAAGATGAAGCAGGTCGTCAGGATTAAGCTGGCATCGACGGACTTGGAGAGGTTGGAGAGCCTCTGCAAGGAGATCAGGGACATAGCGACTAAGGCCGGTGCTAAGGTCAGGGGCCCTACTCCCTTGCCGACGACGAGACTCGTCTTACCCGTGAGAAAGAGCCCCTGCGGTGAGGGCACGAAGACTTGGCGAAAATGGGAGATGCGGGTTCACAAGCGCCTCATGGACCTCACCATAACCGATCCGAGGATCATGAGGGAGATAATGAGAATTCAGGTGCCAGAGACTATCGCGATCGAGATGAGGGTGAAGAGCTGATTACCTTCTGGTCGACTCACTTTCCGAGCTTCGTGATCTCTCTGATTATTCCCGCGCCGATCGTCATGCCCATGTCCCTTAACGCGAACCGCCCGAGCTGTGGGAATTCGCTGTAGGTCTCGAGCGCGACAGGTCTCAGAGGCTGCAACTTCACGACAGCAGCGTCTCCTGTTTTGAGGAATTGCGGGTTCTTCTCGACGATCTGACCAGTCCTCGGATCGATCTTCGCCTCCAGTTCCGAGAACCTGACAGCAGTCTGAGCGGTGTGTACGTGCATCACCGGCGTGTACCCGACTGCGATCGCGGTTGGATGGTTGATCACTATGATCTGGGCCCTGAACTCCTCGGCGACCTTGCACGGATTGTCGGCGTGGCTGACGACCATTCCGCGTGCCAGCTGGGCCTTATCGACGCCCTTCAGGTTGAAACCTATGTTGTCGCCGGGCAAAGCCTGTTGTAATGGTGTGTGATGCATCTCGATGCTCTTCACCTCAGCCCTTACTCCTCCCGGCATTATCATGATCTGATCGCCTGGTTTGAGGACTCCGGTCTCCACCCTTCCAACTGGTACGGTGCCGACGCCCTTGATGGAGTAGACCGCTTGAATGGGTATCCTAAGCGGCTTGTCGACGGGTTTGGGAGGCTCTTGGAAAGAGTCGAGGGCCTCCAAGAAGGTCGGACCGGTGTACCATGCCATGTTCTTGCTCCGCTCAACAAGGTTGTCGCCTGTCCAACCGGAGACCGGAATGAAGGTGATCTTAGACGGATCGATGCCGATCTGACGCATCAGCGACGATACTCCTTGCTTCACCTCGTCGAACCTCTCCTTAGCCCAGTTCACCGTCGGGTCGTCCATCTTGTTGACCAGTACGATCAATTGTCTGATGCCGAGCATGAATGCTAGGAACAGGTGCTCTCTAGCTTGACCACCAGGTGCGATTGCCACCTCGTACTCCCCCTTCTTCGCGGATACCACCAACACCGCTGCGTCCGCCTGAGAAGCACCGGTGATCATGTTCTTGACGAAGTCCCTGTGACCCGGCGCGTCGATGATGGTGAAGAAATTCTTCTTGGTCTCGAACTTCTGGAAGCTCAGCTGTATCGTCAACCCCCTCTCCCGCTCCTCCTTTATGGTGTCCATGATGAATGCGTAGAGGAAGGTCTCTTTTCCCAGCCTCTTCGCCTCCTCCTCGAGCTGCTTCAGCTGCCTCTCGTCAACAGCGCCGTTCAGCACCAAGAAGTGTCCCATCGTCGTCGACTTGCCGTGGTCGACGTGTCCGATCACGATCAAGTTGATGTGCGGCTTTCCGGACATTCTCGCTCGTCGATCTCACCGATTGTGCCGTATTTAAAATTCTTCCCTGATACTTCTTGGTACCGAACGGCGTTAGGCCGCTCAACTAAGCGGACGGATGTCCTTCTTCTCCAGACGCTTCGAAGGCTGAGCTCATCTAGACGAGAGAGCTACTCTCTCCTGCTCGATCTTCTTCTTCACCGCGTGGCTCTTCACGTCGTTCGAGGCCGCTGCGATGATCTCGTCAGCAAGGGCCTCATCTATCGACTTAGCAGATCTGAACGAGCTCGTCCTCGCACCGTCGGCTATCCATCGAAGGGCCAAGTCCAGCCTCCTCTGAGGTGATATGTCAACAGCCTTGAAGTAAGTTATGCCGCCGTAAGTGACCCTCGTGGTGTCCTCCCTGGGAGCGGCGTTCTCGATCGCCTTGACGAGCACTTGAATCGGGTTTTCTCCGGTCCTGAGCTCCACAATGTGAAGAGCGTTCTTCACCACCAACAGGGCCTTCTGTTTCTTACCGCCGTTTCTTCCAGGCCTCATCAGCATGTTCGCAAGCCTCTCGACGACGTTCACGTTGGCCTTTCCGAAGCGCCTGTGCTCGTGTCTCCCGCCGCTGTGTGGCAGGACCACGCTCCTCAGGTTGATGCAGGACCTCAGCCCTGCGTCCTTGACCTCGACATTGCTGACGTCCCACTCCTCGAAGAGTTTCATCTGTTGCCCGAAATTCCACTTACGATATTTAAGTATGGTCTTCTCACGAAGAGGCGCTAGTCACGTCGCCTCACCGAAACCCCGAGCCCGCGTGATCACGGTTATAATTAGGGCATTGAGAGTTTGACGATGGGTTGCCAGAGCGAAAGTCGGCAGGAGCGGTGATATTCAACGACACCATCGGCGACCGTTATTATCTGCTGCTACTCTACAGCGCAGGACACTGGGACTTCCCGAAAGGAGGGATCGAGGAGGGAGAGACTGAGGTAGACGCTGTGGTTAGGGAGGTCTACGAGGAAACTGGGATTAAAGAGCTGCAACTCATCAACGGCTTCAGGCAGATGATCTCTTACTCCTACAAGAGTCAGCAGGGAGAGGTGAAGAAGAGCGTCGTCTTCTATCTCGCAAAGACTGAGACCTTCGATGTGAAGCTGAGCCACGAGCACAAGGGGTACGCCTGGCTCAAGTTCGAAGACGCGGTCGATCAGCTCACGTACAACACCGCGAAGTCGGTGTTGAGGGGCGCCAACGGTTTTCTCAACGAGTTGAAGAGGGCCGGTTACGAGGGCCACCTCAAGCAGATGAGGTAGACGCGTTTGAGGGGAACGGCACTCCTACTGGTGTTAATTATTACGACCATACTCACGGCGGCTCTCTGGCCGGCGAGCGCTCAGGAACATCAGCTCGAGCTTGAGGTCGTTGACGCAAAGGGAAGACCCGTATCGGCCGTTGAGCTGGTCCTCTTGGACGGCGCAATAAGGAGGGCATTCAGGACGACCGAGGACGGTCTTGCGGTGTTCAGGGCCCTCCCATCGGGGACCTACGTCGCGCAGCTCCAGATAGACGGCGTGTTGGTCCTCAACGAGACCCTAACTGTCCCTCAGCAAGGTCGGCTTAGGTTGGTCGCGCGAGTCGCTTCCGCAACTGTGGCCGTGCTGGACTCCGACGGTCTGCCCCTGAGGGGTGCGACGATAAGGCTCACGTCTAACAGCGGGCGGGTCGTAAGGGAGGGCATTACGGGTGAACTAGGAACGGTTGCTTTGAGCAACCTCCCTCTGTCGGAATTGGGGTCGGTTGGCACCTACAACGTCTCAATCAGGGTACAGAGACTCACGGTAAACATCGGGACTTTGCACCATGACGTCTCTAAGGACAGGCACGAGTTCGTGGGCCCATTTGCGACCGTGCGGATGAAGTTAGTCGATTTGATGGGAAATCCGATCCCAGACGGTAGGGTCACCATCTCTACTGGCCAGCTCTCCTATCAGGCGTCCGTGTCAGAAGGCTTGACCGAGTTCAGGGGAGTCGTGACGTCCGACGTCGCTGGGCTCTACGAACTATCGGTTGTCAGATTGTTCGGCAGAAACAGGGTAAACGTGACGTTGCTTACCTCGACGCTAGAGCTAGTCAGGACGTCCAACGTGACACTGGTGGTTAACGCGCTGGACCTAGAGGTAAGGGTCCTCGCAGACGGAATCGACCCTGTAGTGGGAGTTCGTGTAACGGTGTCCTCTACAGTCGGTGAGCTCGGCACGAATTCCACAGACTCGAGTGGAAGTGCAAGGTTCAGGGCCCTCCCGGCCTCAAACGTTGCAGGAGTTGGTGAGATGACGTTGAGGCTTACCTTGGGTGGCAGGTCTCTTCTGAACTCGACTCATAGACTCACAACGGATAGCAGTCTGACGAGTATCAGCGTACCAAGGAAAGAGTTCAACGTTAAGCTCCTCTCTGCGGATGGATCGCCTCTCGCAGGCGCGCAGGTCCGGACGACCGACCCGGGAACAGGGAAACCTATGAACTCGACCACAGACAGCGCAGGAATAGCTAGACTCAGAGTCTTGCCCGTGCGCTTCAGAATCTCGGTGATCTACGAGGGCCATCTCCTTCAGACGGCGGAAGTCGACCCCATGAGGCAAGAGATCGAGCTGAGGGTCCTTAACGCCAGAATCCCGGTGACGTTGGATGTCCGAGATTGGTTCGGCGCAAGGTCTCAAGGGATCTCCCTGAAGGTCTCTCAGGCCGGACGAGAGGTACAGGTCACCCGCACCGATGGCGCCTTCTCGTTCATAGCTCCCGTACGAGGACCTCTGACCGTTGAGGTTTTCCTCGACGACCGACTCATCGCTAAGCGGGTCATCGTGGTTACCAGTCCATCGCGCGAGACTATCACGATCAGCGGCTTCTTCATCGGAGGAGGGCTTGTGGGTCCTGATGTGATGGGGTTAGTTGTATCCTCGGCTGTTGCGGCCTCGATGATCGCAGGAGGCCTCTTGCTCTTCATGAGGACACGAAGGCCAACGAAGGAGTTTCATGCGAGAGCGTAATAGAGATCGAGGTAACGTTTCGTGACCCTCTTGTAGTCTAGGTCCTCCACGATCTCTCTTCCCCTTCTGATTACCCGGTCCTTTACCTCTTCGAGTTTGCTGAAAGCCTCGACCCAGCCATGTAGGGTGGAATCGGTGAGCAGCAGCGCGTCGCTGTAGGGCTGGAAGGCCGGAATTCTGTTGGCGATCACCGGACACTCAGAGGCCCAAGCCTCCAGCATGACGCTGGGCATGCCCTCCCAACTCGATGTAATCATCAGACAGACGGCCGACTTCATGTACGATATCACCTCCTTCCAAGGAGCGACTCGCTCTACGCCAAAGGCGACGTGCTTGACCTTCAACGCACTAACGACTCCCTTGAACAACCTGTAATTCTTGACTGGATCGTTTCTACCCACGAAGAGCACTAAGCTCTCCTTCGCAGGCTCGACCTCCTCTATCGCCTCGAGGTCTGTCATGTTGGGGATCCACGTCCACCCCTTCCTCTCGGCTTCATACTTCATGACCGTTGTTATCGCGCCTATTCGGCCCCTCAAGGCCCTCATACCGAGCCAGAAGGCATCAGATATCGCTCCGTACTTCTCCCTGAACTCAGCTTCACCTCCGTGGACGGTGACCACGCCTCTGTCCGCCAGCGTTAAGGAGGGCAGAAGCTTGGGCGAGTGAACGTGCACCAAATCAAACCCCCTCACCCTTAATGAGGCGCCCACCGAGAAGGTAAGAGACTTTAGCCTCGGAAGCCTCAGCTCCCACGAGTTGCCTCTGTGAATCGCGATCGCCTCAACGTCCTCCCTCCTAAGTCCCTTGTGGAGGAGCTGGACGTGCCTGCCTGACCCGCTCGCGCCGCCGTAGGTGTAATTGACGAGCGCGACCCTCAAACCACCTCGAATCGCGAAGGTCGGGTTAAATAGGTGAACCTAGGCCTGGGAAGGAGAGATGTCGACGGAACAAGTAGCTCAGCCGCCGAAAAGGGAGGAGAAGGTAGTCTGGGGAATAGTCCACATTTACTCCTCCTATAACAACGTGGTCGTTCACGTCACCGACCTGACCGGATCGGAGACCTACGCAAGGGCCTCCGGAGGCATGTTCGTTACGGGCGGAAGAATGGAAGCCTCGCCGTACGCGGCCATGAGGGCGGCTAGCTTCGCGATGGAGGTCGCCAAATCCAAAGGCATCAACGCCGTCCACATTAGGGTGAGAGCGCCTGGAGGAGTCAAATCGAAGACTCCCGGGCCGGGAACACAGGCGGCGATCAGGGCCGTCGCTAGGTCAGGAGTGCTCATAGGCAGGATCGAGGACATCACACCAACGCCGCACGACAGCGTGAGAAAGAAAGGGGGAAGGAGGGGAAGGAGGGTCTAGATCAGACTTCATAAACCAGTTGGATTTATTACGTTAATTACCCATTCAACGGATTCTTCAAGTAACATTTAATAGGTGGTCTCCGAAAAATATCAAACGTGAAGACCATATACCTCATAGCAATAGTGGTGGCTACAATCGTTGTCGTCGGCATCGGTGTGGTTTTCGGGGTTGGGTCTGTGCTCTCCGCCGAGGAGATCACAGTCAGACACGGCACGAAGTCCGGCGCGATCTTGCTGAACCTCAGGAACAGCGGCTTCTTGGCGGACTGTCTAATAGGTGCCGATGTCTACGGGGTGACCAAGGACGGAAAGAGGAGGGACATGGAGACCGAGCTTCACGACATGGTTATGGAGGGAGGGGTGATGAAGATGAGAAGGGTGGACAAGATCTGCGTAGAACCCCTCAGCACCGTCAGGATGAGGGGCACGGCAACCGATGGAGAGCACGTGATGATCTTCGGTGATGTCCACGGCATAGACCATTATGTAGTCCTACTGAAGTTCCAGAGCGGTAAGACGCTCTCGTTCCGTGCAGAAGCACCTACTACGATGGGAGAGGAACTGTACGAACACGAGCATGAACACGAGTAGAACCGGACACTATGCTTATTTAGTATTTTTTAAGTAATTTGGTCCGAGATGGTTCGGGTCCTAGAGGACCTCTCAGGGTGGTCGTCCCGAAGGCTCAACTACTGGTCGGGCCTTAGGTCGCGTCTCGAGGAGAGGAAGGCCAGGGCACCGCTCTTCAAGGAGGAAAATCTGGAGAGGATCAAAGACCTCCATCGGGCTTGGACGAAGAGGTACGAGGAGAGCGTACGCGCCGCTCCTGAGAGGAAGAGTTCGTTCGTCACGACCTCAGGCATCGAAATTAAGCCGCTCTACACGCCGCTGGACATCAGTTGGCTCGATTACGAGACCGACCTCGGTTTTCCCGGGGAGCACCCTTTCACTAGGGGAGTTTACACGTCGATGTACAGGTCGAAGCTCTGGACCATGAGGATGTTCGCTGGGTTAGGGACACCGGAGGACACCAACAGGAGGTTCAAGTTCCTGCTCGAGCACGGCGAGTCCGGGCTCAGCCTGGCCTTCGACATGCCGACGCTCTACGGCTACGACCCCGACAACCCTAGGTCGGAAGGCGAGGTAGGGAAGTGCGGTGTCTCGGTCTCGACCGTGAGAGACATGGAGGTGATTTTCCACGGAATACCACTCGATAAGGTCAGCGTATCGATGACCATCAACGCGCCGGCTGCCGTATTGCTGGCGATGTTGATAGCGGTTGCGGAGAAACAGGGCGTCCCTATGAACGTGCTAAGCGGTACCACCCAGACCGACATACTGAAGGAGTTCATCGCGCAAAAAGAGTGGGCTTTCACACCTGAGGCACATCTCCGAATCATAAGGGACATGATGGAGTTCTGCACCAAGAACATGCCGAAGTGGCACTACATCAGCGTCAGCGGTTATCACATCCGTGAAGCGGGAGCGAGCGCCGCACAGGAACTGAGTTTCACGCTGATGGACGGATTCACCTACGTCGACCTCGGAGTCTCTTCAGGAATGAGCGTCGATGAATTCGTTCCGAGGTTCTCCTTCTTCTTCAACTCCACCATGAACTTCTTCGAGGAGATAGCGAAGTTCAGGGCCGCAAGGAAGATCTGGGCCACAGTCCTCAAGGAGTTCTACGGCGCGAAGAACCCTAGGTCTCTTACTATGAGGTTCCACACGCAGAACTCAGGCGCGTCGCTCACTTGGCAGCAACCTCTCAACAACATCATCAGAACGACCATCGAGGCTCTTGCCGCAGTTCTCGGTGGTACGCAATCGCTGCACACCAATTCCTATGACGAAGCTTGGGCTTTGCCCTCCGAGGAGGCGGTTCTGGTTGCACTAAGGACTCAGCAGATCATCGCCGAAGAGACGGACATACCTGACACGATAGACCCTCTTGCGGGCTCGTACTTCATTGAGTGGCTCACGGAGCAGATGTTCGAGAAGGCCCTAGATTACTTCTACAGGATAGACGAACTCGGCGGAATGCTTCAAGCCATCGAGGCGGGCTTCGTGCAGAGAGAGATCCATGAAGTCGCATACAAGACGCAGCTCTCGGTTGAGCGCGGCGACTCGGTAATCGTCGGGGTGAACAAGTACGTTATTCCGGACGAGAAGCCCATTAGGTACCTCCGGGTGGACGAGAGGGTCAGGGACGTCCAGTTGGCCCGACTCGGGGAGGTGAAGAAGTCCAGAGACAGGGAACGCGTAGCTAAAGCTCTCGACAGGCTCAGGTGGGCGTTCGAGCACGAAGAGGTGAACGTCATGCCGTACATCATCGAGGCCGTAAGGTCCTACGCCACTTTGGAGGAGATCATGAACGTCGGTAGGGAGCTCTTCGGGACTTGGCAAGAGCCGCAGATCGTCTGACCGACCTCAGCGACTCCACCGACGGCTACACAACCTCTCTCCACCTCTCCCTTCTCACCCGCTCTACGATGTGATCGATGATCACGTCGATCGGCGTCCCGGGTCCAAAGTTCCCTGATATACCCTCGCTCTCCAGCACAGGTTTGTCCTCAGGCGGGATGATCCCTCCACCGACTACGACCTTGTCTCCGGCGCCCTTCTCTCGCAGAAGCCTAGCCACCCTGATGAAGTTGGGGATGTGGTCGGCGTTGTGGAGGCTTAGCGCAACCACGTCCACGTCCTCCTGAATAGCGATCTCTACCACCTCCTCGGGGCTCCTAAGTATCCCCCCATATACCACCTCCATGCCCGCGTCCCTGAAGGCCCTCGCCAGTATCAGCAGCCCCCGATCGTGTCCGTCGAGCCCTGGTTTCGCGAGTAGCACTCTTATCCTTCGCTCTCTCCTCTGGACTTGTTCGACCATCCCAATTATCCGAGTGAGCCTTGGGTAATTAGAGTTCACGGGTCAGGACAGGGATCCGGTTCTTTTAGCAGCATCGACGTCGATCTCCGGATTGGAGAGGAAGGCCCTCGGATACGGAGAGAAGGTGCTGCTGCTCACCGAGCGAGGCAACAGGTACCTGCTGACCCTCAAACGTGGCGAGAAGCTCCACGCCGAGGACGGTGTACTGCAACACGATTCGCTGATCGGAAAGGTACCTGGCGAAGTCGTCGAGACCAGTAAGGGCGTCAAGGTTGCCCTCCTCTATCCCAGCGTTTACGAGCTCCTCGCAGCGATGCCTCGGCGAACCCAGATCGTCTACCCGAAGGACTTGGGGTTGATAGCGTTCCTCCTAGACGCAAGGCCCGGATGCGCAATCGTCGAGGGAGGGACCGGTAGCGGCGTGCTCGCCCTGTACTTGGCGACTCGCATTAGCCCCGGCGGTCTTCTGGTGAGTTACGACCTCAACGACGAGAGGTTCCCTATCATAGAGCGTATGGCAGAGAGACTTGGAGTGAAGGACGTTCTCAAGCTGAAGAAGGGTAGCCTCGCGGAGGTAGAGGAGAGGGAAGTAGACGCGTTCGTCGCCGACGTGCCTGACCCTTGGAACGTCATCGGAGGTGCTGTCGCATCCCTCAGAGGAGGTGGGACCTTCGCAGCGATCGTCCCCTCAGTCAATCAACTGGAGCGAACAGTCTCCGCTATGAGGGCCTCCGGGATTATAGATCTGTTCGTGGGGGAGCTGTTGATAAGGCCGTGGAGGGTCAGAGAGGGCGCAACAAGGCCTGTCCACATCACGAGGAGTCACACGGTCTTCATAGCTTCGGGGAGGAAGGTGAACGTCCGGGACGTGTCTGACTGGAACCTCAAATTGCCGGTGGGGTTCAGGTGACCCTCACACTCGACTCGAGGAGGTTGAGGTACTCGATAAGCCTGGAGGAGAGTTCTTGGGCGTGTTGGAAGGGAACTGACTGTGGATACCTGCAGGAGAGCTTGACGTAGTAACACTTGGCGTGCGAGGCCGCAGCGATCGCTGCCACCTCACTCAACCTCTGATGTTCCTCGATCTCCTCTACAGACTCCATGCCCCTCTTCCTGGAGACGTCCTCGTCCTTACTCCTCCGCTCGAGTATGTCCTCCGGCCTGAAGTCCAAGAAGACCACCGCGTGTGGTCGTATAGCGTCCAAAAGGTCGGGTGGGAGGCCCGGGTAGTAGCCGAACGGCGACTTGATCAGGGCGTGTGTGTCGATGAGCACCTTTCCGTTCATCGCACCTATCTGCCTCGCGGCCTCGAGTTGTACGTTCCGGTACTCCTCAACGGGGATGACTCGCCGCATCTCGTCCCTGGACCTAAGGTTGTACCGCATCTTAGCGATCTCGAACATGAAGTCGCCGAGGTTCGCTACGACTACGTCAGCCGCCTTCTCGCGTACTATCCTTAGTATCGTTGTCTTCCCAGAACCAGGAACGGAGGTCACGATCACGCGCACCATGACCGTGAGAACATTCAGCAATCAGCACCTATTGAGCTATACTTTTTTCAATCTGAGGTCCGGAAACAGAGATCTGGCGGCCTCTATTACGTCCTCGCCTTTTACGGTCCTTCTGCCAGATGACGTGGCTATCTCGATGGCCCTCTCGCTGATCCTCATGCCTATGCTCTCCAGAATCGACCTGAGCTCGATCGCGGCCTCCTCACTGACTCTGACGGCGCCAGCTCTTTTCAACATCCTGTGAACTGGGGCCATCGAGAGCTCTCCCATCACTGATTATCGTCCTTCAGAGCGGGCTATAGCGTTTAAGCTTTCAGACCAACCCAGCATTTATTCCGAGGCCTCCAGACGAATCATTGGATGACCTCTGAGGATCTCCGCCAATTAGTCTATAAGTGGGCCCTGAAGAACGCATACGACCACGGGGGCTCCGCGCAGGAGAAGGCGGTGATATCGAAGGTGATCGCCGAGAGGCCGGAGCTGAAGACCATTATCAAGGAGTTGCTGAACGCGGTAAGGGAGGTCGTCGGGCAGGTCAACACCATGTCGCTCGACGCGATAACGCAGACTCTCTCTGAGGTTGCACCTGAGCTGATGATCGACAGAAGGACCGATGCTAAGAGAAGGTTGCCGCCTCTTCCCAACGCTGTCGAGGGAAACGTGGTTACTAGGTTGCCACCCGAGCCCAGCGGTTTCATGCACATCGGACACGCCCTGAGCGGCCTGATCAACTACCTCTACAAGGAGATGTACGGCGGCAAGGTCTGGCTGAGGTTCGAGGACACTGACCCTAGGAAGGTAAGACCTGAGTACTACGACAGCTACAGGGACGGATACAGTTGGGTCGGCATTCGGTGGGATCACGAGAAGAACAACAGCGACGACATGGAGCTCTTCTATCGAAACGCGAGGAGATTGGTCGAAGGGGGCAAGGCGTATGCATGCACTTGTGGTCGTGACGAGATGAGGCGTTTGAGGTCGGACGGAATTCCTTGCGATCACAGGTCTCAGCCTCCAGAGGTCAACCTTGAGCTTTGGGACGGAATGCTAGAGGGTCGTTATTCCGAGGGCGAGGTCTCGCTCAGGCTCGTGGGCGACATGAGCTCTACCAATACCACTCTCAGGGACCCTGTGATAATGAGGGTTGTGGACGCGGTACACCCACTAACCGGTGACAGGTACAGAGTCTGGCCGACATACGATTACGCCGTGAGCATAGAGGACGCGATCTGCGGGATCACTCACGTCCTGAGGACCTCCGAGTTCATGCTCAGGGACGAGCTCCAGAACCTGATCAGGAGATACCTAGGCATGTCGAACCCGACCTTCGTTGAGTACGAGCGGTTCGAATTCGAGGGAACTCCCGTCTCCAGAAGGGAGATAAGATCGCTCATAGAGCGGGGGCTGGTCTCCGGATGGAACGACCCAAGGCTCGCAACGATAGCGTCGATCAGAAGGAGAGGGATACTACCGCAGGCCCTCAAAGAGTTCGTCGAGCGTTACGTCGCCCTGACTCAGAGCAGAAAAGTATACTCGTGGGACCTGCTATACGCGATAAACCGAAGGCACGTGGACGACCTCGCCTCGAGGATGTTCTTCGTGAAGGACCCGATGAAGCTCAAGCTAGACGGCATAGGCGAGCTCGATGTCGACCTTCCACTCCATCCCACCCGAAACCTAGGAAACAGGAGGTTAAGGGTAACGGGAGAGTTCTACGTCCCTGCAGAGGACCTGAAAACTGTCGGAGAAGGGGGAAGAGTCAGGTTGAAGCACCTGTGCAACTTTACGCTAAAGTCGGTCACGGATAAGCTCGCCGAGGGAGTAGCTGAGCTCGGCCCTCCAGAGCCAGGTCTTAAGGTGATTCAGTGGGTGCCAGTAAATGAAGCGGTAGAGGTACAGGTGCTGATCCCGGGAAGGCTCTTCAATCCAGATGGTGCTTTCAACGAGGAAAGTCTGGAGATCGTGAACGGTATCGCTGAGCGCACCGTGAATTCCCTCGAGGTTGGATCTCACGTGCAGTTCGAGCGGTTTGGTTACTGCGTTAAAGACAGTCTTCCTAAGACTTTCATCCTCTCTCACCGTTGACGGCTCTTCTTAACGAACTGCTCGTGCCCCCTCGGGCATATCACGTGAAGGTAATCGCCGCGGTCCTCTTCATAGACCGACTCAACCTCAATCCGACAGATGAGACAGACGAACTTCAAGTCCCCTACATCACGGTGGCCTTTTGAAGGACAACTTGCCGTCTTCTAGGACGAGTTCGTACTCGTCGTTCACCTCGAACCTCACGCCGAGCCTCTCGTACTCCTCCTCGGTCAGGTATAGGACCATCTTAGGGATCACCCTGTCCCTCTGGATCGGCATCAGCCCCATACCCTGCAGTTGCGTTAGAAGTGAATGGAAGATCTGCTGTGCCACCAGAACCTCCTCGGCTGCTAACACACCCCGTGTCGTTGAAGATGGAGAAGGCCTGACCTCCACCAGCTCGATGACCTTACCGGGTCTCCCCGTATCGGGATCGTTATAAGAAGAGACCCTGAAGACCCTTACTCTCATACTCACGGAAGTCGGATATCGAGGTAAAAACCTTAGCTCACGCGTCCAGCATCGGTTTCACGATATTCAGGTTGAGATTGGATCAATAGATGTGTTACCTTATGGTGTCAGCACCGCCCTCCCCATCAGCCCGCCGCCTTTGAGACTCTCTAGAACCTCATTCACTCGATCAAGTGGATACTTATTGGTGACCACCCTTACTTTCCCTTGTCTGGCTAACTCCACCAAGTCTGCGAGTTCGAGGTAGTTACCGACCAGACTGCCCTCAACCGTCAGCTCACTCGCTATCATGTCAATAGACCTCGCGTTTATCATTCCTCCGTATCCAACGATCACGAACTTTCCTCCCTTACGGAGGCTCTTGTAGCACGTGTCATGAGTAGCCTGAGTTCCAACGAAGTCGATAATCGCGTTGACGCCTTTTCCCTTCGTTATCTCGAGGATGCTTTTAACTGCGTCTTTCTTGGCGTCCACGACGTAGTGGGCCCCGAATTGCTCAGCTAGCTTGAGTTTGCTTTCTACTATGTCAACGGCGATTATGGATGCGTTCGACATATGCCTGAGCAACTGTATCGCTATGTGTCCTAACCCACCGACACCCACAACACCGATGAACGCCCCTGGATACGAGTTCGTTGCCGCCTTCTTGACAGCCCTAATCGCTGTCAGACCAGCGTCAGCCAGCGGAGCTATTTCGGTTAAGTCCAGACCGTCGGCCCTCACCAGAGACCTGACGGAAGTCACAACGAACTCCGCAAATCCTCCGTCCCTGTCTAGGCCGGGAAAGCCGAGGTTCTCGCAGTGCATGTCCTCCCCTGCACGACAGGCTCTGCAGGTACCGTCAGTCACCGCTGGGTGAAGGATGACGGGATCGTTCTTTTTGAACCCCTCGACCCCCTCTCCCACCTCTTCGATCGTTCCAGCGTTCTCGTGGCCTGGAGTATAGGGCAAACGGACGTTGGTCTTCTCGTGCCACATGCCCTCTTGAATGTGTAAGTCGGTATGGCATACCCCTGCTCCCTTTATCCGCACTATCACTTGATCTGGCCTCGTGATCTTCGGATAATCGGCTTCAACAACCTTCAGTGGCTTATGGTACTCGAACAACCTAGCTGCCTTCACGCAGGAGAGTTGAATTGCAGTCGCCTATTAATTTTACGGCGGGACGCTACACCTGCAACCCTCATAAGTTGCATTGCATAAAGCCTCTTCTAATACCTCGATCAAACATGAAAGACTCATTACTGGTACGTTGATAAATTCAATTATTCTAAACTTCCAGCGTCCTCGCAACGTGTCAAAGTTCTTGATGCTAAGGAGTTCCCTACTCCAAGGTAGCCGGGCCTACAGATTTGAAGGCACTCCTGGGGAACGTTTTACAAAGGAGTAAAAAACAGAGGGCTTTAAGTCGAGTTCTGCCTGCTCGACAGGTTGAGACGGGGAATGAACATCGGTGTTCTCCGAGCGTACTGTAAGAATTCCTCTCCGAATCGATTGAGGAGCTCGCGCTCTTCACGTCTTGCGGCACGGTAGTACAACGCGATGATAATCGGCCAAAGAATCGCGGACGTAATGGTTGGCCAGACTACTAAGTACCCGAACGTTATCAAGATCAATCCGAGATATTGGGGATGTCTGACGTAGTTGTATATCCCCGTAGTTACGAGCCACTCTTGTCTAGCCGCGATTATCTCTCGCCATCCGAGATAAACCAGTATCATCCCTATAATGGAAATTGTAGAGCCTAGGATGTGACCAAACGTCCATACGTAACCCACGTATTGAGGTACAAGAGGTGTAGTTCCGAAGAAGCCGGACAGGAAATATATCGTGAGCGGGAAACCATACATCTCTGAGAACATTGATATCATGAAAGCCACAAACGGGCTATGGTACTTCCATGAACCTTTCAACTTGAGAGGTATGAGCGCTAGGAACAAACCGTTAATGATGATGTTGAATAGGGCGATGTGCCAGAGCCCTTCAGGCAACGGAGAACTGACGATCCTATCTAAAGACGCCCTGCCGATGAACACGTATATGGTCGCCATTATTTGGTCGAACTGGATGAGTCCTGCGATTATCAGAGCAACGATTCCGAAGAAAATCGCGACGTAAAGGCGGGCGCCTCTCATGACCTCAGCGACCTATTGTTGAGCCGGGCCGCAATCTTTTATGTCTTCCCTTGGTGAGTTAATCCTAGAGTGCAGGAGAGCGGCACACAATGCCGTGTTGAAACCGAAATTAACGTTCATCGACCGGCCTCGTTCTACTAATGTCCTCAGCTCCTCGAGACTAGGTGCTTTTCCGTCTAGTGACCAGACCACGAACCTCGCAACGTTGCGGCACAGACCCTTAATGAGGTCTAGATATCGGGTCAGGGCCTCCACTTCTTGAGCGTCCTCAACGAAGACCTGTTTCGTGCCAGCTCTTATCGTCACGCACTCGCCCTCGACTTTCACCTCGTCGGGACTCAGGGCTAGTATCTCCTCTAGAGTGAGTCCGTGTTTTGTCAAGACGTTCACGACCCTGTACAGCCTCCTCCTGAGCGCCTTGAGTTTAAACAGCGCCCTCAAGTCTTCAAGGTTGTCCATCGCCTCCTCTCCGTATATCTGCTCAAAGGTCCTACCTTCGTTTATCATGTTAAGTTTGTCCTCATCAAAGTGGTTCAGGATCCGGATACGTACACGCTTCACGCCCTCAATGCGACTTACCGCTTCCTTGGCGTCTTCCAGCATCATGTAGATGAAGTTCGGAGAACACCAGTACATGGACGTCATTATTTCTACCTCGACATCGCCCAGTTCCGAGACCTTAACATCGCGAACAAAACCCAGATCTGTGATCGGTTCATCGAGTTCTGGGTCGTAGACTTTGTTCAGCGATGAAATTACCTTCTCCTTTAATGAAGTAGTTGAACCAAAAGCGTTCATAGAGTTTCACCAAAAAAATTTAATGAAAATCGGCCACCCTTATTTCCCTATTTTGATGATCGGAGGCTTAATGTTATACTGCTTGGCTATTGCGTCCTCTGCCAACTTCTTCTTCGCCTCGTTTACGTCAATCCCCCATAATTTGGCCGCGTTCTCTCCGAGGATCTTCTTCTTAGTCTCTAGGGTCAACTCTACACCGTACTCCTTCTCGACGTCTTTGGGCAGCTCGAACTTCAAGAACTCCTCAGTCAGCCATTTGGGATGCCATAGTGCGTAGTCCGACCCGTAAAGGATTCTGTCTGGGCCACACCAGAAGAGGAGCTCACCGAGCACCTCGGCAAAGTACCTCGGTCTCTTGTGAATGAAGGCCATCACTACAGCCAAGCCCGCGTATACGTTCTTCTCCTGTGTGGCGATCCAGCAGAAGTCGTCTATCCTTGGCGCACCCGAGTGGGTGACCACGAAGGTCAGGTCTTGGAACGAGGTCGCTGCCGTGTCCACGTCGTGTACGTCGAAGGAGTCCTTGCTCAATGGCCAAACGGTTGGCCCCTTATGGGGAACCTGAATGCTAATTCCCAGCTCTCTGTTCTTTTCGAGATACTCGAAAGCCTCCTTAGAGTCCAAACGCCAGCCTTTGGATACTGTGCCGTCCATCTCTTTCCATTCTGCCGTATAAAGCTTTGTACTCTTGATCTGCCAAGGCCTAACCCGATAGTTCTTTACGAGGTCCTCAAGCCTCCTTAGCCCTGCCTCTCCGTCTCTCGGGTCCCACGTAGCGCTGTTTACAAACCTGTCAGGGTATTTATGCATCGCTGCCAGCTGGTCCGCGTTTATAGTATCGTCGAACCCGTTCCTGTAGAAATACCTGAGCCCAACACCCATGAAAACTGCAACGTCGACGTGTCCCTTCACGAAAACGTCTTCTATGGTCCTATCTACGCCGTACCAGAGGAATGTGTTGTAATCCCAGATGTATTCCTCCGGGCTCAAACCTTTATGGTAGTCGTAGAAACAATCTATCCAGCCCTTAGCGAGCTGCGGACGGAGCCAATTCTCCGGCCTGGCATCCCAGATATGCGTGTGATAATCCATAACGAACACGTCGTGCCTCTTGCCGTCAGGAGTCTCTACCACAATCATTGTACCCATAAAATTCGTCTTTTTAATTTAAGTTTATCGTTCTTACAAATGTTCGATTCTAATCCGTAGGTATATATATCAGCACGTCATGTAATTAACGCCATGGAAGCAGGAACAGGAAAGCGAGTAGGAACTGAGATTGAGCCGAAACCACCGGTCGGAAAGGTGAAGCCGGTGTTCAGCATCGCTGACGAGGGCCGCGCGATCAGAAACTTGATGTGGATGTGGTGGGTGACGGCAGTCGTCTACAACTCGGTTGCGATTCCGGTGATTTGGGACCCAGCTCAGCACTCCTTCCTACTTAGGGACGCAACGTGGACACCTCCACACCTGATGATCTTCGGTCCGTACTTTGCCCTAATATTCGCGATGGCGATAATTTTCCAGCTCTACGCGCTGAAGAAGGCACAGCCCTACATTATTAATAAAATCCCGGTGACGCTGTGGGTGTTCCCGATAACAGTGTTCGGCTTCACGCTGGGGTCGATGATAACCAACGAGTTGGGCCACATCTTCCTCTTCAGAGAGGAGTTCTTCTCAATGCCGACGCACTGGAACTTCGTGCTGACGTTCATGTTCATCTACGCTGTCGGTGTGCCTGAGGTCGTCAGAGTACTGCTGAGGTTACAGCATCTAGAGAACCTTGCACAGCGACTCGTCACACAGGCTAAGGTAACAGCGTAAATTAGGTGGCTCGAATGGCTCAACCGGTTGAGACGCAGCCCATATTTTTTACGAGAACAATTAGATGGATAGCGTTCACAGCGACGCTCATCTTCTCTCAGAACATGCTGACCGTCAGCTCGCAGATCGGCGTCGGAGACTGGGAGTTCTGGATCGATTGGAAGGACTGGGGATTCGCGCCATTCGTATTCACGTGGCTGGTGGCGACGCACTTCCCGATATACTCGCTGGTGTTCAAGAGGTTCTTCAACCTATACTTCGGTGCTACGATGACCTTCGCCTTCTGGTACATTCAGAGGAACATCATGGTGTACTTCTTCTTCGTTGAGATGAACAACTACCCGTTCAACTACGTCCAGGTACCGTCATACCTCTTCTCGGCGCTGGCCACAGACTTGACGCTGTTCGTCATGAAAGACAGGCATCCAGGGCTGTACATATTGATATCTTCATCGATCGCAGGCGCGTTGACGGCCCCCAGTGTTCTCGTGTGGCACAACCTTCCGTTCATGATGACCGAGGTGGCTTACCCAGACCCAGTCAACCCAGAGACGACGCACATAATGCCGATCTGGTACCTGATAAGAATGGTGGTGCCCAAAGCGCCGATACCTGCATACATCTCTGAGGCTTGGAGTTGGCCTCATCCCTATAGGTCATTCTATGAACCAATTCAGATAATGGCAGGAACGATGGGAGTGATGGGAGCGATTTGGGCTGGATTCACGTACATCTTCTACTGGGCTATCTTCCGTGGCGTCGAGAAGACAACCAAGTACTTCCAGGAGCAGTGATGAGAATGGTCTCCTTTAGGTTGATCCTACCTCTGCTTACAACGTTGGTGACCTTCTGGTGGGTCGGAACAATAGCTTTGGTCTTGGCGCACCACGGATCAGCGCTGATGTTCACTCACGAGATGTGGGAGGCTTCGCGCTTGGGCGCGATCTTGGGAGCGGTAGCCTTTCTAATCTTGGTTCTAATAGATCAAGGAGTGAGGACGTTCATAGATCACAAGATTCTAGCTCGAATGAAGAGTGCTCTCATGTACCGAAACCGTGGAAGCATAATTGCGCCCTTCATAGCGGTAGCCTACGCGCAACAGGCTCAGGTTCAATACTGGGACGTGTGGTACAGTGATGCAACCAACGCGCTAGTCGGTACCGCATCTTGGGTCTTCATGGTACTAGTGACGGCCTATTACCTTCTGAAGTGGATGAACAATGACAAGAAGTTCTATAGGGCACTTAAGAAGCAACTAGAGGGAGGCGAGGCGAGATGAACAAGAGTAAGACCTTAGTCTTGGGTGCGTCGATTCTGTTGCTGATGCTGTCTGGTTACATAGTCGGGGCGGCCGCACACGAAGAAGAGCCATTCGTAGATTGGGAAGTTGCTTACAGCTACATCGAATGGTTAGGACCTCCTGAGTACACCTATCAGGGAAGGAAGATCGTGGCAGTTCCCGATCCGGTCTCGCGAATTGATCCTCACATAACGATGAACACAGGAGACATCCTTTACGCACGGTACAGGTTCAGGTTCCTGGGTGAGGACCCCATCAAAGCCGATGCCTTCTATCTAACTAGATTGGGGTTGGACTTTGGGATACTAGGGAAATACGTGAACGGGAAGTTCATCGGAGGTTCCTACTTCAGAGCCGAACCAGGACAGACTTACGAGGTTCTGCTGGTCTTGCGAGCAATAACCCCGACCAAGGGGGTGACGAGGCACCTTCACGTCGGCATATCGCTTGAGGGCATCGGTAACATACCAGTTGCTGAACCGATGATGGTCCACCTACCCGGAGAGAGGTATCATCCGAGACTCTACGGTCTGTTCGTGGACATAATTGGCGAGAAGCAATCGGAACCGCTAGCTGGTCTAAACCTTCGTCCGGTCGGGGAGGTGAAAGTCGTCGAGGATTGGTTCTGGACGCCCGGAAGCATTTACGCCAACATCGGAATCGCGGCGGCCTTTATGGCCGTGATGTACTTCGCAGGTAAGAGGAGGGGGTGAGGGTGGAATGAGTAAGCGAAGAGGTGAAGAAAAGGAGTTCAACTTCATGATGACACTGCCGGCATGGTTCCTAACGGTTACCGGCACCACCATAGCGAGCCTACCACAGTACTTCATAGTTCAGTTCGCGCTGCCAGCGTGGGTTGCGTTGGTCATAGGGATACCTATCCTAGCCGTCGGAGGCATAATGCTGGTGCTCGCGTGGCTGCCTGAGAGGCAGAGGAAGTATCCCGAGATACTCGAGTACACACAGACACCGATACCCAAAGTCTACATCGAGGAAGCGAAGAAGGAAGGTCTACTCTAAACGAACGAATCTTTTTATTATCAAATTTTAAATTGATAAGGTGTATTCTCTTATTCAGCGTCACTTAGAGATTAGGACCAGCACAAACAGAGGAATCAAGACTATGTTATAAGAATACTTAATAAATCGGGCCGTGCTAATAGACGATATGAGGAAAGTAATTGCCGTGGTGGCCGTCGTGGTTGTGATAGGGGCCCTCACCTTCTTCATCTTTGGTCAGAGAGGCCCGAGAGAGATAATTTTGGAAGCATGGGAGTTCGGATATAACGGAACGACAGGAGGCCCAACGATCAAGCTGAAAGCAGGTGAAGAGATCAGGATCACGCTGATAAACAGGGGTGGCGTGGCGCACGAGATAATCGTGGTGAAGGACCAGGACAGAGAGGCCTTTCTGACGGAGACCCATAAGCTGGTCAGGAGGTTCATCGAGAAAGGTGTAACCGACCCTATCGTGATTCACGCGTCTCCAGAGTGGCACGTCTCGTACCGGATCTTCGCGGTTACAGAGATGGTGATCGGTGGAAACATCGTACTCGGCTTTAGGACGATCGACCACATTCACGTCGAGAGAGGGCAGGTGTTCTCGTTCACGATGAAGCTCGATAAGCCGGGAACCTACAACTACGTCTGTGGACTCACGGAACTGACCTTCCCTGAGACCCATGCGGACAGGGGAATGTACGGAACGATAATCGTCGAAGCTTGACGTTTACACGGCTCAGAGGTGGTCTAACAGCTCGCTGAACTTGCGAATTCTAACGTCGGGCTCAAATTCGACCTCGTCGAAGTTCTCTCCAGCTACGTCGATCCAAATAGCCCTCAAACCTGCGGCCTTGCTTCCAACGACGTCATATACGGTACTGGAGACGTGCGCGACGTTCTCAGGTCGAAGTCTCATCCGTTCAGCAGCGTCCAAGTAAATTTTGGGGTGAGGTTTGTAGAGTCCAGATTGCTTGGCTGAGAATAGGTAATCGAACTTCACCTTAAGCTTCTTCGTGAGCGAATCGATGGTTTCCGGGTCACCGTTCGAAAGGACGGCGATCGCATACCCCTTTCCCCTCAAAGCGCCAAGCGTTTCATCAACCTCCGGGAGGGGCTTCAGGTCGTTCCATTTGTTGACTAGCTTGTCGACGGCGCCCCTGTCGACCGCGATCCCAAGCGACTTGAGCGTATGAACGAGCGACCGCCTAGTGATCTCCAGGAATGGGGTATGACCCTTACCCAATAACGTGTCCAGCATCGTATAGTAGATCTGCCTAGTCCTCCACTGATCGAGTATCTGGTCTGCCCTGACTCTTTGGATCGAGAGCAGCTCATCGATGAGGGGTATGAGGGTTCCTCTCCAGTCAAAGAGGGTGACGAAGAGATCGAAGGTAACAGCCTTAACGTCCTGGAGTTTCACAAAAACAACACCGTGACGCAATATATATACGTGTTGGAGCATCGAACGCCAATCGTCGACTCATTGACGCTCTAATTTTGCAGCAGCCGATTTATTGAAGGTTCTGGAGGCTTTAGATTGTCGGGAAAGGGCCCCCATCCTCACCGTTAAATCGACCCAACGGTGAGCTTCTGTGATGACGGAGCGTACCTTCGTGATGCTGAAGCCGAGCGCGCTGGAGAGGGGACTGGTCGGCGAGATAGTCGGCAGGTTCGAGAGGAAGGGGCTGAAGCTGGTCACGGTGAAGACGGTCGCGATGACTAGGAGTCAGGCTGAGGAGCTGTACTCGGTCCACAGAGGGAAACACTTCTTCGACGACCTAGTCAGCAGGATCAACGGCAGGAAAGTAGTCGTGATGGTGCTGGAGGGGAGGTCGGCCGTGTCGGTCGTCAGGAGGCTCATAGGTGCCACGGATCCTGTCAACGCAGAACCAGGGACAATCAGGGGAGATTTGGGGCTAGACTTGACCGACAACCTGGTTCACGCCTCAGACAGCGAAGAGAGTTTCAGACGCGAGTGCTCCATCTTCTTTCCAGCGTACGAGTTGGGATGATCTACCTGAAAAAACGCTATCTGGAAAGCTTATCTCTGACTATCACGGCCCTCTTGGTTGGTGGAGGGAGCAGTAAAGAGGGACGACTTCGTGTCCGAAACAGCCCCTCTACCTGACTTTATCGACGATCACGAGCATTTAGGTCTCGAATCGAACGATCAAGCCGTCTCTTCCCTCGTGGTGCTTCGAAGCTCGATGATTCACTTCTCCAAGTTGTTGTTCAATCGGCAGATCGATGGTAAGACATACCTTGAGCTGATGGCCAACTCTTACGAGCAGATCCGAAAGGTCCTAGTGAAGGCGGTTGAGGAGGACTACCCTGAGAGCTTCTTCAGGGTTTACGCCGAAGTTTTCAGCGACCCCATCCTCACGAGGCTCGCCGTCTTCCTCCTCTACAATCACAGATCATTCGACTTGAGCCATGATGAGGCGAGGTGGTGTGTGCTGGTTATGCAGGGTAACATAGCAGACGCAGGACATCCACCTATCTCGAAACCCCAGTCGGAGCAGAGGAGAGTCTTGGAACCTGAGCGCGCTCAGAGCTCGGTTGAGAAGGCGTCTTCTGCCTCTATGACTGGAGGTAGAAAAGAGACGGATCTCATGGCCACTCAACTCTCCGAGAAGCCCTCAACCGCTGAAGAGGTTCAAGACGAGTTCACGGAGATCGTCAAGGTCCTGATGAAGGAACGCGATAGGTTGCCCGAGAGGGAGAGGTACCTCGTCTTCTTGGCGCTGCTGGCCATATCTTACTGCAGGGGTAAGGCGAGCCGGTCACAACTGGTGCAGCTGGGGAATGAGTACCTCGACAAGGCGGTTGGACTTGACACTTCACGTCTCGACGAGCCTCTGAAGTCGTCGCTGAAGAGGTTGGCCTCGACGCTGAAGAGAAGGAACTTGCCGTCAGCGATCGTTAACGTCCTCGATAAACCCAAGGTTCTCAGCTCAGGACGCAGAGTCAGGATAGAGTGATCATCGCCTTTGCCTCAAAGGCACTTTGCTCGTGAGAGTCCACTTGAGCCGTCGTGGGTCCTTCTTCTGGTCTACCATGTAGACCCTGCAACGCCTGCTGCAAAACCAGAGAAGCGTTCCGTCCCTCCTAGCGTACAGCATCCCGACGCCGTGCGGGAACTCCTTCTCACAGAAGGCGCATCGGTGCATCGTTACCATGGCTGATCACCTCACACGCTCGATTAATTTAAAGATCTCCCATCAGAGGCCTCCGGCGTTCGCGCGAATCTCAGAACGAGAACTGCTGCGTTCTAGGTCGAATCTGTTCTCGATGACCATATTCCTCGGTCTTCGAGCTGAGTATCGGCCGATCAACGCTAAAGAATTGGCCGGGCCCGCCGGGATTCGAACCCGGGACCTCCGGCTCTCTCCGGAGCCCTTAGAAGGCCGGCGCTCTGTCCATGCTGAGCTACGGGCCCAGTAGCTGTTCTAACCAAATACTTATATACTACCGACATATTAGCCCCATGCGAAGACTCAATGGGCGG
>JANXEU010000036.1 GCA_025058055.1 Candidatus Calditenuaceae archaeon
GCTCGAGACGTTGTGGACGACGTAGCTCGCCACCTCACCGGCTCTCCAAAGCAGGGTTCCGGCCCTGCCTATACCCTCAGGTGCAGGCACCACATACCACCTCCTTCGCGCCCGAGGTCTTCAACCCCGGGCATTTCGAGAGGTGCTCCCTGAGGAGTTTGACCACGTTCAGGAAGTAAGCCCTGTGAACTCTCGGTGCCTCCGGAGGCGTGATCAGCCCGACGAGGTAGGAGTGTTGGCACGACCTCACTTCTCGCTCCAGTCTCCTCATCACGTCCCTCAGTACGTAGGTGGGGACGTGGGTCGGCACCTCAGTTTCGAGGCCGCTGAGGAAGTTTGAGTGATCACAGTGTTCACGGGAGTCGGCCTGAGACGCGATCGCGGCCGATGGAGGATGAAGGCCCGCCAACCATGTCAACGAGGGCGAGACGAGTCCCACGAGGCTGTTGTGCTGGAGCAGCTGGGAGGCGGAGATCCGCTCTATTCTTGTCCCCTCGAAGGCAGGTTCAAGCTCAAGGCAGAGCGACAGCGCCGCGAAGTGTACGCCCCTCCTCTCACAGACTCTCTCAACGTCGGTCGCAGAGCAGGACTCGCTCCTCGCCCACTCGACGACGCTCGCACCCCTGAAGGCCCCTGACAGCGCCAGCCCGTGAACCCTGGGGTCATCGAGGACAGCGATGGCCTCAAGTCGATCGTCCTCAGCCTCAGCGTCGAGCACCGTGCCGGCCCATCTGGTGACGTCTATGCCCCACTTCTCGCTGTAGGCCTCAGCCACCTCCGGGAAGAGGAGCGCGATGGGTGTAGGGAAGAGCAGGTGGTCGATGTCGATGGGCTTGAGGGCCAGAGTCCTCGCGGCCCTGATCAGCTCCTCCCCCGAGATGAGGTAGGAGGGGTTGCCTCTGCTCTTACCGGCCCTGACAGCTACGACCTTCAATACCCTCTCGCGGAGAGCGCCCGCTGGAACCCAGCTGAAGGAGTGGGAGACCACATGGGCATGGTTCGTTTCGGAGGACCTTATCAGCTCAGCCAGCTCCCTCGCTCTGGACCTAGTCTCACCGTTCTCGTATCCCTTCGATGCGATCAGCCTCAGGAGCTCCCTCCTTACCTCGCCGACATCGCGTGACGTCATGCTACCACCTCTGCTCCCTCAACACCCCTCCGGAGAGGCAGTATGTCCGCGTCGGGGAACCGCCTGAGTCGCCCTGAAGCCTCCACCCCGCAAGCCTCAGCATCTCCCTTGCCTCCTCGACCGATATGATGGGAGGGTTGCGCTCGTCACCTCTCGCGGCTGCGATCACGTCATTCACGTCCCACGAGGGTGCCTGAGGCTCTCCGAACATCATCCGCACACTCGAAGTTCCGGGATCGATGCCGTGCTGCCTGAGGACCAGCCCTATGATCTCCTCGTACTGTGAGCTGAGGAAGTCCCTGAGCAGGGCCACCTCCGGCTCCAGCGTCTCGATGGCTGCCTGAGCGCTGGCGTAAGTGAACCCGGTGTACGTTATCAGACGGATCAGAGGGTTCCTGAGGCCCGTGACGACCTGCCTGTCGAGGTGCTCTATCAGCTCGTAAAACCTGGTCTTGGAGTCGACCTTCACCTCTAACTGCTTGAGATCGAAGTCCACGACGAGGTCCTGTCCGACCATCGCCTGCTCGTAGGCCTCCTTGAACGAGTCTCTCGCGGTCCTAGGGACGACGAAGACGCTCCTCTGCGGGTACTTCTCAACGAGGATGCGGGCTGCGTTGTCGATCCTCTCCTTGATCTCAAGGAGCGAGGGCCTCCTGACGGTCTTGCCTCTGATCGAGTAACCGACGCCAGGCCTGGCAAGATGATTGACCAACCCCTCACCGAAGGCTTCTTCGTTGATGGGGTTGAAGCGGAAGTGCCAGACTTCATCAGCGCCCAGTTCGATGACCTTGCCTTGCCAGCTCTGGACGTACTTCAGCGCCTTACCTTCAGGGGCCCTGACGATCGACCTGATGCTCGAGAGGGGAACGTAGTGGATCGTGTTGATCCGCCCCCGCGGTACGAGGTTGAGGAAGGCGTTACCGCTGAGTACAACGTCCCTCGCTACCTTCAGGTGCGTTTCGGTGAACCTGTTCCGCCTAAGGAAGGAATCTACGAGCCTGAGTAGCTCTCTGTCCTCGCCAACGAGGTAGTACCTAGTTCCAATCCTAGCCACGATCGAGTCAACAGCGAACTTGACGTAGCTATCCCTCCTGTACCACTCGACCAACACGTCGAAGTCCGGGTTCGAGTACTCGCGATGTTGATAGTCGATCGATCCCAAAACGCTGGACTGATAAGAAGCGTTGCTTCGAGTGTCATCGGGTCGAGTTACTCTCGCCAGCATCCTCATCGCCCGCCTCAGCATGTCGGTAGTTCTGACAGAGTGGAACTTCATTGTTCTGTTAAAACTAACAAATTTAGCAGACTTCAGGTAGCGAGAACAATCACTTCCGTGTGACGCAAATAATACTCCTCGACTGCGATGTAAGTGAGCGAAGTGCACTGATATCAGTATAGAATTCTTTTAGAAAGACGTGCCCGGATATCACGTGACGATTTACATCGATGAGGACCTTCTCAGAAGGATAGAGGAGACAAGGGGAGACGTTCCAAGGAGCAGGTTCATCGTAAAGCTCATTAAGATAGGCATGAGCGTGTTGGAGGAAGACGAAGTAGAGTTGCAGAGAAGACAGTCAAGGCTGACGGTTTATAGAAGAAATGTATTATGATAACTGTAATAGTGAACAAAAATTCTGCTCGTGATGCAATCGTATGCGATGAGGTACGTGGGATTCGGGAGAGAATCGGCACAGGGCAACCCTGTGGTGCCACAGGTCTATGTCGATCCCAGGAGGGTAGAAGCGACTCCCGTAGTTGAGGAGCAGGTGATCGGCACGATCGCGACGAGGTTTCCGCAGCTCAAACACCTAGGAGGGGTGAGGGCGGAGGGGGAGATAGAGGGCCTCTTCGGGCCTGACACCTTCTCCATGCTGGTGCTTGAAATGGTCCTGGGGAAAACCGAGACGACGACCTCGGAGGATTACAACGTCTACAACTTCAGTCCTTTGGAGGTCGGGGAGACGCCGAACACGTACACCATCGAATTGCGCGACGGGAGCATCGTCAGGTCAATCGCGGGAGCCTTCGGCGATTCGATGGAGCTCAACCTGAGACCTGACGAACCTGTCTACGCGTCTCTGTCGTTCCTAGCACTGAACGAGCTTCCGGGCACAACAAGAACTCCGACCTTCTCGAGAACTCATACGGTGAGGCCCGAGGACGTGATCTGTATGATCGCTGGAGAAACGGTGGAGTTGGACGAGCTGACGCTGAAACTCGAGAACCATCTCTCATCGGACCACTACACGATCGGCTCGAGGACTTTGAACCGTCACGAGCTAGGCGAGTTCAGCGTCACCGGAACCTTCTCAGCGAGGTTCGGGAGCAGGGCCCACCTCGACAGGTTCCTGAACGGACAGGAGGCCTCCCTCTTGATCAGGATGAGGAGCGGAACCGTTGCCGCGGGCATCGATAGGGAGGTGGTCGTCGAGCTTCCGAGAGTCTACTACTCGACTTGGAGCTGCGAGGTGGTACCCTCCGAGAGGTCGGTGCAGGAGGTCGAGTTCAGGGCCTTAGCAACCTCAGGCAGAGATCCTCCCGTGAGGTTCAGAGTCCAGACAGAGGAGCAGTTACCGGGGTGAGGCGTTGACCCACAGGATCGAGGTGAACGGCAGGCCCTACACGGTGAGGTTGAGGGCTCGAGGATGGGCCCACCTCCAGACCCTTGCGAGGGCGCTGACCGAGACACCTCCCAGCGACGACAGGATCGACCTAGCTGAGAAGCGAGTCCTCGAGCTCTGCGTAGAACCCTACCCCGAGGGCGACGAGGATTTGGTTCTGGCGAAGTTGATGGCCCTCTACGCTTCGCTGATGAGGGAGGCGGCCGCGAGCTTTCGGGAGGAGGGAGATGCTGGCACTGGGAAGGGTGGCTGAGAGGTTCGGAAAGAGGCCATCGGAGATGCTGAGGGGGAGGATGGAGGACCTGATACTGGACATGTTTGTCGCCAGAGAGCTGGCTCGTGAGGAGTCGAGGAGGTGGAGGGAGTTCCGGAGGTAAGGGTGCGGGGACTCGAGGAAGCCTTGAGGGCCCTGAGCGCTGAGCCTCTCTCGAGGTCTGAGGGCAAGGTGGTGGAGTCGCTGGCAAGGCTTGCGGCCTCGAGGGCCTCGTACTACTCACCGAAGCGGACTGGGCGGCTCGCTGCCAGCATCTCTGTCAGGAGGTCGGGCAGAATGAGTTTCTCCGTAACGCCTGGAGCGCTCTACTGGCCGTACCTCGAGTTCGGTGTGGGGCCGTTCGAGCTGAACTCAAGGGTCTACGTCCAGAACGTAGGTTTCAGGCACATCGACCTCCACCCCGGGATAAGGCCGTACCGTTTCCTGAGAAGGGCTGCCACTGAGTCCCTGCGCGAGGTAGGGAGCCTGATGAGGTCGTTGCTGCGTGGGCGAGGCATATAGGATCGGAATAGAGTTCGTTGGTAAAGACGACGCGACCGACGAGATCACCTCGGTCTCCGAGGGGCTTAGGAGGCTCGGCGAGGCCAATGAGGAGGTCGTCTCGAGAGCGAAGGAGGTCGTAAGGCAGTCGAGAGAGCAGAGAACGGTCCTGAGAGCGGTCCAGGAGGAGTCCCAGGTCTTCGGGGAGAGGGCTCAGTTCGTAGCTAGGCAGCTCAACGAAGTCGCGGGGCTCGGCGCATCGGTCTCGAAAATCATCACGTCGCTCGACACATCGATGACCAGACTCCACACGGCTCAGCTCGTGTTGGCTTCGGCACAGGAGAGACAGGCAACCCTCCTCAAGGAGCTGAACGCGCAGTTCGGGATACAGGCGTCGTCGGTCGAGGAAGCAGGACAGGCTTTGAGGAGAATGCTGGAGACGGGAGAGGCGAGCGGGCCCGTCGCGGAGCGGATCAAGTCGGCTCTGAAGGGCGTCGAGGAGGTACAGAAGCAGCTGCAAAAGGCCAGCGGCGAAGTCGAGGCATCGATGAGGAACCTTCAGGCTCAGATGGTAGCTGCGGGGCTGAGCTCGATCGAGCTGGTCCCGAAGTTCATGTCGGTCGTCAACGGCTTCTCCGCGGTCGTCTCTCTCTCACCGACGCTGGGCTCGGCGCTGGGCGCGGTAAAGGGTGCGTTCGCGGCGCTCTACGCTTCCATGGGCCCCGTCGGGCTGATCCTAGTGGGTATAGGTACGGCGGCTGCGGTGCTCGTCGCGAACTGGGAGAAGGTAGCACCGGTGTTCGAGGGCGTGGCGTCGGCCGTGAGCTCAGCGCTCGGTCCTGCACTGGAGTGGCTGCTGAACAACGTCCTCTCACCGATCGCCTCATTCCTACAGTCGGTGTTAGCGGAGGCCCTCGACTGGGTGACGGCTCAGGTGCGAACTCTCTCTCTGATAGCGGAGGCCCTCTCAAGTGGGTTGACGTGGTTATGGAAGAGCGTGCTCGAGCCCTTGGCAGCGTTCCTCATCGGCCAGCTCGTCAGCTCGTTTTTGATGACCTCCAGCTTCGTTGACGCGGCCACAAAGACCTTCAGTGAATTCGGCGAGGCCGCGCAGTGGGTTTGGAACAACTCGCTGGTACCTCTAGTCCGGTTCATTGCCGATCAGGCCGTTGCTACCGTGAGGACGTTCGGTCAGGCTCTGAGCTGGCTCTCTGACGTAGCTAGAAACACGTTTTCGGCGATTCACGGCACCGCCGAGTCCCTTCTCAGACCAGTGCTGGACCTCATCAACTCAGTAGTTTCGGGGATACAGTCAGCCTTCGCATGGCTCCACGACCAGCTGGTCGGCCACTCAATCGTCCCGGAGCTGTGGAAGGAGATCGTGCGCTGGACCGAGTGGGGGTACGGTGAGACCTCTGAGAAGATGGAGAGGCTACTATCGTCGCTCAACGTAGAAGGCACAGGAACATCTCGCTCGATAACGCTGAACGTCACGCTTAACGTAAACGCGCCGTTGATGGGAGAGATGAACTGGGTGAACGTTGCCGAGACGGTCAGCAGGACCATGTTAAACAGGATCAGGATGGCAGGGCCCCTCTGAGGGCTACGAGCCGTTTATCTCTGGGAGGTTGAGACTCGAATTGATGCAGCCTCCTCTCGAAGAGCCAATAAGGTGCTTCGTCGCCGTCGATGTCTTCGCACCGGAGATCACGAGAGCGATTGCGTCCATCGGGAGAGAGCTCGTTGAGTCGGGACTGCTGGCCAAGCAGGTTGACCCCGAGTCGTTCCACGTAACGCTTCAGTTCCTCGGGGAGCAGCCGAAGGAGGTCGTAGAGAGGTTGAAGGTGGAGCTCTCAGGTATCAGGTTCAGGCCCTTCACGGTCAGACTCTCTGGATTGGGATACTTCCCCGGAGGAGGAAGGATCAACGTCGTGTGGGTGGGAGTTCAGGACCCTAGCGGCGAGATGCGTAACCTTCAGCGGGCGGTGGTCGAGAGGACCTCGAAGCTCGGCCTTAAGCCCGACAAGGAGTTCTCACCTCACATCACCATACTCAGGGTTAAGGGGGTAAGGAACAAGCCCAAAGTGCTCGAGGTCGTAGAAAGGCATTCCAAGATCGAGTTCGGTGAGGTCGTCGTTGACCGGTTCAAGCTGAAGAGGAGCGACCTGAGGCAGGAAGGGCCGCGCTACACAGACCTCTTGGTGGTGAAGTCGTCCGATAGCTAAGCTCAGACGGGCGTCCTGTAGAGGGACATAGAGTTCAGCGTCACCGAGATCGAACTCATGGCCATCGCCACCGCGGCGTAGACAGGGTTGAGGAACAGACCGAGCGGGTAGAGCGCTCCCGCAGCGATCGGAATGAGGACTACGTTGTACGCGAAAGCCCAGAAGAGGTTCTGCTTGATCTTCCTGACCGTGACCCTGCTAAGGTCGATCGCCTTCACCACGTCTCTCAGGTCGTTGCGGAGAAGCACGAGACCGCCGGCCTGTTTCGCGATGTCTGTACCTGAACCAATAGAGATGCCGACGTCGGCCTCGACCAGCGCCGGTGCATCGTTAATGCCATCTCCAACCATCACAACGACCTCACCAGCACTTCTCAGCTCCCTGATCAGTTCGGCCTTCTGGTGTGGAAGCAGTGAGGCCCTGAACTCCTTGATGCCGATCTGTTCAGCAACGGCCCTCGCGGTCTCTTCGTTATCGCCCGTGAGCATAAGGACTCTGATCCCTCTCGCCATCAGATCACCAACGACCTCACGTGCCTCCTCTTTCGGCTGATCGAGAAACCCTACAGCTCCAACTGCCCTTCCGTCAACTCCGACGACTACGACCGTCAGTCCGGAGAGCCGCATCTCCTCGATCACCTTCCTAAGGGTCTGAGAGACCTCTACGCCCTCGGACTCGAGGAACCTCAGGCTGCCGACCGACACGGAAGAACCGTTGACCTTCGCCCGCACACCCATTCCGGGAAAGTTGGTACCTTCCCTCGGCTCGACGACCTCTATAGACCTCGACCTGACGTACTCCACTAGTGCCTGCGCTATCGGGTGGTTGGAGGCCAGCTCGGCCGAAGCGGCGTACATCAGGGCTTCCTCTTCCCTAAAGCCGTCGATGGTGACGACCTTGAAGACCTTGGGCCTGCCGTGAGTGAGAGTTCCGGTCTTGTCGAAGACCACCGCTGTCACCCTTCTGAGGACCTCGAGCGCTTCACCGGACCTGATCAACATCCCCTTTCTAGCTGCCCTGCCCGCGCTGATCATGATGGCTGCCGGTGTAGCTATTCCGAGCGCGCAGGGACAGGCGATGATGAGCACCGAGACGGCCACGAGCATCGAGAAGTTGAACGGCATCCCAGCTAGGGCCCACCAGTAGAGGGAGGCGGCGACCGCTGTCAACACCACCACCGGAACGAAGAACGAGGATACTCTGTCGGCGAGCCTCTGCATCGGGACCTTCGAGAGTATCGCCTCTTGGACCGTCCTAAAGACCTGAGAGAGCGTTGTCTCATGACCGGTCCTCAGGGCCCTCACTTTGATCAACCCGGTGAGGTTAACGGTACCCGCGATGACCTCATCCCCTGCGTGCTTCTCGACGGGTGCGCTCTCACCTGTCATGGATGACTGATCGACGGTGGTGGAGCCCTCGACTATCAGACCGTCCACCGGTACCCTCTCGCCGGGCCTGACGACTACCACCTCACCGACCTCCACCTCCTCTGCCGGCACCAGCATCTCCTGACCTTCCCTGATCACGCTGGCCCTGTCAGGGTTGAGCTCATAGAGGGCTCTGACCGCCTCCTCTGCCCTGACTCTAACTCGGTGCTCGAGCGTCCTGCCGAGAAGTATGAAGCCTACGATGAGCGACGATTCAAGGAAGTAGAACCTGTGCTCCCCCGGTGGAGGTTGGACGAGCAGGGGCAGGAGTCCCACGTCCTGAAGGCTCACGAGGGTGCTGTAGGCCCAGGCCGTTGTCGTTCCGATGGCGATCAGACTGTCCATGTTGGCTTGCTTGGCCTTGACGGCATCGAGGAAACCTCTGTAGAACCTGAACCCTGCGACGAACTGCACTGGAGTAGCGAGAGCGAGCAGCACCAACGCTGCCAGCTGATGGTCGTGAATCGGTTTGAGGAGTTCCAGAAGACCGATCAGGAAGCCGGCCGAGAGGCTGAAGGCCACGAGGTACCTGAGCCTCCGCAGCTCTATCTCCGGTTCGAGGAACTGAAGCATGCAGGACCTGCTGCAGAAGTAATAGGAGACCCCTCCGCGATCCACCTTGAACTCAGAGTCACGCTCGTCGACGTACATTCCGCAGATGAGGTCCCTCGCCATCGAAGCAGATACGTCGTATCACCGTTATAACTTGCTCCCAGAGTCGTGAGGTCGTATGGTCAGCGTCAGGAGGCACACCGCCCTGACCGCTATCGTAACTCTGGTGGCCTACACGGTCCTGAGCTACCTGCTCCTCTCGCCGAGGGAGTCGGTTGAGGTTGGTTGGGCTGTCGAGGTGCTGCCCCACGCGATAGCCGCGGTGAACCTCACGGGGCTGATCTCGTTACAGCTCGGGTACAGGGCCATCAAGAGGGGAGACGTGAGGTCCCACAAGCTCTTCATGCTGGCGAGCTTCTTGCTAATAACGGCGTTCCTCGTAATGTACGTCTCGAGGCTGTTTCTGGGAGGAGTTGAGGTCTACAGGGGCCCAGAGATCCTGAGGAACTTCGTCTACCTCCCGATACTCGCGATCCATCTCGCCCTCTCCATAATCTCGGTCCCTCTGGTCTTCTTCAACGTCTTGACGGGTGGCACTATTCCGATAGCTTACATCGCGCAGACTCCTCACCTGAAGGTGGGCAAGATAGCGTACGCCACGTGGTCCGTGAGCCTGGCGCTTGGGGTCGTCGTCTACCTCTTCCTGAGGTTCCTCAACGTCCCCGAACATTAGGAAGCTGAAGCGTCGCAGAGGGCCCTGTAGTCTTGCTCGTCAAGCCGCCAACCTGATGCGCCCGCGTCCTCTTCGAGGTGCTTCTTGGAGACGGCCTTGGGTATCGTGATGACGTTCTCGCGGTAGAGGACCCAATTGAGCGCCACCTGAACGGGCGTGACGCCGTGCTTCCTTGCGACCCTCACCAGCTCTCTCCCCAACTTGGTGCCTCTCTCGACTTCGGAGGAGATCTTCCCCTGCGCGAGGGGGCTATAGGCCGTGATCGTTATTCCCTCCCTCCTGCAGTGTGGCAAAAGATCGACCTCGATAGACCTGCTCAGAAGGTTGTACTCCACTTGATTGGCGACGACGTCCGTTACCGATAGACAACTCCTCGCCTCTTCCAGAAGCTCGACGGAGAAGTTGCTGACGCCTATGTAACGGATCTTCCCGTCTTTGTAAAGCTTCTCGAGGGCCCTCATGGACTCCCTCAGCGGCACCTCATTCGAAGGCCAGTGTATCATGTAGAGGTCGATGCTCTTCAGCCCCAGCCTTCTGAGGCTCGAATCACAGGACCTGAGGACCTGATCGTACCGGAGGTTGGTGGGCCAGACCTTTGATGCGATGAACAGCTCATCCCTCGGGAACTCCTTTATCGCTTCTCCCACCAGCTCTTCAGCGTGGCCGCTGCCGTACATCTCCGCGGTATCGATGTGCGTCATCCCTAGCTCTATCGCGTACTTGATGGCCTCTATGCACTCTTTGTCCTTGCTGTGATCTGGTTTGGAGCCTCCTCCCATCATCCAAGTTCCTAAACCGATCTCCGCAACCCGCTCGGACGTCTTTCCCAGCCCTCTCTTGAGGACCGGCACATTCCTCGGCATCATTACTCATATTTCAAGGCTCTCACGGGATCTATCTTCGAGGCCCTCCAAGCGGGGTAAAGACCGCTCGCGATGCCGACCAGCGCACCGATCGTTACAGCCAGTGGTATCCACTCAGGCTTGATGACGACCGGAAGCGTTACGGCGGTGAAGGGCCCGGAGCTCAAGAAGAGGGCACCGAGCGATATCCCCAACGGAACAGCTAACAGAGAACCGATCATTCCCATGAGCGACGCCTCGAAGAGGAACACGTTGAGCACGTCGCGCCTCTTGGCACCGATGGCCCTCAGGACGCCTATCTCCTTCGTGCGTTCCGTGACGTTGACCAGCATGATGTTCGCGATCCCGATGGACCCGACCAGCAGAGCGAAAGAGCCTATCTGCAGGACGAAGCCCGCGAAGAGCTGAATCTGTTCCCTGATGAAGCTGACGAGCTCGCCCGTGGAGATGGTGATGAACCGGAGGTTCGGGACCTCCCTCCTCCTGAGACGCTCCGCGTCGGAGTTGGTCCGCATGTACTCGAGGACCCTTTCCTGGACCTGCTCGAGCTCCGTTATCGAGTTGACCCGGATCCCGACGACCCTGTAGACCCTCTGGACCCCTGCCCCCGGAATCGGCCGCTCGACGTCGTAGTAGTGCTCGAGGTTGAGGTACGCGGCGTTCTGGAAGACGAAGGGTATCTCCTTGATGATCCCGACGATCCGCGCCTGAACGGACCTCTTGACGCCCTCCTCGACGAGGTTGAGCTCGATGGTCCTACCGATCACGAGGTCCAGTCTCTCCTCGTCG
>JANXEU010000033.1 GCA_025058055.1 Candidatus Calditenuaceae archaeon
AACAACCCGCTTCTGGCACCGTTCTGCCCGTTCCCGATAGAACAGGGCCCGGTGATCGCGCCCTTCTCGCCGTGCCCGATAGAGCGGGAGACGCTGATCGCCCCCTTCTCCCCCTGCCCGATCGAGGGCGGCCCGTTGCTATCGCCGTTCTCCCCGCTCCCGATCGAGTACTCGGTCGGAGTCCTTGAGACGCCCTATAACGACCCATCTGCCAGGGCCGTCCCTAGGATACTGGTACCAGCGGACACGATGACCGGCCCGGTGTTGATCTCGCCCTTCTCCCCGTTGCCGATAGAGCAGACCGCGAGGGGATGACCGTTGAGGAGGAGAACCGGGGTAAGCACTACCGTTCAGACGGCCGTACTGATAGCGATAACGGCTGCACTGGCCGTCGCCGTGGTGGCTCTCTGGAGGCCGTGGGAGGCCTCTGGACAGGCTCAGTCGGCCGCGCTGAGCGCAGGTATACAGCAGGTGCATGACTTGCTGCTGAGGAGGGAGGGTGCCACCAACCTTGCCCACCCTGTCATCGTCAGACCTTTTGCGGAGGCGCACGCGATAGAGATCGAGTGGAAGGGGAGGAGCGTCTTCGTCCCGGCGGTAGTCAGCACCATCGAGTACGTCGGACCCAAGCAGAGGATCCCGGGGATTTACTACTTGGATCGCGGGGAAGTCGATGTGTTGGGCAGTTACGTCGCAAGCAACAAACTGAACTACACGACGACGGGTTTGGACGTCGTGACTTACGCGGTTTACACCGACCGGGAGGTGAGAGTGGTCACCAAGGCTCTTCCCTACATATCGTTCTCCGTGGACAGGGTCTACAATGACGTGATGGTAACGGTGATCGTCAGGGTCGTGTACGTGACTCCCTACCCAGCCAATCTGGAGGCTTTCAGGCAGGTCTTAGAGAGCGGATACGTCGTCCCACCCGGCAACATGCTCACCTTCAGGACTAACGCTACCCGGAGGACTTTCTATCAGCTTCCCGAGTCGATCGATGGAGGAGCTCTCAGGGTCTTCGTCGACGGCCAGCAGGTCCCCCAGATCTCCTTCTCGACGGATGAGAAGGCTGTCCTCAGGGTCTTCGTCGATTACGTGACGGTAACCGTCTGGGCGAGGTGAGCTGATTGACCGTCTCCTACACCTACATAATTACCGCTGGCGTGATCATGCTCGTGGCGTTCTCGATGGCTGCCGTGTTCTTTCAGCAGGTGAACGCGATCGATTACGCCGCCAAGAGATCCGCTCTCTCTGCAGCTGCCTCTCACGTCCTCTCGGGTATGTGGAGCGCCATTGAGGAGGCTAGACTCACCCAGTCAGGGACGGAGTTGAAGTCCGTAGCAGTCGGTTTCCCAATGAGGGCCGAGATAGGGGTGAGCCCGAGGTCCGGTGAGCTTACCCTCTGCGTCGCGGCGATGGGCATTACCTACGAGCGTCCCCTGCCTAGAGTCCCCTACGTCGAGTACGTCCCATCTGGCTCGGGGGGCGACTCTGTCACGATATTGGCTGAGCTCTCCGGCGGCAGAGCAGCGATCAAGTTAGTCACGATCGCGAGGGACGGTTCCGTAATCACCGAGGAGCCCAGTGTGTGCTTCCGCTGAGCGGTATGAGGCTCCTCCTAGCGACGCTCCTTCTAGTTGCTCTTTTCGGGTCTGTTGTTACCAGCCACTTCTTCGAGAAGGTGATGGCATTGGACGGCGCCGTGTACGTCGAGGCGTATCTGAGAGTCGATCGCTCCTGTGTCGGGGAAGTAAGGTTCGTTATCCGTGCCGCAGGGCTTAGGAACTTGGGCCTCAAAGAGTTCTGGCTCCTACTCCCGAGAGAGCCCGTGAAATGGTCTGCGGAACCCGAGGTCGTGATCAGGTCTTCAGACCTCCCGGAGAGGTTCGAGGGTAGAGGCGTCTACAGCAACGTGACCTTCGATCTGAGTTCGGTGGAGGGGGACCTGACAGTTACGTATGAGCTTGAACATGCCTGCCTCCTTTTAGAGGGCCGAGGGCTCCTCCTTACTCCTCTGATCGTCTATGGTCCTCCCCTCAGAGGCGAGCTGAGAACCTCGCTGATTGACTTGGTCACCGAAGTTAGGTCGGTCGAACCTGCAGCGACCCACATGACGTTATCGAACGGATCACTCGAGGCCCGGCACGACCTCCCCCTCTTCGTCAACAGGGTCGTCATCAGTTTCAGAGCTGTTGAGGAGTCTGTTGAGTCGGTGGCGTCGAAGGGGTTCACGGTGAGAACCCATCAGCGCTACGCTGGTGTAGCCAGCGAAATCATCGATGTCTTGGTGAACGCGACCGAGACGTTCAGAGTTCTATTCGGTAGGGAAGTCTCGGGTTTAGTCGTGGAATTCTATCTACCGCGCGACTACAGAACAGGCCCTGAAGGGTTTGCGCAAGTGCCGAAGAACGAGGTCAAGGTGATCAAACTGAACTTGCTGCTTCTCAGGAGAGTTCAGGGGCTGCTAGAGACCATCGCACTTCACGAGCTCGTACATCACTACCTCTTCGATGTCGGTGTGGGTGCTGATGCGACGTGGTTCCATGAGGGCCTCGCGGTCTATCTGTCGTTGGAGGAGGGAAAGCGTCTAGGCTTGAGAGGAGCACATCTTCTGGAGGACTTGATGCGCAAGGAGGCGGCGTTCTCCGGTCAGATCGAGCTGAGAGATTGGGGGCCCGGTGAAGTGAGGGATAACAGCTGGTACGCGGCGGCATATGCCTTGATTGAGAAGTTGTTCGAGAAAGATGAACTAGGCATGATGATGGCCCTCAGCAACCTGAAGAACCTCAACAGAGGGCTTTCATCCAGCGACGAGGTCGTGATGTACCTCTCCAAGTACCTGAATGAAGAAGCAGTGAGCGCTCTCTCTAGGTTTGGGCCTGTAAGGAGTGAGGTTGCGACCCAGATGAGCCACGTGACGACCTCAGCAACGACTACGGTCACAGATATCACCACTCGCGCGGTGTCTGCCGGGTCTCGGAAGTTGGAGCTTGATGAGAGGTTCCTTCTCCTTTCACTGGTAGGCGTTGTGATGGTGATGTTACTTATTCTGGTCAGAGAGGCTCGATCATAACGCGACTCCGATTGAGAGCAAGTGCTCTCAAGTCACCTAGAGGAGCCCTCTACCCGATATCCGAGCTCCATCAACCTGTTGACGTACTCGTTCTTCAGTTTGTCGTAGACGGCCTCGTTTATCTTCCCGCTCTTGTAATTTTCCTCTAGAGATCGAAGGAGGGTCAGATATCTCGTCACCTCCACGGGGATCTGCGCTGGCTGTGACGGTTGCTCAGGAGGCACGCCGCTCACGGACGTTGGTTGCGCTCTAACGGCTTCTTCGGCGTATCCACGTTCTTCGACCGGTCTTGGAACCTCAGCTTCCCTTACGGCTCCCTCTTCGACCACTCGCTGCACTCCTATCTCCCATGACGACCTGATGCGGGAGATGAGCACGCTGACCCCCATCCGAGGCTTCGTGATGAGGAGGTAGACGACGTAGAGCGAGATCGCACCGCTCCAAGCCAGGAGCCCCAGCCACAAGGCCGTGGCCGCACCGAACCCGATTAGTCCGAAAGGGTAGGGAGTTACCGCATACACCACTGACGGACCGGCAACTATGACCCCGAGTTTGATCAGATTGTTCCTGTTAACGGGCACGTTCACGAGGCCTCTGATCGCTAGGAACAGCGCGATGCTCAGGATGATCACGATACCTAGCACCCCAGAGGCCAGCTGCGCTATCGCGACGAAGAAGAGTGAGAAGACCAAGTAGATGATCAGTACGTCCACGCCTTTAACCATCGACACGAACGCCGCAAGAACGCCGATCACTAGGAGCGTGAGCACCAAGCTTAACAAGCCACCAACCGAGTACGCTGTTGAGGTGAGGAGTGCGACGAAGATCACGACGAATACGTCCCGCCTCAGGATTTGCTTGAGACTCAAAGGTCCCTCGGTCTACCCTCCTAAGGGCCGTAATTAAATGTTTTTAGCAGATCTTCACAAGATTGAGAAACCGAAAAAAGTTATAAATTAAGGATCGTAAAGAATTAAACATGTCAAGCAAAACGATCTCGCTGATCCTGCTCTCAACCATTATCACGTCATTAATCGCGGTCGTCAACGTACCTGTGAGGGCGCAAGAATCTGAGGCGCCTATTGAGCTACCCATAAGGGCGCCGCTCGGGATCAACGTGATTATTGCGGGGTTCTCGATCAGAGATTTCGGTTTCACGGTTGGTCAGTTCCAGAGGTTGTTGTCGGAGGCCGTGAGGAGCGAAGCGATAGGGTACGCTGGGTTCTTCATGGACGACCCGTACGTGGTTGCGACCTTTGACGTTAGCCTCTCTGTGATAGAGGCCGACAGTCGGTTGAACTCTGAGATAAGCTCTCTCTACGGACAGGTCACCTACGATCCAGCTCAATTACCGATAGACGTCAGGAACGGCTACAATCGATACCTGTCCTTCGTCAGGGACAGTTACGGCACATCAATAGCCATCAGGATGAACGACAGATTGACAGATATATCATCGCTGACGCTCGGACTGGTCTCGCTCACGTACAGGTTCCTACCGCGGATCGCTAACGGTTACAACATCTACCTGATCTGCGGTCTACCGTTCACCGGTAACAGGTTCCCGGTTTACTTCACCGCTGGTCACACGATCGAGCGCGGTAACGAGATAGGCATCGTGGGGATGAACCTCTACGGCGGAATGGGGACCTACAGGTACGTCGTTCTTGACGTGTGCGCGATCCCCAATCCGTTGGGTAACTTCGCACCGAAGACAGATGAAGACGTGGTGAAGTACATTCCGCCAGCCCTCTACCCAAACCCACGTGATCAGATCGACGCGATCGCGATGTATATCGACGAGATAATTGACAACCTGTTCGTCAAGAGCCTCCTTTACGTCCCAAGGTATCAAGTGACCTTCCTCTTCGACGTTATTGTGATAGACATGACGACCACAGGCGGCGGGCTGTCGTTCATCGCCAACAATTTCATCCCAGAGGTCTTCGAGGCGTCGATGCGGTGGTTAATGCCATATAACGTTTACACAACCAGGTTCCACTACAAGACAATCGCGGAGGCTCCTCTTATGAGGCAGGCGATCCTCACCTACAGAGGTTATCAGATAATCGACGTGGAAAGGGCCTTCGACTTAGCCGAGAGGAGCGGGCTGATACCTCCATCACCTGAGGGGGTTACAGGGGTTCCGGTTTTGATCTTCCTAACGGACGGAGACATCTATCCGGACTCGCCGGGCACTCTAGGCATCGCGTGGCGCGACTCGAGGGACCCGAGATACCCGAGAGGGGCTGTAGTTGGTCTCTCTTACAGGTCCGTAGAACGGGAGGGGCTCACGCTCGTCACGATACACGAGGCCGCTCACACGCTGGGTCTTGCGCATCCTCACAACGACCTTGATGAGACCGAACAGGAGATCGTTGGTCCAGGAAAGTTCAAGCCCAAGATCACCAACAGGTGGGTTTACAGCTGGGCTGAGACAGCGATGGCTTACGCCGATCTCCCTCAAGTGATCAACCAGAGACATCTCTACGCGGGGGTTTATCCGCTCAGGTCATACTTCAGCGCCTTCGACTTAGACGCTATCGACAGGGCCGTGGTAACGTTGCTGTTGGGCTATTACCTGCTCTACAGGGAGGAAGTGATCGCCAAACTGAGGGAGTCCAACTTGAGACTGAGCGAGATACCACAGGCGGAACAACTGCTTAGGGAAGCTGATGAAGCGGCTGTTATGGCCGTTCTAGAGTTCATGAGACACAACTACTTCGACAGATTGAACTTCGCGGGGCTGGGTGCGCAACTTGAGACGGCCTTCGACTTCGCGTGGAAGGCTTTTACCGACATCGTTGAGCTCTACGACAAAGTAGAGGGGGCGAGGTTCGCGATCCAGTCAGTTAGGCCGCGGATCTCTCAACTCGAGAACGAGATCAACTCCCTGAGGTTGACGCTCGACGGTCTGCGTGCACAGCTCAGCACGGCGAACTCACGGTTAGAGCAGTTGCAGAGATCTCTGGACGCAGAGACGCAGGAGAAGACGAGGGCCCAACGTCAACTCGAGTCGACACAGGAAGAGCTCTCCAGAACTAAGAACGAACTTGAAACGACCAAGAACGCGCTTTCAGCGGCTAGAGCAGAGGCCAACACCTACGTGTTGCTCACAGCCGCTGGCTTAGCAGCTGCAGTTGGTGCCTCAGCGTTCGCGGTGATGTCGCGTGCTCGTTCTAGGCCGCGAGTGGTACAGTAACCGTTCGTCATTGATTTTAGTTTAAGATGCTGTCACCTCATCGGGCAGTGATCGGTCATGGACTTCGATGAGCTGAACGCGAGAATAGTCTCTTGCAGCAGGTGCCCTAGACTCGTGAGATACAGGGAGGAGGTCGCGAGGAACCCTCCGAGGAGGTTCGCGGGGCACACTTATTGGTCGCGGCCCTTGCCGGGGTTCGGCGATAGGTCTGCAAGGATATTGGTCGTTGGGCTCGCGCCAGCGGCACACGGCGGAAACCGAACTGGCAGGATGTTCACAGGCGATTCCTCTGCGAGCTTCCTCGCCTCGACGCTTCACCAACTGGGACTGGCTAACAAGCCGACCTCTGAGAGCGTGGACGATGGTCTAGTGCTTCACGACGTCTTCTTAACAGCACCGGTGAGGTGCGCGCCTCCCGCTAACAAACCGACTCACGACGAGTTTGAGAACTGTTACCCGTTCCTGTTAAAGGAAGCCAGACAACTGTCCCAGTTAAGAGTCGTTGTGGCGCTCGGTGCGATAGGATTCGGTGCGTCCGTGCGATTGTTGAACGATTTGGGCTTTCGGTCAGTTGCCAAGCCGAAGTTCGGGCACGGAGTTGAGTTCGCCTTCTCAGATGATCGTGGTATGAGGAAGTTCCTCTTAGGCTCCTATCACCCCTCAAGGCAGAACACTCAGACCGGAAGGTTGACGAAGGCGATGTTCCTGTCGGTCTTCAGGAGAGCGCTCGAATTGGCGAGTCACTCGTAACCTATAGTCACGATGTCGTTCTGCATCCTGACGAACTTGTTGATCCCTGTCATCACGATGAGCCTGCAGTTGTCGATGGCATCCATGAGACCCCTCAGTACTAACCGGTAGGATAGGGCTCTGTCCTGATCCTTGACGGTCTCTATAACCTTGTACTCTAGCGAGTTGATCTCTTGGATGAGCTTGGGGATCATCGACATCGATTCCTCGAGCAGCTTCAGGTCGCTGACGAGATAACCGTTCAGCGCCATACCGAAGGCTGTGGTGACCGATGTCGAGTAATGCTTCAGCTCAGCCGCTATCCCCTTCGGGTCCTTCTCCTTCGTCCCTACCCACTTCATCGACTCACGGGAGATCTGCAGCGCCTGATCGGCGATCTCCTCAACCGCCGAAAGGACGACCCTCAGTCCTAAGAGAGCCAGCGGCGACTCTATCCCGAGTGCCTTAATCAGCGACTTGTCCTTGCCAGCCATCAAGAGCTGCCTGAGACCGAGGAAGTAGTAGCTGTCGATCTTCTGCTCGCCCCTAGCTACCTCCGAGGCCTTCTCCGGAAGTCGCTCAACGAAGGAGTCGATCGCTGACTCGAGCATGGAGACGATTAGTGCTTGCATCCGTCTCAGGAGCTCCTCGATGGTGTACCTGCTGGAGTCGATGATCACCCTGAGCTCGAGCTCGAAGTCGTCGTGCTTGATCACCTCCAAGCCTGGGAGCCTGTCCAGATCCGAGAGGACCTCTTCGAACATCCAGGAGTTGGCTCCGCTCATCGACCTTACGGTTATCTTGTCGACTCCCTGAAGGTAACACGCCGTGACCAACCTTTGTAACGACTCCACGGTCTCAAGCCTATCGGCCTCGATCTGTGCGACCAGGTACCTCTCGGGCCTCAACGTTGTCCGTATGAGCACACCCTCCTCCGAGACCTCGACGTAGACCGAGTCGCCTGCCTTCAGGCCCCTTTCCGACGCCCACTTCTTGGGCAAAGAGACCACTAGGGTCGTCGACCCGAGCCTTTGGAGCCTCCTTACCTCCATACCCCGTCTAGTATATGCTGCATATATGGCATTTTAGTCTATCGTAAAAGTCGGTGGCCCTCTTAACCTGTCCTCGGAGGGCCTTCCTTTTTCCGTTTCGATCATGGGTCGATGGTCTCGGGACGTTCTTGGGCGGGATTCAGCCTCATGACCGGTTTTCAGTACATCTCCTTCAGCTGGTCTACCGGCAGGAACCTCTCCTCAAGTCGTCTGTAGTCATCGATCCTCACTATTGCGTGATGGTTCGCGGTCGGCAGGTCCTTTTCTTGGTGTTCGAGATCCCACTGAGCCTCCTCCTGCCGCTCGGCTAAGGCCTTCGCGAACCTGTACACCGACATCATCTCGGCGTGAAGTGCTCCCATGCTCACGATGATCAACTTGTAGCCGCTCGATGCGATCTCCGAGAACCTCAGGGGCTTCTTTGCCTCAGTCCATCTGAAGCTCGACGAGTAGTTGAAGACCAAGGGCGTGTCGGGATACTCCCTTCTAACTCGTTCGGCGAACTCCCATGCGTCATCGTCGTTCGGTCGCCTGAACTCGGCCCAAAGCAGGTCAGCTCCGGCGTCCCTGAAAGCTATCGCGCGCCTCACGGCCTCCTCTAGTGTGCCGCCCTTCGTTCCCAGGACGTCTGTTCTCGCGATCAACAAGAAGTCCGGGTCCACCGAGTCGCGATGGCTTGCGAGTGATTTGACTTTCAGTACGGCCTCCTCGAAGCTCAACACCCTCTTCCCCGCGAGGTGACCGCACCTCTTCGGGAACCTCTGGTCCTCGACGTGTATCGCCGCGACCCCTGCTGCGATGAACTCTTCTAGGGCTCTAGTCGCCGTGACGGAGTTGCCGTAACCGTCGTCGGCGTCGGAGATCACGGGTATCCTGACGGCCTTAACCACTCTACCAGCGAACTCGACCATCTCTGGCAGGGTGAGAAACCCTATGTCGGGCTTCACTAGGTAGCCCACGGAGCACGAGTAACCGCTGACATAGACCGCCTTCAGCCCCACCATCTCGACGAGCCTCGCCTGAATCGGCGTGTATACACCCGTGGTCCAGACGTAGTTCTCCTGTTTAAGGAGCCTACGAAGCTCCCTGCTTCTGTCCACACCGAAACGGCCCTTCTCACCGAATTAAGAGTTCGACGTCCGTGCCTTCGCGAAGGTGTTCGGCCCATCTAAGCCCCTGCGGAGCCTCGCACACCGGTAGCATAGTATTAATATCTAGCTTAACGTTAACATAAATTGAATTGGGTAGGAGGGTTGCGATTGTAGGCATAGGGTTAACAGCGTTCGGGAGGAGGTCCGACGCGTCTCTCAGCGAGCTGGCTTTTGAGGCCGGAAGGGAGGCCCTCAGGGATGCGGGCGTCGAGGCGAGAGACGTTCGCTTCTTCGCCGTTGGGAACGTTGGCGCGTGGAGCTCCGAGCCTCTGCCGGCCGTACTGATCTCAGAGTATCTCGGACTGGAGAACACAGGGTCGCTGAGGGTGGAGGCCGCGTGTGCGTCCGGCAGCGCTGCGATCAAGATCGCCCACGACGCGATCGCCTCCGGGTCCGTCGACATCGCTATGGCCCTCGGGGTCGAGAGGATGAACGAATCACCTACGCCAAACGTGGTCGAGCTCATCGGTCGTGCGGGGAACTACTTCTGGGAGTTCGAGAACTTCGGACTGACGTTCCCCGGTTACTACGCGATCTACGCAACGGCATACATGGACAGGTACGGCGCAAGGGAGGAGGACCTCGCCGAAGTCGCGGTCAAGAACCACTACTATGGCTCCATGAACCCCTACGCTCAGTTCCGAAAGCCGGTCAGTCTTGAGGACGTCATGTCGTCGAGGTACATCGCTTGGCCCCTCAAGCTCCTTGAGTGCTCTCCGATAACAGATGGCGCTGCGGCGGTGATCCTCGCGTCTGAGGAGGTCGCAGGAAGGCTGACCGACTCGCCTGTGTGGATCAAGGGCATGGGTTACGCGACGGGGACGGCGAACCTCTCGAAGAGGGACGACTTCCTAGGGTTAGAGCCGGCCAGCAGGGCTGCTAGAATCGCCTACGCCAGCGCGGGCATCGACCCTGAGAGGCCTTACAAGCAGATAGACGTCGCAACGGTCCACGACTGCTTCTCGATCGCGGAGATCTTAGCCTATGAGGACCTAGGGTTCGCGAGAAGGGGAGAGGGATACATGCTGTTGAAGGAACACCAGACCTACATCGGAGGTTTGATACCCGTCAACTTGGATGGAGGGCTCAAGTCGAAGGGCCATCCGATCGGTGCGACCGGTGTAGGCATGGCCGTCGAGGCGGTCAGGCAGCTGAGAAGGGAAGCGGAGCGCGGGAGGCAGGCTGACGTGAAGAACGGCGTGGCGATTACGCACAACATGGGGGGGACCGGCCACTACGCCTACGTCACAGTCTACTCTATCGACTGACGAGTCCTTGAACGATGGTCTTCTCCCGCTGGCTTTATAGCCAGATCTCTCAGGTCGTTGTGAGATGAGGGCCGTTCTGCTCAGGAGGTTCGGTGAGGACGCAGTCTTGGAGGACGTTCAGCGCCCTTCTCGTGCCCCTGAGGGGTACGCGCTGGTAGAGGTTAAGTCTGCTGGAGTCTGCTACAGAGACCTCCTAGTGACACAGGGCAAGTTCCCAAGGACCAGGCTTCCAGTGGTGTTGGGTCACGAGTTCGCCGGCAAGGTGGTTGAGGTTGGTGGGGACTTCGGGATCAGGGAAGGCGATCTGGTCACGGGCCTGCCCCACACGGTCTGCGGCACCTGTGAACACTGTCTTACCAAACGCGAGAACCTCTGCGTCAGCAGGCTCTGGTATGGTGAGGCCATCGACGGCACCTTCCGCGAGGTCACGGCCGTTGACCCGAAGACGTTGGTGAGGGTTCCAGAGGGCGTTTCTCCGGACGCGGCGTCCATCTCCAGCTGCGTAGTCGGCATGCTCCTTCACGGCATCAGGGACATCGGCCAGGCGAGGAGGGGTGAAAGGGCCCTCGTCACCGGAGCTGGTGGAGGTGTTGGGATTCATGCGGTGCAGGTCGCGAAGGCGATAGGTTGCAAAGTAGTCGCTGCTACGAGGTCCGAGTCCAAGGCCGAGGAGATCAGGAGGGTCGGGGCCGACGAGTTGATCGTCGGGAGCTCTTTCTCTGAGGAGGTGAGGAGGCGTTGGGACGGAGTCGACATCGTTGTGGAGTGCGTCGGTGAGCCGACCTTCGGGGAGAGCATTAGGTCGCTGAAGTGGGGAGGGAGGATCGTGCTGATAGGCAACGTTACAGCTGGCAACTTCCCGCTACCTTTGGGGCTCGTGATACTGAAGGGCCTCAGCGTTAGGGGAGTTGTCGGGTCAACGCTCGCTACCTTGAAGGGAGCTCTAGAGATGATGGCGCGCGGGGAAGTCAAGTCCGTCGTGAGGACGTTAAGGCTTGAGGAGTTCGGTCAAGCCTTAGAAGCTTTGAAAGCGGGGGCCGCGGTAGGGAGGTTCGTGCTCAAGCCCTGAGGACGCGCAAGATCTCGGAGACCGGTGCGTCCGTCTTGATCGCGGAACCGTCGTAGTGAACGTGCGAGGCCCTGTAACCGATGGACCGGAGCTCCTCGATCAGCCACGAGACCTTTGGAGGGGAGCGCTTAGCCCTCCTCGCCAGCTCAGCGATGGGATAGGAGTAGGGGACGTCGGGGAGTTCGTCGTGGACTCTCCTCAGGACCTTCACCGCCTCCTTGTAGGTCTGAGACTCAGCCAGTTCTAGCGCAAGGGCCCTCTCGATGAGGGCATCGTCCTTCAGGGGACCCAGCCACAGAGGGCCGAGCAGTTCGACTTCGTGTCCACACGACGCACACCTTCCATGGAGCTCGGATAGGTCATAGACTGCATCTACCCGAAGACACGCGTCGCAGTAGTGCAGATACCCGAGCCTCGAGATGGCCTCGAAGGCCCTAAGCTTCCCTCTCTCTACCAACGCGAACACCCTGACGAAGTGGCCGTGAACGACCGAAAGGACCGTGACCGCTGATTTTGAGAGCCGGCCGGCTGTGATAGCGCAGACCGCCGCCAAGGCCCTCTGAGCCAGCTCCTTCCCGAAACAGGTCCTCGAGAGGTTCAGGGAATACCTCCACCTCGCGGTCCTCGGGGAGGCTCCTGTCAGGGCAGCGAGGTCCGTGGCAGACGCGCCGATCAGGCCGCCGCTCCTCACCGCCCTTACTGAGTTCTCCAAGAACCTCGACGGCGATCCCGACGGGTCAACGTCGACGTAGTGAACCCTCGAACCCTCAGCGACCAGTTTCACCAGAAGCAGGTTACCGTCCATGTGGAGGCCCCTCAAGGCACCTCCGAGGCCGTTGATCTCGGCGTTGAGGTTGATGAGCCTTGCAGAGCGCTCGTTGATGTCGCTCGCGTAACCCCGCACGAACCTCGACGTCTCGAGCATAAGCCTCACGGACCTCGCACCCAACCCTGCCAGCGGCTCGACGAAAGTCTTCTCGCCGGAGTCGAAGAACGCAGCCGTGACGATCACCGCTAAGTCCCTCGATATCTTTGAGGCGGGGTTGTAAAAGGCCGGCAACTTGGAGGGTTCCACCCTTCCGACCCCTTCTGGGACGATGAGTCTCGCTTTTCCCTCAACGACCTCCTCTGTGGAGAAATCAAGTTCCACCGCGATCACCTGATTAAATGTTCCACAGCCTCTCTAGCGACCCTCTCGGCCTCACCGAACCTCATCACGAGCCTCGAAGTGGCCGAGGAGCTCAGCCTCTCGATTAAGGGGTGCTTGGCCCTGAAGTGGACCGTGAAGAGCGATCTTTCGAGCGAGTCCATCGATGACTGTACGACCTCAACGAACCTGTTCGACATCAGCTCCATGGGCCCGACCTCGTCCACCACGAGAACAGCTCCCCTCTCAAGGGCAGCGTTGATCGCAGGTATCCCGAACCTCTCGAGGTTCTCGGGGAAGACCACGTAAGACCCCAACCTGTGTCGGCTCTGTATGCCCTTCCGAGCTAAAGGTAGGCTTGAGAGGCCCACGAGCTCAACGATGTCGAAGCCCACCCTCTCTTTGCCCTCCCTGACCTCCCTGGTGACGAATCCCCCGACCTCGTAACCCCTCGACCTCAGCTCGTCAGCGACCCTGATCGCGACGGTCGTCTTGCCAGATCCGGGAGGGCCGGTGACTACAACGAGCCTCCTCATCGCTCATCCAAATAGACGTCGAGCCGCTGAAAGGAACCGACAGTCCGCCACGACCTTCTGACGTAGTTAGGCAGGTGACCGCATGTGACCAAGCGTTCCAAATGGCTCCTCGTCTTCGGATCGCTCGGATACCCTGAGCCGACGTCGCCCAGCTCCCTGATGGCCCTGTCTCTCAAGACCTTAGCCACGATCGAGGCAGCCGCAACGACCGCGATACTGGCGTCCGCTCTCACCTTGAAGTGGATCTTAACACCACCTATAGGGCCGATCAGTTCAGAAGCTTTCCTAGTGTTCCTGTAAGGCGAGTCGATGTAGACTGCATGAGGTCTCACCCCACTTATCAACTCCCTCATAGCCTTCAGCTCGAGCTCGTTGAGGCCGCACCCACCCCGGGACTTGGAGCACCTATCGATGTGTGTGGGATTGATGCGCTTCGTTCTGATCAGGGCCCCCATGCTCCTCAACCGGTCGTACAGCCGTTCCCTGACCGACGGTGTGAGAGTCTTCGAGTCTTTCACTCCCAGCTCCTCGAGCTCCCTCACCCTGTCCCCCTCTAACGCGAAGAGCGCGATCACCATCGGCCCCAGGACGGAGCCCCTTCCGGCCTCGTCGATGCCCGCGACCAGAGGACCTTTCATCCGCCGGCGAACCTCGCGGTGACCAGAACGTGGTCCAGCTCATAAGGCTCGAGGTCGATCCTCTGCTCTAGGACGGCCCCGCCTCTCTCCAAGACCTCTATCTCCCTCCTGAAGACGCGTTCTGGGTCCTCGGTGCTGTCGATGCTCCGAGCCTTTATCGCGACCATCACCTTCCCTCCAGACCTTAGGAAGGTTCTAGCGTTGTCGACGACTATGCGGGCCTGATCAGGCTGGGCGACGTCACAGTAAATCACATCGACCCTCCCGATTAAGTAAGCGTAGCGCTCGGGCAGTCTCGCGTCGCCGAGCACGGGCACGACGTTCCTCCTCCGCTTCGCGACCCTCTCGACGAACTGCGCTAAGACCCTTGGCGAGTACTCGACCGCGTAGACCGCGCCCCTCTCTCCGGTGATATCTGAGACGTGGCTTACCGTAGTTCCAGACGCTGCACCGAGGTAGAGCGTCCTCGTTCCGGGCGATATCGGGACGGCCCTCATGCCCTTGATCAGGGCTGCGGCCAGTTTGCTCCTGTAGGGCACCCACTCCCGGTACTCTTCGCCCTGATACCTGAAGAGCTGCTCGCCGTATACGGAGAACCCTCTATCTAGGTTCTTGGTGCAGAGGTACCGCTTCACTCCGTCCCACGTCCAGTAAACGTTCTCGGCCACTTCGTGGGGCTCTACCTCGATGACCATCTTCTCCACTTTCAGATCGGTCGGTGCTCGCACATAAAGCCCTCGACGGGAGACGCAGAGCGTGGGGTCGGAGATCACCTGCGCCTCCTCTGCCTTCTCACCCCTCCCGGAGGCCTCGGAGGCCTTCTCACCTCCACTCTCTCCTTGACAGGTGGAGTTGCGTACTTCTCCCTGATCTCCTTCACGCGCCTCTCGAGCTCCTCCCTGAGCATCGCGGACCTGTCCTCTCCCGAGAAGTAGTCGATCCTCGCTGCGATGGCTATCTTGGCCGCGAGGGCCCTTGCCATCTTCCCCCTTTGCCATTTGGGAGAGCCGTGAACGTAAGGGTGCTGAAAGATCACGCCGTGCTTCGGTGCACCTCTGCCAGTCCTCAGGAATCTGAAGAGGGCCTTCTCCGCACCCAGCAGCTGGACCAAACTTGCAGGTGCCCTAGCGAGCCGGTCGAGGCCTCCTGCAAGCGTTATCAACCTCGCTCCTACCATAGGCCCCGCGATCGCCGAGACGTTCGGCGCTTCCACGGCCATGAGCTGTCTGACGTAGTTCTGAAGCCTGTCGCGATACTCGATGAGGTAGTACGTGGTCTTTGCTAGCTCCAGTATCTCGGCCATGTCGACGTCCGAGACCTCGATGCCTAAGCTCCTCCTTGAGGCCTCCACCAGCCTCTCCACCTCCTTCCGGTCCAAGACGTCTGAGGCGGCCTCTCTCGAAACGTTGGACCTTGGCCCCAAGGCCAGCACGACCCTCACGTACCTCTCGGGGTCGCCGACGATGTCCTTCAGTTCCGGGAAGTGGATGCCGTACCAGTCCACGAGCCTCGAGTACATGGAGTTCAGCGTCTCCTGAACCTCGTCGAGGGTCCTCATCGCTTGGACGATCATCTGGTCCCTCCTTAGTACCGCCTCCTTGATCATCAGCTCCGTGACCCTGATCGCTACCTCCCTGAGCCTTTGCTCGTAGAGCTCCACCGTGGGGAACACACCCGCGCTCAAGACCAGTTCGACTCTGTCCCGAGGGAGCTGATAGTGGCTGAGGAGCTGACAGCCGTGTCCCAGCGCACGTATCGCCTCGTGCAGGAGGGGGTCCGGAGTTGCGAGGCTCTCGAATCCTCGGGCCTTGAGGCCCTCGACCAGCTCCTTCAGCCATCCGGTCGCGCCGGGAGACCTCAGTCTAGCGAACGTCTCACCAACGTCCCCCGATAAAGAGAAGTGCTCACTCCGGCCGTCCTCGGTCAGCACCAGAACACCAGCCGGAGTCAACATTAGCGTCGCGCGCATCGACCAACAGCACCGATCGGTGTGATATAACGTATGGCCTAGACTCGAGTGTGTTCGGTTTTTGGTCTGCTTTGAAGCGGGATATTCGATGAGGACAGTCGAGCTGGCCTGTGTCTCCGTAGGTCGAGAGAGGGCCGAGGAGCTCAGGAGGGCCCTGATCAGGGAGGGACTTCTGGTGAGGGGGGCTAGACCCCGCAAGGTGGGAGAGGTGGTGTTGTTCCCAGTCATGGACCGTGAGAGAGCGTTGAAGCTCGCGGAGCGCTTCGGCGCTGAGGTGGGCTCATCCGAGTTCGAGGTGGAAGAGAGACCGAGGGGCCTCAAGGAGGCCATGAGCGAGCTCCCGGATGACCTTAGGTGCCTTATACCATCGTCCTACGACGTAATTGGAGACATAGCGGCCGTTCACGTTCCTGAACCCCTCTGGCCCCTCAGACACAGGCTCGGAGAGGCGATCATGCAGGTCAACAGGTCGATCAAGGTCGTCCTCGGAGAAAAGGGGCCGATCCGCAGCGAGTTCAGACTTAGGGAGTTCGAGTGGTTGGCGGGCGAACGCAGGACCGTCACGATCCACAGGGAGAACGGCTGCGAGTTCGAGCTCGACCTCTCCAGAGTGTACTTTTCTCCACGACTCTCAGGAGAGAGATGGAGGGTGGTGTCACTCGTTCGGGCCGACGAGAAGGTGCTCGACATGTTCGCAGGAGTGGGGCCCTTCGCTGTGGAGATAGCGAAGCACAAAGGAGCGCGCGTTACGGCGATCGAGCTTAACCCGGACGCCTACTCGTACTTAGTGAGAAACGTGGAACGGAACAGAGTCTCTAGGTTGGTTGAGGCGATCAACGACGATTCCAGAAGGGCCGTGGGTTACATTCAAGGACCCTTCGATAGGGTCATCATGAACTACCCGACAGGGTCTCTCGATTTCCTCGATGCAGCAACCGCGCTTTCTAAGAGAGGCACGACGGTTCACGTCTATGGGTTCGCGTCCAGCATCGATGACTGGAGTTGGCGGGTTACGGAGAGGCTCTCCGAGCTATCGATTCGAATCGGCGAGGTGTCCGTGAGGAAGGTGAGGGAGGTCTCGGCTGCGAGAATGATCGCAGTAGCCGACTTTGAGGTGGCCTCCCGTTCCTTCGACGGGTAGGTTGGGAGCTCTAGTAACCGATAAATTTCGTCCGGTTTGAGAAGACGCGATGAGGTTCCTCAGCGACGAAGACGTCGAGCGAGTCGTCAGCATGAGGGACACCATAGAGGCGGTTGAGAGAGCCTTTGCGCTCTATAGCACAAGGAGAGTGCAGATGCCGCCGAGGGTTCACGTACCTGTTCACGAGCACAACGGCACGATACTCCTGATGCCCTGCTACGTCCCTGAGATGAGGGTCTTCACGGTCAAGTACGTCACCGTCTACCCGGAGAACCCCTCGAAGGGGCTGCCGACGATATACGCGACCCTCTTAGCCTCCGACCCCTCTACAGGTGAGCCGAAGGTTCTGACCGAGGCGAGAGTGCTCACCGGAATGAGGACCGGTGCTGCTACCGCGGTCTCAATAAAGTACCTCGCCAAATCCAAAGAGGGCGTACTTGGAATAGTTGGATGCGGTTATCAGGCTAGGTGGCAATTGAGGGCGTCCCTTGAGGTGATGCGTGTGGAGAGGCTGCGTTTGTACGACATCGCAAGGTCGAAAGCGGTCGAGTTCGCCGATGAGGTATCGAGAAGACACGGTGTCGATGTAGAGATCGCAGAGGACGTGAAGGACCTCGCTACCCGCAGCGACGTCATCGTCACGGCCACCACCTCAACAGAACCCTTTCTGAGGGCGGAGTGGGTCAAACAGGGCACACACATCTCATCGATAGGTGCATTCACACCTCAAATGGCGGAGCTCGACGCGAAGCTCGTCGCGTCTGCCAAGGTCGTCGTGGACTCGAGGGAGGCGGCGACTGCCGAGGCCGGCGATATCATTCAGGCGGTTCAGAAGGGTTTGATGAGGTGGGAGGACGTGTACGCGGAGCTGGGCGAGATCGTCGCGAGAATTAAGAGAGGTAGGGAGAGTGAGGATGAGGTCACCGTCTTCAAGAGCGTGGGCCTCGCTGTACAGGACGCTGCCGTGGCCTCGCTACTGCTTCGGAGGTTCGGTGCTGGTTGATCGTCAAATCCTCTCGAAGTGTAAGGTCGTGGGTTTTGGTACTCGTCTTTCTAACAGGCTTCCTGACCGTTAGTCTCATGCTTCCGGAGTCGGCCCTCTCGCAGCCGTCCTGGAGGTTCTTGGTCCAAGTCTCTGGAGATCCTCTCAATCCGGGAGAGACTGGAACGATAAGCGCCTCTATCTTCAACATCGACTGCGCCTCAAGGAACCCGAGCGTCACTTTCAACTACCGCGTCCACGCCTTCCTCCGGAACCTCAACGAGACGCAGGTCGAGGACCTCGAGGACCGGCTCACCTATCTTCGCGAACTGGATCTGATCCGCGGACACTCTCTCCTCCTTAACTCCACGATGATGTCTGGGTCGATAGTCGTCTCTAACTACACGCTAGTCGTATCGAGCGTCTGCGTCGGAAGGCAGGTTCACGTGAAGGCCTCGAGGTTGTGGTTCCCTTGGCCCGGTTATGGGAGGTCCTTGTACGCCGAGAGGGTCGTTGAGAGGACGCTTCTTCCGTTCGACGTAGCTAGTTACATCGCCACGGGCTCGACCTCGGCCTTCAGGTTGGATCTGGGCTTCGAGTTCTCTGTTCCCAAGGATCTGCCCTCGGAGCTGATAGGGGTCCATTCACCGGCGATCGAGATAGACGCTGTAATCGCAGGCTTCACCTACACCTTCGGGAGGCCGTTCGGTCTGCCTGAGGTGTTCGTGAGAGGAGAGGTAGAGGTGGCTCCGTTCAGGACGTTCAGGCTGAGGCTCCTCGACAACGAGGGCAGAATACCTCTAGCTGGTGCGGAGGTTCGCCTTCAGGCCTACGTCTACGTCTCTTACAACGTCAGAGTCACCTCGGACGGCGAGGGATACGTCAGCTTCAACAGGCTACCGGACCGAGGAGTTTACAGCCTTTCGGTTCTCTACAGGACTCCGTACACCCTTGAACCAATACCTGTGGCCGTCTTCGACACAACGGCTCTGGAACTCGCTAGGACCGAATCGCTTAAGACAGATCTTTACACTCTCAGGTTGACCGCGAATGACCTGAAGGGGAGGCCGGTTCGTGAAGGAGTTGCAGAGTTAATCCCTGTAGAAGTGATCTACGCGGCCTCGACGCTCTCAACGGAGTCGAACGTCTCCAACGGAAGAGCCGAGTTCCCCTTGGTGCCTACCGGCAACTACACGCTCGTCCTCTCGGTCGCCGACTTCGAGGTCGGAAGACTGACGAGGTACATCGGTTACCACCCCACTTACGGGCAATTGCCGCCAGAGGTCACGATGAACGTCAGGCTTGATGACGTAACGGTACAGGTCGTCGACGGTATGTCGAGGCCCCTAGAGGCCCAAGTGCGCCTTATCGATCCTCTGGGCAGGCAAGCGGCCGCGGGGAGGACGCGTAACGGGACGATAACCTTCGTTCAGTTGCCTGTAGTCCAGTATTCGGCTAGGACCAGCGTAACAGATTCGCTTGGCGAGGAGCGCGTTTTAGATCTGAGAGTTACTCCAGGAGAGAGCATTAGGGCATCGTACCCTCTCTATAGGATCTCGATCGTCGTCTTGACCCACGAAGGGGAGACGCTGTCCGAATCCCTTCTCCGGCTGCGGGGGAGAGAGCTGCCCGTTCAGTCGGGTCAGGTCACGTTGGAGCTTTTCCCATCGGGGAACCATTCTGTGATCGTGGAGTACAGAGGAGTTGTCGTGTACGAATCTGCCCTCTACGTCAGGAGTGATGAGAACTTCCAGCTCAGAGCTAGAGTATACGACCTGGAGCTCAGGTTCTTCGACGTAACCCCTCGGCCGCTCAACGTCTCCTGGCGCGTCAATTACCTCGGTAGAGACCATGAAGGAATCGGCAACTCGATCAGATTGAGGGCGGTTCCAGACGTCGAGTTGAGGCTGGATGTCACATACAGTATATGGAATATCACAACGCCTTTGATCTCTCAGACCTTCAGGGTGCGAGAGGCTTGGCCGGTGAGGAACTTCACCCTCCCGGTTGGTGAACTGCGTCTGTCGGTTCTCTGGGACGACGGATCTGGGTTTGAAGGCTCAATAGCCCTGAACTTCGCAGGGTCCATTCAACGCCTACCTGTTCGGGCTGGTAGCCTCACATCGACGCCGTCGCTGCCTTTCGGGAATTACGGCTACATCGTCGTCGACGATCATGGGCTCACGGTTCTGAACGGTCAGTTGTCACACAGAGGAGTGTCTCAGGAACTCAGGATCCCTGTTACGTCCCTATCGATAAGGGTCACCGATCAGTTCGGCTCGCCTCTTCAAGGGGCCAGGGTCTCCATCTCCAAAGAGGGCAAGAGCTACGGCGCCTCGGTCACGAATGCTCTCGGTGTGGTTGATTTCCCGAGGCTCCCGAGAACTCTGCTTCCATATGAGGTTCAGATAAACGTTGACGACTACTCGGTCTTTCTGCTTGCTCAAGGCGACCTCTCCGTTCCGGTGCCCTTCCTCAACCTCTTAGGGGTGGCAGTTCCCATGAATGCCGCGCTGATAGTATTCGGATCGATCGCCACGATAATCGTCGCCGCTGCTTTGGTGGTTTACCTGCAGAGACGCCGCTTTTCCAGATGATGTCGTTGTAATACAATGAACAATCCGTCTGGAATTCTACAATAAGATTCAAGAATCTTACATCGATTCCTGACGCATTCTCAAAATATGTTGTTTCATCCAAATTAACACTAGCGTTATAGGAGGTATATGGCCAACGGAAAACGAGAATGCAGAAAGAGGTTGAATGTGTCTCGGCATGGGAGCTCGATGGTACATGGAAGGGGACGCGAGGATTCGGGGAGCACTCACTTCACTCGCTTTGTTCAAGGACTGGGTCCTTTCCTCCTTCCCTAGCCCGCTACTTCATCCAGAGGTTCTCCAAGAGAGGTTCCGTCGTGCTGGATCCGTTCTCAGGGAAGGGCACAGCACCTCTCGAGGCGTGCCTATTAGGCAGGATAGGTGTAGGAAATGACCTAGCACCCGAGGCATATGTCCTCAGTAGAGCGAAGGTTAGGGCAGTTGGAGTTGAGGAGGTTCAAGAATGGGTAAGAAGGAACAGGTCCTTTATTGAGTCTTACAACAGCTCCGACGCCCCCGAGGAGGTTCGGGTTTTCTATAGCAGGAGCACGCTTAAGCAGGTGCTCGCGGTCAAGGAGTTGCTGTCTGAACCAGAGAGCGACGTCGACCTCTTCGTAACCGCGGTGATGCTGGGAATCCTGCATGGTTCGTCTTCTGAATCGCTGTCGGTGAGGTGTTCTCACTCTTTCTCGATGTCTCCCTGGTACGTGGCTAGATCGGCGCGCAAGTCCGGTCTCAAGAAGCCCGAAAGGAACGTTCCGGACTGCTTGCTGAGGCGCACCACGAGAGTTCTGGCTGATGGTCTCCCTCAAACGAAGGGGTTCGCGACAAACGTTGACGCCCGATCTCTCCCCCTTCCCTCTCAATCTATAGACCTCATCGTGACATCGCCCCCGTACTTCAACATGCAGACCTACGCATGGGACAACTGGTTGAGGTTGTGGTTCTTGGGCCATGACTACAAAGAGGTTGCAAAGAGGCTCTTTCATACCTATTCCGTCAATAAGTTCCTAAGGTTCTCCGAGGAGTTCCTACGTGAGTTTTGGAGGGTTCTGAAACCCAGCGGTTCTTGTCTCTTGGTGCTCGGTGTGGTGAAGCTCAGAGGTGAGGTGGTGAACATGGCTGAGATGATGCTGGAAGTCGTTGACAAGGTCGGATTTACACCAGTCAGGATAATCACCGACGAGATACCGAAGGAGAAGAAGTACCTGATGTATCTCGGCGGTGACCAAGGAGTTAAGAGAGAGGTGGTTTTGGAGTTGCGGAGAGAGGACTCGACCGCAGAATCCGCACAGCCAGTCGATCGCGACGAGATGATCGCGGTTGCTCGTTGAAACTCATGGCGAGGTCTGCAGGTTAGGGTATCTGAGACTTGTGGCGTCAATAGTTTCCACCTTAGAGAGCAGCACTTCTCTAGAGTACGTAGCGGCGGTGCTCCTCAACATCACGACGAACGCTCAGTTCTCAAGTCCCGCTGAAGCCAAGACAACCGGTGTCATCAGGAACCCCTTCACGGCGAGGAATTACGTGACCCTCGCGAAGGAGTTGGGGTTCGTGGGACCTAAAGCAGGGATTGGACCGGTGGGGAAGCTGTTCGTCTCCATGAGGTCATCAGCGAAGTTCGTTGCGCTAGTAAAGGGCGACACGAAGTTGGCCCACAGGGACCTGATCGTTTTGAACCCCTTCGAGCGGTTCTTCATGCTCTACGTGATCTTCACGAAGGACCACCTAGCCCTGAAGAGGTTGGTGCAGTTCATCACCGAGAGAGAGGAGTTCAGCAGGAACGAGGGCATGAACTACCTGATGGAGGAAGTCTACCCTGAGGCCCTCAGGATCGCGGTCTCCAGCGCCGGCAAGAGAAAGAGGGCCGAGTACGCCCAGAAGCTTGAGGAGGCGATGAGGTTCAAGGAGATCAGGCAGGGGTTCAGCAGGAAGTCCGAGTGGATCAGGAGCAGCCTCTACGCGAAGTACAGGCACATCGCACCTCCTAGAATCGAGTGGCTTGTCGACTTGGGCTTGATCGAGAAGGTCGGCCGAGGCAAATACGCCACGACCTCGTTCTTCAGGTCCAACGTCGAGGCCTTCAAGAAGACGGTTGAGTTTCCGCCCTCGTCGGGTGTCGATGTGCTATTCTCTGGCGTCGCACCAATTTACGTGAGGTACGTAAAATCGCCGACCAAGCAGGTCGTACTTCAGGAGCTATCAAGGTCGTTTAAGTCGCTTTCCGGAGGAGGGAAGGAGCCTGTGGAGATGAAGGTCCTAGAGGTCGCGACGGCACTCGCTCTCCTCGAGAACAACTACCTCATGACTCCTAAAGAGCTCCACAATTTCATTAACGGGCTGACGCTCATCTACAGCGACAAGGTCTACGTGACGCCGGGCGAGGACGGCCTATACGTTACGAAGTTCGCGATCGCTGACTCTGAACCCTGAGTCAACCAACGCGGTTCTGTCCGTGGAGGCGTTTGATCGAGTGGGCTCAAGGCCCGCCCAACAGATGATCCACGAGAGACCTGAGGGCCCTTGCTCTATGGGAGAAAAGGTTCTTCTCATCGGTCGACATCTCTGCAAAGGTCCTCGTCTCGCCCTCCGGAACGAATACCGGATCGAATCCGAAGCCGCTGAACCCTTCAGGCTTCTCAGCGATGGTCCCCTCCACTCTACCGAGAAAGACCCTGACTAATCCATGCGTGTCCACGTAACCGACTGCCGACTCGAAGTATGCCCTCCTGTTTCGCACTCCCGACATCAATTTGAGCAGCCCGTGAACACCGAGCGTTCGATAAACGTAGGAGGTGTAGGGGCCGGGGAAACCCCTGAGCTCCTCGACGAAAAGCCCGGAGTCCTCCACCGCCAGTGGGCCACCGAAAAGCCCGTGGGCCTCTACAGCGGCCCTCTTGGCGATCTCCGAGAGGTCGTCTGACTGGACCTCGGTCAAACTGGCCGCCACCCACGTGCATTCCACACCGAGGGACCTCAGTAGCCTTGAGACCTCTGTCCACTTCCCCTCATTAGACGTGACGAACTTCAGAGCCGGACGTTCTGCGACCACGCCAGTAGTGCCCCAATCGAGTTGAAAACCCTCAACCCGCAGCTGTTGGCAAGATAATATCAAGGCGGTTCGTTGCAACTCTGTCATGAGCGATGCGAGTAACGCGTACGAGTCCCTGCTGAAGGCGCTTACGGAGCAGAGGAGAAGTGCGAAATTAGTCCGAATACCTCCGGCTTTGAGCTCTATGCTGAGGACAAGGGCCTCACAGCTCCGGCACTCCCTGAGGACCGTCGCTGACAGGAGGTCGGTTGCGTACAAGTTGAGAGAGGCAGAGCTGAAGGCCTTGCAGCTGATGGTGTCGAACCTACTGAGGGCAAGGATGAGGGCGCTGATCAGCGCCGCTCAATCGTCGACTGATCCCGGCGACGCCCTGCCCTTCGAGCAGAGCTTCTACCTAGAGCTAAGGATGCTGTTCGAGGAGTACCTCGAGTTGGTGAACCTCTGCTCCAACTCACTCGACCTCTCGAGAGACTTCACGAGGAGAGCCACGATCACAGTCGTGATGCTGGACGACTTGCCGGCTCTCGTAGACCTCTCCGGCCGAAAGAGAGGCCCCTTCCGGAGAGGCAGTGTCGCTACGCTTCCCTATGAGATCGCCAGTAACCTCATCTCGTCCGGGAAGGCTAAGCGGATAGGGTCTGTTTAAACAAGTCGAGCCGCGTAAACTATTATTGTAGGGCCGTCAACTCTGAAAAGGGGAATGATCTCTCTAGTGCTTTCGGAGAGGGAGGGGCCTGGTGTCAGGGAGACCGGTGGTTACGGGACCCTGGTCAAGAAAGGAACGACTCTCGTGAAGAGGGGGTTCGCGCACATGCTGAAGCACGGAGTTGTCATGGACGTTACCAACGCGGAGCAGGCCCAGATAGCGGAGGATGCCGGAGCCGTGGCGGTGATGGTACTGGACAAGTTGCCTTACGACGTCAGGAAGACCGGAGGAGTCGCCAGAACTGCGTCCCTTAAGGTCATTGAAGAGGTCATGGATCACGTCACTATACCCGTGATGGCCAAGTGCAGGATCGGTCACACTTGGGAGGCGAGGGTTCTCGAGGAGGTCGGTGTCGATATGATTGATGAGTCTGAAGTACTCACGCCTGCTGACGAGGAGCGGCACATCTGGAAGTGGAACTTCACCGCGCCTTTCGTGTGTGGTGCTCGTGATCTGGGAGAGGCCCTCAGAAGGATAGAAGAAGGTGCGTCGATGATCCGCACCAAAGGCGAGCCGGGCACTGGGAACGTTGCTGAAGCGGTCAAGCACATGAGAGTCCTAAAGGCTGAGATAAGGCGCATCAGAGCCATTTGGGAGGAGGGAGATGAGCAAGAGCTGATAAGAGCGTCGAGGGAGTTGCGCGTCTCCTATGACGCCGTCATCGAGACAGCCAAGTTGGGCAGGCTGCCTGTGGTGAACTTCGCTGCCGGAGGTATAGCCACTCCTGCAGACGCTGCCTTGATGATGAGTCTCGGTTGTGACGGTATCTTCGTCGGTTCTGGGATCTTCAAGTCCAACGACCCTCATGAGAGGGCCAAAGCGATCGTCCTCGCAACGACCTATTGGGACAGACCCGAGGTGGTTTCAGAGGCACAGAGTTCGGTCTCAGAGACCAAGTCAATGGCCGGGCTAGACCTGAAGAGTTTGGAACTGAGAATGCAGGAACGAGGCACAGGCTAATCACACGTCGGCAGACAATTTATATAATATCTGAATAGAGCCATACTATGTTTACTGTGCCGACTGCTGAGGAAGTCCTTTACACAGTGGTTCTGATGATGTGGGTCCTTTTTGTCGCGATGATTCTCACCAAATGGACCTACGACTTCATGAGGTCTCGGGAAGTAAACCATCACGTAGCCGTCTACTACAACCGAAAGTTCATTCACGTGCTAGCGGGAGGGGTGGTCGCGATATTGGTTCCCTACCTCTTCAAGTCATATACGATGATCGGAGTAATGGTCGCCGCTCTGGCAATTGGAAATCTGCTCCCCCACCGGAGAGGTAAGCTGTTGTATTGGTATCAGGTGAAAGAGAACATGTATGAGGTGAACTTCATCATAATGTGGGGACTCCTTATGTTGATAGGTTTTTTGATCAACGACGTTTGGCTCGCAGTGGTGCCGATAATGTTCATGGCCGTCGGTGACGGGATCACTGGCTTAGTCAGGAACTTCCTTCATCGAAAGAGGACCAAGGCGTTCGTCGGGAATATCGCAATGATGGGGTTCTGCGTACCGTACGGTTACGTGATTCTCGGGCTACCGGGGGCTCTCGCAGGATTCCTTGCATCGCTAGTCGAACGTTTCGAGTTCGGCGTGGTTGACGACAACGTTCTCGTTCCCATCACAGCGCTTGTTGCCATCCTCGCACTGAGAGCTCTGATGAGCGGATAGTGGTCCGTGACTTTCACCGAGACTCGCGATGAGTTTCTGATGCCGGCTTCACTCGCTCCCCATGACCGTCACTACAAGAGTCCTTTCACGCGGTCTAGTATCGAGCTCGATCAGTACGATCTGCTGCCAGGTTCCTAAGACTGGCGTGTTTCTGCGCACCGGGACTGTCACGTTGGGGCCGATGATCGTAGCCCTTACGTGGGAGTGACCGTTGTCGTCACCCCACCGCAGGTGGTGTTTGTAGGTCTCGACCTTCGGTGCGATTCTCTCGAGCGCTCTCGGAAGGTCCTCGATGAGCCCGGGTTCGTACTCCATGGTCGAGATGGCAGCTGTGGAGCCTGTAACGAAGACGTTTGCGATGCCCTCCTTGACGCCTGACTTGCTCACCGCGTCCGCGACCCGATCAGTAACGTCTAGGATGTCTCCTTCGCCCCTTGTCCTGAACCTGAACTCGTATGTCGCGACCTTGAACTCCATCGCGAGTTAGAGGCTGTTCCGAGAAATATGAACTGCGACCTGCTCCTCGCGAAACCTCTTTAGATGCCGGAGATCGGGATGACACGGTTGGTCAGAATAGGCGTCCTCAACTACGGTGTAGGGAACCTGTTCAGCGTTGTCAGCGGGCTGAGGCGCCTCGGAGCTGAGGTAGATCTGCTCGAGTCTCTGAGCGGAGTAGAGCCTGATGGGCTGGTTCTTCCAGGTGTCGGGAATTTCACGGAGGGTGCGAAGAACATTCACGCTCATCGGGAGAAAGTAATCGACCTGGTCGATGCTGGAACGCCTACGCTCGGGATATGCCTCGGGATGCAGCTGCTCTTCGAGGAGAGCGAAGAGGGAGAGGGCAAAGGATTAAGCCTCTTCAGAGGGAAGGTGGTTAAGCTCAGGACCTCAGCGAAGCTGCCGCACATCGGCTGGAACAGATTGCTTTTGGTGAGGAGATCGGAACTCCTCGAGGACGTCTCTTCAGGCGAGTGGGTGTATTTCGTTCACACGTTCGCACCAGATCCCCACGACGAGTCTATCGTCCTGTCTCTGACTCACTACGGCGATACAGATTTCCCTTCTGTAGTCGGCTCAAACAACCTCTTCGGAACCCAATTTCACCCTGAGAAATCCGGAGAGACGGGGAAGAAGATCCTTAGGAACTTCGTGAAGCTCTGCGTCCGGCGTTAGTGGAGCCTCTTCCCCTCTTAGCCAACCATAGTACGCGGGACTCAATTTATATAACGACTTTGGATGCGGGTGGGATAGGATGCCGAGAGAACTGAACCTACCCTCCGGTACATACAGGATCTACCCGCTTAAGGAGCTGGAGGAGGTCGGACTTGCTAGGAGCGTAGAAGCGATGCCCTTCTCGATGAAGGTGCTGCTCGAGAGCCTCTACAGGCACCTAGGCAACGGCATAGTCTCGGAGGAGGAGGTCAAGGCCGTCGGGCTTTGGGGCATCGGACCGGTCTCGGTCGAGGAGATACCCTTCTACCCTAGTAGAGTGCTTCTGCAGGACTTCACCGGCGTGCCGCTGATCGTCGACCTCGCGGCCATGAGGGGCGTAGCTAAGAGGTTGAACAAGGACCCCAAGCTCATCAACCCACAGGTTCCGGTGCACCTAGTCGTTGACCACTCGATCCAAGTGGATTACTTCAGGCGAGCCGATGCGTTCGCGCTTAACCTCGAACTCGAGTACGAGAGGAACAAGGAGCGATACCAGCTCCTCAAGTGGTCGCAGACCGCCTTTGCGAACTTGCAGGTGGTTCCGCCGGGGACCGGCATAGTGCATCAAGTTAACCTCGAGTACCTAGCCAGCGTTGTGGACGACAGGGTCTACGACGGAGCTCGCGTTGCGTTCCCCGACACGTTGCTCGGAACCGATTCCCACACGCCCATGGTTAACGGACTCGGAGTGCTCGGGTGGGGAGTTGGTGGGATCGAGGCTGAGGCGGTGATGCTCGGCCAACCATACTACATGTCCGTGCCGGAGGTTGTCGGAGTGGAACTAACCGGCGAACTTAGGGAGGGCGTCACCGCGACGGACCTAGTTCTGTACGTGACCGAGCTTCTGAGGAGGAGAGACGTCGTGGGGAAGTTCGTCGAGTTCTTCGGACCTGGTCTGGAGCACATCACGGTCCCTGACAGGGCCACCGTTTCGAACATGGCACCAGAGTACGGTGCAACGGTGGGTTTCTTTCCGATAGATTACCACACATTGGCGTACCTCAGGCTCACGGGTCGAAGCGAGTCGAGAATTCGACTCGTAGAGGCCTACGCGAAGGCACAGGGTCTCTTCCTAGAGGACTACGAATGGAGAGGAAAGTACACGGAGGTGATAGAGCTGGACCTCTCGAAGATTGAGCCAAGCCTCGCAGGTCCTGCAAACCCAGAGGACAGGATCGACGTGAAGCAACTCAAGAGAGTGGTCCTCGAGTACATCAGGAGAGCCAGAGGACAATCGGTTCAGGGTGGGTCGGCCAATACTGTCACGAGGTGGGAGGGGGAGGGTGGAGCGACAATCGGCAGCCCAATCTCCGTGGAGGTGAGGTTCAACGGTGAGACCTGCAGAATCGGCGACGGGTCTCTGGTCATAGCCGCGATAACCAGCTGCACGAACACCTCGAATCCAACTGTTATGATCGGCGCCGGCCTTCTCGCGAAGAGGGCGGTGGAGAGAGGGCTCTCGGTGCCTGCGCACGTGAAGACGAGCCTCGCGCCGGGCTCTCAGGTGGTACTGGAGTACCTTAGGCAGACGGGGCTTTACTCTTACCTCGAGAGGCTTGGGTTCTCTCTTGTGGGCTACGGTTGCACCACCTGCATCGGTAACAGCGGTCCGTTGCCAAGGCCTGTCTCGGAGGCCATCGAGAAGCACAACCTCACGACCTTCTCCGTCCTCAGCGGCAACAGGAACTTCGAGGGCAGAATCCATCCGCAAGTGAAGGGCAACTTCCTGGCCTCACCGATTCTAGTGGTCGCCTACGCGATAGCCGGAAGGGTCGACATCGATCTGACGGAGGAGCCCCTCGCGCACGACAGGAACGGCAAGCCAGTTTACTTGAGAGAGTTATGGCCCGAGATGAAGGAGGTCGCGGAGGTGATTGAGCGATCGATTAAGCCTGAACTCTTCCAGCGTAAGTACGCAGACGTCTTCAGGGGCGACGAGCGGTGGAGGGCCCTTGAGGCTCCCGCAGGGGAGGTCTTCCACTGGGACCCGAGCTCAACATACATCAAGGAACCACCTTTCTTCGAGGGGTTCTCGCTGAAGGTCGAGGAACCTGATGACATCCGCGGTGCAAGGGTCCTTGTACTGTTAGGAGACAGGATCACAACCGATCACATATCTCCCGCAGGCGCTATACTACCCAACAGTCCAGCCGGTGAGTACCTGAGGTCGCTTGGTGTTACGCCAGAGGATTTCAATACCTATGGGGCTAGGCGGGGAAATCACGAGGTGATGATGAGAGGGACATTCGCCAACGTGAGGCTGAAGAACCAACTTGTGCCCGGCCGAGAGGGATGGTGGACGAAGCACCTACCATCAGGCGAGTTAACCAGCGTCTATGAGGGTGCGATGAGATACAAGGCAGAAGGGGTGCCGCTGATCGTCCTTGCCGGAAAGCAGTACGGAGCAGGGAGCTCGAGAGACTGGGCGGCGAAGGGAGTCCAACTGCTCGGTGTCAAAGCGGTGATCGCTGAGAGCTTCGAGAGAATTCACAGGAGCAACTTAGTCGGGATGGGAGTTCTCCCGCTGCAGTTCGAGCAGGGGCAGAGCTGGAAGGGTCTCGGGCTCGACGGTACGGAAGTCTTCGACATATTGGGCATATCCGATGGCCTTCATCCGAAGAAGAAGCTGCACGTGCGGGCTAGAAAACCCGATGGCTCTGTGATCGAGTTCAGAGCGATCGCGAGGCTCGACACACCGATTGAGGTCGAATATTACAAAAACGGTGGGATTCTGAATTACGTCTTGAGGAAGCTTCTGAGTTCCTAGTGTTCACTCGATCTTAAAGGAGACCGTAACCTGAGCCCAGACTGTCTGCTCACCGGGTGATATCGGTGTACTCCTGACAGCACCGTCGGTCGCTTCAAAGGCAGATATCGGTACTCGCATGGTCTCGGGGGAGAAGTTGATGCTCACGCTCGCGACGCCCACTATCCTGAGGCCCAGCTCCCTAGCCAGAAGCTCAGCCTTCGAACGAGCGTCTGAGACGGCGGCCTTAAGGACTTCCTGACCGAGCTGGGAGCTCCTCTCTTTAGAGACCGAGAAGTATATCCCGTAAAGCAGGTTAGAACCGGCCTCAACCGCTCTATCGATCGCCTCACCCGCCTTACTGATGAGCCCGCCTCTCAACGTTATCTCCATCATGTTAGTCGCCACGTATCCCTTAAGGACGCATTCTCCGGAGCTGCAGTCGTATTCCGGGTTGACGGATATGCTGGTGGTCTGTATCTCCCTCTCCGATAAACCAAGAGCCCTCAGCTCAGAGAAGACCCTGGATGCTGTCTCCGAGTTTGCCCACATCGCCTCCGATGCTGTCTGTCCTCTCGTTACGACTCCAACCTGCAGCCTCGCCTCGTCAGGAACGACCTTCACCGACGCGGAGCCCGTGATCGTGATGACGTTCTGCTGAATTTCGGGGCTGCTCATGTTCACGTTGACGGATCTACTGCTCGAAGCGACTAGAACGAAGCCTACCGCGAGAACCGCAACTGCTGCTACCAGAGCGATGTTGATCGCGTTCGTTACACCAGATCGACCCATCACGCTCATTCATTCGTGCGGTGTATATGTCAACTTTTCCCAGAACAAAGGCCTTTCTGCTGCATGGTTCGGACAAACTCAGAAATATGCGACTAGCGAAAGTCCATTCGGGACTTGAGGTTGAACAGGGCCGTTACAGCGGTGACGAGCAGGTGGTACGATTACACCATGGTAGCGCTCGCCGTAACAGGTGTCACCCTCACGGTCCTCTGGTACCTCTCGCTGCCTCAGGAAGTTCCCGGGGTTATGCCCATGCAAGAGTTCGTCCCCGAAGACACAGGAATCGCTGGCGCTCGGACGCAGGCTGAGGTCTTCACCCCGTCGAGCGTGTCGCAGCTGATGTTGCTCGGTGCGGTCAGTACTTGGATCGGTTTCATAGGTACGGTGGCCTTCAAGGGATACGTCAGGAGGATGTGGACTAGGAGTTACTTCGATTACGACGTCTTCAGGCTTCTGGTGCGGATGAGGGGTGCCAAGACTCGCGTCGAGATACTGAAGAGGCTGGAGGAACCGATGAACAGGAACCAGTTGGCTGAGGAGCTGCAGATGGACTGGAAGACGGTCGACCGACACGTCGAGATACTGAGCAGATACGGCCTGATAGAAAGCACAGAGGATCAGGGGAAGACCTTCAAGTTGACCGAGAGTGGCAGAAGGGTCCTCGAGCTGCTGGATGAGCTAGCTAAGGTCTAACCGGCCCTCTCCTTCAAGCTCTTCAACCACCTGTACTTCCTCCACTTGGTGTCAGGGAACCCGCAGTGGGCGCACCTCCTCGACCTGTAGTGAAAGGACCTTTTGCCACAACGCCTACACCTAGCGTGCGTCGGAGTCTTGAACTTCCCCATAGAGGGCGTACCCTTCGTCATCGGCGCTCACTCTTCCTTCAGCTGACCCGGGGAGATCATTACTATGTTGTCCCCCCTGAGGATAACGGTGCCAAGCCTGTTCGAGCTGCCGTCGTGGTGTACCTCCTCCGCGGGGTTGAGTACGACGTTCATGTGCTGGTCGAAGCCAACCAGCACCCCCCTTATCATCCTGCCGCTCCTAAGCCTGATCAGCACCTGGTTTCCGAGGCTCTTGTTCAGCAGCTTAAGTGTTATGTCAGCCGACATGCCCGTACGCATTCCTTTACCGGGTCGATCCATATTAACGTGCTGGTTCAAGGAAACAGTGATAACGGGCACGAGGGAACTCGACCCGTGTCGTTCAGGTCCGGGCGTTTAGAGAGGGAGATGCCTGAGGAGGTGGCGAAGTTCATCTCATCGCTCGACGTGGACCTCCAGATATTCGATGAGGTAGTTCTTGTGAACGCGGCCCATCTGACCTCACTCGAGCGGATGGGTCTGATGGACAGCGAGACGCTGGACAGAGCGATCAAGGCCTTGAGGAGCGCCCACCCATCTGCGCTCCCCATGACGGATTACAAGCTCGAGGACGTCCACATGGTCATCGAGGAGTACCTGAAGTCGGCCGTTCCTGAAGCCGGTGAGAACCTAGCCCTAGGGAAGAGCAGGAACGATGCGGTCGCCGCGGCGATTCGGCTGAGGTTGATGAGGTACATCGCGGAGTTGGTCAGCGAGGGATCATGTCTGGCGGAGGCGCTGATCTCTAAGGCTCGGGATCACGCCGAGACGGTTTTCCCCCTGTTCACACACGAGCAGGTCGCTGCCCCGGGAACGTTCGGGTTCGTTCTCACCTATCACGCATCTAGGATCCTGAAATCGTTGAGGATCCTCAAAAGCCTTTACGACGACATCGCCGAGTCGCCGCTGGGAGCTGGCCCTGTTGGAGGCACTTCCGTACCCCACGACCGTTCGGCCCTCTCGGAGCTGCTCGGGTTCAAGGGACCTCTCCTGAACGCACTCGAAGCGAGCTCTTCTAGAGATTTCATAATAACATATCTTGGGGCGCTGTGCAGATTATCGGTCGCGCTGGCGGATCTGGCAGAGGAGATCGTGAGATACGTCAGCATGCAGCTGATCGAGATAGGTGACGAGTACTGCTCAACGAGCAGCATCATGCCCCACAAACGTAACCCTGTGGTGGCAGAAGTTGCGAGGACGATCGCAGCGAAGGCCCTCGCCGGTATGACGAGTTTCACGGCTATTATAACCCGCAGGTTCGGGGGCTACGTTCTTGACCTTCAGGAGTCAACAAGACACATCTGGCACCCATCAACTGCAGCCCTTGACTCGATGAGGGTGATGAAGGGCATGATAGCGGGAATGAGGGTTACGGATGCAGCTGTGCGAGCGGTTCATCCGATGTCAGGGATCACGGAGTTCGCTGCGCTCTTGGCTCTTAACCGCAAGATGACCTTCAGGAGGGCTCACGGCATCGCCGCGAGGCTTTCGAGGCTCCTTGCCTCAGGTGCGGGAATCTCGGAGGTGATAGCTGAAGGTAGGGCGCTCGGACTGGACGATGAGTCGCTCTCAGCACTAAGCGATTTCCTCAAGCCGGAGAAGGTAGTGTGGAGCTACAAGGTGAAGGGCTCCTCCCATCCCGACGAGGTCCGGGAGGCTTGCGATCTCTTGATGCGTGAAGTCGAGTCACTCAGGAGTTGGGCTGAGGCCGAACTGGAGGCTAGGGAGAAGGTCAGGACGAGGTTGTTGGGCAAGGCCTGAGAACGAACTCATCTGGCCTGAAGCTCGCCGATGGCGCCCGCATAGATCTTGGAAGAGAGCTCCAAGTCTCCGATGCTCACCTCCTCCTCTGAGGTGTGGGCCAGTAGCGAGTTCCCGGGGCCACAGGCCGAGATGCTCATCGTCAGCTTCCATAGGACGTTCATGTCGCTGCTGCCCGTCTTCTTGACCACTCTCGGCCTGACGCCCAACTTCAGCATCGACCTGATCAAGGCCCTCGGCACGGGTTGCGAGACACTCGTCTGGAACGGCTCGGTGACGTCCCTCACCACGAACGAACAGCCGTAGAGCGAGCAGATCGCCTCTACCCTCTCCAGTATCGATCTAGTTTCTACCGAGGGAGGGAACCTCACGTTGACGATAGCTTCAGCCTGCTCAGGCAGCCGGGTCGGCCAGTCTCCCGCCTTGATCACGGTTACCGCTGAAGTAGGTTCGTCGTAACTCCTTCCGTTGAAGACGGACCTTATGGTCTCGATCGCATCCAGCAGCCTGTCGAGGGCCGAGTCACCCATGTAGGGCGCTGAGCTGTGACCGCCCCTTCCCTTACTGGTGAGCGCCAGCGTTACGCTGCCCCTGTAGCTGATCGCGACCCCAGTGGTGCCTGTCGGCTCGCCGATAACGATGTGCTCGGCCCTGAACGCCGAGTTGAGAAGCTCCTTCGCACCGGAGCCCTCGCCCTCCTCATCTACTAGTCCTCCGACCACGACACTGTAACCGGACCGGACCTCGCACCTCGACCCGGCGAAGAGCATCGCTGCGAACGGCCCCTTCGCGTCGACCGCACCCCTGCCTCTTATCCTGTCGCCCCTTCTGGAGATCTCGATCTGACCCGGGACAGTGTCGACGTGTCCTGCGAGCAGCACCTTTCGGTCTCCGCTGCCCCTGACGAAAAGGTAGTTGCCTGCAGAGTCGATCACGAGCTCGTCGTATCCTAGTTCCCTCTGGAACCTCCTCATGACGGGGTCGAGGGCCTTCTCTTGGCCGCTTGGAGAGTAGACCCTCAACAGTTCGATTAAAACATCCTCTACCCTCAACTCCAGACCTACATCGTGAGCCTCTTATTAACTCGGTGACCCCTTGAGAGGGCCTAAGATATTTACCAGTGATTGTAATTTGGCGTGACGGAGTGAAGTTGGAGATCACCGACCTTGCCCGGATGATCGGGGAGCTTGAGGAGATCGGGGTGGTCGCGAGCGGATCGAGGGAGAACGAGAGCCTCGTAATTCTCTATGAGGGTATGGAGAAGAACGTCACGAACGAGACGCTGGTCCTGATCGACAACCGTAACGGGAACAAGGTCCTCGCGATCTGCAGGGGCGGATTCGGGGTAAACGACGCCCTTCGGGCCGTCAATTACACACCCGGCGTGGCATACGCGAGGAGAGGTGGGACTGCCAGCACCGCGAAGGAGTTCTACGCCTTCAGGCTAGTCGTGGTCGGTGACGTGACCAGCGGCAAGATCCTCCAGAACATGACCATCGTGGCCCCAGGGTCCAAGGTCTACAAGTTCAACGTCCGGACCAACCCCATGGAGTTCCTCTCGACCTCGACGCAGCGAGTGGGTTACTACGCGACCGGCTTCAAGACCTGGGAGGTCCCTGTGCAGGCCGAGTACATCTCATCGCACATAGGGATCTTCGGCGTCACCGGTTCGGGCAAGTCTTACCTTTGCAGACATCAAGTGATACCGATGCTGATGAGGAACGGATACGACGTGTTGATACTCGACTGGAAAGGTTCCGACTACACACCCTACTACTCCGATCGCGTGATAAACATGGGTGACGTTGAGCTGGACGACGCCTCGGTCACGGATTACTTGGCGTCCGCGCTCAACTACTTCGGAGGTGGTGACACGGGTTCGAGGCTCGTGAACTATTTGGACGAGGTGATCGCCACCACCGAGTGGAGAGGCATCGACGAGCTCGCGACTAAGTCGAACCTGCTGAGTAACCTCGAGAGCGTGATCAGGGCCGACAACACCGACCAGTCCGGAAGGCTCTCAAGATGGGGAGATATTTACCTGAGGAAGGTCACGAGAGCCTTCGACAAACTCGACGCTGCAGAACTGAGGCCGGTGATGGGGACCAAGAGGCCCGGCGAGATCATACGGGAGCTCAGGGAGAAGCACCTTCTGGTCCTTGACCTGAGTTACGGCGCCAAGGAGCAGAAGCTGAGCATGTTCCTCTCGATCGCGAGATACCTGAAGAGGTTGATGGAGGAGAAACAGGAGCTGAGGATCGCCCTGGTGATCGACGAGGCACCTCAGTACTGCCCGTGGCAGCCGAAGGGACTGGAGGAGAGGACGACGAAGATGCTGACGGAGCTTGCGGCGCTTGGAAGGTCCTACAGACTGGCGTTGACCCTGGTATCACAGGGCATCGCGGGTGAGATCGGAATAAACGCTGCAGTAAGGCGAAATCTGAACACACTCTTCATCGGCAGGATACATCCGCTTGACGCGCAAGAGGCGGAGAAGTTCTTCGCGACGTCCCTGGTTCAGAGCGATCAGCTCCTCAGACTTCCCGAGGGCCACTTCTTCCTCATAGGCAAGCTCAACCCATCACCGGTGCCGCTGTTGATCACGTTCGAAATCCCAGAGGAGGAGCGAAGAGGTGGGCGCTGAGGAAGACCTTCCGGACCTTCAGAAGATCCCCAAACCGCTCCAGGAGAAGTATTACGACTTGGCGAGGAGGGAGGTCGAGTGGATTCTCAACTACCTGACGAAGGTCGACGTGGAGTTCCTCAAACCCTTCGAGGACTCGGTGAAGAGGGCCAAGCGCGGTCTGAACAGGGTCGAGTGGAAGGAGAGGACCTTCGCTGTTGTGGACGGTTCCGACACGCCAGCGATCGACGAGAGGATCGGGGTGAAGTACGGCCTCTCATCAGCATGCGTTAAGGCGTTCAAGGGCCTCGAGCCGTTGGAAGACGGCGAGCTCTACGTTGGGGACATGCTGAAGGGGTCGGTCAACGACAGCAAGGAAGAGTTCCTGAAGAAGCTGGACTTGGTGACGGCGTACTTGGAGAGGGCCCTCGCCCTCAGGGCTTTGGAGGAGGTTGATTACGTCGTCATAGACGGCAGCTTCTTCGGCTTCAGGGCTGGATGCAGCAGGGTGAAGACCAAGAGCTTGAATTGGGTCGACCCGGTAAGCCGTCGTGAGTTTAAATCGGTTTACGGCCTGATCGAAGAGCTGCTGAAGATGACTGAGAAGCTCCTCAGCTCTAGGAGGGCCTTTGGCATCGTCAAGAGGGTCCCCACGTCGGCTCTGGACGGTCTCATCGGATACACCTACGGCCCCGGGAGGATGCTAGGCCTCTCCGACAGGTCGATACTCTTACTAACGACGAGTCCTGGCGATGTCATCGCGTACTCCGAGATCTTCCCGGAGGGGTACTACCACGACGTCTTTTCGCTCTTCTGCAGCCAGATGGAGGAGTACGGCCGGAAGGGCACGTCGGTGGACGTGGAGAGGGCCCTGAAGGGGGCAGAGAGGAGGTTCAGGCTGCAGGTCGTCTCGGACCTCGGCAGGCACAAGGACGACAAACGCAGCGACGAGCTCATCAGACTGATCAGATCCACGGAGAGGGTCTTCGTGAGGACGGTCGAGTCCCAGCCCCCGGTATGCTTGGAGCTGCCGAAGGGTGCGGGACGTGACCTGAAGGACATCGCGATCACCTACGTCTTGGAGTCCCACAACTCAGCAACCGGTCTACCTTTGGCGCTCGACATCGTGGACGACCTCGTCTCTCTCCCGAGAAGGGTGGGCACGGAGTTCGTGGACGAGATCGAGGCTGAGCTATTAAGGAGGAACGTCGATCTGAGGAGGATGAGGGCTGTCTTCAGCAAGATCAACCCTCAGAAGGAGTTCGAATGAGTGGTCAGAACTCAGGCCTGCTGGAGGTCAAAGTTTATTGACACCGAACCCTGTTGAATGGTGGATTGAAAGAGACTCCGCTGACCGGCGAAATACTGGTGCGTGACGTGATGACCAGCCCGATCATTGAGTTGAGCGAGGAAGACACCGCTGCCGATGCGGCGAGGCAGATGGCGAAGTACAAGATAAGCAGCATCGTAGTGACGAGGAACAGCTCACCGGTCGGGATCGTCACGAAGCGCGACTTGGTTGAGAAGGTGGTTGCGAGAGATCTCAAGCCGAGCGAGGTTAGGCTGAAGGACGTGATGTCTAGCCCCATCATAACCGTAAGACCGGATGAGACCATCGAGGAGGCGTTGAGGACGATGAACAAACTCAACGTGAGCAGGCTCGTCGTAGCCTACAGGGGCAGGATCGCCGGGATCATCAGCATGAAGGACATCCTGAAGTTCACGCCAGACATCATAGAGATAGTCAAGGAGCAGCTGAGGATAAGGGGGATAGTGAGGAGACCTGAACCCTACTTCGAGGGTTACTGCGATTCTTGCGGTGAGTGGAGCGACATGCTGCGCCGCATTGACGACCACCTTCTCTGTGAGGAGTGCAGGCTTGAGACCGGAAGGGAGACCGTCGAGTGAGAGGCCGAGGTTCCTAGCAGACTCGATGCACGGCAAGCTCGCTAGGTGGTTGAGGTTGTTGGGCTACGACGCTGTATACGCTAAGTCCGATGATGACCAGCTCCTCTTGGAGGCCGAGGCTTCAGGAAGGGTCCTCGTCACCTCGGACGTTGAGCTGTTCAGACTCGCAACCAGAAGGAGTGTAAGGGCCGTACTGGTCCCGCTGGAAGGGATAGAGAGGCAGCTAGCGACGGTGGCGCAGGAGGTTTCAAGGAGTCTGGGTCTAGACTTGGAGCAGTTCTTCGAGCCAGAGGCGACTAGGTGCTCGCTCTGCAACGGTGAGCTGGTCGGAGAGGGCGACGGCCGTCACTACGTGTGCATCAGTTGTGGTCAAAAGTACTGGGAGGGTAGCCACTGGACGAGGATAGAGCAGACCTTGAAGTCCGCGAAGAGGATCGCCCTCAACTCTCGGGTCGCAAGGACCTGCTAAGGGTAAAAAGGGTCGCGTCGTCTTTTGACGGTTGATGGAGGAGATAGGGGAGCAGGCGGCTGCGAGGTTGATAGCTGCTGCTAGGAAAGCTATAGCAGAGGTCCTCGCGGGCATCGACCTCGAAGATGTTGAGGTCCCTGCGGTCTTCGGAGAAGAGGTCAGAAGAGGGGTCTTCGTGACGCTCTACACTTATCCCGAGATGGAGCTGAGGGGCTGCATAGGTTACCCGAGGCCAGTCGACACGCTGGAAGTGCTCACCGTGAGGGCCGCGATAGCAGCCGCTCTCTACGACCCACGCTTCCCACAGTTAAAGGTCGAGGAGCTAGATAGCACGGTACTGGAGCTGAGCGTGCTCACTCCTCTCGAGCTCATCCGAGTTGACGCGAGGAGCATGATCGCCGAGCATGTGGAGGTCGGCAGACACGGCCTCGTGATCGAGTGGAAGGGCTTCTCGGGGTTGCTGCTGCCTCAGGTCGCGGTCGAGCAGGGATGGGACGCTGAGGAGTTCCTCATCAACGTATGCCTCAAGGCCGGCTTGCCTCCTTCCACCTTTCTCGACCCAATGTCAAAAATCTACAGGTTCGAGGCGGAGCTCTACATCGAGGAGAGGCCGAACGGTCCTGTCAAGAGGTTGAAGTTGGAGAGGCCCAAGTCTGGGTGCAGTGTTTGAGGGTGCACGTGGGCGTCTGTGGAATAGGTTACGGACACGCGTCCCGGTGCAAGGGTTTGATCGAGGAGCTCTCGAAGAGGGGAGAGGAGGTGATCTCGACCAGCTACGCCGAGGGCCTAAGGTACCTTCAGTCCAACGGTGTCAACGTGATCGCTGTCCAACGGGTCGACTACGGCAACTCCCCAGACGGGAGCGTCAGCTTCAGGTGGTCACTGTTGAAGGGGGTCACACTGCCCGTGAAGGTTGCGACCCAAGTCCTCCAAGAGATGACCGTTATGGAAGAGTTCGGTGCCGACGTTGCGCTCTCGGACACTAGAGGGTCTACCGTGCTCGCCGCGAAGGCCTTAGGAGTGCCAGTCATCGTCTTGCTGAACCAGTTCAGGGTGATCATCCATAGCGAGCGTCACCGAACCCTCTCTTCGGTCACAAGCGGGTTTGCCGATGTGGTAGCTAGAGTTTGGTCGCTAGCCGACGAAGTCCTCATCGCAGACTATCCACCTCCGTTCACCATCTCTAGGAGGAACCTCTTCTTCAGGGACGATGAGATCGAAAGAGTGAGGTTCGTCGGGCCAGTTCTGGACAGTTATCCAACTGAGCTACCGGACAGGAAGAGAGCGAAGGAGGAGCTGGGCCTTGATCCGCAGGACACGCTGATCCTGATCCTTAACACCGGACCGAGGTCTGAGAGAAGAGCGCTCAGGGAGAGGTTGTCGGAGTCCCTCGAGGCCCTCACAGACTACCATGTCGTCTTTTCGTTGGGCGAGCTGGATGCGCATCGCAGCGAAAAGAGAGGCAGGCATCTGCTTGTGTCGTGGTTGCCGGACGAAACGGTCGTGATGGCTGCAGCAGACGTAGTGGTTTCGAGAGCGGGCCACTCAACCATATCGAAGGCTCTAGCGTTCGGGTGCAGGCTGGTATTGTTGCCGATACCGAATCACTCCGAGCAGTTGGGTAACGCAGAGTCTCTAGCAGAGCGAGGGGCCGCAGTAACACTCGACGTTAGAGAGCTCACGCCCAACTCGCTGAGGAAGGGGGTCGAGTCGGCGCTAGAGCTGGACCCCAACGTTGTTGGGAAGTACAGCTCACTAGCGAGTGAGCTCAACGGGCGAAACGAGGTTGTGAAGAGGCTGCAGGAGTTGTGCAGGTCATGAGGGCCCGTTACAAGTTGATCGGAGACGTTGCCTTGGTGAGGCTCAGGAGCGACGATGATCCCGACGAAGTCGTCCGACGTTTGACGGGTAAATTGGCCTCACTCAGGGCTATACTCGCCTACGAGGGTGTGACCGGAGAACTCAGGTTACCGAAGGTGAGGCTACTTTACGGTGAGAGGCCGGTCGTGACGACTTGCGTCGAGAATGGTGTGGTTTACGAGCTGGACGCTGAGCAGATGATGTTCTCTCTCGGCAACAAGTTCGAGAGGGCAAGAGTCGCGGCCTTGGTCCGCGATTGGGAGGTCGTCGTCGACTCGTTCGCAGGCGTAGGTCAGTTCTCCGTTCCTATCGCGGTTTTCGGCCGACCGAAGAGAGTTCACGCCATCGAACTCAACCCTACTGCCTATGAGTTTCTCGTCAGAAACGTTGAGAGGAACGGGGTAGCTGCTAGGGTCTCAACGCACCTCGGTGACTGCAGAGAAGTCGTCGGGTCACTTGAGGGGGTCGCGGACAGGGTAGTGCTGGGCTACTTTCCGGGGACGCTCAGGTACCTCGACGTCGGACTCAGGTTCCTGAAGTGCTGCGGCGGCGTCATCCACCTTCATGACCTGGTTCGAAAGGGTGCCGAGGAGGACTACGCCTCTGAGGTGGTTAGGGCCGCGAGGGAGGAAGACCACACGGTGAGGGTGCTGAGGATGGGTCGCGTTAAGTCGTACTCGGCCAAGTGGGACCATGTGATACTTGACCTGTTCTGCCTTCCGATGCGATCACCATCAACGCGTTAAGCTTGATCAGAGCCCTCATCAGGTCTTCGGCCCTCCTGAGCAAAGGCCTCGGGCCTGCCTTTCGACCGACCTCGCGTAGAGTCTGCACGAGATCCATGAGCTGATCTACGACCACGGAGTTCCTCAGTTCTACGACGAGGCCGCTGAGTTGATCAAGGACCTCGGCGAGGTGTATCAAAGACGCGAGCTCCTGTCTGCCTAAGGTGATCACGGACTCCTCGACTTCCCTGACGAGGTAGGCCATATTCGATGACGCCTCCATGAGGGCTGAGATGGCGTAGAAGGGCGTCTGCTCGTCGGGCACGGCCACCATCTGCGATACCATTCTCTTCAGGGTCGAAGCGTATCCGGCGCAGTCCTTTAGGAGGTCCTCCAGCTCAGGACCAATGTTCCTACCGGCGCTGAGGTCGGACTCCACTCGCCTCAGGGCCCTTACCAGAGATTGGAGCGTGACCGAGAGCGCCTGCTCCACGGATCTGAAGGGGTCGCCCGAGATCTCGACGGTTATCGATCCCTCTGATTCCAAGGTCGTGAACATGCCCTGAAGCCTCTCCCTTAGCCTCCTCGACCTCGTCATCAGCTCTTCCGCCTTGCCCTGCCTCGTGTGAACTCTGACAGATGACACTCCAGCCTCGTAGCACGCGATTACTACGTCCTCCATGAGGTCGCTCAGCAGGTCTGCGTCGACGGCCAACTGAAAGGTCAACCTCCTCCCCGAGGGGACAACGCGCAGGAACTCGCGATCGGCAATTATCGTCACCGCAGACCCTTTCCTAAGGCCGCACTCCTCCACCCACTCCTTCGGTAAAGTGATGACGTAGGAGCTACCCCTAAGCTGTTGTACCCGCCTTTCGTGAAAGCGAGGCAACCCTAGAATCTCTTGTACAGTCTATAAAAAATAGTTTCGATGCGGCTATCAATTTTTAACTTACTAAATGGGCCGTGGAGGTGATGGACGAGGAGAACGCGCTGGTAGCATTCGTTCACCTCTGCGTCGAGCCGAATCGCTTGAGCCACGTGATCTCTAACCTCTGTGGCTGTCAGCCCGTTACGAAGGTCTACGGTGTCACGGGCGAGTATGACGTTATAGCTATGGTGAAGGTTCGAGACCTCAACGAACTCCACAGGTTCCTGAGGTCAACGGTATTGAACCTGAGCGGCGTCAAGGGTGTCGCCACGTCAATCGTGCTCGAGGAGAGGCTTGCTGACGGCTATATGGTTGATCTGCCGCAACAAAATAATCAGAGCTGATTGAACTCGAGAAGACTCGTCAGAACTCCTCCTCTTCTTCTTCCTCCTCCCATTCCTCTTCTTCCCACTCCTCGTCGAAGTCCTCCTCCTCCCATTCCTCCCATTCCTCTTCTGAAAAGCGCTTCACGATCTGCACAATCGCACCAGAACCCCCTCGTATATTAGGATGAACAGAACGAAAACTGTCTATGACCTCCGGTGAACTTCTCTGTGTGACTCCACCGCATGTTCGAGTCAAACCAGCGTTCACTTGATATTAATCGATGAGACACATAAAGGGGGCCCGTAGCTCAGCCAGGAACGACAAAATCACTGGCGTATAGCTCAGTGTACGACCGGACAATCGGGGCTGTCTGGCCTCCAGCATATCGCACGGGGTGTGTTCGTTAAGTTCCACTTAGAGACGAAGAGGATTTTC
>JANXEU010000016.1 GCA_025058055.1 Candidatus Calditenuaceae archaeon
TGCGGCGCAGAGACTCAGGGCTTCATCGGCTACATGATCCAGCAGGCCCTCAGGACCGAGCTGAAGAGGAGAGGTATCGACAAGTACGTGATCACCGTGATAACCCGCGTGATCGTCGACCCTGAGGACCCCGCTTTCAGGAACCCCACGAAGCCAATTGGGCCCTACTACACCGAGGAGGAGGTGGCGAGGTTCAGGGCCGAGCACCCCGAGCACGTCTTCAGGGAGGACAGGACCAGGGGAGGGTGGAGGAGGGTAGTCCCTTCACCAGACCCGAAGGTCATCGCCGAGAGGCACGCGATCAGGACGCTCGTCGACGCGGGGTTCATCGTGGTCGCATGTGGCGGCGGTGGCATCCCGATCATCGAGAGGGACGGTTGGAGGGCGGAGGGCATCGAGGCCGTGATAGACAAGGACCTCGCCAGCGAGAGGTTGGCGACGCTCATCAGAGCAGATCGGTTGGTGATACTCACGGACATCGACGGTGCCTACGTCAACTTCGGCAAGCCGGACCAGAGGAGGCTGGGACGCGTCACGGTCGACGAGCTGAGGCGGTATTACGAGGCGGGCCACTTCGAGGCTGGAAGCATGGGCCCCAAGGTCCTCGCGGCTGTGAGGTTCGTCGAGGGCGGTGGCAAAGAGGCCATCATCACCGAGAGGAGCAAGGTATTGAGCTCTGTAGACGGCGACGAGGGCACTCACGTCGTTCCAAGTTAGCACCCAATTTCAGGCCAAGTCTCTCGAGCACAAGCACTTTAGAGCGGACTCGAGTTGATAAGGGGTGATGCGGGAGTCCGACGTCGGAGTCTACGGGCTCGGCGCGATGGGAGAAGGGTTTGCGCTTAACCTTGCCAGCAAGGGCCTCCGAGTCTCTGTCTATAACAGAACAGCCGAGAGGACGCGCGAGTTCGTCAGCAGGCACGTTAAGGAAGATCAGATCAAACCGACCTATAGCGTAGAAGAGTTCGTCAAGTCGCTCGACAGGCCGAGGCGGATCTTCGTGTTCGTCAAGGCCGGCCCGGCGGTCGATGAGGTACTGAGCTCCTTACTCCCCCACCTAGAGAACGGCGATGTCATCGTCGACTGCGGCAACTCTCATTTCAGGGACTCTGACAGGAGACACGGGGAGCTGGGGTCCAAGTCGATCGAGTTCGTCGGGATGGGCGTCAGCGGCGGGTATGAGGGTGCCCTCAGAGGGCCCTCGCTCATGGCCGGTGGGTCGATCCGTGGGTACTCGGAGCTTGAAGGCGTGTTGAGGGACATCGCTGCCAAGTTTCAGGGAGATCCCTGCGCAGGCTATTTCGGGCCTGGAGGAGGAGGTCACCTAGTGAAGACCGTTCACAACGGCATCGAGTACGCTCTGATGGGGGCCGTCGCTGAGACCTATCACCTCCTCAAAGCGGCTCTACGTCTCGGCAACGACGAGCTCTCCGACCTCTTCAGAGATTGGTCCAGGGGCGAGCTCTCCTCGTTCCTCGTCGAGGCTACGGCGGAAGTCCTCGCGTACAGAGAAGGTGGTGAAGAACTGCTGGAGAAGGTGCTGGACGTGGCGGAACAGAAGGGCACAGGTATATGGACGAGTCAGCTCTCTCTGGAGCTCGGCGTCTCTGCTCCCTCGATCGATGAAGCGGTGCACTATAGGTTCGTTAGCGCTATGAAGGACCTCAGATCCAAGTACTCCAGACACTCCTGTGCTCTCACGTCGGGCGGTAAGCTCGACAGAGAGGAAGTCATAGAATCGGCCAAGCGCTCCCTCTACCTCTCACACCTTTCCTCCTACCTTCAAGGGCTGACGCTTCTCTACGAGTCTTCGAAGCATCTGAGATACGGCTTCGACCCCTCCGAGGCCTTTAGGGTCTGGAGGGCGGGCTGCATAATCAGGTCTAGGATCGTCGAGAGGGCCTACTCAGCTTTCAGGTCCTCAGAGGGTGAACGTCCCGAACAGTTCCTCGAGGAGTTCTCCGGAGACTTCAGGTCCGGAATGGTCTATTGGAGGAACTTCGTTGTGCTGGCAGTTCAGCTAGGCGTCCCTGTTCCGGTGACGTCTTCGGCTCTCAACTGGTTCAATTCCATAACTTCGAGGTGGATCGCTGCCAACGTCGTTCAGGCACTCAGAGACTACTTCGGAAGGCACGGTTTCTATCGGGTCGATAGACCAGGCACCTTCACGTCCAACTGGGGTCGCGGAGTTTGAGCTGCTCGAGGAGACCAATCAGCGGTCGTTCTTTCTCAGGTGGTGGGCGATGGAGGTCTGGCTACCTAGAGGCGAGGCGGAGGTTCTGGTAGAGCTCCCTCCCGAGGCGAGGGTTGACGTTGTGGAACCTCGAAGGCTCGAGGTCAAGGACCTCGACGACCACTCCAATTGGAGCAACGGCGAGCTGGTGTTGGTGGATGCCTCACACCTCAGACCCGATTCGATCGGTGAGCTGGTGGAGTGCCTGCGCCCCGCCAAAGCAGTAGTGACCACGTGGCTGGCCCACGGAACTCGTCCAAGTCCGTCAGTCCTCTCCAATCTGAGAGCAATGGGTTTAACGACGCTTTACGACGACCGGATCGTAGAGGAACTCAGGGACTCCGGCCAGATCACCTACTTATCACCGCCGCTGGTCCTCCCTCAGCAGCTCTCCTCCCCAGAAGGTCGAGCGCGCATGCTCCTCGACTCCGTCGGTGTCTCGACAGAGGGGAAGTCCGTGCGTGTTGCGACCTATGCCGTCTCCCGTCAGGGCAGGTTCGCGGGTTTCCTAGAGCAGGGAAGGGAACAGCCTGCGGAGCTCAAAGACGAGTACGATTTGGTCCTCCTGTCACCCGGAGGTCATCCATTCGACAGGACTCTTCTCCAGGTCCTCCTCTGTCTTCTGCCGTACGGCGCTCTATGTAGGGAGCGTGGGGTGATCGGTGTGGTGGCTGAGTGCAGCGAGGGCCTCGGCTCCAAGAGGTTATTGGAGATCGCAGTCTCGGGACAACGCGAACAGAAGTCCCTCGAGGGCCTAGTGTTGGACTATCTGGAGTCGGTCAAGTCCAGAGTGAGGGTAGTCGCCTCTATACCGCTGGCAAGGACCTACGTCGAGCGGGTCTTCGGGCTTAAACAGGCCGCAAGGCTTCAGGAGGCCGTGACAGCTGCCTCCCGTTTCACAGGGAAGGACATCAGAGTGGCCGTGCTGAGAGTTTCAGCCCTCACCGTACTGGGAAGAGCGGCTGAATGATCACGAACGTCAGGGCCAACATGCCGAACACCCCAGCCACCGCGATCTTCCTGCCTGTCGATAGCTTGGAGACGTTGTCGAGAACCGTCACGTCGACCGGGTTTCTCATCAGCAACAGCAACAGAATCGCGAACAGCAAGTAACCCGTCATTATGAGGAACGCGATCGAGATGTAGGAGGCGATCGTGTGCCCTCTCTTGGAGAGGAAGCTCCTAAAGATTCTGCCTCCGTCCAGCTGCCAGATGGGAAGCAAGTTCAGGGAGGTTACGACCATACCGAGCCAAGCCGCGAACACAACTGTCGGGAAGACCGGCACCAGCCCCTCTCCCCTCTGCCTGAAGGCCGCCGCGAAGAACTCGAAGATCAAAGGAGCTCTCAACGTCCCAACCCTTCCCTCTTGTGCGAGCTGAAGGATCTCCTCAATCGGTACCCAAGAGGCGCTCAGAAAGGAGTATGCGGTCACGACGAGGGCCACGAGGAAGCCTGCGATGGGGCCGCTGACGCCGAGGTCGAAGAGGTCGTCCTTGTTGACAACGGGGCTTCTCTGGAATATCACCGCGCCGAAGGTCGGTATCGATCCCGGTATCCCGGGTATGAAGTGCGGCAGGGAGGTCTCGATGCCGTCGATCTTCGCTGAGAGCTTGTGGCCCATCTCGTGTATTCCGATTATCGCTAGAAGGGCCACCGTGTAGACGATCGCGTTGAACACCACCGAGTCGAACGGAGGTCCGAAGAACCTGGCGACATCGGTCGATCTGAATTGACCGTCCACGAAGGTCGTGATGATCGTGAAGGTCAGCAGCAGTATCGGCAGCGGGCTCCTTTTCGAGGAGATTTGAGAGGCTCTGAAGAACCTGATTCTGATCCCTAGCTCGTCCCTCTCGGCCGTAGGCACGTATCCTTCGCGCCAAACGTCCTTGAAGAGGGCCTTAAAGGGCCTCTTGACCTCCTCTTCCCGGACCCTGTAGGTGAGGACGCCGCCCTCGTATCTGGCGTCGACGACCGTGAAATGTCTCGAGACCGCCTCGGTCAGCTTCTTGACTTCCTCCTCATGCATCACCTATCATCTCCACCTCCAGCGAGACGGTTCGGTCTTGTAAAGAGCTGTCCACCGAGCTTCAGATCTCATACCTCTGACCTTTGACCGGGTTTATGCCCTCGGCCCCAACCTCAGACGTGACCCAGGAAGCCAGCTCCTCGCACGACTCGGGTTCGCCGTGAATCGTGAATGTCTTTGACCCCTCAGCGACCCTGCGCAGGTAGTCGTGAAGTTCCTGCCGTCCCGCGTGAGCCGAGAGCTTGAACTGCGAAACCCTTCCGTTGAACTTGAGAGGGCCGTTGTCGAAGTAGAGGACGCCGTCCTCCAAGAGCTTCGCACCGGCGCTCCCTGGTACCTGGAAGCTGACCAAGGTGATCGAGGATCTGGGGTCTGAGGCGATTGACTTGGCGTAGTAGACAGCAGGACCGCCCTTCAACATCCCCGCCGGAGTTATCACAACCGATGGTCTCTCCAGCAACCTCTCCCTCTCCCTATTACCTCTGACGAACCTGACCCACTCAACCGTCTGGCCGAGCAACTTTATGCCGTTGACGTACTCCTCGCTCTCGAGGTAGATCTGTGTGATGTCCTTCGCCATCCCGTCCATGTACACGGAGTAGCTGAAGTTCCTCGCCTTGAGTATCATGGCCACTTCCTGCGACCTCGCGACCGAGAACGCAGGCACCAACGCAATACCACCCGACTCGACGGTCTCCTTCACAGACTCGAGGACTGACCTCTCCAGCTCCTCCCTAGGCCTGTGGTCCTCCCTCGCGTAGGTCGACTCCACCACTACCGCGTCGAAACCTCCACTGGGGACCTCGGCCCCTCTCAGGAGCTTGGTCCTGACGGTCGTGAAGTCCCCAGAATAGAGCAGCGTCCTCTCGGCGTTGATCACCACCTGAGCACTCCCGGGAATGTGTCCGGCGTCGAGGAGTTCGATCTCGACGTCCTTCACCCTAACGGGTTCGTGATAATGGACGCGTTTTCCTCTGTCGATCATCTTCTTGATCTCCCTCTCTCCGAAGACCAGCTGGTCCGCGTTCAGCTTGTGCATGTCCCTCAAGAGCACTTCGGTCTGCCTGTAGGTCGCCTCGGTTGCCAACGAATTGGGGCTCGAGCTGATGAAGAACATCGGTATCGCGCCGGAATGGTCCAAATGGGCGTGTGTCAGCACGACCGCGTCCAAGTCCTTTGGTGCCACGTGTCCGGGGAAGATTACCTGGTCGTTCTCGATCCGAACGCCGTAGTCCAGTAGGATCTTGGTTCCGCTCCTGGTCCTTATCAGTACCGCGTTACCTCCTACCTCTCTCGCTCCTCCGAGGAACTCTATCTCCATCCGTTAAGCACCTTCGATCTTACCTGACTAAATGTATCGTAGCAACAAATAAACTGAAGTCTAAGGTGTAGGGCAGGGCAGAACTCCGGACGCGAAGGCCCTTCGAGTTACGGGTTGGTAGCGTCGCACCACTTCCTCTGCAAAGACTGCCTACTGATCGGTCTGGAACAGCCGATCGAGGCTTGTTCCGAAGGACTTCCGCACGGTTCGATGTCGTCCGCAGGTGACGTCCACACGAAACGGTCCTGCCAGCTGAGGTTGGACGATAGGGGTCTGTCGAAGTCTAATGTGGGGTTCTCGTCAGCCTTGACCTAGCTCCGGGAAGCGGCCTTTAAGGGAGCTTGCGAACTTGAGGACGGAAGAACCGATCGAACTTCGCTTCCTGCATCTCTTCGGAGCGCACCTAGTCAACCAAGAGGGGGGCACGTACTTCATCAGGGTCGGGTTGATGGCATCGTAGCTCCTAGGAGATGGGAGAGGAGCCCAATAGGAAGAGGTCTGGTCCTCCGTCAGGCGCTAGAGCTCGTGTACCTCAACGGTCAATTCTTCAGTATTCAGCGTCACAAAGGTGGCCCTTCCGGTCAGGTCACCGAAAACCTCTCCGGGGTTCAACAGCAGAGTCCTTTCGATCCTTCGTATGTCGAGCTGGTGAGTGTGGCCGTAAAGCACGCAGTCCCAGTAGCCCGATGCGGCCAGAGCCTCCGCGAACCTCACGGAGACTTCCCTAGACCCGAAGCCGTGGACCAACAGGATCCTCCTACCGTCGAGCTCCAGCTCTGCAGGCCAGTGCCTCAACTCCACACCGACGTCCCTCGCAGCCGATGAAAGGGAGAGGGGGTCGCCGTCGTTGTTCCCGAGTATACCGACTGTCCTGATGCCTGACCTAGCGAGCTCTCTCAGCGTGAACGGACTGGTGTAGTCTCCTAGGTGCATCAGCACCTCTACCCCGAGCTCCTTGACCTCCTCGAGGGCTCTCCTCAACCTGTCGAGCCTGTCGTGTGTGTCGGAGATCACCGCAACCCTCATCGCGGCCTTCTGCGCCCTTCCGGTAGAAAAGCCCTCATGCGGCGATGAGCATGTCGACCGCGACGATCACGAGCATCATCACGACGCCCGAGATCAGGAACCTAGTGGCCGCGTAAGCCGGCCTCAACCTCAAGTACCTCTCGACGGCCCTACCGACCCCCGTCAACGATGCCAGCGAAACTGCCATTGACGCGAGCACGCCCTGCAGAGGGTCTATCGCTGCTTGGGCCACTATTAGGTAGGGCGACGAGACCAGTATGACACCTGATGCGGCAGCCGCGGCGTTTATTATCCCGACGAGGAACGGTGCGGTTACGGCAGCCTCGTGGTGTATCGTTCCCTTCAGGTCCGAGAGGAGGGCTTCCTCGAGCTTCCTCAACCTCGACTGCTGCTCGACGCTCTCCGCCAGCCACGCGCCCATGAACCCGGAGACAGAAGAGCCGAACGTCACCGACGCCACCGTCACAAGCACGACCTTGAGCGTTGCGGCCGATGAGAGGGCCAGACCCAGCACGAGCCCTGTCCCGACCATGACACCATCGAAGAAGTTCATCACAGCGATCCTCCGAGCGACCTCGAGAGCCTCGGACAACCTGAGTAGCCCGCTCAACCTCTCCTCTCAACCCTCCTGACCTCGACTATTACCTCGTCGACGGAGTGGACAACTCCTCCGAGCCTCCGCACCGTCTCCGAGATCTCCTCCACGTCGAGGTCCCTCCCCTCGATGATCAGCTTGATCGTCTCGGTCTCAGCGTCTACCTCCATCACTGATGCGTTGACCCTCTCCACGCCCCTCGTGGAGGTCAGGCTCCTAGCGAACTCGATGAGCGTCGGCTGATGGGGTTTAAGGACGTCCAAGACCAGCTTGGTCACCGCAGTGTTGCGCTCAGCCCTCCTCTCGTCCATTACCCTGTCCAGACTGGTAGGATGTCCCACCTCAAAATAAAAATATGGACGGCGATGTGGTGGGCGGTCGGAATGTCAGGTACCACTAGAGTCTTCAGGATCAGGAGGTCCGTCGTCGTCGAGGGAGAGCGCGTCGGCGAGTGGAACTGGATGATCTGCGACTCTTGCCTCACGGAGATCGAGACCCTCAGGGATAATCTCAACTGTCCCCACTGTAACGCTACCTTTCACTACTTCTGTTTCGAGGCCCTGAGGAAGAGCAAAGGCAGATGCCCGAAGTGCAGAATTGAGATCGAGTGAGCCCTGTATTTATCAGGGGTCTGTTATACGAGTACCGATTATTATTTCGGACTTAATGGAGTAGGAATGGATTCGATGGACCGGCCTGTTACTTGGTCAGCACCTGGCAAGGTCATCATCTGCGGAGAACACTTCGTCGTCTACGGGGTCACCGCAATCGCTGCCGCCCTCGATAAGAGGGCCTATTGCACCGTTTCACCCAGAGACGACTCGGTGATCAGGATCTCCTCTAAGCAGGTCGGCGCTGCTGAATGGCGTGACGGTGAGCTCGTCAAGGAGTCTTCCAAGGGCGTTGGGAACAGGCTCAACGCATATCACAAGATGGTCTCGGCGATTCTCGCGAGCCACGACAGGAGGAAAGGCGTCAACGTAGTCATCGATTCCCAGATCCCGAGGGCCCTAGGGCTTGGGTCATCGGCCTCGATCGCGGTGGCCACGGCCGGTGCCCTGCTCGACCTCCTTAACGTCAGCTTTGAGCCTGACGATTTGGCTCAGCACGCCCTCATCGCTGAGTCCGAGGTCCATTACAGGCCATCGGGGATAGATCCCGCGGTGACGACATTGGGCGGCATAATCCGGTTTAAGAGGGGTGTCAAACCCGTCAGGCTAGAGCCTCCAGCCCCTCTCGAGCTGCTGGTGATAGAGACGGGTAAGACGAAGAGGACCTCCGAGATGGTCAGAAAAGTCGCCCAGTTCAGGGAACTTCACATCGGGATCTTCGACAAGCTCATGGAGTTGGTCGACGTGGTCTCCCAAGAAGTCGAGTTGGCCATCCTCAACAACCGTCTAGAGCGACTCGGAAGCCTCCTCACCGTCAACCACAACGTGCTCAGGATCATAGGCGTCTCCACTCCCGAGCTCGACGACGTAGTCGATGCCTCGATCAGCAGCGGCGCTTATGGTGCCAAACTGACCGGTGGTGGAGGTGGTGGAACCGTGATAGCCGTTGCGAGCAGCCAGAACCTCAAAAGGATCTACGAGGTGTTGCAGAGGAGCTATTCCGTCAGAAGGGTCAGGTTGCCTCAGGAAGGCGTCAGAAGGGAGTCTAGCCCGGTAATCGTTTAATCAGGTTAAATTGAGGGTTGCGTATCTATCTCAGGCGATGAGGAGTTTGCCGAGTGGTGAACTGTGATCAGACCCGAGGTTATCCGAGCCGCTCCGAGAACCGCTTGGCCAGCAGTAGGGATCAAGGCCCTTTTCCTGTTCAGCTATGCCCCGAGAGGGTGATGTACTCGTACGCCTCAACCGCGTTCGCGAAAGCGTAACGCACCTTCCTGTAGCTCTTCCTGAACTCGGCCACCTCTCTCGCGACCCTCGACGGGTCGTCCTTTCTCACCAGTACCCTTCCCATGAATCGCGCGATCTCACGCATCTCCTCCCTCTCCATACCGAGCCTAGTTACCTCTTGGGTTCCCAACCTTATGCCGCTGGGATTTCTGTGGTCGGTCTTGAGCTTGTAGTCTTTGGGTATCAGGTTCCTGTTGACGATGATCCCGGCTGATTCCAACAGCAGCTCCGCGTCCCTCCCACCCATGTACCTGCTGACGTCCACCAGCACCTGATGCGACTCCGTGAACCCGAGTTCCCCGTAGAGGACATCTAAACCCTCTTCAACCAGGAACTCCGCCAGCGATTTCGCGTTCTCGATGATTCTGGCCGCGTACTCCTCGTAGAACGCCATGGCCTCGGCCAGCGCTATCGTCACGCCTGCAACCGCGTGGAGGTGGTGGTTGCTGTGGAGTCCGGGGAACATGACACGCTTGAAGTCCTCCTCGTACCTCTTCCAGCTCAACAGCATGCCGTGCTGTGGTCCAGCGAGCGTCTTGTGGGTGCTCATCGTCACCGCGTCCGCTCCCTCCCTCAGCGGGTCTTGGAACCTCTTCCCTGCGATGAGGCCCGCAACGTGTGCGGCGTCGTAGACGACCTTTGCTCCGTACTCCGCGGCCAGCCCCGCTACCTCCTTCACCGGGTGCGGAAAGAGGAAGACGCTCGCGCCCAGCATGAAGAGCCTCGGCCTCTTCCCCTCCTCCCTCTCGAGCTGCTCTAGTCTCCTGCGGGTCCCGTCGACGTCGATGTTCATCCTCTCGTAGTCGAACTCGTACCTCTCCACCTGAAGGCCCCTCACGAGACCAGCAGTCCCACCCCACTCGTGCTTTCCGTGGCTGATGTGGCCTCCGTGCGGAACAGCGAGCGCAACCATCACGTCTCCGGGTTTAGCGAACGCCGTGTATGCAGAGATGTTCGCCATCACGCCCGATATCGGCCTAAGGTCCGCGTACTCGGCACCGTAGACCTCCTTAGCTAGCTCTACGCCGAGCGTCTCTATCTTGTCGATCCACCTGCAACCCGCGTACAACCTCTCACCTGGGTAGCCCTCCGCGTACCTGTTCCCCAGGTCGCTGGCAAGGGCCTCCCTAACCGCCGGGCTCGGTACGTTCTCGCTGGCGATCAGAGGTATCGACTTCGAGACGAACTCGTGGTGCTCCCTCATCCACCTCAGCACGTTCCTGAAGGATTCCCCCGCCTTCTCGGCTCTGGAGCTCAACCCTGTAGATCTTCGGTCCTCTAAGTTAAAGGTGTTGGGACTGCTCCCGGACCTGTGGTCGGAGGGCCCTCACGTCCCGGTATGGACTTCTATCCCAAGCCTTCTTGCCGACTCGAGGGCCTTCTCCTCAGGGAAGGGCGTGACGATCAGCAGCCTGTCAGGGGCCTTTCCCTCCTTCTCCCCGTAGATCAGCGCCTTCCTGTAGAACGTGACGACGTCGGACTCCCTGATCGCCGACTTGACCTCTATCAGGACGACCTTATCGTCGGTTATTGCGACGTCCACCTCAACCTCGCTCGGATAGCCGTAGACCGCTCCCTTCTCGTCCCAGGCCGTCCACCTGCTGACCCTGAGGCCGAGCTCGTCCAAGACGCCCTTCATCGCCTCCCTGAACGCCGACTCGGTCATTACGCCCCACCTCGCTCCGATGGCGGTCAGTTTCCTGTCAGTTGTCTCCCACAGCCTCGTCTGATTCCTCCACAACCGCTCCTGGCCTTCCCTGAGTGACTTCACTTCCTCCCATAGCTTCTCCTGGTTCTCACGCAGGGCCCTTACCTCTTCCCAGAGCTTTTCCTGGTTTTCCCTGAGCGATCTGACCTCTTCCCAGAGTCTGTTCTGGTTCTCCCAGAGCTTTCTGGTCTCCTCTCTGAGTGACTTGATCTCCTCCCAGAGCCTGAAGATGTTCTCATCGATCCTGTCGAGCCTCTTCAGTACCTCCTCGAGGCCTAGGAGGCCTGCTATCGCGTACCTGAACTCCAGGTCCTCCTTGAGGAGCCTCAGGATCTCTTTCTTGATCTCGGCAGCCATCTCCTTCCCGCTCAAGTAGTCCTTACGCCATTTATAAGTAAATCAGGAACGTCGTCGGGCCTCCGCTACCACCCGGCGTAGTACATTCTGGAGCGTTTTCTCCTGCCGAGGACCGCGGAGACTATGACAGCGGAGATTATCACGACGGAGATCCCCATCACGATAGACCGCACCTGAGACTCCGGCATCGGCAGCGTCATGTGCGGCGGCAGTTGCGGCTTAGGAGGCGGTTCCACCAGCCTCACTGAGAGACTGTAGCCGGTGCTGAAGCTCCTCAGCTCCCTCATGGTTATCTCGAGCAGAAGGGTGTCATCCCTCATGCGCTCCGTAATGATCATCCCTACCGTTACCGGTTCCCCGGCCTGGCCGGTGGTCGAGTTGATCGGGAAGCCGTCCTTGGTCCTGATGGTGACCGTCAGCCTCGCAGTAGGGTCCTGGGGTTTTACTGTGACGTTCAACCTGGAGTTCGGCACCCTCTCGATCTTCAGCGTGTAGACATCTACCGTGTCCCTGCTGAAGTAAAAGGCGGGTCTGCTCCCTTGCTGCGTGAACCGTTGGCTCAAGAAACCGGACAGTTCCAGGACCTCATCTATCCTGAGCTGCGGCAGGTGTCCGCTCCCCGTCGAAGCGGTCTGAACGAGGTCGTTGGGGGTGTCTCCCCAGTCGGTCGCGATGCTGGACTTGATCTGCCCGCCGCTGTCCTTCACCGTTACAGTTATGGCATCCATTAATGCCGTTGCGGATGCCCTCACCGAGTAGTTCAACACGGCAGGAGTGTCCCTGAACGAGATGCTGCTGACTGTGACCAGAACGTTTCCAGAGTCCCCGAACGCCACGTAATATTCGAACCGAACTTGCTTCGTCTCACCCGGTCTAATGACATCGTCGACCGAGTTGAACACGCCACCAGCATCGGGTCCATAGCCGACGAAGTACCGCGCCGCAAGGAACCTGGCGTGGATTACCTCCACTTCGATTCTCAGCAGGTACCCGATCTGTCTCTCGAGTCCATCGAGCCTGATCAACACCGTCTCAGTCTCGCCGCTGTACTCTGGGCCCACGAGCTCCCCAGTGCACCTCTCTTCCGTCGAGCCTTCTCTGACGAACTTCACGGCGTTCCCCTCTAGGACGGGCGCTAGGGCGCAGTTGTGACGGCGCTCTTGGGCCAACGCGATCTGCAATGGAACCAAGGTGACGAGGAACAGTACGATCAGGAGCGCCGCCTTCCGATTGAGCATGACCTTCCCAGCTCGACCCTTAACAAAAGTGTTTTCCCCAATTGGGAGGGGAGAGTTACCGGCGTAGGTCCTGAGGGGTTACAGGGGTCAACGTTGTGTGAAACTGGATACCGTACACTGTGAACAAGGTTTAACCGAAAGAAAAGGGAAGAAATGGGTTTGGGTTGTTACGCGGAATTACTTCGCTGCTCCCTTCGGCGGCGGTGGTGCGTAGACGCCTAGCCTCCTTCCTCTCCACCAGCGGTACTCGCTGATGATGACCGCCAG
>JANXEU010000005.1 GCA_025058055.1 Candidatus Calditenuaceae archaeon
TTCATCCGGCGTGAGGAGTTCCCCTACAGGACGGTGGGAGGTCACAAGTACGACAGCGGCGACTACGAGGCGGCCCTCAGAAGGGCACTGGAGCTCTCGGGTTACTGGGACCTCAGGGAGGAGCAGTCCAGGGCGAGGAAAGAGGGGAGGCTGATCGGGGTAGGGATCTCGTCATACGTCGAGGTCTGCAACTTCGCGTCCCAGTCGGCCACGGTGCGGATCGAGCCCGACGGCAGGGTCACTGTCTTCACCAGCACATCGCCCCACGGACAGGGAGACCTGACAGCCTTCGCCCAGATCGTCGCGGACTTCTTCGGTATAGCGATGGAGGATGTGAGGCTGGTCTTCGGCGACACCGAGAGCGTGCCCTATGGAAGCGGGACTGCGGGGAGCTGGACTTTGACTTCGGGAGGTGCGGCGATACTGACGGCCTGCGAGCGGATCAGGGAGAAGATGCGCAAGATCGCCGCGCACCTGATGGAGGCCAGAACCGAGGACGTAGAGCTCTCCGCGGGAAGGTTTCACGTCAGAGGTGTTCCCGAGAGGTCTGTGGGCTTCGGTGAGGTCGCTGCTGCGGCCTATGACGAGTCCATGCTCCCCGACGGCGAGGAACCGGGGCTCGAGGCGTACGCCCATCACGTCCCGAGACTGACATACCCCTTCGGAGCTCACGTGGTCGCGGTGGAGGTCGACCCCGAGACGCTGCAGCCGAAGGTCCTGAAGGCCGTCCTCGTCGATGACGCAGGAAACCTCGTCAACCCCATGCTGGTGGAGGGTCAGATTATCGGCGGTGCCGTTCAGGCCCTGGGGCAGGCGCTCTACGAGGAGCTGGTCTACGACGCGAACGGTTACCTCCTCACCGATAACGTGACCGACTACCTGATTCCGACTTCTTGCGAGGTCCCCGAGTTCGTCCTTGACAGGACCGTTACGCCCGCACCGAACCCTCTAGGCACCAAGGGAGTAGGTGAGGCCGCGACCATCGGGTTCTCTCAGGCGGTCGTCAACGCACTCGAGGATGCCCTCCGCCAAATGGGAGTCTTGCTGGAGGCTACGCCGGTCACGCCGAACTACCTCTGGACTCTCTTGAGCTCGAAGAGGTGATAGAGGCGGCCTTTCGGTGGGGCAGGATCTCACGCCCACCTTCCCGTTCACCGCCGGTGGGCAGAGCGTCCCTGTACCCTGCCCGGTTGCAGCAGCCCTTTCGAGCCTCCGGGCCGAACAGGGTACCCAGACCGCGAGGCTTCCCCCACGAACTAGGCACCACCTATACCGGCCCGCCCACTCATTATTTGCCTTGCTCCAATATAATTCTGTTAACTCGGCTGGTGACGGTCATAATGTGAATGTATTACGAGCTCATACGAACGTTCGGGCTCGAGCCGATATCCGTACCGTCAGAGGGCGTTCTTTCGGTGCTTCCGGTCAACTTTGTCCACGTGCTCAGGTATCTTCCCTGAACCTCTATCGGGACTGCCGCCAACGCCTCGGAGAACTCCCTCACGAAGAGCCTCTTCACGTCGTTCATATCGACGCTCCTGCCGAGCTCCCTCTCGATGGATGTCATCAAGTCCGGCGACATGCCGCACGGCATAATGCCGTAGAACATCGCGAGCTCTACTGAGACGTTGAGGGCCACGCCGTGAAAGCTAACGCCTCCCCTGACCGCCATCCCTATCGACGCGATCTTTCGACCGTTGACCCAAACACCGGCCCTCCCGATGGGGCTTCCGGCCTCGGACTGCAGTCCCAACCGTCGCAAGACAGAGACTACAGAAGCCTCGACCAGCCTCACTAGGTCGGCCGCACCGATCTCCCTATCAGACAGCCTGATAATCGGATACGCAACCAACTGTCCAGGACCGTGGTAGGTCGGCCCTCCAGCTCTCTCGACGGCCCTGATCGGAACGCTCCTGTTCGTAACCTGCTCGGGCTTCGCGTGCCTGCCCAAAGTGTAAACGTGACCGTGTTCCGTGAGGAGAACGACATCACCAATGGCCCCCGACGACCTGAGCTCAACCAGCCTCAACATGAGGTCATGACACTCGTCGTAGTTCGTTCTGTTCAGGTCGCAAAAGAGGAGCTCGAGCCCCTTACGCAACCCCCCTCACCTTCGACGCCACGAACGCCTCGACGGCCCTGTAGGAGCTACGGACGAAAGGCCCGGCCGCGACGTAGAGGAAACCAAATTCGTACGCGATCCGCTCCAGTTCCTTGAACCTCTGAGGCGATAAGTACTCCGCAACGGGTAGGTAGAGGGGTGAGTTCAAGGGCCTCAGGTACTGGCCGAGCGTCACGACATCGACTCCCACCTCTCTCAGGTCCTTCAGAGTCTCCAGCAGCTCCCCCTCGGTCTCCCCGAGCCCCAACATGACCGAGGACTTGGTAACGGTCTGTGGGTTTACTTCCTTGACCGTCCTAAGGACATCGAGTGACCTATCGTAGGAGGCCCTCCTGTCCCTCACGATCGGCGTCAGCCTCCGCACCGTCTCGACGTTGTGCCCCACCACGTCAGGCCCTGCCTCCACGACCTCCGCTATCGCAGCCCTGTCGCCACCGAAGTCCGGTATGAGAGTCTCGACGATCACGCTGGGGTTACACCGCTTCACGGCCCTCACGGTCTCCGCGAAGATCACGGCGCCGCCGTCGGGCAGGTCGTCCCTGCAGACCGAGGTGAGAACGACGTAGCTAAGGCCCAGCTCCGAGACCGCCATCGAGACCCTCTCCGGCTCAGTGAAGTCGACTTTTCCATGTGGGTTTCCGTGCGTGACCGCGCAGAACCTGCAGCCCCTCGTGCAGAGGTCACCGAGGATCATGATGGTGGCCGTGCCGGAACCCCAGCACTCGCTCAGGTTGGGACAGATCGCGGACTGGCAGACGGTGTGAAGCCGGTACCTACGGATCACCTCCTTGACCCTCTCGTAGACGGGGCCGTGTGCCAGAACTACCTTCAACCACGGTGGCCTCTCCATCCGCACAACGAACCCCCGGGTCATGAATAAGGGTTAGCTGGACTCCCTGAAGAGCGAGCTCCTGAACTGCTTCGCGAAGTCCCTCACAGCAGCCGTTCCTCCCTCTCTCATCAGCGAGACGATCTTGCTGCCGACCACAACTCCGTCTGCGCCCTCTGAAGCCAGCCTTCTGCCGTGTTGTGGGGAAGAGACACCGAACCCTACTGCGACTCTTGCCAAGGGTCTGAGGGACTTAGCCCTCCTGATCAGCTCGATAGCGCTCCTGGGGACCTCCGTCCTCTCACCGGTTATCCCGGTCACGGAGACGAGATACGTGAAGCAGTCGCTCTGATCTAGTACCTTGGACAGCCTGATGTCCCCGGTCGTAGGCGAGGCCAACAGCACTAGCCCCAGCCCCCATCTCCTGAGTTTCTGTCCGATAGTGGTCGACTCTTCGAGCGGCAGGTCGGGCACTATCACCGCCGACGCACCGGAGGCCCTCGCTTCGACGGCGAACCTATCCACGCCGTACCTCAGGATCACGTTGAGGTAGGAGAGCAGTACAACGGGCACGCTCGTCTCCTTCGACACTCTCCCTATCAGCGCGATAACGTCCGAGGGTCTGGTTCCGTTACGTAGCGCCGCACTGGTAGCCTCCTGAATAGTAGCGCCGTCCGCTATCGGGTCTGAGAAGGGTATCCCGACCTCCAGCACGTCCACGCCCTCCTCCGCCATCGCGACCAGAGCCTCAAAACAGCGCTCTGCATCGGGGTAGCCTCCGGTGAGGTACCCGATGAACGCAGCCCTTTTTTCCGACCTCGCACGATCGAAAGCCTCAACCAGTTCACGCACGCTCAACCCACCTCAGCACCGTGTCTAGGTCCTTGTCACCCCGGCCGCTCAGGTTAACGACGATCACCTCGTCCCCCGGTAACGAAGGTGCGAGCTCCATCGCGTAGGCGATCGCGTGTGCGGGCTCCAGCGCAGGCAGTATGCCTTCAGTTCGCGTCAAAGTAAGGTAGGCCTTAAGCGCTCCAACGTCCTCAACGGTCACGTACTTCACCCTGCCTGTCTCCTTGAGATAAGCGTGCTCCGGCCCAACCCCTGGATAGTCAAGGCCTGGCGCGACGCTCCAAGTCTCGGCGATCTGGCCGTCCTCGTCCTGAAGGACGTAGGTGTAGGCTCCGTGTAGCACACCGTCGACGCCTCTGCTCAGGGAGGCCGCGTGCTCGCCTAAGAGTTCACCACTACCACCGGCCTCAACGCCGACGAGCTTGACGGGGTCGTTAAGGAAGGGATGGAAGATGCCGATGGCGTTGCTCCCTCCCCCGACGCACGCTATCACCCAGTCTGGCAGTCCACCCTCCAACTCGACGGCTTGCGATCTGCACTCTCTTCCGATCACAGACTGGAAGTCCCTTACGATCGTCGGGTAAGGATGCGGACCCACGCAAGACCCAAGGAGGTAGTAGGTGATTCCGACGTTGGTGACCCAGTCCCTTATCGCCTCGTTGATCGCGTCCTTGAGGGTCTTGGTCCCTGACCTCACGGGAACCACCTCAGCCCCGAGAAGCTTCATCCTCTTCACGTTCGCGGACTGTCGTTCGACGTCCAGCTCCCCCATGTAGACCGTGCAGCTCAGGTTCAACACAGCACAGGCCATGGCCGTAGCGACGCCGTGCTGCCCGGCACCGGTCTCGGCGATCACCCTGTCCTTCCCCATCCTCTTCGCGAGGAGCGCCTGTCCGAGGGAGTTGTTGATCTTGTGAGCTCCGCCGTGTAGTAGGTCCTCTCTCTTCAGGTAGATCTTCGCACCTCCCAACTTCTTAGTCAGGTTAGCTGCGAAGTAGAGCGGCGTGGGCCTCCCAGCGTAGTGGCGAAGCAACCTCTCAAGCTCAGCCTTGAAGGAGGGATCGTCGCGCAGCACCTCGTAACTCGACTCGAGCTCGTCGAGGGCCTCGATCAGCGTCTCCGGAACGTATCGACCGCCGAACTTGCCGAACCTTCCTCTAGAAGACATGCGCCTCCCTCGCTCGACTCACGAAGGCTTTGACCTTGACGCCGTCCTTGATCCCGGGTGACGACTCCACTCCGGAGGACGCATCCACTCCGAAGGGCCTCAGCCTCCTAACGATCTCTGCGACGTTCTCAGGACCCAATCCGCCGGAGACTATTACGGGCAACCTCGACGTCTTCACGAACCGGGCCGCAGCCTCCAAGTCGATCGGTCTTCCGCTACCATGACTCTGGTCGAGGAGGACCAAGTCATAACCATCCAAGGGTTGCTCGGTGTTAATCGATACAGGTCTTATCAGTAGGTTCACACCCATCGACCTCAGCAACGTCGGGTCACCGGGGCCGTAGAGCTGCACGCCATGCGGTTCCACCACGGAGCAGACCTCCTCGACGAGTCTGGGCTGGGAGCCGTTCAGCACGGTGATCGGCATCGGACCACCTGCGGCCTCCATCGCGAGCCTTTTCGCAGCCTCGACCGTCAGGTTCCTCGGCGACCTCGGAAAGCCTATGACCATTCCGAAGGCGTCAGCGCCAGCCTCCATGACGAACTTTAGGTCCTCTGGCCTCGTGATCCCGCAGACCTTCACGAAGAGCTTCAGGTCACCTCACCCTTGATCCTCTTGATCGCTACCGATGGATCGCTCGCGCTCATGATCGCCGTCCCGACGAGGAACTTGTTGATTCCGATCTCAATGAACGGCTCGACGTCCGATCTGGAGCTTATCCCGCTCTCAATCACGGTCTTCCGGCGCTCGCGTTCGGATACCAGATCAGCGATTGACTTGGCCCTGGCCAAGCTCAGGTCCAGAGTGTCGAGGTCGCGAGAGTTGATGCCGATCATGTCGGCGTCCGAGTTCAAGGCGATCTCTAGGTCCTCGGGCCGGTAGATCTCAAGTAGAACCTCAAGTCCGAGGTCGTGGGCCTCTCGTATCATTCGATGCAGGTCAAGCTCGCAGAGGCGTCTCTTGAAGGCACCCACAATCAGCAGGACTGCGCTCGCACCGGCCCTTGACGCGAACTCTAGCTGCTCCCTTGAGACCACGAAGTCTTTCATCATCGTCGGCACACCTGTCTCGGACGCTAACCTGAGGTACTCGGGCCTCCCGCCGAAGTCGACATCTTCTGTAAGGACCGAGATCGCGTCCGCTCCACCATCGATCAGCCTTGAGACCAGCTGCCTCGGGTCATAGACATTCCTGAGGGTTCCTGCAGAGGGCGACTTGGGCTTCATCTCGGCGATAACTGACACAGCGCTTCTCAGCGACCGCAAAAGGCTCCTCTCGGACGTAGGCCGCTCCCAGGTGGTTAGGTAATAGCCGGACCTCACTCTCCTCAGGGCCTCCAAGCAGGCCTTTTCGAGGTAAGACTGATTCTCAGGGATCGAGCCTCGTGACGTCACCATCCGTTAACCTCACTACCTCCCTCAGGACCCCCAGGACTCTTCCGGAGGAGAGCAGCTCCCACGCCAGCTCAGTACCGTATCGGAGGTCATCGGAGAGCCCCACGACCTTGAGCGCGACCGATGCGTTGCAAAGGGTCAGCTGGACGTCTGGGTCTCCTCTCTCGAGCTCACCAGAGATCAGCCTCTTTGCCCTCTCGACAGCCTCCCTTCTGTCCCTGACGACCAACCTATCGGATGGAGTTCGAGATATCCCGAAGTCAGAGGGGTGCAGCGTCTCGTATCTCACCTCACCGTCCCAGAGCCATCCGACCTCCGTGGGAGAGCAGGGCGAGACCTCATCGATTCCTATCGAACCGTGGTAGACCGCTGCCCTCTCGACTCCGAGGAACCTCAGCGCATCGCACATCTTGGGGATCAGCTCACCGGACGGTACACCCATCGAGTGCATCTTGGTCTCCGCGGGGTTGCTGAGAGGGCCCAGAAGGTTGAAGGCGGTCCTTATGCCTATCTCCCTCCTAACGACCGCGACACCCTTCATCGACGGGTGATAACGCGGCGCCATCATGAACCCGAACCCAACCTCTCTTATGCACCTCTCGACCACCTCGGGACCCACGTCGATGTTCACACCCAGCTCCTCGAGCAGGTCCGCGCTGCCCGTGTGACCGGTGTAAGACCTGTTTCCGTGCTTCGCGACCCTCCCGCCTCCGGCTGCGACGATCAGGCCTGTGATCGTACTGGCGTTTACGGTCTTAATCACGTCTCCTCCAGTTCCACAGGTGTCGATCGCTTTGCCCTCGGTCCTCACCTTCACAGCCCTTGCTCGAAGCACTCGGGCCATCGCGGCGAGCAGCTCAGCCGTCTCACCTCGAATTCTCAGGGCTGTGAGAAGGGCGGCGATCTGAGAGGCCGTTGCCGTGCCGTTAGCCATCTCGTCGACACACGAGCTCACCTCCTCCGCCGAGACCTGTCGACCCTCGACGAGCTTGAAGAGGACTTCGACTATCACCTCACAACTCACCTCTGAGGAAGTTCCTGAGAACCTCGATCCCCTTGGGCGTGAGGATTGACTCAGGGTGGAACTGCACTCCGACCAGCGGCCAGCTCCTGTGCCTTATCGCCATCAGCTCACCGTCCTCGATGTCCCTCGCGATAACCTCGAGTTCTCTCGGGAGGTCCCGCTCCCTTACGACAAGTGAATGGTACCTGCCAACCGTGAGAGGGTTCTCTAGCCCACGGAAGATCCCCTCTCCGCTGTGTTGGACTCTGGAGGACTTGCCGTGTACGACCCTCTGAGCCCTCACCACGCTCCCTCCGAAGACGTGTCCGATCAATTGCATCCCCAGACAGACTCCCAGAGTCGGTATTTGGCGGCTCAGGTTCAGTATCACGTCGCCGGAGATTCCGGTGAACCTCTTCTCTGAAGGGTGTCCAGGACCCGGTGAGATGACGATCCCTTTAGGTTCCAGTGACTGGACTTCCTCCAGCTTCAGCTTCGTGCTCCTGAACACAACAGGTTCGGCGCCGAGCTTACCGATGTAGTCGGCGAGGTTCCAGACGAAGGAGTCGTAGTTGTCGAGAATGAGGACCTTCATCGCGATGCAGCCTCCCTCAGGGCAGACCTAAGGGCGGAGAGCTTCGCCTCAGTCTCCGCGTACTCCCCTTCGGGTATCGAGTCCCACACGACGCCTGCGCCCGCCTGTATGAACGCGCGGTCGTCGCACCTGAACAGTGTCCTGATCGCGATGGCGAAGTCAACGCACCAGTTGAGGGAGACGTATCCAACCGCACCGGCGTAGGGACCTCTCGTTACCGGTTCGAGCTCGTCGATGATCTCCATCGCTCTCAACTTAGGGGCACCCGACACGGTTCCGGCCGGAAAGACAGACACCAGGGCATCGAGCGCATCTCTGCCCCGCCTTAAAGACCCCTCGACTCTCGAGACTAGGTGCTTAACGTGGCTGTACTTCACCAGCCTCATCCGCTCAGCGACGTTCACGCTGCCCGGCGCGCAGACCCTACCGAGGTCGTTCCTCGCGAGATCGACGAGCATCACGTGCTCCGCGAGCTCCTTCTCGTCCGAGAGGAGCTGCATGTCCGAGAGCGAGTCTGAGTGTTGGTCCTCCAACCTCTTCCTGGTACCGGCGATGGGGAAGGTCGTGACTCTCTCGCCCTCCACGCGGACGAGCATCTCAGGACTAGACCCTACGAGCTCCACGTTTCCCAGCCTCAAGAGGTACATGTAGGGGGAGGGGTTGATCCTTCTCAGAGCTGTGTAAACACGCATCAGGTCACCGCTTATCCTCAGATCGACTCTCCTCGAGAGAACGACTTGGAAGACGTCACCGCTGGAGATGTACTCCTTTCCACGTTCAACCGTCCTCACGAACTCCTCCTCGTCGAGCGAAGCCTCAACCTCAGCGTAATCGAACTTCTCCTCAGCGGGGCCGGGCGTCGGCCTGGCCTCCTTAAGCGCCTCGTATAACTCAGATCTAGGGCCTCCGTGTCCGACGGAGCAGAGGTACGTCTCGTGGGTTCTGTGATCGTGAACGAGTATCGATCTGAAGATCCCGAACCTCATCGCGGGAAACCCAGTCCTAACATCATCCCGTCCCTCGAAGTCGAACCACATTCGCGCAGCGTCATAGGAGATGAAGCCGATCGCACCGCCCGCGAGCCTGGGGGTTGTAGCTGCTGGCAGACCTCTGCCGATCACTGACCTCAGGTGGTCCAGCGGGTCTTCGCGCTCCTCGACGACCGAACCGTCGACGTAGAGCCTAGAGCACCTCATGTTCTCAGGAACTTCCAACACGGCCACTGGGTCGACGGCGAGGAAGCTGTACTCGGCCAGCGGCGAAGGGCCCTCGACTGACTCCAAGAAGACCACGTCATCGAACTTGGACCTGAGGGCTGCAACCAACGAAAGCAGGTCTATCCGTTCCTCGATCCGCTTGACTGCATAGGACGGATCACTTAAGTCCTGCCCAAAGACGACCACCGATCATTGCGGAGTTTCGCGTTTTCGGCCTTATTTCAACGTTATCTCAGAGTCGCGCCTGCCCGCTTCAGGGCCTTCAGCTGAAGGCCGACATCCTCGCCATCCTGAGAAGGACGTTTGAAACGAGATGCTTTACGGCATCGGATCGAGATCGTTCCATGAACCTACGTATATAGAGGACGGCGCTCGTTCTGGTGCGATGACCGTTGAATCGGAGGTCAAGGAGATAATTGTCCTCGAGGGCGGGGAGGGCCTCGTCTTCTCTTACGGACCTCAGCACCCAGGAACTGGACACTTCAGGATGATCGTCAGGGTCATAGGCGACACGGTTATCGAGCTCGACCCTGACCCGGGTTTCGTCCACAGGGGAGAAGAGAAGATGTGCGAGTACAAGACTTGGATAACCAACATCCCGCACCTCGAGAGGCCGGCGATACTCGACGCGGCTGGCATGTTATACCCGTATTGCCTTGCTGTCGAGCGGCTGATGGGTGTAGAGCCTCCCGAACGGGCCAAGTACATCAGGCCTCTGGTTGCGGAGCTCAACCGAATAGGGTCCCACTTCTACTACTTCGCCCTCTACGGCGTGTTCCTCGGCCTAACCACTCCTTTCCTCTGGTGCTTCGGCGACCGTGAGTTCGTGGTTGACCTAGTTCAGTTCATCGGAGGCCAGAGGATCACCCACTCCTACCTCGAGCCCGGAGGCGTGAGGAACGACGTCCCGAAGAAGGTCCCGACAGAGCTGGTGCAGAGGTTCAGGGCCTGGTACAGGGACGCAACGGGCAGGTCTCCCAAGGAGGGCGAGCTTTCCGACGACTTCCCGAAGTACGTCCTCAGAGTGATGGACTTCATGGAGTCACGGCTCGAGAACTACAAGGACCTGATCTTGGAGAACGCGATCTTCATCGACAGGACGAGGGGAGTCGGCGTCCTGACGAGGGAGATGGCCGCGGAGCTCGGCGCCGTCGGAGTCAGCCTCAGGGCCTCCGGGTTCAGGAGGGACGTGCGGGTCGACGAGCCCTACGACGCCTACCCCAAGTTCAAGTTCGAGGTTCCCGTGAGGACCGAGGGCGACTCTTACGCGAGGGCTTGGGTCGCCTACGAGGAGATGCTCCAGAGCGTTCAGATCATCCGTCAAGCGGTCGAGATGATGCCAGAGGGCCCCGTGAAGAATAAGCAGCACCCGATCAACCTGAGAGTTCCGGCAGGAGAGGCGGTCGCGAGGGTCGAGGCAGCTCACGGCGAGATGACCTACTACGTCAGGTCCGACGCTGCAGACAGGCCCTACAGGGTCAGGATCATGACGCCCTCGTTCAGGAATCTGCTGCTCGTACCGTACCTCGCGAAAGGGAGGAGGATAGCGGACATTCCGGTGATCTACTGGAGCCACAACATGTGGCCGGTCGAGTGGGACAGGTAGGCTCAGATCCTCAGCGTGACCATCTCCTCCAAAAGCAGAAGTTCCTCCCTATCCACGCCCTCCGATTTCGGAATGCATGCGAGCCTCCTGGTGTCTATGCCGTATCGAGCCAAAAGTTCTACCGACCTCGCTTTGAAGGTGAGATCTGGTGCCAGTTCTCCTCGCAGGGCCCTTGCAACGGCACCTAGTCCCTCCTCGGGGTTGGCACCGCCCTCCGCTACGACCAGCACACCCACCTCAGTCATCCTCTCCCTCACTCCAGCTCTCCTTAGTGCCTGCTCTATCTGCGTCGAGCAAGCCAGGTACCTGAGGACCTCAACTTCAACCCTCTTTGCTCGATTGGTCCCCGTGAGGAAGGAGTCGATCGCTAAGATGAACGCAAGTGAGATCTGCCTCTCCGAAGACGCAGCCCCGGGATCGTAGAGCTGGACCGAGAAAACCGCCGGCAGACTCAGGTTCGACAGCGCACCCACCGGGTCCTCGACTCCAGACCTGATGCCGCAGGCGACCATCCTATAACCGCCGTAGGTCTCCGAGATCAACGGTCTCCTTCGCCTTTTGGAGCTTTTCACCGTTTCTCGCGTAGGCCTTTTTAGCTAAATAACCACGACTCGCGTCAGAGGCTTAGTGAGCACATCGGCGGTTAGGGGACTTCACCACGTCACCTTGGTCACAGGCAACTATCAAGTGAACTCCACCTTCTACGTGGACGTGCTGGGCCTCAGAAGGGTCAAGCTCTCCGTGAATCAGGACGACGTCTATCACAGGCATGCGTTCTACGCCAATCCGAACGCAACAGTTGGAAGCACGATCACCTTCTTCGAGTGGCCGCACCTTCCCCAGGGGTATCCCGGTCTTGGGTCTCCGCATCACGTTGCCTATCGCGTCAAGTCCGTCGAATGCTTGGGGTTGTGGTACTGGTGGCTCAGAGGAAGATCCGTACCCGCGGTCGGCCCCTTTGAGAGGTTCTATGGGTTCTCGATCTACGTACGCGACCCAGATGGAGCAATTGTGGAGATCGTCGCGCCGAAGGAGGACATGACCGTGGACTACGTGAGAGACCTCCTGAGCAAAAGGGTTGAGGTCGATCACCTGAGAGAGGAGATGAAGCTGATGACCTTCGACCATGCGACCCTGATCGGTCTCGATGCCGACTTGGTCTCCCGGTTCTACGAGAAGTTCCTCGGCGTTTCAAAGTGGGCTGGAGTTCGCGACGACATGGGAAAGGCCTACCTCGTCGCCGAGGACGAGGACAACAACACGTACCTTCACTACATGCTGTTCGTTGACGCTGAATACGGCTCAATCGGTACTGGCGCCATCCATCACGTGGCCTTCGCGGTCAACGACGAACAAGATCAGAGGACGATCATGAGACGCCTCAACTCGGCCCGCGTGCCCAATTCCGGTGTCGTAGACAGGTTCTGGTTCAGGTCGCTCTACTTCAGGGATCCCGACGGAAACCTGCTGGAGGTCGCAACGTTAGGGCCCGGCTACACGGTCGACGAACCTCCCGAGCTGTTGGGTACTAGGCTGGTGCTACCGCCTTGGTTGGAGTCAAGAAGGACCGCGATCGAAGGCGCGCTAGCAGAGCTCGACTCGACCAATCCGGCCAGGTGGCCTCCGAATTTCCCTGCCTTGCCTGAGGACCCAGAGGTCTACCCCCTGTTCCCTCCCCGATCGAATACGCTTAATACATGAGAGGCATTCGAGAACACGTGTCTCTGAGACTGACCGGCAGGGCCGCCGAGGGCACTCCGACGATCGTGGGGTTACCGGATGTCGGGCTCGTGGGTACCATCGCTACCTCCTACATTGTCGCCAAATCTGACTCGAGCTTGCTCGGAAGCATCGATCTGGAAGGGGCACCGCCGGTGGTCGTGGTACAAGAGGGTATGATATTGGAACCCATAAGGCTCTACAGGATCGACGTCGCAGGCAAGCCTGCCTTTTCGCTCGTGTACTCTGACATCCCGATCTTCCCGCAGCTCATCTGGTCTACTGCGAGAGGGATAGTGGACTTCGCCGTTAGGATCTCATCGGAGCTGATCGTCTCTGTTGGAGGTGTACCGGAGCCCAACAGGCTCGAGGTCGATAGGCCGCGCGTCTTCGTCCTTTCGAACGACAAACAGTTTGCCGAGGACATCGCAAGGAAGGGCGAGGCCGAGTCCTTCGAGACTGGTTTCATAACGGGGCACAACGCGGCCCTTATCAAACTCGGTGCCGAACGGGGTTTGAAGGTGCTTCTGGTACTAGCACAGGCCCACCTCCAATATCCAGACCCTGGCGCATCAGCGGAGATACTCATGTTCATCAACAGGGTATTCAAGACTCAATACGACGTCCAGCCCCTGATAGAGCAGGCCGATTCCATCCGGCTCCAGTTGAGGGACCTCATGAGAAGAACAGCGATGAGCATGTCCAAGATCCCCAAGGGTCTCGAACTCGAAGCACCGCCGGGATATATCAGGTGACGAGCAGTCTCAATTCATGATATATTTTTCTATAGTATAATATCATGAGGAGAATTATCGAAAATGTTGGAACTATAACCAACGATAGAACGTGGATCGCAGGAAAGATTTCAGTCTTAGCGGACTCTATAATGAGGTGGGTCAGAGAAAGGAAAAATGCTACGTTCAGGAACAACGCCAGCGCGGGCAATGGCATGAAGACCCTGTCGACGTAAAACCTTCTACGCTCGGAAGGAAGTCGCCCCATAAGAAGCGCCAAAGCAGGGAGGTTGATTAGGTAAGGATAACGCTCGACTACAGTATGGCGATTGATCGAGATCACCGAGATGAGCACCGTTATGGAGGACATGATCGCGATGAGGAGCAGGAGAACTGTCAGTAGCTCCGTCTTAGGTGCGTATTGCGTCGGTCTGCCTGCGAAGTCGAAGTCGATCGCAACGATCTCAGGGAGGGACCCGTAACTGAGAAGGGCGTAAGCCGCTACCAAAGCAGAAACGACAGGGTTCGCGATCGCTAGAACGTTGATGAACTTGCTTGCGTCCGAGGTCTCTCACCTGTCACATGGGCTTCTGCGAGGTCAGGGCCGCAACCCTCTCAGTCCCGAAGCGGCTTAACCTATAAGTCCCTTCAGGATCCCGAACCAGAAGACCGTCCTTGGCAAGCTCGGCGAGTCTGGCGACGACGCTCCCGTAGTTCACTGGAAATCCGTCGTTCCTGAGGAACTCGTAAACCTCGATAGGCTTCATCGCTCGCCTTCCCTTCAGCTCCCACGCGTAGTACGCGAGCAATATCTGATCCTTGAGTGGAAGGTCTCGCGCCAACCTGCTCACGTGAGGCACCTCGCCGGTCAGGTCCAGCCAGCCCTCGAGGTCCGCAACCGTCACCGCAGCGGCCCTCTTTCTGATGCCCTCAAGCGCTTCGAGAACCGCTTTGTGCACATCCCCGAGCCTCTCGGCGGTCAGCTCGGCCACGTCCTCGACCTCTACCTCATACGAGATCTCCCTCTGTACGGGTATCCTAACCCTAACTTTCATACGACTTTACACCTACTGAACTACAAAATAAATGGCTAATACGCTTTAACAAGCGTCACCACCTTGGCGAGATAGAGCCTCCGTCGGCTATCGTAGGACAGAGGTGGACTGGAACCTGACTCTTGCTCGGATTTATTATCAGGGGCCGTATCTAAATGAGCGTGGCGGCCGAGTCTGAGCTGAGAAGGGAGGTCGAAAGGTTGATGGCTGAGACTAAGAAGTCGATCGAGGAGTTCAAGGCCAAGCTCCGGGAGGAGGCTAGGTCCATCGGCAAAAAGGCCCTCGGGCGCTAAGTCGAGAGATACGCACCTAAGGTGAAGACTAGAACTGCATCTCGAACATAGGGGTTGACGTCTTTTCGGCCTCCGAGATCTTCATCTATTATTCTCCAAGCAATAGAGACAGGGTCACGCAGCTCCCGTTTCAACGTCATCACCCTCTCCATCCACCAGCTGACGAGTGAGGTCTCTTCGTTGAGAGCGTTCTCCGAAGGTAAGCTGGGGCCGTAGTGAGGCCTTAGCAACAACACCGGTTCGTGGTCGAAAATCTTCTTGAGGCTCCTCACGTACTCGTCTCGATCGAAGCGCGGAGGGACAGTCGCAGGTATTGATCTTTGGAAGAGGGGCGACTTGTGAGCAACGGCGTCACCGGTGACCGCGTATCGCAGTGGATCTATCAAGACAGAGAGGTGATGAGGTGCGTGTCCTGGAGTGTAGATTATCAATAAGTTTTTGTCACCGATGACTAGTTGATCCCCGTCATCAGCAACGTCTATCCTCTGCTCTGGGACTGGTCTCATGCCCCCCATTTTCGCGAAGTTGACATCGCCGAAAAGGGAGCGCGTCGACTCAACCAGCCGACTTGGATCGAGCATGTACTTGTAGGCCTTCTGGTGGACGAGGGCCCTCGCATTCGGGTGATGCTCGAGGACTTCAAAGAGGGCGCCGCAGTGGTCCAAGTGAGCGTGAGTGACCACGATCAGTTCCAAATCGTTCGGTCCAACGCCGATCTCTCGGAGAGACCCGATGACGAGGGGTGCTGAGCTTGAGTAGCCGGTGTCGAACAGCACCCATCCCTTCTCAGTCCTCAGCAGATAGACGGCTATTGTTCTAGGGTAGAAGGGGCCCTTAGTGTCGATCAGGTAGAGGCCCTTTCCTATGTGAGTCCAGCTACTCCTCAACGACCAACCCTTTTGCGCAGCTCTTCCCTCTCTGCGGAGTCCATAAACTGCGTGTGCTCAGGTCCTGGGAACGAATCGGCTTTAACGTCCTCGACGTAACTCTTGATAGCGTTCAGTATGGCCGTGCCTACGTCGGCGTATCGCTTGGCGAACGGCGGCGATTTCTCGTAGAGTCCAACGACGTCGTGAAGGACGAGGACCTGACCGTCGCACTTCGGCCCGGCTCCTATTCCGATTACAGGGATCTCTAGAGTTGACGAGAGGTACTCGGCGACTTCAGAGACTGCGAACTCCAACACGATGCTGAAAGCTCCAGCCCTCGCGATCTCCTCGGCGTCCTTGATGACCTCCTCCGCGTCCTCTACCTTCTTTCCCCTCAAACGGTATCCGACGCTAGTGACGAAGAACTGTGGCGTCATGCCGACGTGCCCCATGACTGGTATGCCGGCCCTCACGATGCTCCGAACGACATCGGCGTAGTGCCTACCTCCCTCGACCTTCACAGCGTCCACCCCACCTTCCTTAACGAACCTGCCAGCGTTCCTCACAGCATCCTCATGGGAAACGTGATAGCTCATGAAGGGCATGTCACCTATCACCAACGCTCTCCTAACCGCCCTCGTAACGGCCCTGCAGAAAGTGATCATCTCATCGATCCCGACGAATCGCGTATCCGGATACCCCAGAACGACCATCGCCGCCGAGTCTCCGACCAGTATCGAATCGACACCCGCATCGTCTGCTAGCCTTGCCGTCGGGAAGTCATAGGCTGTGATCATGGCGATTTTCTGCCCCTTGGACTTCATCCTGATCAGGCTGCGAGCCGTCAGCTTCTCGTGTCGCTCGGTCAATCTCAATCACTCAGCGGTTCCCCGTACGACGCAAGCCGATCGAGCCTCTGCGTGATCGTCGCAATGAACTCCTTGAGGTTCCTCTCGTTGTCGAAGCTCTCAAAGACCTCCCTTATCTTCTCCCGACCCGCAGACCTCATCTCCCTTACTGCACCTGTCAGCTCCGGGAGGGCCCTCACTACGTTGTCGACGATGGTCACGGTAGCTGCTCTTGCGGTCCTCGAGAATGGGTTCAAGTCGACCGCGACTACGTGCTTGCCCAGTCGCCTCAGCTTCTCAGTTCTGTCACCGTCCTCCATCGCCACGAAGACGGTGTCGGCCCTGTAGATCCCTCTTCTGTTGACGAGTCTCCTGCTGCTCTCGAGACCTGGGACCTCCTCTGCGTCATCTATGGGAAGTAGGACCTCGTTGGCTCCGTAGGACTTCAACAACTCACCGATCTTCTCGACTCGCGACCTGCTCCAGTAGAACAGGTTCACCTCGAGCGGCGCTTTCACCTCCCTGGCCAGCTCAACCAGCTCTCTCCCCACCAAAGCTGCGGAGTTACCGTTCACCGATATGACGGGCTTCTCAGAGATGAGCAGTAGAGCTGCGGCGGCCCTCACGGCCTTCCTTGCCATCTCGTGGGTCACCTCACCCAAGATGTAGTCGAACGCCTCCCCTCGGCCGTGGGCCATTAGACCCTCCGGTACGACGATTCCCTCTTTGAAGGCCTCGACAAGCCTCTCGCGGATCATCAGCGAGACGTAACGCGGATGGCTTCTAGGTACGTTAACCACTTTCCGTCACCTAAAGCGAGAGGTTCACAGTTCCCAAAGGTCCTCTGGACGTGCGACCTCACCTCCTCCGCGTGGCGAAGCTCCGTGACCGCAAAGAGGACCATCTTCTTCACGGAGTATCCCAACAAGACGTCTTCCACCGGCTTCATCGCAGCCTCAACTCGATCGGTTAGGAACCCAACTCCCTTGCCGAAGTCGCGTGAGCACTCGAGAAACCTCTCAAGAGAAGGGTTCGCAAGGAACTTCCTGTAAGCCACTGAGCCGTACTCCCTAATCCTGTCAGCGAACTTGAGTAGCATCTCCTTGGTTGACATCCCTCCCAACACAGACGTCAGGACCGCCACGTCCACTCGCCTCTCAACCACCTCAGACTCGCCGATGCCTGGTGCTCCCGGGCTAGTCCTCAACACCAAGCCGGCTCCCGCGTGAAGTGCTAACACGTCGCCGAGACCCGTGACGCTCCGCACTTCGGCAACGTGGGCGCGCCTGAAGGCCTCCATCGTTTCGGTATTTGGGCTGAGGAGCGAGCATGCCAGCGCTATCGATGCGCTCAGTCCGTAGCCGGCACCAAGCTTCAGGCGAGTCTCGATTCGGTAGTCAAGCCCTCCGTTCAGTACATCGCTAAACGGCGAACCGCGAACCGGTGCCCCATTCACGAGCAACCTGCCACTCCCCCTCTCCGCTTGAGATACGATCCCCGGCTCCAGAACGATTCCTGCACCTATCGAGCCCGCTTCTAGGGGGTTCTGACTCCACATGGGCACGAAAAACCCGGTCACGTGGGCGGGGACCTCAACGCTCCCAGCTAATGTTCGCACAATAGTCATAATAGTTGTTACGTTATTAAATTTAAACTAACGTAAAATACGTAATCTATTTATCAACTTCACTATTCAGGCGAGGCGAACCGAGAACAGTATTAGTGGATCGTTCTTAAACGGCCGGCGATGCGGCTCGGCGATGTGGGCGAGAAGGGCCTCCTGAAATATGTGATACCGAGGCTTAAGAGGGTCGGGGAGCAACTTTGGGGCGGGGACGACGGGGTCGACTTCCTCGGCAAGGAGAGGCTGGTCTTGACTGGCGACATGTTGGTGGAGTGTACGGACGTGCCACGCGGAATGGGTTTCAGGGACGTGGGTTGGAAGGCTGTTACCTCCTCGATCAGCGACCTAGCCGCAAAAGGAGCGACGCCTCTTCTCTGCTTCGTTGAGCTGGGACTAAGACCCGATATGGAATTCGATGAGTTCGTCGAGCTTTGGTCCGGTCTGGAGGAAGCTTGTGATGCCTATTCCGTCGCGCTCGTGGGCGGCGATACCAACGAATCCCGGGAGCTGGTGGTGGGAGTGTTCGCGGTCGGGTCAGCTGCTCGCCCAGTTCCAAGAAGGGGTGCGAGGGAGGGGCAACTGGTCGGTGTTACGGGGACGTTCGGCCGTGCTGCAGCGGGACTTCACGCGGTAGTGCACGGCGTAGCTGATCAGCGCTGGAGGCCGCTCGTCGATTCGTTCTTCAGGCCTGCGGCTAGGGTCAAGGAGGGCATTGCACTTTCGAGGTACGTGAAGTGCATGATCGACTCCAGCGACGGATTGGCCGCGACCTTGGGGGATCTGATGGATCTCAACGGTGTCGGTTTTCTCATCGACTCTCCACCAGCCGACCAGTTGGCGCTTGAGTACGCTTCAAAGTTCGGGCTGAACCCTTTCAGCGTCGTCTTCGAGGGCGGTGAGGAGTACGAGCTCGTGTTCACGTTCGAAGCCGCAGACGAGGAACTCGTTAGGGCGGCGCTCTCAGAAGTCGGCTGCGAGCTGAGAGTGATCGGCCGAGTCACCTCTGACGTTAGGCTTAGGACGATCTGGGAAGGCAAGGAGGTCGATGTGAGGGTCAAGGGCTGGGAACACTTCGTGAGGCACGGCGAACTCTAACGCCCCGACCCTAGGCCAACCTGCCGCCTCTAGGCGCGGCCACTGCTTTCGTTTCATGATTATATACGGACTAGGAGGGTCGTCGTTAGGTGGATTGATGGAGTCGCCTGTGGATTACGAGAGGTACTGGGCGAAGAGATACGAAGAGGAAGGCGTCTTCAACGCGGACCCGGATCCCAGCAGGCCGAAGGTCTTCATCACCTTTCCGTATTCTTATCAGAGCGGGCCTCTTCACGTGGGCCATTGTTTCGCCTCATCGAGGGCCGACGCTTATGCGCGGTACAAAAGGTTGAAGGGATACAACGTGCTCTTCCCTTGGGCATGGCACTGGACCGGTGAGGCGGTCGCGGGGATCAGCGACAGGCTCAAGAAGGGAGACCCGGTCGTGATGAGAGTACTCGCTGAGGTCGATGGTGTTCCAGTGGAGACGCTCAAGAAGTTCGTCGATCCTGTTGAGGTTTGCAGGTACTACACGGAAGAGAACAGGAGGACCGTGAAGGCCCTCGGCCTCTCGCTCGATTGGAGAAGGGAGTTCTACACCACCGACCTTCACCCATATTACAGCAAGTTCGTGGAGTGGCAATACCTCACGCTGAGGGAGCTGGGTCACGTGAGGAGGGGTTCTCATCCCGTGGTCTGGTGTCCCAGTTGTCAGAGCCCCACCGGCGATCACGACAGGCTCACTGGAGAAGGCGTCTCGCCTACGGAGTTCACGATGGTCTTCTTCGACACGGGCGATGCCTACTTAGCGGCCGCCACCCTTAGGCCCGAGACCATCTTCGGGACCACCAACGTTTGGGTCAAACCCGATGCAACTTACGCGATCGTTGAGGCGCTCGGCGTTAAGCTGATAGTCAGCGACAGGACGATAGCGAAGCTCGTCGAGCAGGTGGACGGCGTAAGGGAGCTCGGCCGCCTGTCGGGTAGGGATCTAATCGGAAAGAGGGTTCGAGTCCCCCTATTGGAAAGGGACGTGATCGTGTTGCCTGCGGCTTTCGTAAACCCCGAGATAGGGACGGGAGTGGTCTACAGCGTTCCCGCACACGCTCCCTACGACTACGCGGCCCTAAGGGACCTGAAGAGGAACCTAAGCGCCCTCGAGGAGTACGGACTGGACCCGACGCTACTAGCTGAGATAGAGCCCATATCGATCGTCAGGACGGAAGGGATGAGCGTAGCTCCTGCCGTAGAGCTGGTGGAGTCAGAGGGGATCACCGATCAACGGGATCATAGGCTCGAGGACCTCACGACCCGCATCTACACGGAGGAGTTCTACAAGGGCGTGATGTTGAACAACTGCGGCGAAGTCAGCGGCATGCCCGTCAGCGCCGCTAGAGATTTCATTAAGTCAAAGTTAATAGAATCGGGAAAGGGATTGCGCTTCTACGATCTCACTGAGAAGGTCGTATGCAGGTCCGGAGACGAATGTATCGTTAAGGTGGTGAAGGACCAATGGTTCCTAGCCTATTCCGATGAAGAGTGGAAGAAGCGCGTCAGGTCGCACGTACGGAGTATGTACTTCTCACCTGAGGGAGTTAGGCAGTGGGTGCTCAACGTCGTCGACTGGTTGCGGGACTGGCCGTGTGCTAGGAAGACGGGACTTGGAACCAAGCTGCCGTTCGATCCGAACTGGATAGTTGAGACGCTCAGCGACTCCACAATCTATCAGGCCCTCTACACCATAAGTCACTACCTGAACTCGAGGTTGGTCAAGCCAGAACAGCTCACCAAGGAGGTCTTGGACCTAATCTTCAGGGGCGTCGGTGATCCAATAGCCATTTCCGAGTCGACCGGACTCGACCCAAAAATCCTGATGGAGATGAGGCACGAGCACGACTACTGGTATCCGGTTGACTTGAGGGTCTCCGGAAAGGACTTGGTCCCGAATCACCTCACCTTCTTCATCTACCATCACGTAGCGCTCTTTCGTTCGGAGAAGTGGCCCAGAGGGATCGCGGTGAACGGCATGGTTAGGGTCGAGGGACAGGAGATGCACAAAAGCAAGGGCAACTTCATTCCGATTAAGGCTGCTATCGCGAGATACGGAGCCGATGCCACACGTCTCAACCTACTGCTCGCGGCCGAGGACATGGACGACCCTGACTGGAGGGAGAGGGGCGCGGCGGATGTCAGGAGGGCCCTCGACCACTTACTGGGCATCGCGAGGGAGGTCGCGGAAGCACAGATAGATCCCAACACGACCCGAGTCGATCGATGGCTCCTCGCTAGACTGAGGTCTCACCTCAGCACAATAGAGGAGGCGATGGAGTTGATGAAGACTAGGACAGCGGCCAACACAGCTCTCTACCTCATGCTGAATGACTGGAGGCGTTACGTGAGGAGGCGAGGGGGAGGATACGGACCTGCTGCACGTACCTTCGTAAACGCGTGGACGAAGGCCCTCTCCCTCTTCGCACCGTTCACTGCAGAGGAGATGAACAGGGTTCTGGGAAATCGTGGTTTCGTAGCCCTCTCGTCTTGGCCTGTAGTTGAGGTGGAGTACGGCGTTGAGTCGTTGCTCGAGGAAGAGCTCATCGATCAGTTGATCGACGACATCAGGAACATCGCCAAACTCCTGAACACAAAAGGTCGTCTCGTAAGGGTTTTGGTTGCTCCAGCTGCCTTTCTCCCAATCTTCTCCGCCGTCTTGAAGGAGCTGTCCTCCGAAGGAAGGGTGGATGTTAGAACCTATCTGGAGGACTTCACGAGGTCGGGGATAGTGGACAGAGGTGCTGCGGCTGGACTAGTGACGCGATTTGTTAATAGCGTTCAACAGCTCCTAAACCGCTATCCGGTGAACGTCGTGGATTCGGTGATGAGGAGTGAGAAATCGCTCTACATCGAGGAGGTAAACTACCTCTCCTCAGAGCTCGGTATCGAGATCGAAGTGCAGGAGGCTGACTACCTGAACCCTGACGCGAAGAGGAAGTCCTTGCAGGCAGTCCCTCTACGCCCTGGCATAATTCTATAAAATGGTAGTTGATAAAAGACAAAATGACGTCCTTCGGAGTCGCGAAAGTGAAGGGTCGTCGATGAGTGTTTGGTAACTGCGATGAATGAAGATTAATCGATGCGAGTCCTTCTGAAAGCAGGACCATCGATCTGGCCGGTGATCAGGACGAAGTTACGCTTATTGCTGACGGATGGGGAGTGTGATCGAGATGATCCCATATGACGCTATAACGGACTTTCACGTCCCCACGTCTGAAGACCATGAGCTCTTCAGAAAGGTGGTTAGGCAGTTCGTAGACAGGTACCTGGAGCCTAAGGTGAAGGAGATTGAGGAGACCAACTCGATCCCGAAGGAGCTCTTCAAGTTGGCAGCCGAGAACGGCTTCATGGGCCTCGGCATACCGGAGGATTACGGTGGACAGGGGTCGGATTACCTCAACGTCGTGATCTTCACCGAGGAGGTGAGCAGGGTTTGTCCCGCTTTCTCAACCGCGACCCTCGTCAGAGGGCTCTTCACTACACCCGTCCTCATCTTCGGTACTGAGAAACAGAAGAGGACGTACGTCCCCCCATTAGCGAAAGGACAGAAGTTCGCGGCCCACGCAACCACGGAACCAGGTGCTGGGAGCGACGTTGCTGGCGTGAAGACTAGAGCGGTCAGGAAAGACGGCGGCTGGGTGATCAACGGTCAGAAGTACTTCATAACCGGAGCCGATAAGGCGGATTACTTCGTGGTGTTGGCGAGAACCAGCGAACCTCCCGGCAGGCACGAGAGGTGGCGAGGGTTGACGATGTTCATAGTCGAGCGCGATAACCCTGGGCTCAGGGTCGGGGAAAGGATACAAGTCACGGGGCTCAGGGGCTCCATGCCCTCTGAGGTGATCCTGAACGACTGCTGGGTCTCAGACGACGCTGTACTCGGCGAGCTAGGGGAGGGCTTCAAAGTGGCTATGACTACTTACGATTATGGTAGAGTTGGAATAGCTGCTCAAGCGGTTGGCGTTCTTCAGGGCGTCTTCGAGAAGAGCCTCAACTATGCGGCCCAGAGAGTGGCTTTCGAGAGGCCGATACTCGCCTTTCAAGCGATACAGTTCTACCTCGCTGAGATGTTGAGGGACCTGGAGGCTGCTAGGCTGCTCACGTACTGGGCAGCTCATCTCCTCAACAAGGGCCTTGACGAGCGATCGATAATGGCTGCCTCGCTGGCTAAGCTCTTCGCTACCGAGGCTGCAGAGAGGGCGTCGCTGAGGGCGATCGAGATTCACGGAGGCATGGGTGTGGCGATGGACGGCATGGTCGAAAGGTTCCTCAGGGACACGCAGATCATGAAGATCTACGAGGGCACATCGGAGATACAGAGGCTTGTGGTCGTAAGACATCTGGTGAGAAAGGTCCTCGGGTTCGAGGTCTGATCCACCGGAACCCCTTGCCTAGACTAAGCTTATTTTATAAAGCCGGAAGGAGAGTGACGGGTAGCCGATGGCTTCGATGGCAAGGATAACGGGATCGGTCGTTGCCGTCGCGGTAGCGCTCTCGCTCCCCACGATTCTTAGCGCGCTCCCACAGATCGGTGAGGTAACGCTGCCGTTTTATGGGGTGGTTACCTTGGCGGTGATCGTCATCGTCCCTGCGATTCTGGTCAGGTCTTTCCTAGGGGCAACGGGCAGCGCGATGCTGGGCGTCGTCATAGCGCTGCTCTACGTCCTCTCGACAGCCAACGTGGCCTCTTACGTTCAGCTCTGGGACCCCTTTTCAGGGTATCTGGCGTTCGCCGTTCCGGAGCCTCTCCTGAGGGTTTTGCTTCTGGTGACGATCGCTTGTGCCCTCTCTGGAACTCTCGGGCACCTCTTCCAGCCGAGGCGAGTCGCTCCATTAATGGGGCTTGAGGTGACGGAGGAGGCCCCATCACCGGCAATACAACCTGCGACGCAGGTCGAGGAGCAGAAACCCGGACAGGAGGAGCGATTAGAGGAGGTCAAGGCAGCACCGGTCGAGGAGAAGCCGGAGGTCGAGCTAGAGGTGTCCGAAGAGGTCCTCAAAGAGGAGACGGTGAAGTGCGTCAACTGCGGGTCTGAGATACCTTTAGGAGCGAAGTTCTGCCCTTACTGCGGCAAGGAGTCCTGATCTTCCCTACCCCAGAGAACCTATTTAACTCTCCCTAGACTCATCTCTCCTTTCTTGGCCCTTTGAGGCTTCGCTCTTGACGGTCTCGAGCTCAGGGATGGGTTCTGGAGGAGGGGCCGTGGCAAGCGTGTAACCGATCCATGCCAGAATGGCTAGGACTCCTGCCACCGCTAGGAATGCCGTCACCTGCAGCACCAATATCGCCCAGGGGCTCAAAAGCACCAACCAGCCGTAAATTAGTATCCCCGCAAAGGACGCGATGAGGAGCAGATAGCCCAAGTTCTTATCGCTCATCAAACCTACGTCGCTCACTCCGCTCATTTAAGGCTTGCTTCGTTAAAGCGTGAGCACGGAGGTTCTGCTTCCCGTGAATCGCCGTGATCGATTTAGATATTTCGAGGTACTGGTAGGCATGGATGCTGGTCGACCCGATCGAGATGCTCGCTAAGCCCGTGAGGGACGCGGTCCTTGAGAGGTTCGGTTCCCTCGCGGAGACGCAGAGAGCAGCGATACCCCACATCATCAAGGGCGAGAACGTCCTGCTGATGGCCCCTACGGGCTCGGGGAAGACTGAGGCGGTAATCCTTCCGATACTGAGCGAGCTGGTGGTGAACAGGGAGCTGCGACCGATCGCGGCGCTCTACATCACCCCCCTAAGGGCCCTCAACAGGGACCTACTCGACAGGGTCAGCTGGTGGTCCCAGCGGCTAGACGTTGCAGTGGCGGTCAGGCACGGCGACACCTCCCCCTCCGAGCGCAGGGCCCACACCCTCAAGCCTCCCCTGATGCTCATAACTACACCCGAGACGCTACAGTCCCTCCTCATGGGTAAGGTCCTGCGGAGATACCTCTGCAACTTGAGGTGGGTCGTCGTTGACGAGGTGCACGAGCTCGCCACCGACAAACGGGGTGCCCAGCTGGCGATCGCGTTGGAGAGATTGAGGTTGCTGGCGGGAAGGGACTTCCAGGTCATCGGACTATCGGCGACCGTAGGCAGCGTAGAAGTGGTCGCGAGCTTCCTAGTGGGAAAAGGGAGAGAGTGTAGAGTAGTCAGGGTACCGATGCCCAAGGAGATGGAGGTCACGATACTCTATCCAGTCCCTTCTAACGCAGACCGCGAGGTCTCGGAGTTCCTCGGAATCGCACCAGACGTCGCAGCCAGGCTGAACCTCATCAGGACGCTGGTCGAGTCGCACAGATCGACACTGGTCTTCACCAACACCAGGCCCCTAGCTGAGGTCCTCGCCAACAGGTTCAAGGCCCTTGACGAGTCCTTCCCCGTCACGATTCATCACGGTTCTCTTGCAAGGGACAGGCGCGTGGAAGCGGAGAGGGACCTCAAGTACGGAGACCTGAAGGGCCTCATATGCACCTCGAGCCTCGAGATGGGCGTGGACATCGGCAAGGTGGACCTCATAGTGCAGTACAACTCGCCCCGTGAGGTCACTAGGCTAGTCCAGCGTGTGGGTAGGAGCGGTCACGGCATCGGCATGCAGTCGAGAGGCGTGGTGATCGTGATGGACTCCGACGACGCCCTAGAGGCGATGGTGATAGCGAGGAGAGCCAAGTCGATGCTCCTCGAGCCGACAGAAGTGGTCAGGAACCCCCTAGATGTAGCCCTTCATCAGGTCGCTGGGATCCTGATAGAACGGGGCAGCGTCGAGTTCGATGAGCTGATGAATCTGATCAAAAGGGCCTACAACTACACAGACTTCGAGAGGGAGGATCTTGAGAAGGTACTGCAGTTCGCGAGCGGAATAGGACTGTTGAGGTTCGTCGACGGCAGAGTGCAGAAACCTGCAAACTCCAAGAGGCTCTTCGATTACTACTTCGGAAACCTCTCGATGATACCAGAAGAGAGGCAGTACCTGGTGATCGAGGAAGAGAGCGGGTCTCCTGTCGGGACGCTCGATGAGAGCTTCGTGGCCGAGTACGGTGAGGTAGGGACCCGGTTCATACTCGGTGGAAGGGGCTGGGTCATATTGAGCATGTCCGGTGACCGCATCTACGTGGCTCCGCTCAAGGAGGGTGAGGGAGCTGTACCCTCATGGGTCGGTGACGAGATACCTGTTCCGTTCGAGGTCGCCCAGGAGGTCGGCAGTATCAGGAGGAGGTATGAGGAGATGAGGAGGGCCGGCATCGAACCGAACTCTGCCGCTTCATCGCTCTCCGAAGAGTACTCGGTACCCCTCAAGGACATGAGGAGATCCTTGATGGAGGTGGAGGCTCACATCAACCTGAACATACCCGTGCCGTCCGACAGGCTCGTGATGGTCGAGGGTGCGGGGGAGTACGTCGTCGTCCACCTCTGTGGAGGTCTCAGGATAAACAGGACCGTCAGTAGGCTATTAGCGACGTTGCTGGCCGACCGCCTCGGTGCGCCGATCTCCGTCCTCTCCGACCCCTACAGGATAGTGCTCAGGTCAAGATTGCTCTCACCGGAACAGGTCTCCGAGTCGCTGGGCGAGTTGGTCGACGAGGAGCTGATGAGGAGGGCCCTCGAGGGCTCAGGCGTCTTCAGGAGGAGGCTAGTCCACGTCGCAAGGAAGATGGGGGTCGTGGAGAAGGGTGCCAGCCTGCTGGACGTCGGCATCAAGCAGCTCATCGAGGCCCTGAGGGACACCGCGCCCTACATTGAGGCCCTGAGGTTCACGGCCTCGACAGACTTCGATTGGGAAGGAGCGAAGAGGGAGCTGAGGAGGGTCATAGGAAGAGAAGTTCAGTTGGTGACGGTTCGGCTTGAGAAGCTCAGCCCGCTCGCGGCCCTAACGGTTAACAGGTACCTCTACGAATTCGAGAGCCACGCACCCGATCGAGTCGCCAAAGTAGTGTTGAACATGGTGAAGGGGAGGCTAATGTCTGAGCGGGTAACTCTCCTCTGTACCGAGTGCTACTCGGCGCACTGGACCACCGATGTCGGCTCATTGGAAACGAGGCCTGCTTGTCCGGAGTGCAGGTCTTCTAGGCTCGGCGTTTTGAGGGGTTTCGAGGAGGCGGTTGCGTCGCTGGTCGCAAAGAGAGGAAGGGCCCAATCTGCGGAGGAGAGGTCCGTCGTCAGGGAGGCCGAGAGGACTGCTCAGTTGGTCGAACGCTACGGTAAGTCCGCGGTCGCGGTGCTGGTCGGAAAAGGGCTGAGGAGTAGAGACGCTGAGCGTATCCTTTCGGAGGAGAGCAGGCTCGTGCCCAGGCTCTTCGAGCTGATAATGGAGGCGGAGAAGGAGAAGCTGCTTCAGGCCTTCAGGTGACTGCCCTTTCAGGGAGGTGCGGCCTTAGCTTCCACCAACAACCTTATCGCTCCCTCCTCGTCCTTCTTGACCATGTAACCAGGTACCTCTACGATTTGGTCGCCGATAGCAACGTGGCTGTGGACGATGAGCTGCCTAGCGTGATGTATAGTCCTCGCGAGGCCCCTCCTGTACACCACGGTCTGGAGCCGGCGCTCGAGCACGTCCCTAACGGTCAGCTTGAGCACGTCGTCCGCGGTGGCGTTCTCGGAGATTAACCCGTACTTCGCCAAGGTCCGAATCAACTCGCTCTCCCTCTTCATCCTCTCCTCTCCAGTCAGGACGAAGAGCGACCTCGCGATCTTCCTGTACTTCCTCAATATGGCCTGTGCCCTCCAGAGCTCCCTTTTGTTCCTGAGCCCGTACTCGCCGAGAAGCCTCAGCTCGTCCACCAGCCGGTCGGCCTTCCAAGGGTGGCGGGGCGTCTCGTAGGTCTTCCTCGGCCTCTTTGGGTCTCCCATCTGTCGATCTTCCGAAACGCCCGACCAATTAAACCTGATAACGGCTAGCTGCCCGGCCCCATACGACGTCCAATCGCGGCTCAGCTGCCTGCCCTGATGATCAGAGACCCCTGTAGCTCGTCGACTGACCTCAGTACCCATCCCCTCCTGAGGAACCTCACCGCGATCACCGGCCTCGGCCTTATCTGGTGGCCACACGACGGGCACCTGACGACGAACATCTTCGAGAACTCTAAGAGCCTCTCCACCTGCTCCTTGGGGACGATGACCTCCTCCCTGTTGGTGGACTTGACCTCGATCGCGTAGAGCTCGCCTCCGTCGACCGCTAGCACGTCGGGCTTCAGAGTCGATTTGCCGGTGCCGCTTCCCGGCGTCCTGATCGCGTAGTATCCGGGCTTGCCTCTTTCTATAAACGTCTTGATGAGCTGGTACTCGCCCTCGTAACCGATCCTGTGTCTATACTTCCTGCTGAACCTGTCCCGAGGCCTCGGGGGCACGGTCTCACGTCCCAGACCTCTCGACTAAAACCCTGTTCCCGAACTCGAGTGATGTATATCACCGCGGGCCGTTTTGGGTGAATACGTTATTACCGTTGCACCTACAACTTCGTGTGAATGGAGGCAGGCGCGTTAGCGAGCGCAGTCGTGTTGATGTTGACAGGTACCCTCGTGTTCGTCGATGCTGTCGAGGTCTTGGGGCGGAGACTCCGGTTGACAAGCCACGCTACCGGGGCCCTGTTGGCCGCTGCGTTCACGGCTTTCCCTGAGACGTTCATCGCTCTAGTCGCATCGCTATCTAGCGACAGCGTCAGAACCGAGATCGGTGTCGCCAGCGTCCTCTCGGCCCCCTCGATTACGCTGCTCCTTGGGTTTCCTGTGTTGGCGGCGTTAGGTGCTGTGAAGGGGAACCCTGAACGGGTAGTTCCACTCTACTCAGCCTTCGCAATCGGTACCGCCCTTCTTCCGATCACCACTTTGCTCGGATCCGGAGTCGTGAGGCCTGTGGGCCTCGCTTACGTTGCGGCTTACGTGCCCATCGCGAAGCGGATCGTGGCCGAGGAGGGGGAGCTAATGGAGGGTAAGGAGCTCTCGATCGCGGAGAGGTTCACGAGGGTCAGACACACGTCGATCGCCTTCACCCAAGCCGTCGCGGGACTACTGCTTCTCACTTTCAGCGCCGATCAGTTCATCTCGACAGTCTCCCTCTCGAGTAGCCCCTTCGCGGTTGCGATGGTGCTTTCGCCGCTGGCGACCTGTGTGGAGGAGGTGCTCGTGGCGTTTTATTGGGCCCTTAGGAACAAGGGTGATGCGGCCGCGTCACTCCTCGCTGGAGAGAACGCCATACAGGCTACCTTCGTTTACGGTGCAGGGCTCCTCTTCACCGGTGCAGCGCCGACACCACAGGGCGTGAGCGTGGTTCCCGTCTACGTCTTGGCGGCCGTCGTGTTGGTTCTGATGCTGAGGCTTGGAGCGGTGAGGGCGTCTGGGGTGGTCGCTCTCCTCTACGGCGTCTACCTGTTCGTATGGTCGAGGCAACTCCTCTGAGCGACGAGCATCAACGCGCCTCCACACATCGTCACCCTGAGGCACTTTAGCTCGAATTGTCTCGTTATGAGGGAGCGGAGCTCACCGACACTCGGCCACCTGAGGTAGGTGGGGTAGATGAACCACGCCTTGAGCCCCTTCGCTCCAGACCCTAGGAACCCGAGGAACGGTGCGAGAGCGAACCAGTAGACCCTCATCACGAACCTGAGAGGCCTCCTGTCGGGCTTCGCGATGTCGCATATCAACATCGTCCCGTTCTTCTCTAAAACTCTGTACATCTCCGAAACCGCGCACCTCAGATCGATCGAGTCCCTTATGGCGAAACCAGTAACTATCAGGTCAAAGGACTCCCCCCTGAACGGAGCCCGCTCGAACACTCCTCTGACCACCGAGTACCTGCTAGACCTTATTGTAAGCGCTCTGTCGCACATCACGCGCAGCGGTTCGAGCGCCACCACGTCAGCCTGTGCGTTCTCCCTCAGGATCAATCTCGAGAACGTGCCGGGCCCAGCTCCGGCGTCGAGCACCTTCCTCGAGTTAGAGGCCGAGGCCTCCTTGAGCCCAAGGAGTCGAAGCCTGAAGTCGTTGCCCAGCGATAGGAACCTGTTGACCCTGTCGTATACTTCGACGATCTCGGAGAGAGCATCCTCCACGACTCTCCACTTGGGCCCGAGCCCGCTCAAACCCGTCAGAGACCATCGACCTTCGATCTATATCTTAGTGACGGAACATGATTATCGGTTGGTCGCACAGGACGATGCCCCCGCCATCGGTGAGACTCGGGGGCTGAAGCTGCTCTACGTGAGGTCAATCTCGTCTTCGCTGGCCCTCGGAGCCTCGCAACCCTTCCTAGCAGTTTACGCCGCGACGCTGGGAGCATCACCGCTGACTATCGCAACCCTTCACGCGACCATGAACTTCTTCACCAACGCGGTTCAAACTCTCTGGGGCAGGCTATCTGATGCCTCAGGAAGAAGGGTCCCGTGGATCGTTGCGGGAAGTTCGCTAGCTGCTCTGACGTGGATCCCCGCTCTGCTCACCAAATCACCCGAATTGTTCGTCCTTATCATGGCGCTGAGGTTCGTGGCGCTGTCGATGACCACACCCACGTCCACAGCCCTTCTCGCAGACATATCTGAGCCTGAGGAGAGGCAGTCCCTGGTCACGAGGGTTCAGATCTGGGGGACCGTCGGCGCAGCCTCCGCGACGATCGTGGTCGGCCTCTCCCAGCTGATTGGGCTCGAGGGCTTCGCGGTGGGGTTCGTGATCGCAATGATCTCTGAGGCCGTTTCGGGGCTCGTGATGATACCGTTCAGGGAGGAATCCAGACCTCAGAAGAAGCTCGAGCCTCTGACCTCCTTCTCCAGCAACGCTCCCTACCTCTCTTACCTAGCCATCAACACCACTTACATTTTCTTCATGTCGATCTCTTGGCCCCTCTTCACCATAACGATAGCTACGGTCGCGAAGCTCGATGTGCTGACGATAGCCGTGATGAACGTGCTCAGCGACCTCTCCTCTCTCGTGGCGCTCTTCCTCCTTCACAGAACGAACCTAGACTTCGCGGGTACGGTTGTTGTCCTTACGGCCACAAGGGCTTCTTTCGCGGTGGTACCACTCGTCTACGGATTCCTTCCAGCCCCTCCGTACTTGATCGGGATAAACCTGCTCACGGGTGCGATGATCTCCCTCAACAACGCCCTCTCCACCCTCTACCTGCTCGCGGTTGTGCGTCCCGAGAACAGAGCAACGCTCACGGCGGTAGCGAACCTCGCACAAGGAGTCGGCAGCTTCGCGGGATCCATGATGGGCGGAGTTCTGATGGAGGCCCTTGGGCCTACGTTTGGTTTCAGCGGCGTCCTTATAGCAGTTTACATATTATCCTCGGTGGGCAGGATAGGGTTCGGGTTGCTCCACCTGAGGCTCAGGAGAGGTGCGTTGAATGAAATCGGCTGAGTACCTGCTTGTAGCGGTCTCCCCCTCAGAGCAGTCTCGCAGGGCCGCAAAGTTAGCCGTGAAGCTGGCAAAGTCGATGGGAGTGGAGCTGAGGGTGGTCGCCGTGATGCCGGCTCAGGTGGTCGGCTCGCCGCTCGATCAACTGCTCAAGCCCTCCGCGGTGGAGGCTGGAATTCAATCTGCAGTCACAGTACCCGATTCAGCGCTCAGGCGCGACTTGGTGGCCCTCAACGAGCTGGTCACCGATCTTCTCGAGGAGTGCGAATCGTATGGCGTCAGGGCTACCTACCTTCCACTCAGCTCAGCCGGCGACGTAGTTACGAAAATACTCTCAGAGGTTAGGGAAGGGTGCTTAGGGGTGATACTGGGAGCAGGTGAGAGGAGGCCAAGCAGGCTCGGACAGGTTGCTGAGGGCATCTCGAAGAGGTCTCCGGTACCTGTGGTGCTCGTGCCATGAGACGCGACCCGATTCCCGGTTCTGGAACCGCGAGGTCAAAGTCCGCACATAGAGGGACGTCGGTGGTCAAGACCGTCAGGGTTAAGGTGGACCCCGAGAACCCGCCTCGGGAGGTCATAGAGGAAGCCGCTCGCGTCATCAGGTCGGGTGGACTGGTCGCCTTTCCTACGGAGACGGTGTACGGACTGGGTGCGGATGCGCTCAACCCCGATGCCGTGATGCGGGTCTTCAGGGTGAAGGGAAGGCCTCCGGATAACCCGCTGATAGTTCACGTCGCCGACCCGGAGAGCATCTACTTGCTCGCGTCTGAGGTGCCAAGGGTTGCCGATCTCCTCATCGAGCGATTCTGGCCGGGGCCGCTGACTCTGGTGTTGAAGAGGACTGAGGTGGTGCCACCCGTCACCTCCGCAGGCCTCGACACAGTCGCTGTGAGGATGCCCGATCACAGGGTTCCACTAGAGCTCATAAGGAGTGCTGGGACACCCATAGCCGCGCCCAGCGCTAACAAGTCTGGATCACCGAGCCCCACGACCGCCGACCACGTGATGATGGACCTCGAAGGGGTGGTCGAGCTCGTGCTGGACGGAGGCCCCACCGAGATCGGCGTCGAGTCTACTGTGCTGGACGTAACCGTCTACCCTCCTGAGGTGCTGAGGCCCGGAGGTCTCTCCGTAGAGGAGATAGAACGCGTCGTCGGGAGGGTGCGAGTCCCAGGGTGGGCAAGAGGTCTCGAGAAGTACACATCTAGGCCTAGGTCGCCGGGGATGAAGTACAGACATTACGCTCCCAAAGCGAGGCTGATACTCGTCGAGGGAAGCCCTCAGGCCGTCTATTCAAAAGTCCAAGAGCTGGTCAAAGAGCTCTATGGAACGGGGACCAAGGTCGGAGTTCTGACCACAGACGGCAAGCGATACGAGAACGCGACTACGGTCGATTTGGGGCCATCTCGCGACCTCAGGACTGTAGCGAAATCGCTGTTCTGCTCCATACGGGCCCTCGACGAATCGGGGGTCGACGTCATCATCGCGGAGAGCGTGGAAGAGAAGGGCATAGGGCTCGCGATCATGAACAGGTTAAGGAAGGCCAGCGGGGGCGAGATAGTCTCCGTTTGACTCAGCTCTTCTTCGGTCTCTCCAGAAGCCCCTCTCGGATCAGAAGGAACTTGGGTTCCACCCGCATCAGGTCGTCCCTGCCGTCGTAGACCCTTGCGATCACCCTCGAAGCAGTCTTACCAGCTGGAGACCAGACCTTCACCACTAAGAGCCTCTCAGACTTGGCGTTGAGCGCTGTCGTGAGGAGCTCCCTGAGTTGCGACCTGCTCGGCGTACCCGCCTCGTTGTTGACCTCGATCAAGTACTCAGTCCTTTTCAGCAGCTCGTTTCTCTTGGTCGTGACGATCCTATAACCGGCATAGGTCATGTTATCACTTCACCACGAGGGCGTTGATCTGGACTATGGAGTCGCCTATTACGTTGCCCCTGACCGAGACCCTCTTCCTCAGGCCTCTGACCGTCCTCCGGTTCCTTGGTTTCTTCCTCTTGGACGGAGGTTTCCTTCGAGCCATGAACCCAACCCCTCTATTCAGAATCACCCTAGCCAGTCTTGTACCGCTGACATCGGCCCGCATCGGGAAACCGGCTGAGTCGCTCCCCCCAGTTATCTTTATCCTCACGTCGCCCAGTCCTAGTGGGCCACCATCGATCACGTCCCCGATCCTCTTTCCCCTGAACACGATGAACTGTTGTGGCGTCAGCTGTATCGTCTTAGAGGTTCCTGTAGCGGGATCCGACAGCACGAGCCTCGGTGCGCTGACCTTCTGGGACATTCTCCGTCTCCTCTCAAGATTTCCTATTTGAACTGCTCGCTAGGGGCAAGGCTCCTGTGAGCCCTGTTGAGAATCTCGGTAGTGCTGAGGTTCGGAGAGAGAGGGGCCCGCGGTGCCCTCGCGATCTTCACTCTCACTCCTTGCGCCTCACAGAACCTCCTGAACTCCTGCTCGATCGCGATCTGGTCGTATCCGAAGAGGACGACGTCCGGTCTGACACGCTTCATCACCTTCTCGAAGCTGATCGGTCTGTAGCCCATCAGGACCTTGTCGACGTATTTGATGCTAGAGATGACCGACAGGCGCTCACGCTCGTTCATCACCGGTTCCCGCCCCTTCCTCTGTCTGATGGTCTCATCTGAGGCTAACACGACAACCACCCTGCCCGACTTGCCCGCTATCCGTCTCGCATGTCTCAGCAGGAAGACGTGCCCGGGGTGAATGAGCTCGAAGGCGCCGGTTGTCAGGACGGTCTTCCGCCTCACCACTCGAACCTCACCGCCCCGAGCAGCCTAAGCGCGTCCAAAATACCTTCGGCGTACGATATCGCGACCAAGCTGTCCTCCTCCCTTCCAGACCTGAGGAAGTTCTCCGCGTCTGCAACGTAGTCCTGAGCGATCTCGATAGCCCGCCTGACAGAAGCCGAATCGATTACGACCTCGAGCCTCTTCATCGCAACCTTGGTCTTCGATAGGTAGCTGAAGGCCCTTACGTGAGTCTGGCTCTTCACGCTTTTGGGTTCAGATTCAGCCCGCAAGACCTCTCTCAAGAACTCCCTTTCGCCAGGACCGAGTTCGGCAGGTATCATCAATACGTGCGGCGGCGATGGTAAGTCCAGTTCTCTGAGGGAGCTTAGCTTCACAGCACCTACTCTCTCCCCTCTCATACCGACCCTCGCGCAATAGACGACAGATGGGTCTCTGAGGGCCTCGTCGAGGTTAGAGCGAGCACCGCTTTCGAGCAGCATCTCGGCCGCCTCGGCAGCTGTCAGGCCGCCTCCGGCAGTGTCGAGAAGGACCATCGTGTGTAACCCGAGGGCAGCGTTGACCGCTATGACCCTCCATACGCCTCTGAGGGTTTCCCCATCAGCACCGCGCGGAAGCGTGACAGTCCTGCCGAACTTGTAAGGTGACAGTCCGGACCGAGAGATAGCCGCGCTGAGTATCGAGACGCCGTGAATCACTCTCCAAGGGACTCTGAACCTGCAAGCCTCAACGATCAGCGCCGAATGCGTTGTGGCGATTAGTGGATCTCCTGGCACTGCGACTGCAACGTCCTCAGTCGAAGCCCTCACAATCAATTCCCTTGCTCGATCCTCGAGGGTTGATCTGTCGGCAATTACAAGTCTGTCGCCGACCTCGCGCCTCATCTCATCCATCAGTTCCTCCTCGACGAAGCTCGTGTACGCGTCGAGATAGACGACGCTCGACCCCCTCATGGCCCTCCACGCCTCCTCCGTAACGTACCCCTTGGACCCGAGGCCGAGTCCGATCAACGACAACAACCTGCTTTCACCTCCGACGCGAAGACCATTCCAGCTCCACATCGAGAAGGCGATCCACTGCGCGGTCTCTGAGCGCTCCACTCGACCGACTCATGCCTTCAGTACTGTTGAGGAAGGGAATAATATGAGCTGGGTGTGGTTCACATAAATGAGGGTCGTCGTGATCGGCGGGGGCGCGGCTGGTGCCTCTGCGGCCTCGAGGGCCCGTCGACTGGCACCTGACGCTGAGGTAACTCTGATAGAGGCGTCGAGCATGATAACGCACGCTCCATGTGGGATACCATACGCCCTCAGCCGACTCGTCCCCTCTCACCGGGTGTTAAGGACCTATTCACCGGAGAGGTTCGCCTCTGAGCGGAGGATCGAAGTACTTACGAACGCAGTCGCGGAAGACGTCGAAGTGGAGGGCCACACGGTGCTGGTGAGGAGGGGTGGCAGCGTTACCCGGATACGATGGGATGCTCTGATACTCGCGACCGGTGCTAAGCCTTTAGTTCCCAGAATTGAGGGCTTGGAGAGCGTGAAACCCCTCACCTTCAGGCATCCTGAGGAGGTACCAGATGCGGCCTCTAGGATTGAACGATCGAAGAGGGTGGCCGTTATTGGAGGTGGTTACATAGGGGTGGAGCTCACAGAGGCTTTGGTCGATCTGGGGAAGGATGTTCTGCTGTTCGAGATGATGGACAGACTTCTTCCAGGACCCTTCGACCCCGAGATCTCCAGAATCCTAGAGGAGGCGGTCAGGGGTAACGGAGTTGAAGTTCACCTCTCCGAACCCGTTAGGGCTCTGTCTCCGCGCGGCGAAAGGATCGTCGTCCAGACAGACATCGGCAGTTACGAGGTTGACGACGTTGTCATGGGAATCGGAGTTAGGCCGAACACAGACCTCGCGCTGAAGGCAGGCGTGAGGCTCGGAACAACTGGCGCGGTCGAGACCGATGAACTCATGTCCACAAACGTCGACGGTGTCTTCGCTGCAGGAGACCTCGTCGAGAAGCACCACTTGGTCCTGAAGAGAAAGGTCTGGATACCACTCGCACCTGCCGCGAACAAGGAGGGTCAAGTGGCTGGGGCAAACGCGGTGATGAGGGGCTCCCTGAGGATGAGGGGAATAGTGGGGACGGCCGTTACTAGGTTCAAGGACCTCTACCTCGCGAGGACAGGACTCGGACAGGAGGAGGCTTCTAGGAACGGGTTCTTCGTCGAGTCGACAACGATCGTCGCTAGGACGAAGGCTGGCTACTTCCCAGGAGGCGTCGAGGTGACAGTCAAGATGATCGCTGAGCGAGGCTCCGGAAGGCTGTTGGGACTACAGGTTTCGGGGAGGGACCCGGTTGTAGCCGCGTACGCGGATATCGCGGCCGTCGCGATCGAGAGGGGCATGAGCACAGAGGACTTTTTCTTCTCCGACATCGGGTACATGCCAGCGACAGCTCCGGTGTGGCACCCCTTGATAGTTGCAGCTAGGACCCTCTCGAAGGGTAGGTTCTGAGCTCCTGCGACGGTCAAGACCAACCGACTAGGAAAGCCCCCAGAGTGACGGTCAGCGCCCCTGCGACCGTCCTCGAGTCGACGCGCTCAAGCGCCTTCGCGAAGCTGAGCGTGATCAGCAGCGTGAAGAGCGGAAACGTCTGAGAGAGCGGTACCGCGATGCTTACCGGCGTAAGGTATAGGGCTCCCCAGAAGGAGAGGCTGGCCGTACCGTTGGCAGCGCTTCCGATCAGCGCGAACCTGTTCCTCAGCGCCCTCGAGACACCACCGGTGAAAATCGTCATAGGGAGCACCACCAGCAGCGACGTCGAGGTGCTGATCAGGTATGTGAGGAAGGGCGAGCCGATCTCTAAGTTTGCGACCCTCGCGAAGGTAGCGCCTAATGCGAAGGCCAGCGCAGCTCCGATCGACGCGATCACTCCCCTAGTCCAGTCGTGGTCAAAGCTGTTCTCCCTTTGCCATGAGACGACCGCAACACCGAGCGCTATCATCACGCACCCCGATAGCGCTATCAAATGCAGCGACTCGCCAGCGATCGCCACAGCTGTCAAGGGCGCGACCACAGACTCCGATGCCGCGATGGCGTTGGACCTCGAAGCTCCGATCTTGCTGATTCCGTAGTACCAGAAGAGCCTTCCCAAACCGAAGACCAAGATCCCTGCGGCCATCGCCTCAGCTGCGCCCTCACCTATCGCAGGAAGTCTACGCTCCGCCGAGAACTCCGTCAGCGAGCCAGCAAGGGCCATTAAGACCCCCACCAGAGAGGCAATCGCGGAGGCCGCTAGCGGTGAGAGTTCCATCGTGGCCCTCCTCATCGCTACTGAAGTCAGGGCCCAGAGAAAGGCCGTAATCAGAGCCAGAACGACTCCGAGCAGCTCCATCTTTTATAGACCGCTACGCCCCCTCCACAATTTACGGATATCTGGTGTTCGAGGATTAGAAGCAAGGGTTCGAAAGTCTCGAAACGGTAGGGGTTTTGAGTGGGCGTCTCGTGAGATCTAAGGATTTGAAGGCCGTTGTCCTCGCAGCCGGGATGGGGTCAAGGATGAACCCTTTGACTTCCGAGCGGCCGAAACACCTCCTTCCTGTTGCTGGAGAGCCAGTCCTCAAGAGGACCGTACGCACTCTGCTCAATATTGGCACAGAGGAGGTGATAGTCGTGGTTGGTTATCTCGCTGAGAAGGTGGTCTCGGCGCTCTCCGAGTTCGGTAGTAAAAGGATCGATTTCGTGAGACAGGAGGCTCCGCTCGGAACAGCGCACGCTCTCTTGTCGGCAAGCGATGCCATCTCCTCGGAAAGGGAGTTCCTGTTGGTGTACGGAGACGTCACGCTGAAGGAGGAGCCCGTTAGGAAGCTACTCGAGACCGTTGAGTCCGGACCTATAGACGGAGCTCTCTTGGGCGTGATTCGGCCCGACCCTTGGAGGTTCGGGACGCTGTTGGTCAAGGAAGGACTGCTTCACGGCATACTGGAGAAGTCGAAGGACGTTAGACCGCCGGCGCTCGTCAACGCTGGCATCTACGTGCTTCCGGGCGAGGTCGTGGACGTTGCGAACAAGATCGACCGCTCTCCGCGAGGGGAATACGAGCTTACCGACGCCGTGGCTGAACTGGTCAAGAAGGGGAGAAGGATAGCGGTAGTCGAGGACCCCGGCGAGTGGTGGTTCGACCTCGGAGGGCCCTCGGAGCTGCTCAAGGCTAACGTCGAGACGCTTGTGAGGGAGCTGGGCAGCGGCAGCGCGATAAGGAGAGGCGCTGTCATAGACGGTCGCGTCTCAGTCCTCTCGTCGTTCGTAGGTGAGGGCGCGTTCGTAGGTGATGGCTCTCTTATCGAGCTCTCGGTCCTCATGGGCTCGACCAGCGTGGGCAAAGGCTCGAGGTTGCAGAAGACTCTGGTGCTGGAGGGTGCGAAGGTGGGGCAGGGCGCGAAACTCGTTAACTGCATTCTGGGGCCTGACTCCTTCATACCGAGTGGGGTGGAGCTCGCTGGCGATCCCGCTGACCCCGTTGTGGTCCCGCCTCACTCGACCTACAAACTCTGAGAAGATGCACCGCCTGCGGAGAAGTCACGCGAGGCCCTCGCCAACAGCCTCGCCACCCTTACTGGTTCAGGGACCTTGCCGCTGAGCGTGAGGGAGTTCAGGACGACCTCCGTCGCCCTCTTGGAGACGCCCTGCCTCCTGACGTAGACCACGTGTCCGGTCTTCAGCTTCACTTCCTCCCTCTCGCCGAGGGACCGGTAGACTTCAAGTCTCGTCTCGGCGTCTGCGGCGAACTTCGTGGCTATCAGCTCCTCTAAGCCTACCGACGGTCTGAAGGTTATGCAGAGGACAGGCAACGACAGCGACTCCGAGAGCTCCCTGACGTCGACGAGGTTGAAGAGGCTGATTATGCATCCACCCAGCATGACCAAGTTGATGTCGTTCCTGCGAAGGCTGTCGTACATCCTCCTTATCGATTCGGTCGAGTCCATCCCCCCTACCGTGCACGAGCCCAGGACCATCCCGTCCACTTGGAGGTCTGCTCTCATCACCACTCCCCCTAGAACCGCCCTCGCGTCGCCCGGCCTGAAGCTCTCCGCAACCCCGAACACCCTGTAGGCCCGCTTGAACGGGTTGAACGATCTGAGCCTAACAGCGTTCAACCGAGAGGTCATCCTGCCCCCCATCCACCTCTGACCCCGCTATACGCCTTCCCGCAGGTCAACCCTTTCTCCGGAAAGGTCAAAATTACGACGCGGAGCTGGGTAGCGGGGATGAGGGCGAAGAAGTCAGAGGAGTTCTCAGAATGGTACAGCGAGGTTGTCCAAGAGGCAGGGCTGGCCGGTTACGCACCCATCAAGGGATTCGTGTACCTGCTTCCCTACGGATACGAGCTTTGGGAGCTGATAAGGTCTCACCTCGACAGGCGGTTCAAGGAGACCAATCACAGCAACGCGTTCTTGCCGCTCCTGATACCGGAGTCGCTCCTGAGGAAGGAGGCCGAACACTTCAAGGGGTTCACTCCTGAGGTCTTCTGGGTCACGATGTCTGGTGGCGACCAGCTGTCCGAGAGGCTGGCGGTGAGGCCGACGTCCGAGACGTTGTTCTACTCCACCTTCGGCAAGTCCATCAAGAGCTGGAGGGAGCTGCCCGTGCTGGTCAACTTCTGGAACTCTGCGCTCAGGGCAGAGATCAAGTCCACCAAGCCTTTCATCAGGACCTCGGAGTTCCTGTGGCAGGAGGGCCACACGCTTCACGCGACGAAGGAGGAGGCCGACGAGGAGGTGATGAGGATGCTGAACATCTACAAGGAGGTGATCGAGGAGAAGCTCGCAATACCGGTTATCGATGGGTACAAGTCGGAGCTCGAGAAGTTCGTCGGGGCCCTTTACACCACTACCCTCGAGGCTGTCATGCCCGACGGCAAGATACTTCAGATGGCAACTTCCCACAACCTCGGACAGAATTTCACCGTTCCCTTCGAGGTGAGGTATCTTGGCCCTGACGGCCAGATGCACTACGCTTGGAGCACGTCGTGGGGCGTGTCGTGGAGGCTGATAGGTGCGGTGATAATGGTTCACGGCGACGACCGCGGCCTCGTGCTCCCGCCGGAGGTAGCACCTACCCAAGTCGTGGTAATACCCATCTTCTACTCCGACGCAGAGAGAGAATCGGTCATCGAGAAGTGCAGGGAGATCGTGTCGAGGCTTCGGAGCTCCGGCGTGAGAACGCACCTCGACGACAGGACCGAGTACACTCCTGGCTGGAAGTTCAATGAGTGGGAGCTCAAGGGTGTGCCCGTCAGGGTTGAGATCGGGCCCAGAGACCTCTCTGAGGGTAAGGTGACTCTGTTCAGGAGGGACGAGCTTAAGAGGTCACGCTTCGAGGACCGAGCTCTGGAGACTGCGGTCAAGGAGCTGTTGTCAGAGGTCCAACAGAACCTCTTCAGGAGGGCGCGGGAGCTCCTCAATTCCAAGATCAGCGAGGCTAGGTCAATGGAGGAGTTCGTCAGAGTCCTCGAGGAGAAGGAAGGATTCGTGAAGGCGACTTACTGTGGTTCGAACGAGTGTGAGTTGCGGATCAAGGACCTAACCGGTGCGACCGTGAGGGTGATACCCTTCGAGCGGGAGCCTGCCCTATCGCGATGCATCGCCTGTGGAAGTGAGGGGTCGATCACAGCTTACTTCGGCAGGGCCTACTGAGCGAATCACTGTTATTTACTCAGCCGTAGATTCATACCGGTGACCCGAGTTGGTTTCGAGACCCGGTCTGTTGGAGGGGAAGTCCTGTGCGATCCTTGGTGCAACGAGCGAGATCGGGAGGGAGACGGCCCTGCTCTTTGCCAGAGAAGGTGCCGACCTGCTACTATCGGGAAGGAGAGGAACCATCCTAAGTAACTTGGCAGAGGAGTGTAGAAGGGAGGGCGTGAGGGTTGAGACTCTGCAGCTTGACCTCAGCAGGCCTGACGCACGTGAGTCGCTGATCAACAAGGTGGCAAAGGACTTCAGAAAGCTGGACGCGCTCGTCAGTTACATAGGGTACCCTCTCGAAGCTGAACTCTGGTACAAGGGAGTGGTCGAACTTGATGAGGCGGAGATCACGAGGGTACTCAACGTCGACTTCTTGACGAGTTTCAGAGCCGTCTCGGGTCTGCTTCCCTTTATGGAGGGTGGGGCCCTCATCCTCACAGCGTCCACGCCCGCGCTGAGCTGGTACAGTTACGGAGCGGTCTACTCGATCGCCAAGCTAGCTGTGGTGGGGTTGGTGAGAGCGGTCGCAGCGGAGTACAAGCGCTACAGGGTTAGGGCCTACGCTCTGGCCCTCGGAAACATCAAAACGTCTGCAACCTATGACGCTCTTAGGGAGGACGAGAAGGTCGCCTTGGCTGAGGAGTCTCCCATGGGAAGGTGGGGCGAACCATCAGAGGTCGCTAAGGTCGCCTTAGCTCTGGCCTCCGATCTCTTCAGCTTCGTCAACGGTCAAGTGATAGTCGTCGACGGTGGCACGTTGATGCTGGGATGAGGTACCTTGAGACGCGCTGCAGGGACTGATGTGAACTGCCCATCGATCCGCTAAATCGGGCAACCCTCCTGTAGAAGGTACTTCAGGAACAAGTTTAAATCGCTAGCACCGGAAGGTTTTGATTGGAATGCGGAACTGTCCCGAGTGCGGTGGAGTCATGGTGTACGAGCGGACCTCCAAACTGTACTCATGCACCTCCTGCGGGACGGCCATGAACGCTCAAGAGCTGTTGGAGACCACGGAACGCGTCAAATCAGAGCGCGAGAAGGTCGAGAAGGCCAAGCGATGGAAGGACGAATACCTCGACTGGTGGCTCTCCAGCAAGGAGAGATCGTGAGGTTCCTCACCAATTTTGAGTCCGTTCGGGTCTCCGATTTAGAGGACGAGTTGGGAGCTAGCTAGCAGCGTGCATCGGCTCGGATCGAATTTATCTGTATAACTTATCACCATTTAATGATTATCCGTGACGTTCCGATCCAACTTAAATTGACCCGGGTTTGGCATCGGATCGGTTGAGCGCCTTGAAGTCCGAGCCCAAGCTCGTTAGGATCGAGGAGCTGAGAGAGCACGAGCAGTACGACCCCGAGCACTTGGAGGAGCTTCTAGCGGAGATAGTCAGAGATGGGGTTCTGAAGAGACCGATACTCGTCGATGAGCGATCGAAGACCATAATCGATGGCCACCACCGATACAACAGTATGAAAAGGTTGGGTAAGCGCTACATCCCAGCGTACCTCATAGATTACAGGAGCGAGGACATAGTCGTAGAGCCCTGGGACAACCGTCCACCGGTGACGAAGGATGACGTGCTCAGGGCCGCGTTCACAGGTCAGAAGCTACCCCCGAAATCATCCAAGCACATGGTCAGAGTCAACGGAGTCCTCCATCACGTGACCTACATCGAGTACGAGAGGCCGACGCCACTGGATGAGATACCCTGAGGGCGACCTCAGGAAATCGACGAGACCGCCTCCTTGAGTTCTCTTGAGTTCTTCACGAACCTAACTTCACCCCTCTTCACCAGCTCCCTGCACTGTTCGACTCTGTCCCTAAGGTCCCGCATCAGGTCCCTCAGAAGATTGAAGAGGTAATCCTTGATCTCCCCGCTCAACATCCTCCCAGACCCGTACTCCGTCTCTATTCTGGAGAGCTCCGAGTCGTCGCGCAGAAGGAACCTCAATATCTGATAGGGTACGTCTACCTCTAGGTTAGCTCCCAACCGCCTATGCACCTCGATCGGCTCTCTCCCCCCCGAGAACGCTTTGAACACCTTTCTCTTCAGCTCCGTCAGGTCCTCCTCCGGTATGAAGATCGCGGAGTACGGGTCGCTCTTGCTCATCTTGCCCTCTCCTTTCAGGCTCGGGACGTCCCTGATGTATGCTCCGATTATTGGCCTGAACTTGAAGTATGGGGTCCTCCTGACGTAGTCTCTTGCCAACCTCAGATGCGGGTCTTGATCAAGGCCCACAGGTATGATCCCAGGTACGTCGTAAACGAGCTGTGGGAACAGGACGTCCCCTATCTGGTAGAGGCTCGAGACGATCCTCGAGGGCTCCGCGTTCCCGTAAACTGCTCTGAACTCGCTCAGAGTTATCTCTCTCGCTGCATCGGCCGCTATCTTGTGCACGTCTATGTTCTCTGATTGGAAGTAGAAGATGGTCTTCTGCGGGTCGATGCCGAGAGCCAGGTAGGTCGGTATGTGGTTCTCCAATGCAATTCTCCTGCCCTCCTCGAGCCCAACGTTGCGGGTAGCTAATGACTCCAAGTCTGCTACCAGAAGCACTGTGAACGCGGCCTTCGACGAGAAGCACTTCACCGACTCCACGACGGCCATCGTTCCGAGGTGTATCCTGTCAGAGGAGGGCATAATTCCTGTGAGAACGTAGTAACCCGATTGAGTCAGCGCGCTCCTGAGCTCTTCCCTAGTTCTCGCGGAGAAGATTATCTTCCTCCTGACGAAGTGATGGTCGATCGGAAGCTCACCCGGGTCGAGCTCCGTCAGCCCGAACTCCTCCAATAGCTTAGTCTCCCTCGATACCTCCAAAATCGGTGGCCACCTACGACCGAGGCGCTATCGGTCTTATTTAGAAATTAACCGCGGATCGTCTTCAACGTGAAGGACGTCATTCATTGAAGTTGATCGCCGGGGGCGGGACTCGAACCCGCGCGCCCCCCGTGGGGGCAACGGCTCACACGTCGTCTGGCCAGAGCACGAGATCTCGAGGCCGTCCCAATAGCCGCTATGGGACCCCGGCTCCGAGTAACATGCTCATCGGTCGCTCTTAACTCTGTGATGGCCCTTGGCCCTGTATGCCCTGAGAGAGATAACTGTGAACGCGATCAACTGGGCTGCCGCTACAAGAGCTAGGGCCAGCATGAAGTCAGATGGGGTGTAAACGACCAGTTCGACTTCTTTCTCCTTCGAGGCATCGAACAGCCTCCTAGCCGTCCCCCAAGAGGTCTCTGCAGTAGCATTGTAGACGAAGGCCGGTATCCTGAGGCGAGCCGAACCGTTTAGTTCCGCCGAAAACGTGCCGTTGAGTGAGAGCTTGGCCCTCAGCGGCTCCGGATAGCCTGCTAGCCTTACTCTCAGAAGAACCTCTGACATCGGAACCTTGAGGACCGTCACCGAGTTCCTTGTTACAACCACCTCACCGATCACATCGCTGATGTCTACACCTCCAACTCGGAGGGACGGCTTGATCGTCAAGGCGTTATCCTCCAGTTGCATCTCTCTGAGGTTGAACCTTTGCGGAACAAGTACCGTCACCGGCCCGTCTCTCACGTCGACGAATCCCGCAACGTTCAGAGAGTAGTCCTCAATGACGTCACCGCTCGTCTGATCAATCACCATAACGTCGTACAGCGCCACCTGAAGGTGTATCGACTCCATAGCACCAGTCTCATAGTTCAGGAAGACTAGACTGACGCCCTCTCGGAATTCGTTGAGGCTCAATTGCTTGTACGTCGAGAACTTGGGTGACCTGAACGCGAACGGTGCGACCTCGACGTCGAAGGTTTTGAAGAACGTCTGTCCTTCAGGACTCAAACCCACCACTCGAACAGTGTACGACCCGTACCTCAACGGGAATATGCCCTCTGGACCTGTACTCCCGAGGTTCGGAATTTTCAAGGACACCACAGTTCCGTTAACCGGTCTCTGGTACCTGTAAACCCCCACTATGGGATCGATCGTGTAAGAGAAGGGCGTATAGCCGACCTCTCCGTAGATCGTGACTGGGTCCGGATACGAAAGGTACAGGAGTACGGACCTGAAGGGCACTCCGATGTCAAAGTACACCTCGTCACCAGGTCTGGCCCAGATAGCGCTCCTGTTGTCGGTTGGTTCCTCAACTCTGAAGCCGATGTAAGGTGGCCCCTCAAAGCTCAGAGTCAGTTGGTCACGGACGTCTCTCCAGACGGTGATCGTGCCGTAGAACAACGAACCTCTCTCCGAAACCGCCAAAGTCATCTCACATCCGTCGTCAGAGACGAACCTCCAAACGCCTCCGTCTCCGCGCGCGAACTCTCTCAAAAGGGTCCTGGTCCTATCTTCGAGGAAGTACCGCTCTTCCCTTCCGGACGGGTCCACCAGTCTGACTCGAGAGTCGTTCAAGGGCGACAAGGCATAAAGCTGCTCACCGACCGAGAAGCTGATCACCCCACCGTCGACTAATGGGAGGAATCCCGGGCCACCGTAACCGATCAATAGTTCGCAGGCCCTCTCCTCTTGGGACGAGCTAGGTATAGGTAGAGTCAGCAACGCGACAACTAGGAGCAGGACTTCAGCGCCTCGTTGCGATCGCAGCATACGAGCCACCGAACAGGACGGCTAACGCGACTAAGAGTATTGTTACGGCCACACCGTCTGAGAAGTTCATCGAATAGTACACGACTATCGCGAGCAGGGCGATCGAGCCGACAGCCGACATGAGCAGGTTTCCGTAGAGTGACTCAGACTTCAACCCCAACCTCTGATGCGCGAAGAGCAACAACGACGTCAGAGAGATCGCCATCATGGGTACGAAGGGCCCCATGATCGAAGGGTCCAGCGACCCCTGTCCCCCTGTCTGCCCCCTCAAAAGCGATGATACGAGCACGTAAAGAAGAGCTCTCGGGTTGCCCTCGGCGAGCTGCATGCCGAACAGGCCCACCATGCTGACCACAATTGAGGACAAGTACGAACCCACGAGCCCCGAGATCGTACGCGCTTGTAGTGCAGACGACAACACGAGCATCGGTAAGGAGATCACGTATCCTCCGGCGAGGTCCAAAAGGAGTAGATCCCTCGAGGTCACGAGGTCATAGACAGCGTACATCGCCGGGACATAGATCACCGTCAGCGTAAGCCACTGATACCTCGGTGGAAGCAGCGTTGTCGAGAGAGACACGAAACCAAGCACCGATATGAGGGTCCATTCGACCGATGTTACTGTAACGACGAACATGTAAATTGAAGGTAAGAGGGCCAGCAGCCCGAAGAGGCGCGCCTCAATCTTCACGGGTCACCGACCTGGTCGCAACTCTGAAGCTCGGCACCCCCTCAAGCTCCTCGATGTTACACTCCTCCGGGAAAGAGGCGAGGTCACGCTCCTTGATTGACTTCAGACGGTTCCTGACAAGTTCCATAGCCGGACCTAAGTAAGACTCCAAGCGTGGATAGATGATCAAGACTCTACACCCCATAGAGGTTGCGGCCCTTGCAACTTCAGAGAGCTCGCCGATTTGGGCAGACGCGAACGAAGTCGCCAGTATCAGGAGAGTTCCGCCAGTTAGAGACTCCACTACCTCAGAAGCGTACCTGCTACTCGTCACCTCAGAGACCTCAAGGGCCCTCAGGAAAGCTTCAACCTCTGACCCTGACCTCGGTTTCAACGATAACAGGCCGTCTCCCGTCACGGCGAAGACCCTCAACGCGTTTCCCTGCTCTACGAATTGAGAGAACAGAGGCTCTAAGAAGGCTAGGACATCGTCGAAATAATCGGGCGAGGTGCCGAACCTCATCTCTGGAGAACAATCAATCACAGCCACTACATTGCCTCTCGCGAGCCTCTCGAACTTCTTCACGAGCACTTCGTTATCGGTGAGAGTTGCGGTCTTCCTCCAGTGAACGCTGCGCAGCTTGTCTCCTGGCAGAAAGGGCCTCACGCCCGAGAAGTGCACGTCCTCTCCGATGAAGGGATTGGTGACCGTTCCGAACGCTGGACCCAAGAGCACTCCGGAGGTCTCCAAGTCGGTGGACCTAGCTCTTTCCCTCGAGAGCCTGATCTCTCCCGCGCAGGGTACGTAGACGGTCTTCACGACTAGCTCCCAAGGATCCGAAAGCGTGCAGGCAACTTCCTTGAACCTCACGGCCCTCATGCCTCGCCAGAGGGAAGCTTTGTAGGACAGGTCGAACGCTCCCCTACCCTTTACGACGGACTTCACGTGGCTCGTGCCCTCGATCAGCCTGAGGCCTAGTGGGAGAACATCGCGAACTTCAACACGACCTTCCCAATCCAACTCCACGCGAACTCTGATCTCTGCAGGCGACCCTTCAGGCAATTCCTCTGCGGACAGCCACCTGTGTACGTCTATTGAAGACCCATTGAGAGACGAGAACCTCCTTACAGTTAGAATGATGTAGATTGAAAAGAAGAACACTAGAAAAGTGGTGGAGATGAACATAGTTGGATTCGGGAACACCGCTCCGAAGAGAAACGACGATACCGCCGTCTCTATCAGTAGAATCTTTGCGCGTGTAGAAATCATATGGGAACATCCACCTCCTCCAGCGTTCTCCGGATCAATTCGAACTCTGACCAGGACGTGAAGGGCCCTTTCCTCCTAGACCTCAGAATGACTCTGTGGTTTAGAACGAGCGGCGCGACAGACTTCACGTGATCCGGTGTGACGTAGGGACAGCCTGAGATGGCTGCCTTTGCCTTCGCGGCGTACATCAGCGCCACCTCCGCCCTAGTGCTGGCACCGAGATAGACCTCGGGCATCTGGCGCGTCTTTCTCACGATATCTACTATGTACTCCATGATTGAGTCATCGACCCTTATGGAGGATATCGCGGTGATCCCTCTCAGTACCAATTCTTCCTCGACGACTGGTCTGAGGTCTGGTTCCTCCCCCGAGAGCTGCTTCATTTTGAGCACCTCGATCTCTTGATCACGCTCGGGATGGGTGACGATTACACGCACGAGGAAACGGTCAAGCTGAGCTTCCGGCAACGGGAAGGTCCCCTCCAGTTCGATCGGGTTTTGAGTCGCGATGACCATGAAAGGCCTAGGTACCTCGTAGCTCACTCCCTCTACCGTGACTTGGCGCTCCTGCATAACCTCGAGAAGTGCGGATTGAGTCCGCGGAGGGCCTCTGTTGATCTCGTCGGCCAGAACGATGTTCGCAAATATGGGTCCCTTCCTGAAGACGAACTGCCCCGTAGCCCTGTCGTATACAAGGGAACCTGTTATGTCAGATGGCAGTAGGTCGCTGGTGATCTGAATCCTGCTGAAGCTGAGGTTGAGGGTCCTGGCGAAGTACTTGGCCAAGTACGTCTTCGCGAGTCCTGGGACGCCTTCCATAAGCACGTGCCCCTCTGTCAGAAGGGCGATGATGAGGGCCTCAATCGCGTCGTCCATGCCGACGATGACTTTATGGATCTCGGTCACTACTTTCTGGACCACGTTCTTCAGCTCGTTGAGACTCAGCAGGTCTATACTCTCCTCATCGCCCACCGGAGGAACCACCTCTTTCCCATTGGAAAGAGGGAAACCACTGTCACGTAGAGCCTCATCACTCCCACGGACCTTTCACGTCCTTCGCCCGAACCAGCACTCGGCTCCGCGACCAGCCACTCGACGTCCTTAGCGTCAATGGACTCCTCCTCTCCCAAAGCGTAACGGAGGGCCCTGGACACTCGATGAACGGGTAGCGCACGAGCACGGGGCTTAGGCGACTTGGGTCTGATCAGAAGCAACAATATCAGAGACGCGGCAAGGAAAAGGATAGGAAGGTAAGGGCCGCCCGGGAGTTCCGCGACCGTTCCCCTCATCTATCGATCATCTCTGTGAGGTACATTTTAGCGCTTGCCCACCGTAACGAGGAGGAACCTCCGTGTATCATCGGGACGATCGAGACTACGTCCTCGTCTCTCACGGTAACCCTGTAATTATAAACCGTCCTAGCGTCAATACCGTTCACCAGTACTAAGAGCCCGGACCTGATGGAGCCGTATTCGTCCAACACGAGTTCCCTGATGCCCTCTGGGAGAAGCTTCAGAGCCTCCTTCAGAGGGACTTCTCCTTCAACCTTGACCTCTACCGTTCCTGAACCTGCGGCCCGTCTCAGGTGGCTGAACAGCTCTATCCTCATCCTAGCACCATAAGCCCTCTCGAATATTAAACGTGTAATTCGATCTCTGAAAGAGTCACGCGTTCATCTCGTAGAGACGAAGGTCACGCTGCTCTCCTCACCGACTCGAAGTTGTAGACTCTTACGTTGCCCGCTTTCTGGAGGTTATCAGCGACCCTCGCTCCGACAATCAGCACCTCGCGCCCCTTTTCCTTCAACATGTCCACGAGCCTCTGAGTCACTACGCCGTCGAAGACTACGTACTTGACCTGACCGTCAGCTGAGAGCCTCTGGTAGAGTTCGCTTACGGGCACCCTGAAGACCTCTGAGAGCTCGTCCGAAAGTCCGACGGCCATCAGACTACCCTCTACCTCTTCGATGTATTTCTTCAGCCTTTCAAGCGGTGCAGGCGCATGCTCGCCCCTCTCAGCTTCCACATGGGCACCGATTCTCCTCAAAGCGTCAGCGAGCGGTGTCGTGTTGGCGAGGGCCTCAGCGATCTCCTTCGCTCCCAGCGACTCCACTTCCTTTCCAGGTGGCGCCCTCGCAACCGAGTCGATCTTTATCCTTCTGGCCAGCTCTCTCAAGATCATGTCGCCTCCCCTATCACCGTCGAGGAACGCAATCACCTTCTTTCTGCTGACTAGCTCCTCAAGAGAATAAGGCACTTTGACTCCCTCAACGCCTATCGCGTTCAGATAACCGTGTCTCAGTAGGTTGACGACGTCAGCCCTACCCTCAACGATGATCACCTCCTCGCTGGTAAGGGCCTCTGGTCCAGCGGGCAGGTTGTCAGGGCCGACCTCGACTACTCGAGCCTTAGCGATGGTCTCCTCGAGCTCCTTAAGTGCCTCGTCAACCTCTGGGACTCTCCTTCTCTCCCACTCGATCAACAGGGACCTAGCTCTCTCGACGATCCTCTTCCTCTTCTCGGCCCTGACGTCCTCAATCTTCTCGATCGAGACCCTCGCAGAATACGGGCCAACGCGATCGACGCTCTCGACCATGGCCGCTATCAACGCGGTGTGAAACCTGTCGACGTTGGTGGGCACGAGGACCTTCCCGACGGTACGGTCGCCCTGTCCTTGAATGTGGACCTCGATCCTTCCAATCCTCCCGGTCTTCTGGAGCTCCCTGAGGTCTAGATCGGCGCTGAAGATGCCCTCGGTCTGACCGAATACCGCTCCTATTACGTCGTTCTTGTCAACTGCTCCGTCGACTTCCACCCTAGCCTCAATCACGTACTTCACTGAAGTCTGTTGTGAGGTCAACCTTCAACCCTATCCCCACTGCGCTCTGTTCATTTTTAAGGTTGCATAATACCTCAGCATCTTTTCCTTCTTGGGAACGGTTTTTAACGACCTAGGGCCGAGGGGAGGGAGATGGTGGCCCGACAGAAGGAGACCAAGTTGATTGTCAGGTTGTTGGGGACTGACCTAGACGGCACGCGGCACGTACCCTTCGCCCTAGCGGAGATTGACGGCGTCGGCGTGAACTTCGGGTACGCTCTAACGAGGGCCCTCGGCATCGACCCCACGATGAGACTGGGTCAGCTCACCGAGCAGCAGCTCGCCCAGATCGAGGACGCGATAAAGAACCCTGCGAAGCACGGCATACCGGTTTGGATGTTCAACAGGAGAAGCGATCCCGTAACGGGCAAGAACCTTCACCTTCAAGGCCCTGACCTGAACCTGACGATCAGGGAGGACATTGAGAGGGAGAAGAAGATCAGATCGTGGAGGGGTGTGAGGCATTCGTTAGGTCTTAAGGTGAGGGGTCAGAGGACTCGGACAACTGGAAGGAAGGGAGGGCCGATCGGGGTCGCGAAGAAGACGAAGTAACTTCTCAGGTGAGAGCTCGTCTCGCCAAATCTGCACCCTTCACCAGACTTCGCTCCTTCTCGAACGCCACCTCCCATCTCCTAGTTCTGAAGCCGCAATCGCTGCAGGCTATCACTTTCGTCGGATCGTCCATCATTTTCGCTGAGTAGAGAAGCCTGTCTCTCACCAACTCAGGAGGCTCCACGAAGTCCGTGTGAACGTCGATCACGCCCGGCGCGACCTTGAACTGAACTCCGTGGTCTCTGAACTGCCTTAGGACGGAGTAACTCCTTCTCGACCGCGCGTCAACTCCTAGGTCAGCCGTGTCTCTATTCGCGCACTCAATAGAGAGCTCGTGTATCTTCATCTCGGTCACGTGGGGGAGGAGAAGTGAGTAGTCACTGTAACAGATATGTAAAGTCCATGTAACGTTAAGCCCTTTGACCATCTCGTTGAAGGCCTCGACGTAATCTCTCACCTCATCAGGCTTTGAGGTCAATGCTGGTTCGTCGATCTGGATTCGCGTCGCACCGGCCTCGACCAGTGTCCTGAGCTCAGGCTTCATAACGTTCTCGACCAAAGCGTAGAGTAAGTCTAGTCTGGACCTCCTTCTCCTCTCTAACGGGTCATCGAGGTGAGCATAGCGCTTCGCGAAGAACTCATCGAAGCTCCAGTCCATTATGGTATAGGGCCCCGTGACGGGTACCTTCAGCTCCCTTCTGGCCTTTGACTTGGCGAAGAGGAACTCCTTGAGGTAAGCGCTGTGCTTGAGCCTCGGGATCCCGATTACCTTCGCCTTGTTGTAGGTCTCCGCGTCCCAGACCTTCACTCTCCCCACGAACTCGAAGTTCTCTACTGTCCTCAGAGGATACTCGTACATCTCTACTCGCCCCTGCTCACCGTCCCAAACGACGTCGAGGCCAACCGCTTCGTGAAACCTTATTCCGTACAGGGATGCCCACGGCAGCAACTCGGCCTGCGATGCGCCGTTTCGTATCAATCTCACCAAATCGTCGAAGCCTTCTACACCCAACTTCAACCCCCAATAACGAGCTTGGACGGCCCTCTCCTCGGGATTGTCGCCTTTGAGGAAAGGTGCCCTCGAGAGGCTCCCGACTTCCTGAGTCCTGAGCAACCCGTCACCAGCCCCCATCACGCCAAGACCCCCTTCAAATGCTCTGCGCACTTCAGTAGCGAACTCACTTTCTCTTTCGCCACCTCCATGGGCAGATAGTCAAGGTCGGTGTTCGTTGTCAGGTGAACCCTCTTTGCGCCGGTTGCGTCAAGGACTTTCCCGACTAGAGATGCATGCTCAACTGGGTCCTCAACTATGACGCTCCTCGAATCGATTATCCCGAGTGCCAACTCACGGTCGACGCTCAGGCCCCTCAGAGCCGAGACAGGTGTTGCGTGGAGGTCTATTCCTAGTACGTCAGCGCCGGTGTCCAACAAAGATCTGAGAGCTTTCGCTGCGGAAAAGAAAAAAGTGTGTAGCTGAAGTGGGCACCCGAGCCGCCTCTTGAACAACCTCACGACTTCGCGGACCAATGAGAGCTCGTCCTCGCTCATGCCCCTCGCCATCTCTGGAGCCGTCAACTGAACTAGCTCAACCTTCAATCCCCACTTAGAGATCAACCTTGAGGCCTCTACCGAGATGACTTCTGCTAGGTCCATCACGAGCTCTGAGACATCCGAATACGCGTCGTTGAGGGACAGCCTTTGCATTGTCAAAGGATCAGGAAGAATAAGTTTGACTCTACTTCCCGAGAGAACTGAGGGGAAGAGATAACGATCTAAAAACGGACCTTCTAGTTCGAGTCTCCCTTTAATCAACGGGACTTTGTAGAACATGTTGTTATCATACCAGCGTGATAATCCATTGACACTTAAGCCCTTAACGTTCTCCGCAAACGGTCTGAAGAGGTCATGCCACAGGAGCATCGGATCCGTGATGAGGGTCATCCCTCTCCCTGCGATCCTAACCCACTCTATGGTCTCCCGCTCTGCGACTGCTCTCAATTCGTTCCATTCAGTTTTGCCTCTGAAATGCTTTCGAATCAATCTGAACAGCTCCTCGCTCCTTGGCAAATTGCCGGACAGATGTACCTCGACGACCACCCTTTAACGCACCGCTCTAACTGAGGGGCCCTCCATTAAAAGCCGTGCCTGACGTCTGGGGGCTGAAATCGGCAGAATTTTAAGCGGTTTGACCGGTCTACGAACACTACATTAAAAACTCATGATAAAGGTGAATGAGTGGCCCTTGATATTCCCGATTAGGTGCTTCAGCTGCGGTAAACCTCTCGCCCACTTATGGGAGAAGTACAGGTCTGAGGTAGCGTCTGGAAGGCTGCCCGGTGAGGTCCTTAACGAGCTGAACGTCAGGAGGTACTGCTGCAGGAGGATGTTCCTAACCCATGTCGAGTACATCGATGAGCTGATAGCGTACGAGATTCAGTCCAGACAGAAACCAATCCGCAGGTGAGCTGGAGGCAGGGTTAAATCACGACCGGACATTCGCAGGTCATGTCACCCGGCAAGAGATTGGAGCGGATAGCTGCGAGAGTAGTCTTCGACAGCAGGGGTGACAAGACCGTTGAGGTCGAGGTTACGGTGGAAGGCTACACGTCAAGGGTGTCGGCCCCCTCCGGCAAGAGCCGAGGGAAGAGAGAGGTCGTCCCATTTCCCGAGGGAGGCCCAGAGGCCGCCGCGAGGGTCGCGAGAGAGCGGGTCAGCAGGCTTACTGGGACAGAGCTCGAAAGTTTACTGGCTCTTGACCGAAGGCTCATCGAGATGGACGGCACTCCGAACTTCTCTCACATCGGCGGCAACACTTCAATCGCCCTCTCGGTCGCATGTGCTTCCGCCTACGCGGCCTCCGAAGGCAAGCAGCTCTACGCTGCGCTCGCACAGCTTACAGGCCAAGACCCTGCTCTACCTCTTCCGCTCTCGAACGTTCTGGGAGGCGGTGCGCACGCCGCCCCTGGCGCGCCAGAGATACAAGAGTTCCTGATCATACCTCTCGGCGCTAGGACGATCAAGCAGGCCGTTGAGGCGAACGTCGCTGCCTATCGGAAGCTCGGCAAGCTCCTTCAAAGAGAGCTTCCCGGATTCCCGCTAGGTAAGGGAGATGAGGGGGGATACGCGCCGCCTATCGGCAATAGAAAGGCCTTGGAACTCGTGAGGGCCGCAGCGGACGAGGTTTACGACGAGACCGGAGTCGAGATGGGTGTCGGCATCGATGTGGCTGGAAGCAACATCTACGACCCAAATTCGAACAGATACGCCCTCAGGTCCGAGGGACTCTACCTCACCGGTCGCGAGTTCAAGGAGTACTTGGCCGATCTCACGGACGAGTTCAGGTTGGTCTACATAGAGGACCCCTTCTCAGAGGACTCTCCACAGCTCTACGCCGACCTTCAACGCGACCTGAAGTCGGTTCTTGTATGCGGAGACGACCTTGTAGTCACTAGGGCCGAGCTGATAGAAGAGGAGGTAAGGAGAGGAGCGATCAGGGCTGCCATCATAAAGCCGAACCAAGTTGGCACGGTTTCGTTGACGGTTGACGCCGTCGCGGCCTGCATTGTCAACAGTGCAGTGGCGGTCGCATCCCATAGGTCTGGTGAGACGACGGATGCCTACATCTCGCAGATCGCAGTCGGCCTGGGGTGCAAAGTTATAAAATGCGGCCTGATCGGAGGAGAAAGGGTGGCGAAGCTGAACGAGCTGCTGAGGATCGGGGAGGAGATCGGTGAGGGCAGGATGAGGAGGTTGCTGATTTGACTTCCGATGCTACAGTGTCTCCGGAGTTAGAGGTCGCAGAGATCTTAGTGAAGTCGAACGCTCACCTTGGCGCGAAGGTCAAGGTATCTCATATGGAGCGGTTCGTCTTCAGACAGAGGTCCGACGGCGTACACCTCTTCGATGTCAAAAGGACGTTAGAAAGGCTCAACCTCGCAGCTAGACTGATCGCCCTCTTTCCACCTGAGAAGGTCGTGGCTGTATCGACGCACATCTACGGCACCAAGGCCGTTCAGAGGTTCGCCGAAGTCACAGGGTCTCATGCTATCTCTGGTAAGATTCCAGCAGGCGCTTTCACCAACAGGGCCCTGCGATACTACTCGGAGCCTGAGGTCATCGTTGTCTCTGATCCACGATTCGACGCACAGGTCGTCAACGAGGCACGAATAGCGAAGATACCTGTCATAGCTATGTGCAGCAGCGACAACACCACTTCCAACGTCGACCTGGTCATACCCATCAACAACCGAGGTAGGTTATCACTTCCCTTCGGTTTCTGGTACCTATCAAGGCGCGTATTGATCGAGAGGGGTCAGGCAACTCCTGAGCTCCTCACCAGAATAACCCTTGAACAGTTCGTCACAACCGCTGCAGTTGAGGGCGTTGAGGAGTAACTCAGATGCTGAGGAAGGGCTGTGAACCCACTCGAGCTCGTGAACGCAGCAATCGCCTCGCTCATGCTGGCAGTCGCCTCTTACATGGACCTGAAGAGAAGAGAGGTGGACGACTGGGTGTGGATGTTGCTCTCGTCGCTAACTCTTCCCTTGACCTTGTACCTCTGCTTGCTGCGTTGGGACACTCAGTATCCGCTTATAGTCGCGGCGTCCGTAGCCCTCTCTAGCCTCTTGGCGTTGATCTTCTATAAGTTCGAGTTCTACGGCGGCGCCGACGCTAAGGCCGTCATATCTCTCGCGCTCGCCCTTCCTGCCTCGTTCTACGGCAACAGGTTTCACCCCTTCTACCCTATCACGACCCTCCTCAACGGCCTGTTGGTCTCCCTCTCCGTACCGGTATCCCTCTTAACCTACAACTTAGTCGTCCGGCCCGTCCTCCGGGGAGAGCCTGTCTTCGCAGGACTGGAAGGTCTCCCGCTTCACAAGAGGATCGGGGCCCTTTTCCTTGGAACGAGGGTCGACTGGCCCAAGACCTTTTGGGCGAAGATCCTCCTTAAGAACGGCGAGCGGCTTTCCCTCTCTCCCCCCCTCGAGAACTACTTCCCAAACCCGTTGAGCGGAACTCCAGAGAGAACGTGGGCCACACCCGGAATACCCTTGATAATCTTCATAGCTTTAGGCCACGCGCTGAACGTCCTCTACGGCGACCTGCTCTTTCCCGTTGTCACTCTGTTGTCGAGATAGCCTTCTCTATCTCCCTCATTGCGATTCCCAGCCTCAGGGCCTCCTTAAGCCTCGGCATGATACTCTCGAGGATCCTCTCGGCCTTGGCTCGGTTCCTTGCTAATACCACGCCGCGCCTTGTAAGGCTGAACTTCCTGTTCCTCTTCGCTTTGTCGCTTAACACCAGACCGTTCTTAACGAGCCTGTTCAGAGAGAGGTAAAGCGTAGGTTTCTTTATCTTAGTTTCCCTCTCAAGTTGCGAAACAGTCATAGGTGATTTCAATAGAGATTTCAATATTATCGGTTCCGAATAGCCCTTAGGATTTCTCTTGAGCTTCCTAACCATCGATATAGATATAGTTAAACCTCTATATATTTTTAATTCAACCTAGATTTCTGGTAAAAATCAGGTTCTAATCATGGTTAAGGTTTGAACGGATTCCAATATCAGAAATTCTAATAACGCCGCGACGAACAGTACGAGTACTCCGAGTCCTATCATGTAAGCTACTAGTCTTATTTGGGATTTGAGTTCTCTTTTGATCACCGACAAAAGAATTCTAATGCCTTCGTTGAAACATATTCCATAGGCAAAAAACTCTAATGCACCATATATAGCAAGAATGGGGACGAGAGCAAGCGCGATGGGAGGGACGCCCGTGGTTATTGCAATCGCCGATACGTAAAGACCAGTGTTGTAAATGACGTAGATCCCCGCAGCCGTTCCGATCAAGGGCACGGACATCAGCAAAGCAATCGCGGCGTTGTTAGCGAAGATCGTCAAGGGTGAGTCGATGGAGACAGCGATAGACGTCAGCTCATCAGCCATGCGTTGTGCGACATCCCGGTCGAGTGGTTCGTGTGCTGTAACTGCGAAGATCGCGTACAAGATAGCTGTGGAGATCGCAGCCCACTTAAGCCTGATTGTTACCCACAAACTCAACCGCCCTCGATGGCGCGCCTGATTCTACTGATCGTTGGGATCTCTCTGGGATCGACGTTCCTCAGAGCAGCCGCGTAGAGGCTAACGGCGTCTGCCCACATGATCGCAGACATCAGCTCGTACACCACGCTACCCGTGAACGTGAAGTTGTGCTCAAGGTCCAGCAACGAACTGAGTACGTTGAACTGCAAGGAAACGTCATGAGGCTCGTTCCTTGACCTCAAGGCTATGTGTTTGAGTCCCCTGAAAACTGACAAACCCTCAACAGTGTTGTGTAAGTTCTCAGGAACTTCGTGGACGACACACGGGAGCTTAGCGTTCTCAGCGAGCTGGTTCCGCAGCCTCAAGGCTGCCACACTGAGGTGTCCCCAGGCGAAGACGCTCAGCACTCCCTCTGAAATCATTACTGCGCATTTCTTCGCTTCGTTCTCCTCTAACTTCACTTCAGGAGATATTCGTCTCCAAAAGGTTGTAAGCCTCTCGGCAGCTGAGGAGATGGTCTCGGAGGACAGCTCCTCACAGTCGGAAACCCTGTGGTAGATCGCCGCTAGCACACCGAACATCTCTGGCAACGACATCCTGGGAGTCATGCCTGCCGTCAGCTTAAGGACCGACAGTCCCTGCTCCTCCGCGAACTGCAAGAGATTGCCTCCACTGGCTACCACCAGCGGCCGCACTCCCTTCTTCGTCAGCAGGTCAAGAGCCCTGATAACCTCCTGTGTCTTGCCGGAATAGCTTACGAGAGCTACGAGGTCTTGTCCTCCTATCCATGAGGGTGGATGTGATCCGCTCGAGACGATCACAGGTGTCTTTGCGAAGGTAGACGAAAGAGACGCAAGCATCGTGCCAGGCATCGCGGAACCACCCAAACCGTACACGACGAAGGCCCTAATCGGCCGCTCCTCAACGGCCACCTTAGCACCTTTCACAAGTCCTATCTTGTAGAGGACAGGTTGATCGGAGACCTGCTTGATCATGGGGCCATATCTCTCATCGTTCATGAGATCGGTGAATTCGAAGGTTGACCTCAACTTCCGCTCTTCACCTCAATCCTCTCGATAGAGTCCGGCATAAGTCTCTTGACCCGGTCGTGAAGTTCTCTGAGCACCGACTCTACCAACTTCTCCACCTCTCCTTCACTACTCCCCTCACCGTGAACGATCACTTCCACAACCGAACGGCCTGCCTCGATACCTTTAGGGTGAGACTTGATGTACACCAGCTTTGACTTCTTGCTTACGGAGCTTAACAAAGGAGCCAGAGTCGACTCAGGAACTCCCCTCACCACCAACCCGCCCACGTAACGATAAACACGCTTCGCGTTCCTTAAAATCAGGGGCTCAACCTCGTTCTCGTAGATGTCCTTCATCTCCGATGGAACCCCTGGCAACGAGACTATCCAAGACCTCCCGTGCTTTAGGAGCGATCCGGGAGCGGATCCGACGCGGTTCCGCAACGCCTTCGCCCCCCTCGGCAGCATAGCCATCTTCAATCTCGCCGGCGTGAGCTCCCTCTCCCTCACGACCCCCATCTCGTAGAGCTTAGCGTAACGCTCTCTCAGCATTTCCAACCCCTCGGAGTTCAAGGTCAACTTCCTCCTAGTTGCGAAGGAGACTCCCTGAAGCGTCATGTCGTCATCGGTCGGCCCCAATCCGCCGGTGGTGACAACCCACTCAGTACCCCTCCTTAAGGCTTCCCTGATAGCTGTCGCAATTTCACGCAGGTCGTCTCTCACCAAAGTGATCCGCCTCACGTGAAGACCCGATGCGTAGAGGCGCTTCGCCAACCAGTTGCTGTTAGTGTCTAGGACCTCCCCGTTCAGGACCTCGTTACCCACCACAATTATCTCCACGCTGGACGACTTACCCCTCCCCATCTGCTCATTGACCAACTCGGAACCTATTATCTTCTTTTTGAAGTGCGCGAGTTCTCCTTCGAATTGCGCATCGCCGTGTCGTGGAGCACCGGAAAGGACAGCGCCCTTGTTCTACACGAGCTCATCAGCGACCGCCAAGAGGTCGTATGCTTGTTGACGACGCTCACCGAGAGTTACGACAGGGTGACGATGCACGGCGTTAGGAGGGAGCTTCTCCTGCAACAGGCTGAGTCGCTCGGAGTAGAGCTAATGGAGGTCTGGATACCGCCGAACGCGTCAAACGAAGTATACGATAGAAGGATGTCTGATGCTCTGATGCGTCTCAGGAGAGATTACGGCGTCGAGGCCATCGCCTTCGGTGACATATGGCTCGAGGACGTCCGACGGTACAGGGAGGAGAGGATGAGAGGGACTGGAGTTGAGTTGATCTTCCCGCTCTGGGGCAGAAAACCTCTCGATGTGGTCGAGCGGGTTGTAAGGCTTGGCTACAAAGCGAAGATATGCGTCGTGGACGGGTCCCTAGCCGACCCAGCTGCTCTTCTTGGACGGGAACTGAACGAAGAACTTCTGAGATCGTGGTTCGAAGGCATAGATCCAGCGGGTGAGCGTGGTGAGTTTCACACGTTCGTCTACGACGGTCCCACCTTCAGGTTTCCCGTGCGGTTCGAGGTAGGTAGGGTCGTCGTGAGGGAGGGAAGGTTTCACTACGTCGACCTCCTTCCAATACCACGCGACCTCAACTCGCGTCCTGAAGGTTTTTGATGTGGCCGCCTGCTTTTCGGGTAAGGTGACTCGCTTGGGTTTCAGGAACTCGACCCTCAGGACCCTCGTGGTCTACGAACCGGACATGAAAGGTTACCGCCTCGACGGGGCTACCTTCATCGAGGGGCTACCGGGCATCGGAATGGTCTCCAAAGTGGCCATAGCGCACATCCTAGGAGTTGTAAATGCGAGACGGGTCTGCAGGCTGTACTCCCCAGAGTTTCCGACCTCTGCTTTCATCTCCGATGGAAGGATCGTCCTGAACTTCGCCGATATCTACGCGGTCGAGGATCCGTCACCGACGCTGATAATGTATGGGACTTCTCAGCCTTCATCCAGTTACGGACAGTACGAGTTCTGCAGCACCATTATAGAGCTGGTAAAAGGGATGGGCGCTGGGAGCGTGTTCACGATCGGAGGTCTCGGAGGTAGGGAAAGCGTAACGCCCAGACGCGAGGTCTATTGCTCTTCCACCGACAGATCGACGCTTCAGAAGTACGTTAAGCTGATCGACGGCCAGGTCTACTCAGGTCAGATCGTCGGTGCCGCGGGGATACTGATGAACTTGGCAGGAATGGAAGGAATGGAGAACATGGGCATGCTGATAGAGGTCTCAGAGTCCACGCCCGATTACTACGCCTGCAAGAGGGCAGTGCAGGTCCTCGATAAGCTGACGAGATTGAGGATAGGTGACGTGACCGTAGACGATGTCATCTCGGTCTCCTCTAAGACTATCGCACGTCTCGAGCATTAGCCCCTTTCATGTGACGCTCTTCTCGGCCTCTTCTTTCCTCCACTCCTCCCAGACCCTCTGAACCCTCTGAGCCGCCGTACCGGTTCCCTCCACGACGCCGTCCTTGGTAACACGTATCCTGTCCATCACCACTATCACGCCCGCATCCCTCAAGTACCTGACCATGTTGGGGAAAGACCTGCTTAGCCTCTCATACAAAGTGTCGAGCTCCGGGCCCTTCTCCAACACCTCTATAGAGGAGACCTCGCTGCCCGCGACGAACAGCTTCTTCGATGACCTGCCGTCGGATGAAGTGACTTCTGCCAGCCAGAGGCTGTAATCGGCCTGATTGAAGGCCACAAGCCTCCCCGTCAACCTGAGACCTGACTTGAGCAGCACCGAGACAGACCTGTCAAGCGTAGAAGCGAACTCCTCCGTGAACCTCTTCGCTGCAACCGCCGACACCTCCAGCACCCTATAAACCAAAAGAGAGCTAGTACGTAACGTTTAACACGAGAACTCCTCAGTTCATCACTTGCCTCTCGTGGCGACTAACTTCTTGACTCCCGACCTGATGACCGTCTTGATCGCGTCCCTCACCTCGGTCATCGTGAAGGGCCGGCCGTTGAACTTAAGCACGTAATTGGTCGGCTCGAGTCCAGCGTTCATCCTCATCAGCAGCGCCATCTGGCCCATGTAGTTCTGCTCGAGATCGATCACCCTTTTCGCGTTCTTGAGGGTCTCCTTGATCAATTCTCCGGGGAAAGGCCAAAGCAACTTCACCTGAAGGAAAGCTATGTCCTGCTCGAACCCCTCCTCCCGTAGGAGTTCGAGTGCGTCCAGTATGGGGCCCTTCGTTGAGCCCCAACTGATTATCCAGTTCTCAGCTGAAGCGTTGCCGTATACGGAGACCTTTTCATCCGCGGGTATCTCCTTGTCGGCCAGTTCCAGTTTCTTCATCCTCTTCTCCATCATTCTAACCCTGTTTACCGGATCCTCGGATATGTGGCCGTGTTCGTCGTGCTCGTCACCCGTGTTCCAGAAGACCGCGTCCTTCGTTCCTAGCGGAATCCTCGGTGAGATGCCTGAATCCGTAGGCTCGAACCTTCTGTAGTCCTTGTTCGAAACCCCCATCAGAAGACCTCTGTCGATCACGACCTTGTTCAGGTCTGGAAACGGCACGCTCTGAGTCGAGTTAGCTATCGACTTGTCTAGCAGATGAATTACCGGCATCTGATAGCGCTCCGCGTAATTGAACGCTTTGATCGTGTCGTAGAAGGCCTCCTCGATGTCCCCGGACGCTAGAACGATCCTCGGAGCCTCACCGTGCCCCGCGAAGACGCTGAAGAGCAGGTCTGACTGCTCGTGTCTGGTCGGAAGGCCCGTGCTCGGCCCTCCCCTCGAATAGATCGTGATCACGACCGGCACCTCATTGATGCTCGCCCAATCGAGGCCCTCCGGCATCAGCGAGAACCCTGGACCAGAGGTCGCGGTGGCTGACCTGATACCTGCCAAAGAAGCCCCTATAGCCAGGTCTATGGCTGCGAGTTCGTCCTCTGTCTGGAAGACCACAATGGTCCCCTTCTCCGAGATGAACTTCGACTCGGTGAGTGCGGGTAGATCAGGCTCTCCGTCCGGCCTTATGCCGAACTCCATCTCGTCCTCGAGGTAAAAGCTTTCATCGGCCGCAGGTGTTATCGGGTAATACGACTGCACCCTACAACCTGAGGCGATCTTCGCGATACCGACCATCGATGTGCCGGAGATCAGAACCCGTCTGCCGTTGTTGCCGTTGGGTATGGGCCTGAGGTTGACGTCGAGCCTTACACCTCCGAACTCAGCACCGACGTACTCGTAGGCGACTTGACATGCGATCATGTTGTTCCTAACTATCGCTTTCTTGGCTCTGAAGGCGTAACTGAGCCCTTTCTCAAGGAAGTTGAGCTCGCCGTTCAGGAGCTTGAAGGACGACGCGACCGCGAGCGTGTTTACCATCCTAGTCAAGGCGCTGAGCTGGGACTCACCGATTATCTCACCGACACGCTTGAGGAGGTCCATGTACGGCATCGGAATCACATTAACACCACTCTCCTCAACAGCCCTAACCACGTCCTTGAGTGTCCCCGATACTCCTCTCTCATCCAGATCCTGTTCGATCCGCTCGATCTCAGGAGGTTCCAGCATGGACTGGTTCTTGAGCCGCTCACCTTCCAAGTATTTGTCGTAGATCAAGACGCCGCCTTTCATCACTTCGAAGGCATGCCTGAAGACGGTCTCAGCGTCGAAGCTTGTGAGCACGTGCACCTCGTCGGTCACACTTCTGACTGCACCGTCTGAAGCGACCACCGTGAAGTAGCTGTGTCGGCCCTTGATGTTGGAGAAGTACTCCCTTTTGCCGTAAACGTTGTACCCTGATGAGGCGACCGAATACGCGAAGAAGTTCGCAGACGAGTCGACTCCGCTTCCCTGGGCCCCTCCTATCATCCACGAAACTCGCATCTGTGGGTTGCCGGCCCACTCGTCTATTTAACGCATATTCAGCTCCCCATGTGTGGTAGATCGCTCTACAGAGACCCTCGCTGAGGACGACTCGTCAGTCGACCTTGATCTGTCTGGCAGGACGTTTCGCGACCTTCTTGGGTAACGTGACCTCGAGGACGCCGTTGTTGTAGCTGGCCTTCGAGTTGTCGGCATCCACCTCAGCCGGTAAGTCAACCTCCTTGTAGTACCTGCGCTGCTCGGTTTCGACCCTTATGACGAGCTTGGAGTCTGAGACGTTCAGGCTTATGTCCTCCTTCCTCACACCGGGGACCTCTGCGACCACCCTCACCTTGTCCTCCTCGTCGAGGACATCAACAAGTGGCTCTCTTTCCACCTTCAGCATCGGCGGCTCCCCTCTCCTCCCGGGTCTGACGTTTCCGAACTCCCTCACGATCGGTCTGCCGTCAGGGCCGATGGTGATGGAGTACCCGTAGACTATCGGGCCGATCTCCCTTCTCACGCCGGTCGGTGTCCTCACTTCCCTCACTAAATCCTTGGGCAACTCCCTCTCGAACCTCCTGAACTCCTCTTCAAACCAACGCTCGAACTCCCTCATCATCTCATCGATGAGCTCGAAGGGCCTCCACCGCCTCCTCCACCAAGGAGGGTAATCTTCACTCACGTATAGTTTGATAGTGTTCACACTAATAAATCTTTCTTTCAAATTCGATACAACAAGAGAAAATTAGCGCAAGGTCGCGGCATGCATCGTCAACCGACGTGCGGCAACGTGATCGGAGCGGATCGCTGCGGTCGATTCGAGCTGTCGTCACCGTAAACGAGGGTGCGCCGATATCGAACGACTATTGATTAAGTGAGTCAAGCTTAATTCGCGTGTCATCGCTAGATGGAGCGGGTTTGATGGAGGCCGCGATTTACGGACTGCTCGCAGGCCTTGTCGCGACCGCGGTGATGAGCGTCCCTCAGTACTTCTTCTGGAGGCGATGGTCCACGATCGGCATCCTCGAGTGGCACGAGAACCAAGTGATCGCCTCAAAGTTGACGGGTCGAGGTCCCGAGGACTCCTTCCTCATCGGGTTCCTCTTCCACTTCGCGAACGGGGGGATAGCGGCGATGGCGTACGGTGTGGTGATCGCGCTTCTGCCCCAACTCTCCCAGCTAGGGCCCCTGATCCTCGGTTCAGGGTTCGGGGTGCTCCTCTGGGTCTTCACCCTCGCGTTGATTCACTGGCCGCTGACCGGCGTCTCGATCAGGAAGCACCCGCTCGGATGGAGGCCCTCGGTCCTTAGCATCGCGCTCCACATCCTATACGGCACTGTAGTCGCATACATTGTCGACGTGAACCTCTGACATCTGGCTCTGGTGAAGACCTCCGTAGGGCCTCAAGTCCGCCATCAGGGTCAGGATCGCTAACCTACGCCTCGAGGTCGAGACGTTCCTAGACCTGAAGAAGAACATCGAAGACCTCCGCCTCAGGACGGCCCTCCTCAACACAGCCCTGTGAGTCCACGACGAGTTCGTCATCAGCACGCTACCCCTAGACAGACTGGAGGTCCTCCACCTAGACCACTCCGAGATCAGGGAGAAGGCGCTCTTCCAGACCAAGCTGACAGCGAGGACGCTCTTCAGGAACTTCGACGTCGGAACCAGAATGGACCAGTACATGAGTCACATCGCGGACAGGAGGCTGCGGGCGCTGGGGCTCGAGCCGGCCTTCGGAGTCGAGAGCAACCCGCTCAAGTGGCTGGCGGTGCAGGTCGACGTCCCCGAGCTTACCAACTTCTTCGAGGCGAGGTACGTGCGCTACCAGGTCGGCCTTAGGAGGTCCGACCTCGGAGGGATCTGAGTTAGATGGCCGTTCAAGCCGCGGCCCTGGCATCGTCAGGCGTCATTCCGCCCTATCAGACTCACGATCCACTTGACGGCCCTCCTGTACCTCGCCATGTCCTTGAAGATCCAGCCGTTGATACCGCTCATGAAGACGGGCTCCGTCTCGAGGACCTCGATCACCTCTTCCCTCGGGAACGCTCTCACATAGTGCGCCGGGTCCTTCACCAGCAGTACTCTCCGGTACTCCAGCTCGTGGATCCGTGTGATCGGCGTACCCTCCGTACCCTCAACCCTCGCGAGCAAGTGCGATATGTCGCTCAGGTCGATCGAGTTCCTGAAGCCACGGTTTACCCACTCCTGCACGCAGGCGTTGAAGAAACCCACTATGTCTCGGACGTAGGGTTTCCCAGAGTTGTAGTAAAGCAACCCGATCGGGTGATTCAACCACCCTTTACGGCCGTCGTTTATCCATCCGAGTTTTCGTAGAATTACGTTCAGCACCTGCATGCACTCGACCCGCTGCTTTCCGAGCCTCCTGTCGTCTAACACGTCCGCTGATCTTCGCCAATCAACATAGGGCCGAAAGATCTGCATCCTAAAACGTCGTTGAGGAGCCGCATGATAAATCACGCTCGACCGCGGAGTAACTCGCCTCTTGGAAAGGGGTAAAGCGTGCTCGAGTTAGCTGAGGCCGATGGTGCGGGTTGGTTTTATCGGTCTGGGACTTATGGGGAAACCGATGGCGAAGAGGCTACACCAACACGGCCATGAGCTCACGGTTCACAGCAGAAGTCAAGGACCCGTAGAGGAGCTAGTGGCTATAGGCGCTCATGCGGGAACGACTCCCTCAGATGTCGCTGAGAGATCAGAGGTGATATTCCTGATGCTCCCCGACTCGAAAGATGTGCTAGAGGTGGCCCTCGGCGAGCGCGGCCTGATCAAAGGACTGAACTCCGGGTCGATAGTCGTCGACTGTTCGACCGTATCGCCCTGGACTGAGCGCGAGATAGCCAGTAAGTTCGCGAAGATCGGAGTGGGTTACCTAGACGCACCGGTTACAGGAGGGACAGTGGCCGCTGAGAAGGGCACCCTCACCTTCATGGTCGGTGGCGACAAGGAGGCCTTCGAGAGAGTGGTACCAATACTCGAGTGCATGGGGAAAAGGATCGAGTATATGGGCCCGTCTGGCTCAGGTCAGCTCACAAAGCTAGCGAATCAGATCGCGGTAGCCGGGACGTTGCTCGCATCGGCTGAGGCCCTTGTCTTCGCGAGAGAAGTCGGGTTAGACGCAAGTCGAGTCCTTTACGTGATAGGTTCCGGGGCGGCGGGGTCGTGGCAACTGAACAACTTGGGCCCTAAGATGCTAACACGAGACTATTCCCCGGGGTTCAAGGTCGAGCACCTTAGAAAGGACCTGAGGATAGTGTTAGAGGTAGCCGAAGATGTTGGTGTTCCGATGTTTAGCGCGTCAATCGTACACCAACTGACTAAAATCCTTTCATCGAGGGGATTCAATAAGTCTGGAACTCAAGCCATAATAGAAGTTCTGTCCAGTTTTGGTTCGGAGAACTCATCGCGATAAAGGGATCGCGAATCGAGATCGGGACTCAACTCTCCATCACTTTAGTTATGCGGCCCATCCCTTTGATGCGACCCTCGCGAAGTATGAAGACGTCTCCCTCCCTAACGAACTCTGGTCTATACTTGAAGGAAAAGGTCACTCTTCCCTGCTCTCCGGGTGCGATGAAACCGTCGTTCTGAACCAGTGTCTTGACGGACTGAGCGATCGTATGGCAGTGAAATATCGGTTCGTAGCCCGTCGCGACTCTGGTCGGGTGATTTAGGACAAGCAGCTCGCCCTCGAAACGGCGAACGGCCCTCGGACGAACCTCGAAATCGCTGAGCGCCATCCCTCTCCTGACGACTTCGTGTGGAACGCCTCTGATCGCGATACCGACTAGTTGGCCTGCCGACGCCTCATCGACTTTGGAGTGGTGAACCTCAATGCTTCTAGCTCTAACCTCTAGGAACCCTCCCTTGTTGTCTGGACCCAGCAGCAGCGCGTCTCCACTTCGCAAAACTCCCTGCAGTATCGTGCCTGAGACCACAGTCCCTGCTCCCTCGACGTTGTAGACGCGATCGACGTACATCAGGAAGGGATCGTTCAGCTTTTTGGGCCTCGGAGGGAGGACCGCAAGGAGGTCGTAGAGCAAGTCGAACCCCTGCCTCGTAGCCGAGGAGACCTCTACGATCGGTACCACGGGGTTCATCTTGTCTGCTACGACGTCCACATCAGACCTGTCCCTCAGGGGATAAGGGACTCGGCCGACGCGTTTAATGAGCCTCGATACTTCATCCCTAACCTCCTCCAACCTCCTTCTTCCCACCTTGTCGACCTTCGTTAAACAGACTATTACCGGAACGCCAGAACCGAACATGATGCCTAAGTGCTCACGTGAGATGTGAGTGGGGCCGTCGTCCGCGGCGACCACTAGTAAGCCGTAGTCCAGCTCTTGACCGAGAAGGCCCCTGATAGTAGTCCTTAGCCAAGGCTCGTGACCTACTGTGTCGACGATGCTCACTACCTTCTCTGCCTCCCGGACGACTCTGGACTTCTCGTGTCTGTCCCTTGGGCTCTTCAGGAACAACGGTCTTCCTCCCCTGAAGCCCAGTACCGTGAAGTGGAGGTCCGCCGAGAGGTTCCGGGAGATCTCGTGAGGAAGCGTGTCCATGTAGAGCCACTTGGTTCCGTCGTCCCTCTCACCAGTGACTAAACAGGCTATGAGGGTTGACTTGCCGTGATTTACATGCCCCGCAATTCCGACGGTCAGGTGGTTTCTCGGCGAGCCAGCGACGCTCACTATCACAACCTTCGCCATGTGGCCCCTCTCTGTCGAGTACCTCTCCACCTTCCTCACCTTGGCACCGCACTCCGCGGCCAAGGAGCTGATCACTGCTAGGCTCTCCTCCAACTCCACCTCGCTGAGCCCGGAGACCTCACCGTCGTCGTTCACACCGAGCACGTAAACCGCGACACCGTTTCCCTCCATCAGCTTTGACTTCATCTGCGCCACGAGCTGTTGCCGCCTCTCGGTCCTGAGGTGAACCGAAGCCAGAAGCCTCGACTTGAACTCGATGTACCTGTCCTCCGAGGCCGGCAGCGAGAACCGCTCCCCCACGTCTGAAGCTACGACCTCCGAGTGAGTTATATCGGTATCATGCAAACCCAGACATGCATGAGAGTAATAGGCTTCCTCTCCGATTACGGCTCGAGAGATCCCTACGTCGGCGAGGTCAAAGCGGTTTTGATCGGTCGGTGTCCCGACGCGATCGTGATTGACATCACGCATGAGGTTGATCCGTTCAACGTCCTTCAGGGGGCCTTTCTCCTCCGCACTGCCTACAGGTTCTTTCCGAAGGGGTCGATCTTCCTCGCGGTCGTCGATCCGGGAGTCGGGACGGAGCGTCGAGGCGTCGTCATAAAGACAAAGAACTACTGGTTCGTCGGCCCCGACAACGGCCTCCTCTACCCCTCTGCCGTCGAGGACGGGATCGAGGAGTGCTTTGAGGTTCAGCTGTCCGGTTACGCGCGGTACGGCTGCGAGACTTTCCACGGGCGCGATGTCTTCGCACCGGTCGTGTGCGAGCTTCACTCGGGCCTCACACCTCACGTCAGGCCGTTGGATCCGAAGGAGTTAGTGACGCTCGAGCTTGAAGGGCCTAAGTCCTCTGAGCGTGAAGTCATCGCAAGGGTTCTACACGTCGACAGGTTCGGAAACTGCATCACGAACGTCGGCCTTTCGTCGCTGCCGCCTTGGATGGAGTTCGGCTCAAGGTACAAAGTCAGTGTCGGATCGAGGACAATAGAGGCTTCTCTGGTGCGCGCGTACGGTATCGTGGGGAGCGGTGATTTCCTTCTCACCCTCGGAGGTACGGGCTACTTGGAGCTTTCTGTGAACCGAGGAAGCGCAGCTTCCGAGCTGGGAGTAAAGGCAGGGGACGTTTTGAAGATCAAGAGGACAGCCTGAGCTCTCACACTAGGATCTCGGGTTTCAGGGCCGAGATGGTAGCCTTCACTTCCTCCTCGAGCGCAGCTATCTTGTCGAGCTCCTCGTTCCTGTACTCGGCCTTGGACCTAACGATCTTGGAGATTATCGGAAGCTGTCTGATCTTGATCAGGGGTACTCCCTTCCTTAAGACGTCCTCTGCGTAGCGGTGGAACGTTACGAAGAGCCTCATCAAAGCGTACTCCTTCTTCGGCGAGCAGTAAGAGTCCACCTCGTCGAAGGCGCTCTGCTGGAGGAAGCCCTCCCTGATCATCCTGCCCACGTCGAGGATCAGCTTCTCCTCGTCAGCGAGCGATTCGGGCCCTAGGAGCCTCACCAGCTCCAGCAGCTCCTCCTCCCTCCTCAGAAGTCTGTAGATGTAGGCACGCAGGTCGTACCACTCCTCCTTGACGCTCGTCGCCCACCAGTCCTTGACCGTTTCGACGTAGCCGGAGTAGGACATCATCCAGTTGATCGCGGGGTAGTGCCTCGTGTAGGCGAGGTTCGGGTCGAGGGCCCAGAAGGTCCTCACGAACCTGAGCGTATGCGTGGTCACAGGTTCCGTGAAGTCACCGCCGGGAGGCGATACGGCTCCCACCAGCGTCATGCTTCCTATCCTCTCGGGCCTTCCAAGCACTTCGACGCGGCCGGCCCTCTCGTAGAACTCTGCCAGCCTGCTGGCAAGGTAGCTGGGATAACCCTCCTCCGCAGGCATCTCCTCCAGCCTACCACTGATCTCCCTGAGGGCCTCTGCCCACCTGCTGGTAGAGTCGGCAACCAGCAGTACGTCGTACCCCATGTCCCTGTAGAACTCGGCGATCGTAGCACCGGTGTAGATGCTGGCCTCCCTCGCCGCGACGGGCATGTTGCTCGTGTTGGCGATAAGCACGGTCCTCTCCATCAACGGCCTCCCCGTGTACGGATCCTTGAGGTGCGGGAACTCCGTCAGCACCTCGGCCTCCTCGTTGCCCCGCTCACCGCAACCAATGTGGAGTATGACCTTCGCATCGCTCCACTTCGCGAGCTGATGGAGTGTCACGGTCTTCCCGGTTCCGAAGGCTCCAGGTATGCATCCAGTTCCTCCCTTAGCCATGGGGAAGAGCGTGTCTATCACTCGCTGACCCGTTATCAAGGGCACAACAGGGTCAAGCCTTTTCCTGAAGGGCCTGGGCGTCCTCACCGGCCACCTGTGGGCCATCCTGATCTCCTCAACCCCCTCTTTCGTCTTCACCAAGGCAACGACGTCTTTCACGGTGTAATCTCCTTCCGGGGCGATCTCTTGGACGGTACCTCTAGCAACTTCCGGAGGGATCATGACCTTCATCGTGACCAGAGGAGTCTCCTGTACCTCTCCTATCACGCTGCCCGCCTCAACATCATCGCCTCGCTTGACCGTGGGAACGAAGCGCCACTTCTTCTCTTCTGGTATAGGTGGAACATCTACTCCTCTCCTCACGAAGGGCCCCACCCTCTCGGCCACCCTGTCCAGCGGCCGTTGAACCCCATCATAGACGCTCCCCATCATTCCGGGTCCAAGGTTCACGGAGAGCGGTGCTCCAGTCCCCACAACGGGTTCGCCCGGGGAGAGACCCGAGGTGTTCTCGTAGACTTGAACGAACGCAACGTCGCCCGTGAGCTTGATCACCTCACCGACCAGACCCTCCTTCCCCACCCTGACGACCTCGTACATCTTAGCTCCCATCATTCCGTCTGCCTTCACGGCAGGCCCAGCTATCCAAACAATCCTACCCTTGGCCGGCATCTCGACGTCTCTGCACAGAGGTCTCTAAAAAAGATCGTTCGCAACCTTGAGAGCAGTCTGACAATGTAAAATCCGAGCAGGAGGCACGTGCAGCGGATGTCGGTCGAGCTGCTTAGGGCAAGATTGAAGGAGCGGATCTCGAGCTTTCCAGAGCTCGGTGAGCTATGCGATCGTTGCCTCTCTTCGAGGAGGTGGGGAGGTAGCGTGGTGCTGATGGTGCTAGACGCGTCTTTCACCTCGATAGGCATGAGCTACTTCAGGTCTGTCGTGCCTGCTGTGGACAAAATCAGGAGGGACCTAGTAGAACCTGGTGTCCTGAAGAACCTTGAGGACTTGAATAGCGTCGACTTGGATCGCGTAAGGCCCTACTGGAGGAACGTAAGGTCTTGGGAGGTGGCGAAGAGCGTCGCGGGCTCCCTGCTGCAGCGAGACGGTGACGACGTATCGAGGTTGAGGAGATGGGCCTCTTCTGCCACACTCGAGGGCTGGCGAAGTGACTCCATAGGGTCTCTGAAGGGCGTGGGCCTAGTGACCTATCAGTATCTGAGGATGATGGGAGGAGTCGATACGGTCATGCCGGACAAGATCGTGAAGCGTGTGCTCAACGACATTCTGAAGGAGTGCGGCTTCGAAGTCGTCAGGGACGACCTTGAGTTCGTCAGACAGGTTGAGAGGATAGCCCACCTCACAGGATACAGACCCATCGAGCTCTGCTGGTTCACTTGGCTCTTCAACGAGACCGAGCTGATGAAGAGACCGAGCTACCGGGAAGTCGTACACATGATCTAATCAGTAGACGTATCCGAGGAGCTTCCCTCCCAGCCCCTTCTGTTTGGCCTCCCTGTGGGACATCACTCCCTGGTTCGTTGTCACCACGAGTATGCCGACGTCCCTGCTCGGAAGGTATCGCTTCTCGAATTCCTCGTAACCGTCCTTGTTGACGCTGAACCTCGGCCTGATCGGCCCTGCTTTGTTGATCCTGCCCAACAGCTGGATCACGACCTCCCCTCCCCTCCCGTCCTCGAGGTACTCGAAGGCACCAACGTAACCGTGCCTCTGCAGCGTCCTCAGGACCTCCACCACGAGCTTCGAGTACTTGTGGACGCACTCCTTGTTCCTGACCATCTCGTTGTTGTAGAGCTTCGTGAAGAGCCCGCTCACCCAGTCGAACGTCGCCATCTCCTTCAGTCCGCCGTGCCGTCCCTCCTAAAATACGTGGGACCGTCAGTTATGGGACTCTGCCGCAGAGGTCACAGTACAGCTCGATCGCTAACCGATGGTCCAAACCTCTGATGACGCTCACTGTTCGCAAGGCCTTTCCGGCATGCGGCTTGCGTTTCAACGGTTCTAGTATCCTGTCGTAATCTTCCTGCGACTTGACTCGGAGCCTCTTCCACCCCTCTTCGGCGTTAGTCGCTATCACGAAGAACTTCCTCTTGCAGCCCATCTGTGCGATCCTCCTGCCGCCCTGCTTCATAATTTTCCACCCGGTGTAAATCGTCTTCATCTCGACACCCGTCCTCTCCAAATCGGCGAGGCCCTCAGGTATGCATCGCCCTCTCGAAGGAAGACCTAATCACCTCGGGGAAACTCGACGCGGCGAACCAAGCAGGGTACTCCAACTCTTGCCGCATAGGAGTAGGCGACCTGCGAATAGTCTACACTTTCAACTGCGCTAAAATTGATGAAACTAATTCACCCTGTTGAGCCAAGGGAAAGAGTACTAGATTCATTCAAGGTGAACACAACTTATTATCTGCGGAGGTGGGATTAGAACCCACGAGCCCCTGCGGGAGCAGGTCTTGAACCTGCCGCCGACGGCTTTACACAGCTTGTGCTTTTTTGCTACGAAACTTGTAATTAATAGTTCGTGTAAATTGGAAATCAATTGGAAATCTACTGCGTGCAGAACAATTCCAACAATAACCTAAGTAATTGTAATTCTCAAGAACGTTTAGATCTGTAAGCCTATTTTTTCCCTAAAACCTGTAAGAGTCTTCAATAAATTGTACGCATCATTAATCTCTTTGATTGATAAGAACCTCAACTTTTTCTTGAAATCCTCTGAAAGCGTAGTTGTTTCGTCTTTTATGCGCTCGAGTTGGTCCGGGTCAGAAATGACCACACAGGCCCTAACTGTGGGATTCTGACTCGCCCTAAGAAGATTGAGAATCAGCGAATCCACGCTGCCTCGCAACTGAACTTCAAAGACATATCTAATTTCACCTAGGTTGGCTATGCTCAGTTTCCAAACAGCGTCAACCACTGCGCCCCTAGCTATTCTAGTATCCTCCTCAGCATCAGATGCAGAGAAACCCATAAGGCTTCCTATTTCCAGAATTTTGGCTACAATTTCATCATGCTCCTCTATGTTCTCTTCTGACCTTTGTGGAGTTTCGGTAATCGTTGAGGACATGGCGTCTACGATTTTCTGGTAGTCGGACAAAGGTATGGGTCTGCCAAAATTAGCCGGTCCCCCGTGCGTCCCCCTTAAATACGCCCCGGGAAGACCTTTGTTTTCTATGAAAGACAGTTCGTTTACAAGTTGAGCTAATGGAACTTCACCTAATTTGATCTCTTCAAGTCGACATTCATGTAAGTACTTTTTTTTGGTTTTCTTGGTATTCATCGGGCCAAACTAATTCACGATTTTCATACCAGTCATTTATCAGCCTGAATGAGCCACTGAACACACCCTCACCCACTAAGTAAAAAACAATAAAGTGCCCTTTTCGTACCTTTTTTGTGGCGCTCTCGCTGTATGTGGCCCAAATTTTATTGTTCTTGACGATGTTCCAATTAGTCACCGAAACAGGCCAAACCCAGTATTGAACCTCTGACACGTCGGTGACCTTACCGTACTGGTTGATAAACTTTCTAAACTATTCAATTCAGTAAGACTAGCCATAAAATAATCCACTATCAGCCAAAAAAATGTTTTTAGCAGTTAGTGTTGCAGGTTCGCATGTAATGTTATCGCAGCTGCTACTACAACACTCGTTATTAGTAGGTAGAGGCCTCCGAAAGTTGTTTGCAGCGTTGGAATGATGACGAACGTGATGTTGTTCATGGTGTGGAACAGCATGGCGGCCAGTATGCTTTGGTTGGTATTGTTGTATATCCACGTGAAGAGAATGCTGCCGCTTACGATGAGGATTGCGAAGCCCCACCAAGGTTGTTGGGACTGCATTGTTCCGGGGATAAGGAACAGCGGTGTGTGCCAGAGGCCCCACACTATTCCAAGCATCAGGCTTGACATGAGGGCGTTCCAGCGGTTCTGCAGCCTTTCGAGAGCGTAGCCACGCCAGCCCCACTCCTCTTGGAACGGGCCTCCGAGGAAGAAAATGTATACGAATGCAACCGCCACGAAAACAGGATTTGACACCGCGTCGAACACGGGTAAGGAATCTCCGCTGACCACGGCTAGAAGTAGGGAGGCTCCAGCTATGGCGGGATGAGTCAGAAAAATCGGGAGCAGCCATGTTTTCCCGAACCTGAGGTGGAATTTTCTGAGAAGGGTTTTGACTCCTGTTTTGCCGTGATTGAGGTAGCTTAGTGTGAATGCTGCGACGGCTGGACCGAAGGCAGCTGGGTTGAACGGGCTCTGTAAGAAACTGGTCAAAGCATCAGGCAGGGTCAGCAACCCGTTGGAAATCAAGGCCTGCGGAAACCAGAACAACCACGAAAACCCGAAGGCTATAAGGAAGAAAACCCAAAGGCGGTATTGCTCCCGCACGGCTAAAACCAGATCAACAACACCTACGCCATATTCTTCATCAACTCGATTTATGTGTGTTGCTTCTTGAAGGTTTTTATGATTGTTTCCAGCCGTTAAAGGCCATGGCTGTAGTCAAGCCTGTTCTAACAGTTGATGTCAAGGGTGAGATGTGTCCGATGCCCGTGCTGAAGACACGTGAAGCAATTCAGAAAGTTAAGGTAGGCGAGGTCATCGAAGTCGTCGCAACAGACCCCGCCTCCAAACCCGACCTCGAGTCGTGGGCTAGGAAAACGGGAAACAAGCTCCTGTCAGTCGAGGCAGTCGGCTCAGAACCCATCGTCTACAGGTTCCTCATCGAGAGGGTGAAGTGAAGGTGGCTGAGGAGAAAAACAGGCTGGTTATCGTCGCAAGCCGTGGAACCGCCGACGGCCTCTACCCCGCCTTAATCCTTGCAACTACTGCTGTTGCGCAAGGAAAGGAGGCTTACGTCTACTTCACGTTCGGCGGGATGAAGCTGTTGACGAAGCAGATGGCTCAGACAATCGGCCCCTCCGTCGACCTCGGCGTGAGCAAGGAGCAGCTGGAGCAGCTTCTCAGCAAAGGCGGAATGCCCAGCCTGTTCGACATGCTGAAGATGGCTAAGCAAAGCGGTGTCAAAATCTACGCATGCTCGCCGACCATGAACCTCTTCGGCATGCGTAAGGAGGACTTAGTTGACGTGGTTGACGACATCATCGGTGCGTCGACGTTTCTCGAAATAGCCTCAGACCCGAGGACCTTGGCCATCTTCATATAGCGTGGTGGATGACGCATGGATGTTGGGCAGCTGGCCTTGCTGATGGCTGGGTCGGTGCTCGTCATCATGGGTTTGGCATTGAGCTGGACGCCCACTGCCTCCATCTTCCGCAGGACTGCAGGGTCGGCCGGGCGAGGAAAATTGTCCGCGAGGGGAAAGCTGTAGGAGTTTCTGCGCATTCATTATACGAAGCCCTACACGCGGAAAAAGAAGGTGCCGACTACGTGACCCTGTGTCATGCCTTTCCTTCAATAAGCAAACACGGCTACCCACAGGGGTTAGGGCTGGATGCCTTGGCTTATTTCATCAACACTAAGAATTTCCGCAGTGGTTCTGGGCGGAGTAAGGCCTAGTAACCCCGCCGCCTGTCTGCAGAACGGAGACAAGGCCGTTGTTGTTTTAGAAGCGCTGTCTGAAAACTTCCCTCTAGAACAGTTATGCGGCAAATTATCGGCGAGTTAAAGCAAGGCGTGTGACTGATGAGACCAAGCCTAGGCATGACTCATTAATGAGAACTGGGTTCGAAACAACTCTGTGGTAGGGAGAAAAGCCGCTACGCTGTATTCCTCGGGCTGTGCCGAGCCTCACCTCACCAGTTCAACTTCTCCTCCCTCAACACCACTGCCCATCAGCAAACATTAACGCACGTAACGTCATGAGAAGCCCTATGCAAAAATGCCTGACCCCGTTTTTTCATGGAAAAGTTTGACAGCGTTCTCGAACACATGCTTTGCGTTTTTCAGGCTGTTGGATGCTTCAGCTTCGTCGAAAAGCTCGCTGGGGCTCATTCCGGATGCTTCGACGCCGTACATGCTGGGAGCTCTCTTGACGGTGAGCTCTGCTGATATCCGGTCGAAGTCGGCGACGAGTGCTTGGAACCATTCAGGAAACCTTTCGCTATGAAACTTGAGAACGTCTCCGACGTGATGGGTTTTCGGATACTCGATGCCTACGAGCCTAAGACAAGCCTTCAGCGAGAGCTCTACCAGCTCCTGACAGTACCTGACCACTTCGGGGTAGTCTCCTCTTGCGAAGGCCGCTTCGGCGTCAATCAGCCTTGCACGAGCTCTTCTGATGTAGTCAGCGGCCAGCTTCTCCATCTTCATGGCGCCATTTTTTGAGGCATAACCCAGTACCATTTCCCGTCCATAAGCTGTATGCGTTGCACTCCTTCAGCAGCCAGCCGGCTTCGAAGCGTTTCAAGCTTCTCAGCCATGAACCCTCCCTTGTCGTACATGATGACGGCTTCGTGAACCAAGTCAAGGTAGAAGGGCTGAGATGTGTCAACCTCCTCCGTGTCGAGCAGAAGCATCTCGGGAACTGGGTGGACGCCAAACCTTCTGCCGATGCTGTTTTTCACCTCCTCCCACCCTTCGACCATGTTCAGGACGAGTCGAACTCTGTCGCCGTAGCGGGACGGCATGCCGTCGGCGACTACCAGAAGGTCTACGTCGCTGTTTTCAACCGCCTTTCCCCGGGCGACGGAGCCGAACAGAAGCACAGTCCTGAGTCTTCCGCCGAAGCCTTCCCAAAGCCTAGCCAAAACAAACTCCAGCAAAGGCAGGTAAGCTTTCTGCACCACCCTACTCCGCCAACCATACATGACATCAGTCAGCACCGCAAGAGGATGAACAACCCTATATTCACCCCGTCCCACCCTTTCAACCCATCCAAGCTTCACAAGCCTCGACAGAACAACCCTAGGGCTCTGGACACCGACAGCCGCAGCATCCGAAGAAGTAAAAACCCCCGTCCAGAAGCGGCTCAGCAGCAGGCCGTACTGCCAACCCAGCCAAGAAGGCACCCAATCAGCCACAATAACCAAATAGCTTACAAAACATATAAGCGTAACATCGGCCACAGACAACAAACAACTGAGCAGCGCCTCACGGCATCAAAGCCGTGCAGAAAACAGGGTTCCCATGGGCAGAAACCCACGAACCCCGGCGGGACGACCGTGAAGGGCGGCTGCATGTCTCAGCATTCACGGCCAGACCGTTTCGGCTGATACTGTTAAATGTGAGCGTTACGGGGTTTGTAATGGATGGTTAAGTGGCTTTCAAGACAGCTCGGCATGTTGTATGCGGGTCTGTACCGAAGGTTTGGCGGCGAAGGGTTCACGTCCAGCGACGTGGCTGAGCTGCTGGGTGGGGCTGGAGCTGCTAGGGTGGCGTTGCTGAGGCTGAGGAAGGCTGGTGCGGTCTACGTTCATGAGAAGACGCATCGTGGATGGGTTTACAGGCTCGCCGACCCGGACGTTTACGTTCTGAGCGTAGCCGGAGCGTTGCAGAGCCTTGAGAAGATACCGCAGCAAAGGTACAGCCGGCTTGTGGGAATCTACTGCGTGGAGGCGTTGCGGAACGTCAAAGGCCTGCGGAGCGTCGTCGTCTTCGGCTCCGTGGCAAGGGGCGACGCCAGAGTTGACAGCGACTTGGACCTGCTGGTTGTGTTGGATGGGTTCGAATCGCTGGGCGAGGCGGTTGACATGCTCGTAAACATCGAATACTCCCCCAGAGTTGTCCGTGAGCTGGAGTGGCTTGAGGAGAAAGGAATATCGACTCATCTTTCCTTCCACCCA
>JANXEU010000029.1 GCA_025058055.1 Candidatus Calditenuaceae archaeon
TTCCTGAGGCCACCCATCTGGTCGATGTCGTTGGTAGCGACCGCGTGAATCACGGAGCCCGCCGCGAGGAAGAGGAGGGCCTTGAAGGCCGAGTGGCTGAGCAGGTGGTAGACCCCGGAGGCCCAGCCCGCGACCGAGCCGGCACCGATCGCCGCGAACATCAAGGCCAGCTGGCTGATCGTGGAGTACGCCACCACCCTCTTGATGTCGTTCATGACGAGGCCCATGGTGGCCGCGAAGAGAGAGGTGAAGCTGCCGATGGTGATCATCAGCGCGTACCAGTCGGAGAGCTGTGCTGTGCCGAAGTGCTCGACCGGGACAAGCGTCCAGGAGTATCTGGCCATCAAGTAGACTCCGGCCTTGACCATCGTTGCGGCGTGGATGAGCGCGCTGACAGGAGTGGGGCCCTCCATGGCGTCCGGGAGCCAGACGTGGAGCGGGAACTGGGCGGACTTGCCCATCGCTCCACCGAAGGCCAGCAGCATCACCAGCGACATGAAGCCGGGGTCGATCCCCTGACCGTGGACCTTATGGGCGATCTCCGAGACGCTGAGCGACCCGAACCTCGAGAAGAGGAGCGCTATTGAGGCGAAGAGCATGACGTCGCCTATCCTCGTGGTGACGAAGGCCTTGATCCCGGCGAGCCTCGCCTCCTTCCTGTGGTAGTAGAAGCTGATGAGCCCGTAGCTGCAGATGCCCACTATCTCCCAGCCTATGTAGAGGCCTGCGAGGCTGTCCGAGACGACCAGCAGCGTCATGCCGCCGATGAAGAAGGTCATGAAGAACCAGTACCTCGGGAGGCCCTCCTCATGGGACATGTAACCCACGGAGTAGATCAGGATGAGAAGGCCGATGCCGTTGGCGATGGCTGCCATGAGGACCGAGAGCGGGTCCAGGAGAACGCCGAACTTCAGCTCCGTGCCGCCGGGGAGGGCGAGCCACGAGGCCTCGACGACCTGAGAGGGCTTGCCGTAGACGTCCGGGATCATCGAGACGGCGAAGGCCGTTGAGAGCGCAACCAGCGAGATCGAGTAGAGCTCACCGACGCGCTTTCCGATTTTGAAGAACGCGGGCACCAGCGTCGACCCGAGGATCGGTATCAGCCAGACCAGCCAGGGCGCGTAGGGCAGCATGATCTTCGGATAGCCCGCTATACCTCAGAATAAAGGCTTGACCCTGCAGAACGGACCGGGCCGACCAGGGCGTGGAGGACGGGCCTCTCGGAGCTATCTCAGTCCCTTGAGTCGTTACGGCGATGGCCGGAGCCCGGAGGAGGGACGGGGGAGCGATCGGGAGGCGCGCGGGTAGATGAGCGGGACTCGAGTGCTCGGGCAAAGGGTGATGTATACTGCGGGTCGATGTAAGGTCGTGAGGCGGCTGGTCTTGGTGGGGTTGATAGTGGCCCTCGCGGTGATGCTGATGGGCACGTTGATGGCCGTGAACCTCGACAGGGGCGGGGCGGGCGGAGGGCCCTGCGCAGACAGACTGGGGTTCGACGAGAGGAACGGCGTGACGCTGACCCTGAGGCCGGCCTTCGTCGGAAGCGGTGTCAGGTCGATCGAGTACACGATCGTGAACAGGAGGAGCGAGCCGGTCTACTTCGGCGCGCCGTACGACGTCCAGAAGTTCACCGACGGCAAATGGGTCACGGTTGAATGGATGAAGGACCGTGTCTGGATAATGATACTCTACTCGCTGAACTCCGGGGGGTCGATGACCCTGACGGTCGAGCTACCGGAAGACATCGAGCCGGGATGCTATCGACTCGTCAAGGAGGTAATGCTGCGGGACACCACGGAATCCGAGTGGAAAGTAGAGCTGGTTGCGACGTTCGTCGTGGAGCGGTGATCCTCAGCGGCCGATGAGAGTTAAATTAGGGGCGCGTGAGAGTAACGACAGGCCGGGGTACCTCAGCTGGCTAGAGGCGTTTGCCGGACAAAGGGCCGCGCTCATAATCCCTCGGTGAGGGATGAATCGCGGTTGTCGTGGGTTCGAATCCCACCCCCGGCAGGTTCAACAAGAACCCTCATGAGATTCTGAACTAGGTGTCATCAACGAAACTTGGCCCTCGTGTTGGAGGAACAGAGGGACGCGGAGGGTTACGAAATGCATTCTGCACGAAAAACAGTAACTCAATTAACAGAATATCTACAGACTACATCAAAAATCAAAAACGAAGAGGAGAGGTTATGTCACGTTGGTGCAGGTCAACGTTGCAGACGTCGGTGCCCATGGGGCGGTTCCAGTTCCCAGAGTGGCCAGCACCGCTGTCGGGTAGGACTTGCCGCCTGCGCTGTAGAACGCAAGCTCAACCGTAACTCCGGGAGGTGGGGACTGTACGTCTACGTCACACTGAACTGTCTGACCGACGGGTACCGCGACCGGGGCCGCCGGAGTGCCTATGGCCCTTCCCTGCACGACGACCTGAATTATCGAGGTGTCCGCAGATCCGGTGTTCCTCAACCTCACCCTGAACGTGTCTTGGTCGGTCATAACAGCCGAGACGATCTCCAGCTTCTCGAACCTCGTGAAGACTCCGACCAGACCGGAGGCCCAGAACGCCACCGCGATCGCGATCACGATAGCGACCGCAACCAGTATAACCGTCGCGACTACCGGGCTTATCGCCTTCTTCTCCCGTCTTCTCATTTCACCCAGATTGATCTTTATCCAGTAGATAAATATTTCATGAATAAGAGACTGATGATCATGAGAACCAACTGATTAACAAAATGAACCTAAAAGGCTCTAACTAATATTAATAGTTATGCTGTATTTTGCATGTTAGACACGAGATTGATTAACAGTTTAGACACAGTGAACGGATTCTACGTTAGTCGCGAACGGCCCCGAGAAGCCACCGTGATTGGCCATGAACACGGTCGGGAACCTCTTCCCGGTGGAGGTGATCACCACCAGCTCGATCGAGGCACCGACTGGCAGGTCTCCGTTGACACGAACCACACAGGTCCTCACAGCCCCGGTCCCCACATCGATACCACTCGGCAGCCGATAGTACACTCTGCCCATCAGCTCGACCGCCGAGATCGAGGAGACCGCCACCCCCGGGTTCTTAACGGTGAACTCGATCGTCCTGCCGTCGACGGTCCTTGCCCCGATGATTTCCAGCCTCTCGAAGGGCGTGACCTGCGCGACGAACCCCGAGGCCCAGAACGCGACCGCTACAGCGGCTACCACCGTGACGGCAATAAGGATCGCCGCCTCCACCGAGACCTCCATCCAGCACAGTGAACGAGCCTCCAGTATATTATTAGAGCGCTCTTGTCCGCCCCGCTCGACACGTGGACCCGAAAAGCTTTTACCGAGTCTAGACGTAAATGAAACAGCATGGGATTCTCCGACTCCTTCGCGTCCTTCTCCTTCGCCTACTTCAGGAGCTTGGGCAGTAAGATCGTCCTCCGCTTAGCTCCAGGCATACCGGACAAGCTGGACTCCACCGGGAAGCGCCTCCACCCGGAGGTCTTCGCGTCGATGGTGATGAGCGCCTTCTTCATCTCGCTGGCGGTCACCGGGGCCGTCATGGCCGCTGTGTACCTGATAACGCTAAACTGGCTCTACGTGATCCTTCTCGTGCCCATACCGGTGCTGGTGCTGCTCTTCGGCATAGCCTATCCGTACCTCTCCGCCGCCAACACCTCGTCCATGTACGAGAGCGAGGTCCCCTACGCAGCCGCCTATCTGGCCGTCATGTCCACGGGTGGCATACCGCCGTTCAAGAGCCTCGAACGCCTCGCTGAGACCGACCTCCTCCCGAGCATCGCCAAATCGGCACAGGTGGCCCAGATACACGTCAAGATCGCGGGCGAAGACCCCGTCACGGCAATCGAGAAGATGGCCAAGGGCATACCTTCGAAGGAGTACAGAGACCTGCTGCTGGGATACGCGTCAACCCTCAGGAGCGGCGGCGACGTCGTCCACTACCTGATCCGGAAGACCGAGCAAATCTTCACGGGGAGGATGGGGACGATGAGGATCGTCGGCGAGAGGATGGGCATGCTGATGGAGGGGTTCGCGGCGATCACTATGATGCTCTCGCTGGTCCTCTTCACGATCTACATCATCTCGAGGGCCCTTCCGTCCGAGTTCATGGTGATGCCCCAGGAGCAGTTCGTCATCATCTCCTACGTGATCCTCCCCACGCTCTCCATCGTCTTCGTCTACATCGCCGACATCAGCCAGCCCAAGTACCCCCAGACCGACCCGAGACCCATGAAGGTCTTCTACCTCACGATGCCGGCCGGACTGGCGTTCCTAGTCCTCTTCGTCGTCCCCTTCTTCTTACCCGAACTGAGGACGATACAGCCCTTCAATTTCACCTCCTCCCTCATGGTCGGGTTAAGGTCCGCGATGGGCCTCGAACCCGGATACGAGTCGTCTCTTGCGCTCTGCCTCACCTTCATCGCCCTCTTCCTGCCAGGCGCGGTAGCCTTCAGGACCTACAGCTCCGAGAACTTCTCCGTCATCCACGGGATGACCCTCTTCCTCAGAGACCTCACAGAGGTCAGGAAGACCGGGCTGAGCCCAGAGCAGTGCATCATAGACCTCTCCCAGAACTCCTACGGCGCCTTCTCCAAGAGGCTGAGGGAGATCGCGAGACAGATAAGCTGGGGGATACCGCTGAAGAAGATCTATCAGGACTTCACCAAGAGGACCTACGGCTGGCTGGAGAAGGCAGGTATATTCATTCTAATTGACGCGATCGACGTCGGTGGTGGCGCTCCCGAGACCCTCGAGGTCCTCACGAGCTTCTCCGAGGATCTGGAGGAGATAGAGAGGCAGAAGCGCGCAACGCTCAGACCGCTCATGATGATACCATACCTGACGGCCATTCTACTGGTAGTGGTCGTGGTCATACTGATAGTCTTCATGAGGGAGCTCCTGAAGGTCGCCAGAATGCCCATCTCGACCGCCGAGTTCATCGGTTCCTTCCTCCCGCCGGTGATCTTCATCGCTGCGATCAGCGGGCTCGTCGCCGGTAAGATCTCCACCTCTAGAGTCGCAGGGGGCTTCGTTCACGCCACCATACTATCGGTCATCTCGCTGCTGGCGATCTGGATATCCGGAGTGATGGCTGTACAGTTGTTCCAGCTACCCTCCGTGGGTTGATTAGATCACTCAGACTTCGAAAGCTCACTTACGAGCTCGGAGACCACGGACGTTAAAACCTGTCTGAGAGCGACATTACTGGGAGATGAAACATCGATGAGTTTGATGCCGAAGCTCTTTGCGATGGTCTCAACGGTCGACGGCCACTTCGCTACCGCCAGCACGTGAACCTCCTTGATCTCCTTCTCCAGCCTGAGCCAGACCGCCTCCGAGAGGACCTCGCCCGCGCTCCTGTAGGGGGAACCGAACGAGAGGAAGGCTGCCACTGGACTCTCGTCCCGCTTCACTAGGAGCTCGACGATGTGTGGTGTTCCCGCGGAGTCCAGAAGCACAGAAGGCGACTCGACCCTCAGCCCTGCCTCTTGCAGGAGATTGTACAGCATCAGAAGCGGCCTCTTCTCCTTCTCCAGATACTCTTTGTACTCCGGCTTGAGCTTGAAGTTGTAGAAACGCTGATACTTGCCGTACTGCGCGTCGTAACGGTTGCCGCAGGCTTTGCAGGTGAACTCGGTTCTAGGTATCTCGGAGATCGACCCACACGAGTTACACCTGAAGAGGGTCGAGTAGAGCAAGAAGGTTACGCCCTGCGGCCTGCCTGCAGCACCTCCCTCTCCTGAACCGTATGACTGGACGTCCTCGCCTCTTATCCTGCACTGCGGACACTCATAGTAGGCGAGCTTCGTGAACGACAGTAAGGGGCCCAAATATCCGCAATTTGAGCACTGAATTACCTCTTGGCGCTCTATGTCTTCGGACTTGCAATACGCACAGACGAGCTCGTAAGACGCATCGATACCGTTGCACCTAGGACACGACAACGTTTTGAAGGCGAAATCTCCTACCAGCACTCCCTTTCTCCAGAGCGAGGTTAACAGCTCCAATATCGACCTCGATTCCAGGCCCAACGCCTCCTCGGCCTCTTGGTATCTGCCTCCGAGTGGTGCCCTGTCGTCTCTCAATGGTTTCAGGACTTTACCGTACTCTGCTAACCACTCAACTAACGTAAGCTCCGCGTGGGAAAGAGTGATGACCGTGGGGGCAGCGTCTACGAACTCCTGCACCTTGGTGAGAACTTGTGGCTGATCGCTCGTCGACACCAATTGAACGGTCGATTCCGAGGGCGCCTCCTCCTGAGGCTTTGGTGAAGAGGACTGGGCCGTCCCAGCGGGCGATGGAATCTGAACACGCGCTTCTTCACGTTGCTCGGTTTGCGCGACCGTCTTCTCAGGCTTCTTCTCGAGACCCGACACCAACGCGTACGCTATCGAAACACTGAGACCTATAGCTGGAAGAGGGACAGAGAACACGACGTGTCTTCCAAAAGCAGCCACACCTTCTGGAGTGATAAGGGACACAACGAACGTCCCGATGACCCATCCCACCAACACGCCGAGTAAGGCTAGGACGTTTCCAGCAATGCGACGCAAGAACAGCATGAGAACGCCGAGTATCACACCACCGAGTACCGAGGGCAAGAAAACGAAGAACTGTGAAAGGGGAGAGAGTAAAAGGAGCGCGACAAGGGTCACGACAGATCCCAGAGCAATGTTAACCAGTAAGGGTAATAATTTGCCCCTATATGCGGATCCCGTCATCATTTCTCCGCCATTCACTAGGCATCCCCATATATTTTTGTTTCTAAAATAACAACCACTTAAGATCGCTCCCAGCTTGCCTCACCCATGAAGGGCACAAATCTTCACCATGTGGCCCCTTGAATTCGGGTATTATGCTTTCGGATCAGCTCCGAAGTTATGCTAAAGGACGAACTATCGACGTTTTCGTTAGGAGTTTAATTTTTAATTTATATATTGGACAGTTGAGATTCACCGAGCGCTTGGAAAAGACAAAGTTTATTGAATTAACGTTGCGAAGAGGCTGTTCGGGCTTTGAGCGGATCGAGGAGCCACGTCAACGTAGCGATCTTCATGGTCAGCATAGGGTTAGCCAACGCCCTCTCGACCGGCTTGCAACCGCTTCTCCCATACTTCATCAGGGGCTTGGGGGCCACCGTTGAGCAGGTAGGCTTCGCCCTGGCCCTCTCAAGAGTCTCGTACCTAATTCTCTCGCCGATAGGTGGGGTCCTAGCTGACATGTGGGGGAGGAAGACGGTGCTTGTGCTGTCACCGCTGATCACGGGCTTCGCCTACCTGCTGCTGGCTGAGTCGACCGACTGGCTGTCGTCGGTGGTACCGCTGATGCTGATCATGCTTCCTGTAGCGCTAACCGGACCGGCGGTCTTCGCGTACATCGCGGACCTCTCTTCTGCAGAGAGATACGGTCGATTCTACGGCCTGTACTTCGGCGTCGTCAACGCGGCCACCGTCATAGGGTACCTGGCTGCCGGACCACTTGTCGAGTTCAGCGGTTATCGGGCAGTCTTTCAAATCACCGCACTGACCCTCCTCCTAAGTGCAGCCCTGCGGATCGCACTGAAGGAAACCCGTACCCGAAAGGACAGCACTACGATGGACCTCAGCCTCCTGCTGAGGAGCTCTGTAAAAGCGGCATCCAAGGGGCCGCTGCCGGCCCTCATCACGCTCAGGAGCCTCAACTTAGCGCAGATATGGGTTCTGACCGGAATCGTCATACCGTTAGTCGCAAGGGACGTCATACAGCTGAGCGAATCAGACCTGACCTTGATGTTCGCGTTCGAATCGATCGTCTTCGCGTCTCTTTCCACGCTCGGTGGAAGGTTGGTAGAGGGTGAGAGGTGGTTCCTGTACATCTGGTTGGAGATAGTTATGCGCTCTCTGAGTGTATTGGTTCTCATAACTATGAGCACGTGGTTCGGGGTTCTGCTCGCGCTGCTCTTGGGATCAGGTCTAGCCATCTTTTTCCAGCCATTCGTCGACTCAAGAACCTCCGCTCACGTCGACAGGTCCATAAGGGGAGGGGTCTGGGGAATCCAGCAGCTGCTGTACACCGCATCTACAATGGTAGCCACGTACGGTGCTAGCCTCGTGTGGGAGACTCTTGGCTATCAGATCGCTATTTGGTTCACCGTGCTGCCGGTAATGTTCATGATTCCGATAGTTCATCAGATTCGTAAACAGACCGTTTTGGCAAACGCTCGGTGATCTTTTCCAAATTGCCATCAAAATACACTGTCCAGCACCTAAAGTGAGAAATCGTAGAGCAGAACGACCGAGAGCTTAATCATTTGGATATCTGTGTAGTGATAGATGGCCACCGAGGCTATAAGGTCGAATGTGTTAGCCGCCTTGGTCGAGCTCGCTTCTTCGGGAACGACTCTCATCAAGCCTATGTTCGATCCACAGGCACCGAACGGGGTGTCCTACCCGGAGGCTGATGAAGCGTTCAACACCAAAGGTGCCGAGACCGAGGAGCTCCTCGAGAACCTTCACAGGGCCGGCATGCTGAAGAGGACACTTTTAGACGTCATAAGGGCGTGTCCGGTATGTGGACACGTCGACGTTGAGGCAAGGGAAGCGTGTCCGAGTTGCAAGTCCCCGAATTTGACAGTTGGGGACCGAAAGGTGTCTTGCATGAGTTGTGGAACGGTATCTCAATCTCCCGAGTTCGTGCTTCACTGTAGCAAATGCGGGAATCTGTTCCCTCAAGAAGCAGCTAAGTTACGGCCGCTATTCGCTTACCTGATCGCCAAATCGACGCTAACGGAACAAGAAAGGACCGCGAAGTCTAACGTGATAGAGATAACTGGAAGGCTCGTATTGCAAACCCCTCTCATGGAGGAGATGAGGAGGGTCATGGAGAGCATGACTGAGAGAATAGAGAAGGCAGTCAACAGGCTCGTCGAAACTTCAGGTCGGTTGGAGGCCGGATCGCAGGCGACTGGGCAGGGCAGGGCCTTTACGAGGACCACCCTGTCACCCGCGCTTAGGAAGACGCTGGAGGCCCTCTCTCAGGTGGGAAGTGCCACGGCCGAAGAGGTCTCATCTCTGACCGGAAGGACGAGGCCCCTCGAGAGCGTCTATCTCAACCAGCTGGCCTATATGGGATACGCTACAAAGGAGAGGAAAGGACAGAGGATCTACTTCAGGTCCTTGAACCAGACGATGTTGGAGATGAAATGAACCGAGCGCCCTTGAATACGGATTGGCAACTCGTTTCCGTCTCTTACCATGAGGGAGTTGTATGATCTGCTACGGAGCGAAGCGGCTGACACCTTATGGGATGCAACAGTTACCTGAAACTCGAGACCAATCGGGAACGCGGGGGTTTAGCTGTCCGTTGGGTATACTATTTTTATATGACGCAGTGGCGGCTAAGATTAGATCCTTGATGAGAATGATGGTTCGTCAACCTCGTGACGCGATTAAAGGTCGTATGGGAATCTCGCCAGCCGTTGCGACCGCGATTCTGGCTGGCGTCACCCTTTTCCTAGGTATTTTACTCATCACGCTCAGTGCTGGCTGGTTCAGCGTTAACGCGACCGATCTGAACCTACAGGCCAACCGCGAGATACAGTTGATCAAGACTTCAGGGTTACTGGTCTTCGAAAGCGTTAGGTACGCTGCAAACTCAGCTAGTCGTAGTGCAACAGTCAGGAACGTCTCCGAAGTCGAGTTATGCGTGACCAGAGTTGAGTTGATCCGCGAAAACGGTATTCTGGCTGGGGTATGGCCCACGTCCCCTGAGGGGTGGGCGAGGTGTGATCCGACTGGACTGAATCCTATTATGTCTAGGCAGAGCCTCAATCTCAGCGCAACGGATGGTACCTTACCGCCTTGCATCGACTGCAGCCCTGGAGAGCGCATCAGGCTGAGAGTTTGGTACATCGCGAGGTCACTTTACGATCAAAACAACCCTGTGAACTCTGCGGACGAGATGCGCTTCACTGAGACGCTGATCGTCTTCCCAGGAACGAGGAGAGTCGGAATGTGCACTGCAAATTTGGGTAGCAGGTATGTCGTCCTGAGCTCCATCGACCCGCTCACGAACTACAACAACGGTCGAATAATGGACAGCCCCAACGACAAGCTTTACCTCGGTTTCTCGCATTCGACACCAGCAACAGACAACCCCGTGCACTTCGGAGTTAAACTAGTGGGACGCGATAACGTCGTAGTAGTAATAAGCAGTAACCTGAGGATAGATGTGCCATACGAGCAGGCCATCGCTGGAGCAGCTGGTATATCAACGCCCTTCTCAGCGTACGCCAGCGGTTACTATCAACCGGTTCCATGGGAGTTTTACTTCGACAGAACCGATGACGGAGTGTTGCACGTCTCAGACATCCGGCTGATAACACAGTACCGCTCCTACCTGAGCGAGTTTCCGATTCTGACGAGCGTTCAGCTTACACTGGGCAAATTATACGGTGTAGCTGTGCACGACAGGCCCGTTAATGTGTATTTAACTGATTGTAATGGCGTTCGTCTAGCGACTCTGTCCATCACGATCTCAGCGGGAAGCGAGGAGGAGTGGATCACCGTGTTCATAGACGTCCCTGAGATAATTGAGGTTACCGAGCTAGCGAAAGTGGAGGTTTACCTTAGATGACCCGGAAGAGAACGCGCGGGGACTCAGACGTGGTCTCAACGGCCATCGCCCTCTCGTTGGTCGTTGCAATAGGGATAAGCTTGCTCATCCTCCTCAACTCCAGAGCTATGATCAGCCGACAGGAAGCGGTCGAGGACCTGAACAGAGATCAACTTTTGCTGAGATCATTGCTCGCTGCGGATTACGCGCTGTTCCCCGATCCGAGACTGGGGGAGGGCTCGGGAATTGGTATGATCAAGTTTAGAAACGTCGGAGACGTGCCAATAACGATATTCAGGTTAATCGTGTACAGAAACGGATCTGTCTCTTCCGATTCAGGAATCAATCCTTCAAGGTTCATAACGCTCGGGGTAAGGTCTGAGGAAGAGAGAACGGAGGAGATTAGGTTCACCTGTCGTGGTTGCAGGGCCGGTGACCCGATACTCGTGACGGTTCACTACGTTCCCACCGCACTGATAAACCCGGCAGACCCTACCACCATCGATCCGCTCTACAGGACGATGCTCTACAAGGTTGCCGAGTTCAAGCCGATCGTACCTCAGGCGCTAGCTTCCCCCATCTGCCCGCTGCCGGATAACTGGATCTTCATCGAGTTCGTGGATCCTGTGGAGGAGATGATGAGACAGCAGGGAGGTCCTATTCAGGCTGTAATTACTAACAGGCTGAGGTTCAGGGTGACTATGGCCAGCAACCCCAATTTGGACACAACGATCAACGTCATAGTGACCGACGGCACTAATCAGATGACCGGATCGGTTCGAATATCTCCGCCCTACCCGAGGCAGTACGAGGTCGAGCTACGGGGCCCGGTTCTCAGGTATCCCGTGTCGGTTCAGTTCACGTCTGATACTGTAGACATACGTCCGGAAACGTGGAGGTTCAACACCGACAGCGAAGTCCTTATACCGGATTACATGCGCCTCAGCGTAGACAACCTCAACAACTTAGTTGTAGGTCTGTTGGCGTCAGCTTACGCGACCGAGGACACGTCTGCGACGGTGCGCATGGAC